>JBEKIE010000022.1:0-54549 GCA_050011915.1 Occallatibacter sp.
GGCCGCGAAAAGGAGCGCTACCAGGTGGTCTACGGCGCGCGCCTTCGCGTCAAGGAAGGCTCCGCCGTCAAGCTGGGCGAACTGCTGGCCGAGTGGGATCCTTACACCTACGCCATTCTCACCGAAATTGGCGGTGCGGTGCAGTTCAAGGACCTGCAGGAAGGCATCACGCTCAACGAGGAAGTGGACGAAGTCACCGGCCTTTCGCGCTGGGTGGTTGCCGACTCGCCCGATGAGAAGCGACAGCCGGCCATCGCCATCAAGGGCGCAAAGGGCAGCAAGCGCTATCTGCTGCCGCGCGGCGCGCACCTTATGGTGCAGGACGGCGACGAGGTGGGTCCGGGCGACGTGCTCGCCAAGATTCCCAAGGAGTCGACGCGGACCAAGGACATCACCGGCGGTCTGCCCCGCGTGGTCGAGCTGTTCGAAGCCCGCAAGCCGCGCGAAACCGCGATCATTTCGGAGATCGACGGTGTCGTCCGCTTCGGCGAAGTCAGCAAGGGCCAGCGCAAGATCTACGTGACAGCCGACAACGGCGACGAGAAGGAATACTCGGTGCCGCGCGGCATTCACGTCAACGTGCAGGAAGGCGAACGCCTGCGCGCCGGCGATCCTCTGATGGACGGCCCCTTGAACCCGCACGACATTCTCGCCGTACTGGGCGAAAAGGAACTGCAGGCTTACCTGGTGAACGAAATTCAGGAGGTCTACCGGCTGCAGGGCGTGGCCATTTCGGACAAGCATATCGAAGTGATCGTGCGCCAGATGCTGCGCTGGGTGCGCATCGACGAGGTGGGCGATACCAGCTTCCTGCTCGAGCAGCAGGTTGACCGCTTCCGCTTCAGCGAAGAGAACGAGCGCGTGCTGGCTGGTGGCGGCCGTCCGGCCATCGGGCGTCCGCTGCTGCTGGGCATCACCAAGGCGTCGCTCTCCACCGACAGCTTCATCTCCGCGGCCAGCTTCCAGGAGACGACGCGCGTGCTCACCGAAGCCAGCATCAACGGCGCCATCGACAACCTGCGCGGCTTGAAGGAGAACGTGATCGTCGGGCGCTTGATTCCCGCCGGCACGGGCCTGGAGTACTACCGCAACGTCCAGCTCTCTCCGGAGCTCGAGGAAGCCGCGGCACGCGTGCAGCAGGAAGTGACGGCCGAGATCGAGGCCGCCGAACGCGAGCTGGAGCTGATGCGGCAGGAGGGCGAAGCCGAAGAGATGGCCACCGAATAGAAACAGTGGTCAGCGATCAGTTGTCAGTGATCGGATGTGGCCCGGCCAAAAGCCGGGCCTTCTTTCATGCGCACCGCGTGGATGCGAGATCGGGAGCCGTGCCGCCGGGCGCATGGCCGCCCGCCCTCTTCCGGGACTCCTTGGCCGCGTACATGGCGGCGTCGGCGGTGCTCAACAAGCCGTCCCTGTTGGTTGCATCTCCCGGATAAAGCGCAATACCCACGCTGGCCGACCCGTAGATCTCGCGCCCCTCGGCGGCGAAAGGCTCATCGAAGCATCGCTCCAGCCGCAGGGCGATCTCTTCCACCTCCGTGCGGTTGCGCACACCCGGCGCCACCACGGCAAACTCGTCGCCGCCCAGGCGCGCCAGCAAGTCTCCGGGACGCAGTTGACGTTTCATGCGCTGAGCCACCCCTTGCAGGTATACGTCTCCGGTCTGATGACCGTACTGATCGTTAATCTGTTTGAAGCGGTCCAGATCGATGAAGATGAAGCCCAAATTGCCTGCGCTCGTGCGCGCTTCCTGAATCTGCGCCTCAAGCTGTTTTTCGAGAGAGAACCGGTTGGGAACGTCGGTGAGCAGGTCGAACTCCGAGCGATAAACCAGATCGCGGTAGAGATTCGACGTTTCGATGGCCAGCTTGGCGAGTCCGGTTCCCAGCGCCAGGGCCGCGGACTCGTCCGCGCTGGGCCTGACGAAGCGCGGAATAGAGGCGAAGAGCGTGCCCATGGGCGCTCCCGAACGGCTGCGGATCTCTTGCTGAATGACGCGCTGCGAGGAGATGGGCGCTGGGCGCTGACCAAAATACGTGCCGTCGATGATCTCGCACCAGGAGGCCGCGCCTCGCAGTTTATAGGAAACCAGATCGGTGATCTGTTCGATGATCTCCTTCAATGGACGCGAGCTATTGAGTTCCTCGAGGACCAGGCTGCGCCGCCGCTCCAGATAAGCCAGGGCTGAGGTTTCGTGGCGCATCTTCCGCTCCAGGTACAAGCTCCAGGCGCCAACCGCGAACACCACAATGAGAAGGAGGGCAACAAGGGCGACGAGATTGCGCACATTCAGCGCGGTAGGCCTTTGCACCACCGCGATATCGTCATACGAGCGCATCAGGATATTAAAGGGCACATCGCCGTTGAACGGATTGGCGTCCTCCAGCATGCAAATGCCGGTGACGCGAATGCTCGCGCCGACGGGCACCTGCCTCATGGGAAGAAGTGGAATGGTGCTCAGCGATCCGGGATGGCGAATGATGGCCGAGAACAAGTGTCCGTCTTTCTTCAGCAGATATTCATCCTGCGTTGCCTGGCGCACCTCGGCGACAACTTCCCCTTCGATCGAAACCAGATCGAAGGCGCGGCTGTGCGCATCGTTGCCCCCCGAGGCCAATTCCTGCCAGGTGAAGACGGACGGCATAATCGACGCGACAATGGAGCTGTCGAGGACCTCGCCCCGCGCCAGGGCCAGGAATCCATTCTGCACATCCGGAAACCCGATGGCATCCGCGGTATCGCCGATGCGCAGCGGCGCATACGATCTGGTGGCGACCCACACGCTTTTCAAGCCGTCCTGCAAAACCAAAGCCGATCCCGGCTGGTAGTAGGTGATGGTTCCATGAACGCGCATGCGCTGCCCAAGATCGAGCACATGGTAGCCCGTAATCAGCCGGTCCATGGGCGTCACGGCCAGTGACCACGGATCGGCGCCGCCGCGACCGATGACTTTGATGTCGGCCAGGGTCTGCACGTGAAACAGGATGCCGGTTTGCTGCATCTTATTGTCGAAGTTCCCCGACACGGCGCCGGTAATCTGCACGTCGGCATCGAGAAGGGCCTTGAGGGCCTGCTGATCGTTGCTGTCGACGTTGGCATCGACATGCCCGCCATCCACCAGCATCTGCAGTAACATGCCGGGCACTCGCATGGTTGAATTGGGCACGATGTCTGCCGACAGCACATGCGCGCGTGCCGTCACCAGTTTGCAGTCCGTTTCCCCACGAATCATTTCCTGGTAGGTGGCGTGTACAGGCTCGGGCAATGCACCGTGCTTCAGCCGCGTAATGTCGCGGCTGTCGACGTAGGGCCGGAAGCTTTCGCGCACGGTACCGCGCACCAGCACGCGATCACCGGGGGTGAGATTGAGGTTGGTCGTGGCGCGTACATAAATCGCCGCGTCCCCATCCTGGACAATGAGAACATAATCGTAAAAACGGAAATAGGTAACCGTGGCTTCAAAGGTTGCCGGCATATGCTGGCTGGCTTGTGCGTTGCTCAGCGCCGCGACTGCGCGCAGCGTGGTCAACGGGGCGGCGGCCTCCGCCCACACCGGCGGCACGCACATAGATAGCACGGCGAAGAGGAATACCAGTCTCTTCATGGCGCAACTCAATCGACGCAGATGCAGGGGCATCCGCTTCTCCATACCTATCGGCAGGCAAGAGCAAATCATGAGCAGGTTGCATTGGAGGCGGCCCGTAATGGCCGCAGATCGAAACGAAATGCGGAGCCTTTTAGGAGCGATCTTTATTCACGAGCTCGTCTTCTTCCAGAACTTCCCTCGTCCGGCTCTTGCCCACCCGCGTGTGCTTGGCGACGTACATTGAGGCGTCGGCAGCACTCAGCAGGGTTTCCACCGATTCTGCATCCTCCGGATACAGAGCGACGCCCACGCTCGCTGAGCCTTGGATGACGCATCCGTCTCTCACAAAGGGTTCGTGGAAACTGAATTCCAGACGCTCCGCAATTTCTTCGACTTCTCCGCGACTGTGCGCCACCGGGACCAGCACCGCGAACTCGTCGCCGCCCAACCGCGCCAGCGTGTCGCCGGGACGCAACTGCCGTTTCATGCGCTGCGCCGCTTCCTGCAGATAAAGATCGCCCACCATGTGCCCGTGTACGTCGTTCACGCGCTTGAACTGATCGAGGTCGATATAGATCAAGCCGAAGACGCCGGCTGATTGGCGTGCGGCTTGAATCATCGCCACCAGCTTCTTCTCCATGACGAAGCGATTTTGCACGTCGGTCAGCAGATCGAATTCCGAGCGGTACACCAGATCGGTGTAGAGCCGCGACGTTTCGATAGCCAACGTGGCCAGCGCCGCCGCCATGGCCAGGGCCTCCTGCTCCGCGGGGCGAGGCCGGGTGCGCGCGTCGAATGCGGCAAGCAACGAGCCGAGCGTCTGTCCGGAGCGAGAGGGGATAGGGAATTCCACGGTGCGCAACGACTTAGTCGAGAGACGCGACGGCCGGTTGCCCAGCGTTGCCCCTTCGGCAACATGGCACCAGCAGGCGGCCCCATTCAGCCGCACTGAAACCAGTTCGGTGATTCTCTCCAGAATTCCGGCCAGCGGCCGGGAGTGGTTGATGTCCTCCAGAATTCGGGCGCGGCGCTGCTCCAGGTACGCCAGGGAAACGATGTTGCGCCGGTTCTTGTACCCAAGGAGCCACTCACGCATGCCCATTACGAACACCATTGCAATCAGAAGGCCGACAATCAGCCGGAGATGGTGCAAATTCAGCCATGGCGGCTGGGCGACGACCTGGATGTCGTCAGGACCGCGCATCAGGATATTGAAGGGCACTTCGCCGTTGAAGGGATTGGCGTCAGTGAGCATACAGATGCCGGTGACACGGATGCGCGTGTCCGGAGGAATCCCGCGCATCGGGGCAAGCGTGGCCGGCTGCAACCTTACAGGATGGCGAAGGATGGCGGAGAACAAATGGCCGTCGGAATCGATCACATACTCATCCTCCGTGGCCTGCCGGACCTCGGTCACGACCTGGCCTTCAACGGAAACCAGGTCGAATACATGGCCGTGGCCCTCGTTGCCGCCGAGAGCCAGTTCGCGCCATGTGAACAGCGTAGGGGCGACCGGCGCCTGGATGGAGCTGTCCCGGACCTCGCTGCGGGTCAGCGTCAGGAAACCATTTTGTACGTCCGGAAACCCGATCGCGCCAGCCAGATTGCCAATCCGCAGCGGGCTGTAGGATTCGGTCGCAATCCAAAGGCTCTTTGAGCCATCCTGGAGCACCAGCGCCGTGCCGGGCTCATAGTAGGTAATGGTTCCCTGGACGCGCAGCCGCTCTGAGCTATTGGCTGTCTGGTAGCCGGAGATGATGCGGTCCATCGGCGTAACCGGCAGCGACCAGGGATCGGAGTTGGCATGTTTCAGAATCTTCACCCCGTCCAGCGACTGAATGTGGAACAGGATGCCGGTCTGCTGCATTTTGTTGTCGAATTCGCCGGAGACTGCACCGGTGATCTCGACCTCGGAGCCGAGCAAATCTTTAAGGGCGTTTTCATCTTCGCTGTCAACGCTTGCGTCTGCCGGCGCTCCATCGACGGTCATGCGCAGGAAAGTCGTCGGCGTGGGAGAGCGGCGGTCGGGTACGAGATCGGCAGAAAGAACGAAAGCCTGGACGGTGACGAACTTGCAGTCGGTGTCGCTTCGGATCATCTGTGCGAAGCTGGGATGCTCCGGTTTGGGCAATGCGCCGTGGCCCAGGCGGAGGATGTCGTTGCTTTCGACGTAGGGCCGGAAGCTATCGTGCATCGTTCCCGTTACCCGGATGCGATCGCCGGGAGTGAGCTTGAGGCTCGTGTTGGCGTGGACATAAATCGCATCGCCGCCCTCCTGCACAAAGAGGTCTTTGTCCGACGAGCGGAAATAGGTGACGGTCGCCTCGAAGCTCACCGGCAGGCCATTTCTGCCTTCAGCGTTCGAGAGCGTGGCCGCGGCATGCAGCGTGGTCAACGGCGCCGGCGCAGCCGCCCCCGCAGCCACGGAGGTGGCGAGAACGATGGCAGCCGCGAAAACAATTCGCTTCGTCAACTTGAACTCCGCCCTCCTTGCTATGAGATGGCCGCCCCTGCGGGAAAATCTCACCTATCTCCGCACCCCTTAGAAGCTTCCGTGCTGGTCAGGCGGAGTCATGCGCGAGTAGGAACAACGCGGGGGAGATTGCCTTTCATTTATGTTAGTCACGCCAGAGACTTTTGAAATAGCACTTTTGGTGGGTTGCCACGGGGTCTTTCGGGGCATCCAAACCCCAGGCTATCGCCTTTAATCGCAACAACTTCCGTCGCAATGGGAGCACCGTCCAGGAGCGCGGCGGAAGCGTCCGAACGAATGTGGAAATCAAGACCTTTTGAGCCCATGGAAAAGTGCGTCCGCCTGTAGTTCTACACTGGGATGGAGCCGCCTGGCTCTGGAACGCGGCGATCGAACGAAAAATGGCAAAAAAACTTCGAGTGGGCGTACTTTTTGGCGGGCGCAGCGGCGAGCATGAGGTCTCTCTGCTGTCGGCCGCATCGGTTCTGCGGGCCATTGACCGCGACAGGTTCGACGTAATCCCCATCGGCATCACCCGGGAAGGCCGCTGGCTGGCCGCGGCAGACGCAAACCACCTGCTCCTCGGCGGCATCGGCGCGGAGTCGCAGCGGCTGCGTGCCGGCGACCCCGAAGCCACCCCGGGCGCGAAGCTCCTCCACGAAGGCATTCCCACTCTGTTCGCGCCGGTACCCGGTCCCCAAGGCCAGAGCGTTGACGTCGTCTTCCCTGTCCTCCACGGCACCTTCGGCGAGGACGGCACCATTCAGGGGCTCTTCGAGCTCGCCGGCATCGCCTACGTCGGCTCTGGCGTCCTGGGCTCGGCGGCCGGCATGGACAAGGACGTGATGAAGCGCCTCTTCGTCGAGGCCCGCCTGCCCATCGTCAAACACGTCACGCTCCTCCGCGCCGACTGGGAGCGAAACCCGCGCAAGGCGATTGCCGCAGTCGAGCGCGCGCTCCGCTATCCGGTCTTTGTCAAACCGGCGAATCTCGGCTCGTCGGTCGGCATCACCAAAGCGCATGATCGCAAGGAGCTCGGTCCGGCGCTCGCGCTCGCCGCCAGATACGACCGCAAGCTCGTCGTGGAGCAGGGCGTGGGCGGCAAAAAATCGCGCGCCCGCGAGTTTGAAGTCGCCGTGCTCGGCAACGACGATCCCCAGGCCAGTGTGGTGGGCGAAATCGTTCCCGGCAAGGAGTTCTACGACTACGAAGCCAAGTATCTTTCCGAAGGCTCCGTGCCCGCGATCCCGGCTCGCATCAACCGGGCGGAATCCAGAAGAATCCGCGAGATGGCGGTCGCCGCCTTCCGCGCCTGCGACCTCGCAGGCCTCGCCCGCGTGGACTTCCTGATGGAGCCCGCCGGCAAACGCCGCATCTTTGTGAACGAAGTGAACACCATGCCCGGCTTCACGCGCATCAGCATGTACCCCAAGCTCTGGGAGGCTTCGGGCCTCAGCTACACGAGCCTCATCACGCGCCTCATCGAGCTCGCCCTCGAACGCCAGGCGGAAAAGAACAAGACAACCTACAGCAGGGAGTGAGAGCAGGTGTCAGGTTCCAGGTGTCAGGTGTCAGGTATCAGAGATCAGGGATCAGGGATCACCGAACAGGAATTACGAAACGCTGGGACTACGGGACTTCGAGACTACGGGAACAACGGCTTCATAACCGGTGTCTAACCCAGCAGGCCATCCAGGATCGCTCCGGGCTCACTGCGAACTGTGAACTACGAACTAACCCCTGACCACTGACAACTGGCTCCTGAAACCTGACACCTGAAACCTGACCCCCGCAACCTGACCCCGAAACCTGACACCTGAAACCTGACACCTGAAACCTGTATTCTTATTGCCGAGGGACCACTCCCATGACCCTGCTCGACGCTCCCCAATACGACCCCGCGCGCGCCCGGCGCAATCTCCGCATCGTGCAGTGCGGCGCCGTCGCCGTCGTGGTGCTTTTTATCGGCTGGTGGCTGGTGGCCAGCCGCCCTGTGGACTGGCCCTGGAACTGGGACCGCTATCTGTTCGGGCGTCACGCCGTGAACAAGTTTCTCACCACCGTCGAAGCCAACGATCTCTCCGGGGCCTACGGCATCTGGGTCAACGACAAGAACTGGCAGCAGCATCCGGCCCAGTTCAGCGCCTATCCCTTCGCGCGCTTTCAGGGCGATTGGAGCCCCACTAGCCCCGACAACGAGTACGGCGCCATCAAGAGCCACAAGATTGCGCTGGCCGCGCGCTACGGCAACAACCTGCTGGTGGCCGTGTTCATCAACGGCCGCAAATCCGACGCGCTCAATCTCTCCTGGGACCCCAAAACCGGCCAGCTCAGCTTCGCCCCGCCCGGCGTCAGCCTGTACCTGGGACCGTAAAATCAGCCATCAGCCATCGGCGATCAGCCAGGCCTCTGACCGCTGTTCGCTGTCATCTGGACCCCTGGTCCCTCATCTCTGTTCTCCGATCTCCGGCCACTGACCACCGACCGCTGACCACCGATGACTGACCACCATCGTGTCATCTTGCGCGAAGTCGAGGGGGGAGTCGAGCGATCTGCTTTTTGAAACCTTGGCGGAGGGTGGGGCGTCTACTAAGTCCTGCAGAATCAGGCGAAATGTAGCCCGCGTTGCGGGCTTGCGGCGGAGTGAGGGTAGCGCCTTCCAGGGCTCCAAAGTCGGGACCACAGGGCACCCATTTTGCGGTGAGCCTGCTCCCCAAAGAGCCGGGCCACCAGCCCCAATTCGATTAGCCAATTGGGTTCAATTCCGCTTCAACGGGCTAGAATTGAGGCCTCGCGGCGCAGGAGCCTGGTGTAGGATTCTCGCGTGGCCAAGCGACCCAGGAAAAGAGCCCCCAAGCCCACGAAGGTTTGTAAACCCCAACCCGCAGGGCGCGCAGGGCCCCCCGCCAGCAATCTGCGGGGCGCGAGTCCGCCGCAAGCCGGGGGCCTGCTGGCGAAAAAGAATACACGATTGAAGAGGCGGTTTCCGACGCCTCCGACGCGGGCGCCAAAGAGGGGCCGAAATCAATCAGCGAGGGTGCACGCTAAGCTCGCGCCGCGCGACCCGGACGCCGCCACGCAAGCCCGCCAAGCCCACTTTCCCCGCAAACCCCTCAAAACACTCCGCAAAATCCGTCCGCCGGTTTGCATAGTATTATGCCCTCCCGGCGCACAATCGTTCTATGAGCTGCCCTCAAGGCCGAGAGTTTCTAGTCCCGGGTCCCGAGTCCCTGCCGGGGTCCCGAAGCGGGGGGGCGGGCAATTTGTGCTCGCTGGAGTGGCTTAGTCCCTGCTTTTCATCCTCCCCGTTGGCTAGTTACCACTCGATAACGCCCCCACCCCCCTCCCCCCTACCAACCACCTCACCCCCGGGTACAAGCGAGACGTCAGGACCTGGATGCCGGCCTTCTCGCTCCTTCGCTCCCTCGCTCCCTTGCCCCCTCGCTCCCTTGCTCCCTGTTTTCTTGTTCCCTCGCTCCCTCGCTCCCTTGCTCCCCGTTTCTAGAAACCGTGTTGTGAAACTGTGAAGCCCACATTTCTCAATCAAATCAATCACTTACACGAAAGAATCCCACAGCCTCACAGCTTCTGTGTCTCTCTCGAACCGCGACGCAAAATCGCATCTGTTTTTCGGGAAGAGGTCTTGCTGGGAACTGTGAACTACGAACTATGAACTAAGAACTGACCGCTGGAAGCTGTGATCCGTCCGCTGATCACTGATCACTGACCACTGAACACTGATCACTGCTCAATGGTCGCTGCTCGCTACGGAGCTGCTTCGGTCAGAGCTTCAGTGCGCTTGCTCATCTTCGCGGTGCGGGCGATCTTGTCCCAGTTGAACGGCTTTCCGTCGATGGCGCGCTTGAGGGTCTTGAAGAGCACGATGGAGAAGACTTGCCTGTAAGCGAAGCGCTGCAGCCAGATGTGGAAGAGCAGCCAACCATCGCCTTTGTTGGCTGGATGTCGACGTTCCAGGCTGAAGGCCGCTGACGAGGTGATGAAGTCGATGAGCAGAAAGCCCGCGAAGTAGAGCACGAGCTTCTCAAAGCTCGCGGCCGAGGCAGCTTCAGGGTGGTAGTGGCGATCGACGAAGTAGTTGACGATTCCGGCTACGAACAGGATGTCGATGCACGGCGAAACCAGAGGCAGGAGCATCTGGAAGATGAGGATGTTGGGCAGCGCGAAGAGTCCCATGGCCTTGTTGCGCACGAAGGCGGCGCGATGCTTCCAGACCGCCTGCAGCGTGCCGAAGGACCAGCGGAAGCGCTGGCGCATGAGTCCGCGCGCGTCAATCGGCGCTTCAGTGAAGGCCAGCGCGCGATCTTCGTAGTCGACCTTCCACCCCTGCTCGAGCAGGCCCATGGTGAGGTCGGCGTCTTCCGCCACGGTGTTAAGCGGATATCCGCCCGCGGCTTTCACCGGTGCTGTTCGCCAAGCGCCGATCGCGCCGGGAACCACGGTGATGACGTGGAAGAGATCGAGGGCGCGGCGCTCGAAGTTCTGGCTGGTGATGTACTCGAGAGCCTGCCAGCGCGTCCAGAGATTGACGCGGTTGCCGACCTTGGCGTTGCCTGCGATAGCGCCAATGGTGGGATCATCGAAGTGGGGAATGAGCCTGGAGATGGCGTCGGCGGCGATGACGGTATCGGCGTCGATGCCGACGAAGATCTCTTCGTCGATGCGATCGAGGGCGTAGTTGAGCGCAGCAGCCTTGCCCTGATTGCGCTTGGTGAGCACCTGCACGTGACCGGCGGCGATCTCCTGCGCGTAAGCGGCGGCTGCCACCTCAGCGGTGTGATCGTAAGAGCCGTCGTCGATGACGATGACGCGGAGGTTCTTGTAGTCGGAGTTAAGCACGGAGCGGATGGTGCGCACGATGACGGATTCTTCGTTGAAGGCGGGAATGAGCACCGCGACGCGAGGGCAAAAGCCGGGCGAGGCCTGGCGGCGCGGACGGAGAAAACGGTCGATGACGGCAAAAATGCCCACGATGATGAGGCGAGAGCTCATGAGCACGTCGCCCACGAAGAACACCATGACGATGAAGTTGCCGATGAGGTCGACCGCGGAGAAGGCGATGGAGTCGGGAATGGTGCGCACGCGCTGCCAGAAGGTGATTGGCGGCATGACCTGTGCGGTGGTCTTGCCCATGAGCGCAGAGACGGGAACGATGGTATAGCCGTGGGCGCGTAACGAATCAATGAGCGGGCCGAGCGCGTCTACGGTTGCCTTACGGTCGCCGCCGCCGTCGTGCATCAGGATGATGGAGCCGCGGAATTGCGGCTTGGTCTTCATGGTCTGCAACTGGGCGAGCACCGAGTCGATAATCTCCTGCGGCTTTTTTCTGGGGTTCTCGTTCCAGTCGTCGGTGTCGATTTTGCTGCCGATGATGGTGAGGCCTTCCTGCTGGATGCGCCAGGCGGGCTCCGCCTCGAGGTCGGTGTCGGGTTCTTCGTCGATGTCGTAGGGTGGGCGGAAGTAGAGCGGCTGGATGCCCAGCTTGGCCTCGAAGAGGCGCTCGGTCAGTTTCACTTCGAGGTCGAGCTGGCGCGCCGAGATATCGCTGATGTCGGGATGCGTCCAGGTGTGATTGCCGATTTCGTTGCCCTCGCGCACGATGCGCTGCATGAGGCTGATGTTGTCGGAGGCTTCGGCGCCGATGAGCATGAACGTCCCGGTGGCGTGATGCTGTTTGAGCACGTCGAGAATCTTCGGCGTCCACTTGGGATCGGGGCCGTCGTCGAAGGAGAGCGCGAGTTCATTGGGATGGTAGCCGTACTGCTCGACGGTGTAGGAGTGCGGGTAGACGACCATGTGCTCGTCGTCAATGAGCTTTTTGCGCGGGTCGGGCTCGTCGGTATCGACTTCAATGTTGCGCGTGCCCTTCTGGGGCAGGCCGGTGATGCGGAGGATGTCGCCTTCGCCCTCGGTGTCCACGTCGTGGCCGGGCGGCACCTCGTCCTTGGCCAGCGCTTCGAGCGAGTCAGGATTGCTGGGCCGGTCCCAGATATTCCAGAGCGAACCGTCTTCTTCGCCGAGACGCCAGAGAGCAAAGGTCTGCAGGCCGAGCTGGCGCGCGGCGCGCATTTCGTCGAGCAGCGACACCGCGTCGAGGAACCAGACGACGTGGCGCTGGTCCGCGTCCTCATCGATGTATTCATAGTGAGGATTGCGCGTGTCGTAGTCGAGATCGAGATCGGCATCCGCGTCGGAGGCGCGCTCCCACGCGTCGGAGACGGACAGGACTTCGGTGTCAACAACCGAAGGTTTGGGATGGCTGCGATCTTTGGGATTGGGGATGGTCATTGTCCAGTCGTAGCCGTAGTTTCCGACGGCGCAGATGACCTTTTCCTTGGGTACGAGCTTGAGGACGCGGCGGAGGTTGCCAAGGAACCATTGCTGAGCGGCGATGGGGCCGGGTTCGCTCTGCACTTCGTGCTCGTCGTAGTTCATGAGGATGATGCCGTCGGAGTTGGCGGCGATGGCCTTGAAGTCGCTGTCGCTGGTGGCCACGGCCGCATTGACGTAGAGCCGCAGATTGCGCGCGTGCATTTGGCTGTAGAGCGCCCGGATGAAGCTCAAGTAAGCCGCATCGTCGTCGTCGGGAATGCTTTCAATATCGAGAGAGAGGCCGCGATAGACGGGATACGCCGCAAAAAAGCGCAGGATCTGCTGGAGAAACGAGTCGCTCTTTGCCGGATCCTCAAGCACGTTGCCAACGCCGATGTCCCAATCCTGGGTGTGAGGATTGAAGTTGTTGAGGGCAGGGAAGATTTCCGTGTCGGTGTGGGCCTTCTGAATGACTTGCTTCACCTTGTTCAGGTCATCGGGATCGTGCACCGTGGCGCCTTGAATCACCGGAACCTCGCGCAGATTATCGCCGCTCATCATCATGAGCGTGCCCTGGGGCGAGTCGACATGCAACCATTGCGGGAACAGCATGTCGATCTGTTGCACGTGTTCCGTGAGCGAGGAGTAGCTGGCCGCGTCATCCTGCACGTAATAGGCGGCGCGCAAACCTTCACCTGTATTCAAGGGAATTTCAGAAGGCTTGCGTTGGGTTCTGCGGCGCGCGGGGCGCTGGTTCTTGCTGGAGCGGAGAACAGAGGTGTCAGGCAATGCCTTGTAATTGTGGCGGGGGAGCGGCAGCAAGAGCTCCGGCAGGTGCTGGCCGCGCAATACATTGAAGATAAAGCCCGCCAGAACCAGGGTGGACAGCACGGCCGTTATATCCAGAATGCGACGCAGACGCTTCCAGCGCTTGCGTTGCGGGTCGAAAAAAATCTGACGGTCGGGCATGTGCGGGTTTTTTGCTGACTCCGGCGCGAAAATCGCGCAAAAAGGCCACAACACCCCTCAGGCAACCGCCCCGACCCAACATTGGCAAGGCGCGCAACCCCGGAAATGCCGTAGGCTATACAGTACGAATCGTATGGAAGCTGCCCGAGAGAGTCAATCGACGCGCTGGGCGGCCAGGTATCTGCGCCGGGCCCTGCCTGTGGCGCTTGCCCTGGGCGCGGGCCTGGCGCTGCGCCTGTGGTTGCTGGGGAAACTCTTCGAAGTCAACGGCGACATGCTGGTTTACGGGGACCTGGCCAAGAATCTCCTGCGGCACGGCCAATATGCCCTGTCACAACCCGGCGGCGCGATCCATTCGACGCTGATCCGGCTGCCCTGCTACCCACTGTTTCTCGCGGTTTGCTTCAAAGTTTTCGGGATGGAAAACTATTTCGCCGCGGCGTGCGTGCAGATTGCGCTCGATTTGCTGAGCTGCCTGCTGGTGGTCGGGTTTGTGCGGCGCGTTGTGCCCCCGCCGGCGAGCCGCGGAGCTGCGATCGCCACTCTCTGGCTGGCCGCGCTCTGTCCGTTCACTGCCTCTTACAGCGTGGCTCTGCTTGCTGAAACGCCCACGATCTTCATGCTGGCGCTGGCGATGTGGGCGATGGCGCGCTTTCACGAAGATCCGCGCTGGGTGAACGCGCTTTGGTTTACATTCGCGGTTACCGTCGCCGCACTGTTGCGGCCCGATGGCGCATTGGCCGCGGTGGCGTTTGCGCCGGCGTTGTTGATTGGCCTGGCGCGCAAGAAGGAGAAGAGCGAAATCGCGCTGCGGAAACCCGTCCGTATGGCCGTGGTTTGCGGGTTGCTGGCGATGGCGCCCTTCGCGATGTGGACGGCGCGCAACTGGAGAGTCTTTCACGTCGTTGAGCCGCTGGCGCCACGTTATGCCACCGATCCCGGCGAGGAGACTTATCCCGGCTGGCAGCGCTGGGTCAAGACCTGGTGCCTGGACTTCGTCTGCACCTACGATGTGTATTGGCCAGTGCCGGGGGAACCGCTCGATCTGACCAAGCTGCCCAGCCGCGCCTTCGATACGCCGGCGCAGTACGCCGAGACCGCCGCGCTGGCCGCCGACTACAACGATAAGGACAACGGGCTGGATATTTCGCCGGATATGGATGCGCGCTTCGCCCGACTAGCCGAAGAGCGCATCGCTGCCCACCCGCTGCGCTACTATGTGTGGCTGCCGCTGGGCCGCGTGGCCGACATGTGGCTGCGCCCGCGCGTCGAAAACCTGAATATCGACCTTGACTGGTGGGTCTACGCACATCATCACGCGGAGACCGAGTTCAGCTGGGCCTGCGCGGGGTTGAATGCGCTTTACCTGCTGCTGGCGATCGCCGGGCTCTGCATGCGGCCGCGTTTTTGGGGTGCACTGCTCGCGTATCTGCTGCTGCGCTGCGCTTTGCTGTGGACTGTGGAAGCGCCCGAGACACGTTACACGCTGGAGTGTTTCCCGATGCTGTTTGCGCTGGGCGGAGTTGTGCTTTCGCAGCTGGTGGATCGACCCTACTTGTCGAAGCTGAAGGCGGTCTTCGGCAAGGTTTGATTCACCTTGATGTTGGTGTAAGTGCAGATCCGGGATTGCCCGTCGCCCTGGTCGAAGACCTGCTTCAGGCTGACTGCGCGCGAGGTGTCGAGCCAGATCGTTACTTTGGGAATGTTCTTCCGGACATCGGGATCCTTGGCGACGAGCTCAAGCTTGTCGGTCGCGATTCCGCCGAGAGTTTCTTTGCCGAGATACTTGATCGTCCACTTCTCCTGAAGGTCCTTGCCGCTGGCGCCGAAGCCAAGTATGAAATAGCTCTCGTACTTGCTGGCCCCGTTGATAGGCTGGGCGTCCTTTTCCTTGCCGGTATCGGATAAGCGCACCGTGCCGCCGGAAAGAATGTAGCCTTTTTCCATGGGTCGGCCGTTGTGAGCCGTGAAATGAACTGCCATCTCGAAATGGCTATTGCGCTCGTAGTACGCGGTTCCAGTCATGACATCCTTGTCCGGAATCGGGTCCGTCAGGATGTTGTCGTATTCAACGGTAGCTGCCGTGGTGTGAAAATCCCTGGCCGCGGCATCGAGCCTCTGCAGCACACTGGCCAAATCCTGAGCTGCTCCGAACCGAATCGGCAAGAGCGCCGCCGCGGCGAACGCGAGAGGTAGAAACAGATTGCGTAGGTGCATGGATTTCCTTAACTTGTTTGACGCGGAACGGGCCCGAAGGATGAGGAAAATGAGCTTACCGGTGCGCCCAAATCTTCCAGGCCAGATTTCCCTGGGAATCTGTGACCGTCTCCCAATTCTCCACCGACACGGCATCGCCCATCACGGGCTCAATAGCCTGGCGCAGCGCCTTCCTGACCTGTTGATTAGAAGCGCCCGCGGGAATGCTCACATCCGAAGCCGGCACCGTGACGATGACGCCGCGGCCGTTGCCGACCACCTGAACGGAATGCACCGGGCCTGCGACGAGGGGCGGCTTGGCGCCGTAATTCCACAAATGCGGGGTGACGAAGATGAAGAGCAGGATCAAAGTCACCATCACGTCATAGTGGAACGATCCGCGGGAGTAGGTCCAGTAGAAATAGCTGTGCAGCACCTGCTTGAAGCTGCGCCTGGGCTGGGCAGTTGCGCCAACAGTCGCGCCATTGGATGAGGAAGATGCCATCAGGACTCCTTCATGATTCTATCGAGTCCGCCCATATACGCGCGAAGGGCCTGGGGAATTTCGACCGAGCCGTCGGCCCGCTGGTAATTCTCAAGAATCGCGAGCCAGGTGCGGCCCACGGCCAGACCGCTGCCGTTGAGCGTGTGCACAAACTCGGGCTTAGCCTTGGGGCCTGAAGGCCGGTAGCGGATGTTGGCGCGGCGCGCCTGAAAGGCATCGAAGTTGGAACAGGACGAGATTTCGCGGTAGAGATTCTGCCCTGGCAGCCAGACCTCGAGATCGTAAGTTTTGGCGGAGGAGAAGCCGGTGTCGCCGGTGCAGAGCAGAACGCGGCGATAAGGCAGCTCCAAAGCCTCCAGAATCTCTTCCGCATTGCGGGTCAGCTTTTCATGTTCTGCGTCCGACTCCTCGGGGCGCGTGAATTTGACCAGCTCGACCTTTTGGAACTGATGCTGGCGAATGATGCCGCGCGTGTCCTTGCCGGCGGCTCCAGCCTCGGCGCGGAAGCACGGCGTATAGGCCGTGAGCGAGATGGGCAGGCGCGCTTCGTCGAGAATTTCATCGCGATAGAGATTGGTGACGGGAACCTCGGCCGTGGGGATGAGGTAGAAGGATCTCTTGAACGAAAGAACCCCGCGCGGTACGACAATCGAGTAGTGCTCCGCGCCAATTAGAGTGATCTCTACACCGCCGTCCCGGAAGCCCTTAACTCTGAATAATCCGTTCTGACCCTGCGCAAGTACTTCTTCGCTGATTTTTGGGATGTGGTGGCTGTTGGGCTCGAAATCGTCCAATGGAATCTTGAACAGATCCTGCTCAAACTTTGGCAGTTGGCCGGTCCCGAACATCGAGTCTGCATTGACCATGAACGGCGGCAGGACTTCCGTGTAGCCGTGCTTCTGCGTGTGCATGTCGAGCATGAAGCTGATGAGCGCGCGTTCGAGACGCGCTCCCGCGCCCATGTAGACCGCAAAGCGAGCGCCCGAGAGCTTGGCGGCGCGCTCGAGATCGAGAATGCCGAGGGCCTCGCCGAGTTCCCAGTGAGGCTTAGGCTCGAAGTCGAAGTTGTGTCGCTCGCCCCAGGTTTTGACGGTTTTGTTGTCGGCCTCGGAGACGCCAACGGGAACATCGTCGCGAACGAGATTGGGCACACGGGCAAGGACTTGGCGAAGTTGGTCGTCCAGGACATTTGCCTTAAAATCCTGTTCTTCAAGTTTGTCTTTGAGGGCACGGATTTCGTCTTGCAACGCGGCAACTTCGGGGGTTGCGAGACGCTCCTTCGTGTCTGAAACCGAGATGGCAATCTTCTCCCGAGCAGACCTGCCCGCGAAGTTTGGATCCGCGGCGGCTTTCCGGTTCTTCATTATGAGCGCACCCACCTGCTGACTCAGCTCGTTGCGGCGGGCCTTGAGCTGCTCCGATTGAGTGATGGCTTCGCGGCGGCTCTTGTCGAGGGCGCGAAAATCGCCCAGCAGCGCGGCCGGGTCGGCCCCCCGTGCGCGGAGCTTTTCTTCCACCAACTCCAGGTTGGCGCGAACAAATCCTAAGTCGAGCATTTCTTTACTAGTTTACGACAGCGGGCAAGAAGCGAGCCGTCAGTTCTCAGCTATCAACTTTCAGCTACCGCGTTGCTGAATCGTTGATTGTCTCCCGCCCTAGACGCAAAAAGCGCGTTTAGGATGGGGCGCCCGGCTAATGGCTAACAGCTGCACTCTTCAATCTGCCGCCTTCGATTCGTCCTTCACGTACTCCTTCCAGCCGGGCAGGCTCGGGTCGCCGACGATCAGGCGCGCGCCACGCGTGAAGTTGAAATAGGTCCAGGCCCAGTTGACCAAAACCGAAATGCGGTTGCGGAAGCCGATGAGAAAGAAGATGTGCACCGTGACCCAGGTGAACCAGGCGGGAAAGCCGCTCATGTGCGCTTTGAAAGGCCACTTCACATCGGCTACGGCAGCCATGCGGCCGATGGTGGCCATGTCACCCTTGTCGAAGTAGCGAAAGGCGGGGCGCGGCCGGCCGGCGAGATCGGCGGCGATGATTTTGGCCACGTGATCGCCCATTTGCATGGCCGGCTGGGCGACGCCGGGGATCTGGCGGCCGTCCTGCTCGAAGTGGGCAAGGTCGCCGAGGACAAGAACCTGCGGGAGGCCAGGCGGATTGAGATGGCCGTCAACCGGGACGCAGCCACGGCGGTCGAGTGGCGCGCCCAACAGCTTGCCCAGCGGCGAGGCGAGCACGCCCGCGGCCCACAGCGTGACGGCTGCCTCCGTCCGTTGCCCGTTGGCCTCGACCCAACCGGGGCCGACGCCCGTGACTTGCATCTGTGTGTGGACTTCAACGCCGAGGCGTTTGAGCTCGGCTTCGGCTTTGGCGGAGAGGTCTTCAGGGTAAGCCGCGAGAACGCGCGGGCCGCTATCGAGAAGCATCACGCGGCTTTTGGTGGGATCGATGTGCCGGAAGTCATGGCGCATGTAGAGCTGCGCAATATCGCTGATTGCGCCCGCGAGTTCCACGCCCGTGGGTCCGGCGCCGATGACGACGAAATTCAGCGGCGGGTGCCAGCCCTGCTCCAGCATCTGCCGCTCGGCCAGCTCGAAGGCCAGCAGTACGCGGCGGCGAATCTCGGTCGCGTCTTCAATGGTCTTGAGGCCCGGCGCGAGCGGTTCCCATTGGTCGTTGCCGAAGTAGGAATGGGTTGCGCCGGTAGCGAGCACGAGGTAGTCGTAGTCGAGGTGAGCGCCGCTACCTAGCGCCACTTGCCGCGCGGCAACATCGATGCCGACGACCTCGTCCATCAGCACCTCGGAGTTCGATTGATGGCGCAGGATGGAGCGGATGGGCTGGGCAATGTCGGCGGGCGACAACACTGCCAGCGCCACCTGATAGAGCAGGGGCTGGAAGAGGTGATGATTGCGCCGGTCGACAACGGTGACATCAACGGGCAAGTGTGCGAGCCCTTTGGCTGCGTTAAGGCCGGCAAAGCCTCCGCCGACGATAATCACGCGAGGACGGCGCGGCGGCGATTGCTTGTAATCGTGCGGACTGGTGAATTCACCCAATGGAGGACCTCGCTATTGAGTAATGGGTCAATTTGAAAGAGGACATCCTTCAGGGGCTAAAGCCCTCATTCATTTCGCGACGTTTGCGGCGCGAAGAAAGTCGCGCCCTGATACAAAGCTGATTCCTGAAACAAACCCTATTGAGAAGATGCGCGAGAGGCCCCATGCGTCACGGGGATCAGGAGAAAAACCGGCGGGAAGTTGGAGGGCTGCGGTAGCATCCAGCTATGATCGCCGGCATGTCCTGGACCTGGTGGGTGGGATTTCACGCGGTGGTGGCGGTGGTGCTACTCGCGGACTCGTTTCTGCCTGGCCACCGGCGCGAGTCGCGTCATGCGCCGGTGTTCGTGTGGCTGGGAACGGCAGGACTGGTGCTGGCTGCCGCAGGGTTTGCCTGCTGGATCGCCGTTGCGCAAGGGCGCCAGGCGGCGCTTGAATTCGCGGCTGGGTACACGATCGAAACCTCGATGAGCATCGACAATCTTTTCCTGTTTCTGGTGCTGTTTCAGGGGTTCCAGATCAGCCGGCAGCAGCAGCACAAGGCCCTGCTGTGGGGCGTGTGGGGCGCGTTTGTGCTCAGGGCGCTTTTTATCGCGGCGGGCATCAGTCTGCTGCAGGATTTCAAGTGGGTCACGTGGGCCTTCGGACTGTTTTTGCTCTATGCGGCGTGGCGGCTGATGCGCGGCGGCTCGGCGAGCGCGGTCATTCCCGAGTGGATCGTCCGGCTGCAACCGGCCAAGAGCTCGCTCGTGCCTGTGATTCTGGCGGTCGAATTCACCGATCTGCTTTTCGCCACCGATTCCATTCCGGCCGTGCTTTCAGTGACGCACAATCCCTTCGTGGCGTACACGTCGAATGTGATGGCGATCCTGGGCCTGCGCTCGATTTACTTTGCGCTGGCCGGGATGCTCGAGCGCTTTCGCAATCTGCATTACGGGCTGGGTGCGATTCTGGCGTTTGCGGCGCTCAAGATGCTTGCAGCCCGATGGATTGCGGTGCGGGCGACGGTCTCGCTGGTGGTGATTGGCGCGATTCTGGCGGTGTGCGCGGTGGCAGCAGCAAGCCAGCGAGACAGCAAGCCAGCGAGTTAGCAAGACGACAGGCCTGTGGGCGGACGAGCCAATGTGGATCGTCGTGCCGGTGATGCCAACTTTTACCTTATTGGAGGGGGTATCCCCCCCCACCCCGTCTCTGCAAAGAAGTATTTTGTTTTCAGTCGGTTAGTCGAGGCAATTATCCCTTAGAGACAAGTGGGGATGAGGAAACAGTCAAAGCCGATCTTGAAAGACCTCTTGACGAACTGTTTCTAGGTATTGCTGTGAGACTGACGGCGCTTCAGATTCAACGGAACGAAGAGCTTCACGGTACTTCACGAGGACTTCCGGATACGAGTTCTGTAGCAGCCTCTCTGCGGCGTTCACTTGGCGCTCTAGGCGAATGAGTAGTCCCTGCATTGAATCAAGTGTAAGAAACAGCGATTTTTCGGCTTTTTCGTTCATTTGGTTCCTCTGTTTTTCTGCGCTTTATCATGCGCGGTTGTGCAACAATCAAAAAAGATTGGCTGTGACGGACGAAAGCCCGTTTAGGCCATGGACGACCACGGCCCCGATATTCTGAGGCTGTGGGATGCGGTGAGCGGGCAGCCACACTTACTAGGGCGGGGCTGCCTGCACATCTTTTTATTGGAGCAGAAAGCGGTATTTCCCACAACCGACATTGGAATGTGGATTAGAAAATCGTGAATAAGGTTACGAAGAAACCCGCGCCCGCGCCGACAAGTAAGGACTTTCACGAGTTATTAGACAAAGCCTGCGTTACTCAGGTTTCGCCAGTAGCTTTGCCTCGCGAGCGCAAGGACAAACCTGGGTCGTCGTCCGCTCCGCCAGCAAGCGAAACATCGGATACATAACCTTGCGCCGGTTATAGCGAAACGTGTACTCATTCAAATAGGACTGTAGATATTCCATACCCACTTGGTAGTAGACGCCTTTGATTCCCCTCTTTACCAAGCTCCAAAAACCGTCAACCGTGTTTGTGTGCGCGTAGCCGTCCACGTAGCCTTTGGAGTGGTTCACTACAGCGTGCTTGTGGCTCTGGCCCATCCAGCGCAGACCGTCATAGGTCGCATGGTCGTCTGTATAGATCATGGTCTTTGGGGGTAGGACTTCGCCCACAATGGGCAGGATGGTGCTCTGCTTGGCGTCCGGCACTACGCGGGCAATGACTCTACCCCCACGCTCGACAATGCCGAACACTGTCGCCTTGGCGTCCGTCTTTCTAGCGTCGAAGTATGCTTCATCCATCTCCACCGGCCCTTGCAGACCGATCCTATCGGCCATGAGGAGCCGTACCTGTTTCATCATGCGCCATGCGCACTTATACGTGACGCCCGTCTCCCTTTGGATATGCTTGGCTGATACCCCAACGCGCGTGGATGTCATGAGACGAATGACATAGAACCAGGTGCGGAGAGGAGTAGAAGACTTATGGAAGATGGTTCCAGCAAGGGGGAAGATGTGGTTGCCACACCCCATACAGGCGTATGCCGTCCGTCCCGTCACCCTGTAGTGCTTCCGTTCCGCCTTGCACCGGACGCACAGAGCTAACCCATTCGGCCAGCGTCTTTGCATCACGTATTCCAAGCAGGCATCTTCGCTAGGAAATTCCATATCGAACTGCTTAGCGGTGTACTTTTGTTGTTTAGGTACAGTCTGATAGCTTCTCATGACCATAATGTTTCAGATTGAAGCACTTGTTGTCAAGGGATAATTACCGTTAGTCGACGCCATTTTCGGTAAGTATCCTGTTTCATATCACTTGGCCACAAGAATAAGAAAGCAAAGGGGTTACAAAACTCACAGTTCGTAGCTCACAGTTCACTGTGACCAAAGACGCGAACGCGGCGGGGATTGGCCGCTGCGCTTGAGCCTGGTTTGTGACTTATAGGAACAGTATGCGCCGGAAGGGGAAAATTATATGCAAAATCGGCTGGATTTTTTGAGGGCTTGTTTTCAGTCAGTTCCGAGGGATTTCAAGGGAAAGGGGGTTGCGCGGCGGTGGGGTCAGCAAGTCAGCGAGTCAGCGAGTCGGCAAGTTAGCGAGGGAACAAGGGACCAGGAGCGAGGGACTTGGGGCTACGGGGCTGCGAGGGTGCGGGCCGACGTCAGTTGTACAGGTGGAAATCTATCTGGACTGTGATGAACACGGGAACGGGCGTTCCGTCATTTTTCATGGCGGGCCTAAAGCGGTAGCGGTTGACCGCGTCGAGCGCTTTCTGGTCCAGGCTCGGTTCCAGTTTTCTGATCATATGCACATTCTGTGGCATGCCATGTTCATCGACAACGAGCGCGACGAGGCACATTCCTTGCAGTCTTTCCTTGCGGGCTTTATCGCTGAATTCGGCCTCGGGTTGGAGGATGGGCCGGGGAGCGGAGATACCTCCGCCAACATTTCGGGGAACCCTATCCCTGTCGCCGGGCTGGGATGGCGAGGTGCTGCTCAGGGTGAGCGTAGCGCCTTCGGATGGAGGTTCCTGGAGGCTGAGGATCTGATGGGGTACTGACTGGACGCGTAGAACTTCAATTTTTTGGCCGGTCTCGTTTTTCTGCTTTTCGATGCAGGCTTTCAGGTTCACTTCGACTGAATCGACAGTCGCAGCCGGCGCGCCGTCGTGCATTCCGGGCTTGAATCTTTCGGCCAGGGCCAGCTTGAGCACCATCGTGTCGAGGTCATTTCCAATGGGATGAAGAAAATAAACGTTGTGCGGCACCCCGGTTGCATCGACGACGGCCGAGAGAACGGCCGTGGCATCAAAGTGCTTGCAGCGTCCGGTAGCTGCGTCGGTCACTTTGACAGGAAGCAGCTCGGGTGCGGTGATGCCGGGGCCGGCGTAGTAGGCGGTTTGCGCGGCGGGCCGCGTATATGCAGCGCGAGGCGGTGTTGGCAGGGCGGCTTGCTGGCCGGCGGCGAAGGGAGCGGGCAGGAATACAAAGAGGGCGAATGCAAATTCGCGGCGCATAAAGACGCTCCAGGGTTAGCGGAAAAATTGTAGCATCGATTCCGGGTGCGCCCGGTCTTCTATCATTGCTTTGTGCAGACGATACGAGTAGAGACGACCTCGGCGAAGTACGACGTGTTTGCGGGGAGCGGGTTGCTGGACACGCTTGTGCCGCGCATTGGGCGCGCGGTGGGACGGCTGCCGCGGCGAGTGTTTGTGTTGACGTCGCCGGAGATTTGGGCGCTGTGGGGGCAGGCGTTTTGCGCGTCCTTTGAAAAGGCGAAGATTGAGCCGCCGGTCACGCTCTTTCTTCCGCCGGGCGAAGAACACAAAACCATCAAGAGCGTGGAGCGCCTGACGCGGGAGATGGTGCGCGCCGGGGGCGACCGCGGATCGTTTTTCATCGCCTTCGGCGGCGGCATTGTGGGCGACGTGGGCGGATTTGTGGCCGCGGTGTTCATGCGCGGGATTGAGTATGTACAGGTTCCCACAACGTTTCTCGCGCAAGTCGATTCGAGCGTGGGCGGCAAGGTGGGCGTGAACCTGCCCGAGGGAAAAAATCTTGTCGGGAATTTTCTGCAGCCACGGGCGGTGTTTGCCGATATCGGCGTGCTGGGCACGCTGCCCGACCGCGAGTTGCGCGCGGGGCTGATGGAGAGCGTGAAGGCGGGCATCATTCGCGACCGGGCGCTGGTGCGGTTCATGGAAGAGCACGCGGAGGCGATTCTGAAGCGCGAACCGAAGGCGCTGGAGCGGGTGATCGCAGCGTCAATCCGTATGAAGGCCGACGTGGTGCGGCGCGACGAGCGCGAAGGCGGGTTGCGCATGATATTGAACTTTGGGCACACGGTGGGCCACGCACTGGAACAAGCAACGCGCTACAAAGCCATGCTGCACGGCGAGGCTGTGGCATGGGGCATGGTGGCGGCATTGGCCGTGGCGCGGCGGCGGGGGACGATCACGGGGTCACAGATGGAGCGGTTGGAGAAGTTGATTTATCGCTACGGGCCATTGCCGAAATTGAAGGTGAGCGCGAGGCGCGTGCTGGCTGCGACAGGAAGCGACAAGAAGAATGTGGGCGGTGTGCGGCGGTTCGTGCTGCCCATCGGGATTGGCGACGCGGGCGTGGTGGAGGATGTGACGCCGGCGGAGATTGAGGCAGCGGTGAAGTACATGCTGGGAAGAGCAGGGAGCAAGGGAGCGAGTTAGCAAGGGAGCGGGACGGCGGTTTAGCGGGTCAGCAAATCAGCGAGTTAGCAAGTCAGCGGGTCAGCGCCATCCCACCCTAGGCGCAAAGACAAAGGCGCGCCGAGGGTGGGGCAACCGGCATGGCCTGGGAAAATGGAAGTCATGGGACGGGCGCTCGTGATGAAGATTAAGCGGAAATGAATTAGTATCTATCTGCACGGAATTCGCGTCGAACTTGGTGTGGTGAATCTGAAAACTCCTGGAAAGACAACCGCAGATCCTTCGGCTCCGTCCCGGCGCGCCGGGACTCCGCTCAGGATGACAAGTCTAGTTCCGGGTGACAAGTTCAGTTCAGGATGAGAACTTGGTTGTGATGCGAGCTTTTGACGTAGCAAACCAGTAGGTGGCGCGCGGCTTTCCCCATTTCTGCGTTCTACTTTGTTCCCCGATGCGAATGATAGCGAATCTGTGATTTCAGAAACCGATCTGTTCCCCGATGCGAATGAAAGCGGATTCTCATCTCCATCAACCAATCCCTGGCGGATGCGCATGAGCGATCAGTCATTGTATCGTTGGCTTGAGCAGCAGGGCGAGGCCTTCGGCACGCCTGGCCTCGCGCCGCGGTGGACGTCGAGCGTGAAGGATGCGGTGGTGACGGCCTATGCGGGGTCGAGCCGCATCTGGTTCACGTGCTCGCACGGAATTCTGAACGAGGTGTACTACCCGACGATCGATCACCCGCAGGTGCGGGACATGGGATTCCTGATCACCGACGGCGAGACGTTTGTGCACGAGGAAAAGCGTCACCTGAGGACGAGCTTCGAGTACATCGACCCTTCGGCGCTTGCGGTGCGCTATGTAAACCGCGATCCGGATGGCCGCTACAGCCTGACCAAGGAGATGATCTGCGATCCGCACCACGGCGTAGTGCTGCAGCACGTGCGCCTGGAAGGACGCGATGACCTGGTGCCGCGGCTGAAGGTATATGCGCTGCTGGCGCCGCACTTGGACGGGGGCGGTGCGGGCAACTCGGCACGGGCGCTGGATCTGGCCGGGCACAACGTATTGCTGGCGTGGAAGAACGAGTATTCGCTGGCCATGACGGCGAGTTGCGGATTCTCGCGCATGAGTTGCGGGTTTGTGGGCGCGAGCGATGGATGGCAGGACCTGATGCAGAACTTCAAGATGGATTGGGAGTTCGGTTCGGCGACAGACGGCAACGTTGCGGTGATGGGCGAGATCGATCTGCAATGCAACGCGGAAAGAGAGAACGACGCGCGCATGAAGCTGGGCGAAGCGCCGAGCGCTGAGACACAAAGCGGCATCGCGGTGCGCGAATTCACGCTGGCGATCGGAATTGGCAATGGGCATCACACCGCGCTGCAGAAGATGATGGGAGCGCTTTCGACCTCGTTTGAGGAACAGTGCAAACGGTTCATCGTGCAGTGGCACCGGGCGGCGTATCCTGAGTGGCTTGCCGGGCCTTCACGAGACGGCGGCAAGTTGCTGCGCGCCAGCCATGCCGTGCTGCTGGCGCATGAAGACAAATCGTATTCGGGTGCGTTTGTGGCGTCGGCTTCGATTCCATGGGGGCAGGTGAAAGGTGACGACGACCTTGGCGGCTACCACCTGGTGTGGACGCGCGACATGGTGCAGACGGCGACGGCACTACTGGCCTGCGGCCGCGTAGAGACGGCGCGGCGGGCACTGGTCTACCTCGCGTGCACGCAGTTGCCCGACGGTAGTTTTGCGCAGAATTTCTGGATCGACGGCACTCCTTACTGGACCGGCAAGCAACTGGACGAGGTGGCGTTTCCCTTGATTCTGGCGTGGCGATTGTGGAAGGCGGGCGGGCTGGGCAATCTGCCGTTTTTTCCGTTCATCGAGCGGGCGGCGGGGATTCTGGTGCGCTGTGCGCCGATTACCGAACAGGATCGCTGGGAGGAGAATGCGGGCTACTCGCCGTCGACACTGGCGGCGGTGATCGCAGGGCTGATTTGCGCGGCGGAGATGGCGCGCGCGCACGAAAGCGACGAGTTGGCCACGTTTCTTGAGGAGTTTGCCGACTGGATTGAGAGGCATCTCGAAGACTGGACGGTGACCCAAAACGGCGTGCTCGACGCGGAGATCAAGCGGCATTACATGCGCATCAGGCCGCCGGAGTGCGGCGAGGCGTACGCGCACGAGGAGTGCGGCAAGGAGTTGGTGCGGCTGACGAATCGGCCGCCGGGTACGCGGGTTGAATTTGAGGCGCGCGAGATTATCGACGCGGGCTTTTTGGAATTGGTGCGCTACGGCGTGCGCCGCGCCGACGATCCACTGATTGTGGATTCGCTGAAGGTGGTGGACGCGGTGCTGAAGCGGGATTTGCCGCAGGGGCCGGGATGGCTGCGCTACAACGGTGACGGCTATGGACAAAGGCCTGACGGAGGGCCGTACCAGGGATGGGGTCAGGGGCGAGTGTGGCCTTTGCTGACCGGCGAACGCGCGCATTACGAGCTGGCGGCGGGCAAGGACATTGGCTCGCTGATCGAGACCTATGAGCGGTTCGCTACATGCGGGCAGTTGCTGCCGGAACAGGTGTGGGACGAGGCCGACCTGCCGGGACGGAGGCTGCGATTGGGGCAGCCCACAGGTTCGGCGGCGCCGCTGGTGTGGGCGCATGCCGAATATCTGAAGCTGATGCGTTCGGCCACGGATGGCAAGGTCTTCGACCGCATCGATGCGGTGTTCGAGCGTTATTGCGAGCCGGAGGGGCGGAAGCGGCGGCGGACGGACTTGGAAATCTACAGCCGCAGGCGGCCGATCCAGCGCATCGGAGCCGGGAACACGTTGCGCATCCTGGACGAGAGGAGTTTTGATGTGCTTTGGACCTGCGACGGCTGGCAGACGGTGCACACTACAGTCGGCCGGGGATTGGGAAGCGCGGGATTCAGCGCCGACATCGAGCCGCCGGCCGGATGCCGGGAAGTGGAATGGACGCTGCACTTTACCGAACCGGGGACGGGACAGGATGCCTGGCTTGGATACAATGTAAAGGTCAAGGTGGATGCGGCTTAGAGCCGTTTTGGCGAGTGCGTTCGCACTTAAGAGAAAGGAATTCCAAAGACAACTATGGCTTCCAGTATTGCGTCACTCTCACTCGACCAGCTTTCGATCGATACTCTGCGCCTTCTCGCCGTGGACGGCGTGCAGAAGGCGAACAGTGGCCATCCAGGAGCGCCGCTGGGCTGCGCACCGATGGCGTACTTACTGTTCCACAAGCTGATGAAGCACAATCCGGCGCACTCGAAGTGGGCGGATCGGGACCGGTTTGTGCTGTCGAACGGGCACGCATCGATGCTGCTCTATGGAACGCTGTTTCTTACCGGCTACGAGGTGACGCTGAACGACTTGAAGAGTTTCCGCACGTGGGGATCGAAGACGCCGGGGCATCCGGAGTACGGATTGACCGATGGCGTGGAGGCGACGACCGGGCCTCTGGGACAGGGATTCGGAATGGGTGTGGGCATGGCCATGGCGGAGAAGCACCTGGCCGCGACGTACAACCGGCCGGGCTTCAACGTGGTGGATCATCACACGTTTGTCATGTGCGGCGACGGCGATCTGATGGAGGGCCTGTCGCACGAGGCGGCCTCGCTGGCTGGAACCCTCAGCCTGGGCAAGTTGATTGTGCTTTACGACGACAATCTGATCTCGCTCGACGGTCCCACCAAGTGGAGCTTTACGGAAGATGTGTATAAGCGCTTCGAGGCTTATGGCTGGCATGTGCAGCGCGTGATGGACGGCAACGATCTGGACGGCATTGAGACGGCAATTGCGGCGGCGAAGGCCGCGGAGGATCAACCGTCGCTGATTGCCGTGCGCACGGTGATCGGCTACGGCAGCCCGAAGGCGGGCACGAACAAAGTGCACGGCGAAGCCATGGGTGCGGCCGATGTCGCGGCGACGAAAAAGTTTTTCGGGTTCCCTGAGGACCAGAGCTTTTTCGTTCCGGAAGATGCGCTTGCCAATTGGCGCGAGGCGGTGAAGCGCGGCGCGGAGTTTGAAGCGGAATGGAACAAGCTGTTCGCCGGATACAAGGCCGAATTTCCGGATATGGCGGCGGAGTTCGAGCGGACGCAAGCAGGCAAGCTGAAGGCGGGATGGGAGAAATCGATTCCCAGCTTCGGGACGGAGAAGCCCATCGCGACGCGCAATGCGGGCCAGCAGGTGATGAACGCGATCTTCGAAGCAGTGCCGGAGCTGTTCGGCGGGGCGGCGGATTTGACGGCTTCGACGAAGACGATTTTCAAGAACTCGGCGCATTTTGCCGACGATCCGACGGGGCGCAATGTATTTTTCGGCGTGCGCGAGCTGGCGATGTGCGCGGCGGTGAACGGAATGGCTGTGCACGGAGGGATAAGGCCGTTCGGATCGACGTTCTTTGTGTTCTCGGATTATGCGAAGCCGGCGCTGCGCATTGCGGCGATCATGGAGGCGCCATCGTTGTTTGTTTTCACGCACGATTCGATCGGAGTGGGCGAGGATGGCCCTACGCACGAGCCCATCGAGCACCTGATGGCGCTGCGCGCGGTACCGCATATGACAGATTTTCGTCCCGCGGATGCGAATGAAACGGCGGCTGCTTGGCGGCTGGCGCTGGAAAACAAGGGGCCGGTGTTCTTCGCGCTGACACGGCAGGATGTGCCGGTAATCGACGCGGCGAATCGCGACGTGTACGCGAGCGTGAGCAAGGGCGCGTACGTGCTGGAAGATGCGGCGAACGCGAAGGTGATTCTGATTGCCACGGGCTCGGAAGTGAGCGTGGCACTCGGCGCTGCGAAATTGCTTGCCGCGGACGGAATCAATGCGCGCGTGGTAAGTATGCCGAGTTGGAAGCTCTTCGACGGGCAATCGGCCGCGTACAAGGCGAGCGTGTTGCCTGCGGGCGTGCCCAGGCTGGCGGTTGAGGCAGGAGCGACGCTGGGATGGTGGAAATATGTGGGCCTCGACGGCGACGTGGTCGGCATCGACCGCTTCGGCGCATCGGCTCCGGGCGCCATCGTGATGAAGGAACTTGGATTCAGCGCCGAGAATGTGGCGGCGCGGGCGAAGAAGCTGGTGAAACAGTGATCAGTGGTCAGTGAACAGTGATCAGTTCTCTTGCTGAACGAGTTAATTCTGCCGCCGAACTTCAATTGGTTCGGGAGTTGATCGCTGACCACTCTTCCGAAAGGAACGTACCTTGAAGTTAGTTATTGCTTCCGATCATGCGGGATTTGCCTTGAAGGAAGAGCTGCGCGCCAACCTGGCTGCGGCGGGGCACGAAGTGGTCGATCTGGGGGCATTCAAGTGTGAGCCCGAGGACGACTATCCCGACTTTGCCGTGAAGGTGGGCGAAGCCGTGAAGGCGGGCGTGGCTCCGCGCGGCATTCTGATCTGCGGCAGCGGCGTAGGCGTGTGCGTGGCGGCCAACAAGATTCCCGGCATCCGCGCCGGGATTTGCCACGATACGTATTCGGCGCACCAGGGCGTGGAGCACGACGATATGAATGTGCTGGTGCTGGGCGCGAGAATTATTGGGTCTTCGCTGGCCTTTGAATTGGCGCACACGTATGTCGCGGCCAAGTTCCAGGCGCAAGAAGGCCGGTTTGAACGGCGGTTCAAGAAGGTGCAGGCGATCGAGGCCAAGTATCAGTGCGGAGACGAAGAGAAATCGGCGAGTTAGCGAGTCGGCGAGTCAGCCGCGCGACGGGCTCACGCGTTCAATCTGCGGGTTTCTTTTTCCACCAACTCATGTGTGCACAAAGCCAAAGTTTGTTCGCAAACTCGCTGACTTGCTAGCTTTCCGACTTAATAACCATGTTCCCCTTCGACGTTGTCCTCTTCGATGTAGGCGGAGTCCTGCTGACCAACGGCTGGGACCGTGGGGAGCGCGCGGCCGCGGTGGCGCATTTTGGCCTGGATGCGCAGGCGCTCGAGACCCGGCACGCGGAGGTGATGGAGGCGTGGGAGCGCGGCGAGATCGATCTCAATCAATATCTGGACGCAACTGTGTTCTATGAGCCGCGCGCATTCTCGCGCAGCGAATTTTTCTCCTTCATGCTCGGCCAATCGCAGCGATTGCCCAATGGAGCTTTGCACATTCTTGCGGAGCTTGCGGCATCCAATCGCTGCATGATGGGCGCCCTGAACAACGAGGCGCGGGAGACGAACGAATTTCGTTTCGGCCACTTTGGCCTGCGCAGATATTTCAAGGTCGCGTTCAGCTCGTGTTACGTGGGCCTGCGCAAGCCCGAGCCGGCGATGTACCTGAGGGCGCTCGACATTCTGGGCTGCCTGCCGGAGCGCGTTCTCTTTATCGACGATCGCGCGGAGAATGTGGCGGGCGGTCTGGCGGCAGGAATGAAGGCGATTCAGTTTACGGGCGCGGATGCATTGCGGATGGAGTTGAGCAAATTGGGCGTGTTTTGAAAAACAGCTGCTAGCTTCTAGAGCGGTATCGGAAATACTGTGTCTGGTCAAAGTGACACTGAAGGTCGTCACTCCTTGGGGTCGCGACGACTTGGCTGGCTCGAATGCGGATGCACCATTTCTGAAACCGCTGTAACTCCCAAGTCTCATCAAGGCGTATGAACGAGCAGTCTCTCAAGCCGGCTTAACCAGACTCGGGGGGGGATCCGCTTTTCCACGCATGGGCTCTGCGGCGCGCGCGATCGAGGACCAGGCGCAGTAGATAGGCGAAAACCAGAATATTGATGGTGAGCAGGCCGACGCGGATCCACGTGAGGCGGCGGAAGATTTCGATTATCTCCCACGGAAGAAATGAGGCGGTGATGGCGAGTGTAAGAAACTCGCCCCACGCCTTTTCGAGGTAGAGGCCGATGCCTTCGACCAGCGTGACCGTGGCGTAGCAGTAGGCGACGAGGCTGATGCGTTCGAGCACCGGCCCATTGATGACCGAGGCCCTCCTGAGGACGAAGATGACCAGTCGCGATTCCGGATTAAAGCGCAGATGGCGGGCAAAGAGCTCGATTTGGTCGGCGATATCCTTATGGAGCAAGTGATGCGCGCCCATGCCGATGGCGAAGAAGAACAACGCATGGAAGAATTTGTAGACCGCAATGAGGAGCAGCAAGCGGTTGCGGCCCTGGGGTCCTTCGGTGCGAACTGGGAAGCGAAATTGGGCCATGACGGCTGAGGGGAGCTACTGTCTTCAAGGGTATACGATGTCGGCGAGTCAGCGGCGGACCCCGCCCAAGCTGAGCTCGGACGGGCACTTGAGATCGTGCGAGCAACAGTGTCTCGCTTTCCCACGTCTCGGAATCGAGACGTGAGGCATCCCTGCGAGCAGGCTTACTTACGATCGATATGCGCATTTTCAAGCAAGGTATAAGGGTCGCCCGCGGCGGCCGTCACCGAGAAATCATGGGCTGTCACGGTTGCGTCGCTGACGGTCATGCCCTTTTCCGCGGCGATGTCGACATGGTCGAACGTGACGGTGGTGATGGGGCTTTCGGGAAGGCCAATGACAACGCCTGCCTGCTTGGCGCCGGTCGCCTTCAGATTGCGGATGTGGATGTCGTGAAAATGCGGAGTGAGGCGCGTGACGGGCTGCGCGGTATCGTGCTGGGGAATGCGCGGGTAATACTCGGTGATTTGAATGGGCATGGCGACGTCTTCCATGGTCAGGTCGCGGAAGTCGAAGTTGCCGATGTCGCCGCCGCGATCGCGATTGGATTTGATGCGCACGCCACTGGCGGTGTCTTTGAAGTGAATGCGCGCGGCGCGGACGCGTTGCACACCGCCGGCAATCTCGCTGCCCATGGACATGCCGTGGCCGTGAAGAAACGTGCAGTCAGTGATGGTGATGTCGGTGGAAGGCGAATCGGGGCCGGGAGAGTTTGGCTGGCCGGACTTGATGGCGATATTGTCGTCGCCGGTGTCGATGGTCATGTGGGAGATTTTGACATGGCTCGATGAAAAGGGATCGATGCCGTCGGTATTGGGCGAGCGCGCAGGCGCAAGGATCTTGCCGTTACGGACGACGACATCGTCGGAGTAGTAGGGCACGACCTGCCACGACGCGGAGTTCTGGATGGTCATGTCTTCGATGAGAACGTGTTTGCAGTGGTCAAGCAGAAGAAGACGCGGCCGCATGGCAGCGACAAAGTTGGAGCCGGCGCGATGAGCGTAGACGGCGTCCCACCAGGGTTTTCCGTTGCCATCGATGGTGCCCCCGCCGCGGATGACGATGTGCTCGGCGTTGGTTGCGCTGAGGAGAGGCTGCAGGGCGCGCTCCCGCAACTCCTGCACCTCTGGATAGTCAGCTTTGTCCTGGCTGCCGAGCAACGTCGCTCCTGAGTCCACCTCGAGGGTGATATGGCTTTTGAGCACGATAGGTCCGGTCAGGAAGGTTCCCGACGCCAGGCGCACTGTACCGCCGCCCTTGGCCGCGCAGGCATCGATGGCGCCTTGAATGGCGTGCGTGTCCTTGGTGACGCCGTCGCCTTTCGCGCCGTAGGCCGTTACGTTGCACACGCGCACGGCATGAGCAGACGTGCCGCTCAGCGCCAGCGCCGCCAAAAAGAATGTGCCAAGGAATCTGCGCGAATCGGCTCGCGCGGTAATGAAATCGACGGGTTGCAGCATGGAAGGCTCCATTTCCGGTGGTGTCTTAATCTGAATAAACATCCCTCAGGGCCTAAAGCCCAAGAGACGTTTTGCGCTGTTTGCGGCACCTTTCGACTTCGCTCAAGGCAGGCATTGAGGCCGTGCCCTTTCAAAATAATTTCAAGCTGCCAAGTTGCGCTACGCAATGCGCTTTGTAAGCTCACGAAGGATGCTTGTACTATGGCGGGGCAGGGGAGAGCAATATGAATCTTGAGGCGAATGGAAAAGAAAGGCATTGTGCGAGGCGTGGGACGGCCGGATGGGCGCTCGGGAGCAGCCTGGCTTTCGGCGCGGGCCTGGCCCTGCTGGCGATGGGAGCCGTGCCGCTGAGGTCGCAGATGAGCGATGCCACGGCGAAGCAGTTGCAGGAGAAGATTCGCGCGGCTTTATTTGTTCCGAATCCACTGCCAGCGCTCGATACGAAAAACTACGGAAGTTTCAGCCCCGAGCCGGGAGTGGTGGCGGAGCGCGTGACGTATGCGACGGAGTACGGGCTGCGTGTTCCGGCGATTGTGTACCGGCCGGAGAAGGTTCACGTCAGGATTCCGGGAATCGTGGTTGTGAACGGACACGGAGCCGACAAGACAAGCTGGTACTCGTGGTACACGGGCGTGGAGTACGCGCGCGCGGGGGCGATGGTGCTCACCTACGACCCGATTGGCGAGGGCGAGCGCAACGACGAGCACAAGGACGCCACGGGCGAACACGATAAGTTGATTAATGTGCCGGGCGTGCCGCAGCGCATGGGCGGCCAGATGGTCACCGACGTGATGCAGGCGGTTTCGTATCTCCGGAGTCGGCCGGAAGTGGATGCGAAGCGCATCGCCGTGATGGGATTTTCAATGGGCTCGTTTATCGTATCCATTGCGGGCGCGGTGGACGATCGCGTTCACGCGGTCCTGCTTACGGGCGGCGGCGATCTGGACGGGCCGGGCGGATATTGGGACTCGAGCCATAATGTGATGTGCCAGGCCGGGCCCTACCATGCGCTGGAGTTTCTGGGCGACCGGCCAGCGGTGTTGTTTGCTCTACAGGCCAGGCGCGGGCCGACGTTCATGTTCAACGGGACGAACGACACGGTGATCGCGATTCCGACGCATCCGCCGGATTTCTTTGACGATTTACGCAAGCGAGTCATTGCTGTGAACGGGTCGGACAAGAATGTGTTCACGACCTATTTCGACCAGGGGGCCGGCCATCGTCCGGGGTGGGTAACAGAGATCGCGGCGCAGTGGCTCGCGGACAATCTGCACTTTGCCAACTGGAAGAGCCGGAAAATTGCGGCTCTGCCGACGATTAAGATCGGCGATTGGGCGGCGAAGAACGGTGTGGAGTTCAACAAAACCGCGCAACGCGACGACCGCGACGCAGGGTTGGTGGCGATCGATGTGAATGTTCCGAGCCTGACGCCGGAGCAGTTGAGCGTGCTGCCCATGGCGGAGTGGGAGAAACAACGCGAAGAGTTCGTGTACTCCACATGGGCGCGGGATGCGATTGCGGACGCGGAGAAGACGAACGCAACGGCGCAGACGCAGTGAGGCAGCCAGTTAACGGAGCTAGCGAAGTTAGATAGATTCGAGGGTAGTGCTGTGAATCAGGAATTCGTTGAAAAGCAACCGCAGATCCGTCGGCTCCGTCCTGGCACGCCGGGACTCGCTCAGGATGACAAATTCATTTTGGTGCTCGTCTCTGACGCGTCTAGCTATTTCTTAAGGTGCAGAAGAGAATTGCGATCGAGGGGTTCGCCGTTGAGGATGATGGCGGAGATGCGCCTTGCGTTCCAGATGTTGGCGGTGGGATTGCCGTCGATGATGAGGATGTCGGCGCGGCGGCCGGCGGCGATGAGGCCGAGCTCATTCCAGCCAAATTGCAGCGCGTAGTTGTTGGTGGCGGCGGCAAGGGCTTCGCGCGGCGAAAGACCAAGGCGAACGAGAAGCTCGAGCTCCGTGTGCAGCGAGATGCCGGGCATGGCGCCCATGGAGTCTGCGCCGGATGCGGCCAGGTAATGAGGGAGGTCCGCGAAGATGGTTTGATTGATGCGCCAGAAACGGAGAGCGGTGAGCCCGGCCTTTTTTTGCAGATCTTCTTCCATCCAGTGCTGCCCCGTGGCGGGCAGATGGTGCGCCCATGTTGGAAGCGGGTAGATCATGTCGCCGGTGGCAGGGTCGGAAGGATCAAACATGCGGCCGGGATCGAGAAGAGCCGCGGCTGGTTCACTCCACAGATTGCGATGCCCGGGCAAATTGACGTAATAGAGGCTGAAGCTGGGCATGAGCGCGGCGCGGTGCGCGGCGAGGAAGTGCGCGTAGTTGCGCAGGCGCAGATCGGTGGGCGAGACGTGCTCGGCATAATCGTAGGCGGTGGCGGCCGCTGAGCCGTCTGGATCGTCGGTGAGCGGGCGTTGCAATTCGTCGGGAATCACACCGAGCACGTAGCGGTCCATCTGCGGAAGAGCGTCGACACCGGCCTCGACGCCGACACGATATGGCGTGGCCACAAAGACGCCGTAGGTGACGAGACCCATCTCGTGAGCGCGGGCAATGATCCACTGTGAATTGGCGGCGGTGAGAAGCGGCGGCAGCAGCAGCACGCGCGCACCGAGGTGCGCGGTGTCGACCATTTGACGGGCGGTATCCTGCGGGCTGAGCTCGGCGGGATGCGGGCCCTCGCGCAACTTCGAAACCCACTCCGGCTGACGGGCCAGCAGGCTCCAGTTGTCGGTGACGCCGATGGTGTCGATGGGATAAATGTGCGGGGAGGGTTGGGCGGTGAAATCGATGAAGCCGCGTTGATAGTCGGCGCGGGCAACCACGGTGGTGACGCCCATGTAGAGGTTGGCGTTGGCCTGGGCCTGCGAATTCAGGCCCGCGTAGCCGTCGATGAGGCCGGGAATGAGGAATTTTCCGGTGCAATCGACGATGCGCGCGCCTTTGGGGATGGGCACCGCGCCGGGAAGACCGACCTGAGTGATTTTGCCTTCGCGGATGACGACAATCGCGCCGGGAATGTCGCGTGCCGAATGGCCCCAATCGGCCACATCGACAACCGTGCCGCCGGCCAGGACCAATGGGGCCGCAGGCTCGGCCTGCGGGTAGGCGGAAACGGGGGCCAGGGCCATTCCGCAGACAAGGGCGACAAAAAGACGGACCATTGGCATCACAAAATTAGTCTGATGTGGATTCTCGCACAATGGAGCGAGTCGGCGTGCGTTTCCACACTAAAGCTCGCCGCAGGGCGTCGATCTTCAGGATGGCGCATCTTGCAGGGCAGCCGGGGAGCGCCTCGGCGTGAAGGCCGCCGCTGCGGCAATGATGAGAACGGGAAAACACTCGATCGTGTAGCGCGGCTCAGGCGCCTCCAGCGTGCCCAGGATCATGAAGCGAAAGATGAGATACGAGCCCAGCATCCATGCAAAGGGGACGCGGCCACGGATGAAGGCCCAAGTTGCAGTGGCGACGTAGAAAAGATTGATGAGGCCGAGCAGGATGGCCCATGCGGACTGCGCGGGATGATTACTCCATCGCCACCAGTCGACGTCGAGGTTGTATTCGAGGGTCCTGGGGCGGAGGAGCATGTCGGCGTCGCGCAGCAGTGGAAGCGCGACATAATACCGAATGGGATGGTTGTGAATCCGCTCGGCGGCAAGAGCGGCAAAGCGCTCAACGAGCGGATCAGGGAGCGTGTAGGTGCGGTTGAATTCCTTGATGAGTGCAAGCGTTTGTTCGCGTTGTTCGGGCGAGTCGAAAGCGCGTCGCGGGAGATCGGCGGGATCGATGGAAGCGCCGGGGAAGTTCCAGCAGACGTAGGCCGTAGAAACAAAATCGATGGTCCAGGTGCGAAGCCAGCGACGCGCACCGGCCACAGAGGGCTCGCCGGGATCGTTGTAGCGCGGCGCGAGCGGCTGAAAAACGTGGAAGTCGGCCCAGTTGTGGACGGTCCAGGGAACGAGCGGAAGTAACGAAGCTGCGCAAAAAATGGATGCGGCAGCGAAAACGCGGCGAACGCTCATGTGCGTGAGCCGAGACTTTGCGCTCCCGCGTAGAACGTAGAAAAGCAACCCGAACGCGAGGGAAGCGAAGAGGGCGACGCCATCGGGGCGAAGAAGCATGGCAAATGCCGAAGCACAGCCAGCAAGGACGAGGGCCCAAATGTCGCGAGTGCCCTTGGATTCGGCAGTGATGGCGCGACCGGCGGCGTAGAGCCCGAGCGAGACGGCGAAGACGGAGAGACACTCGGTCATGGCTATGGCTGCGTAGGCTGCGGTGAAGGGGCAAAGCATGGCGAGCACAAGTGCAACTTCAGCGGCGCGGCTGGAGAGATGGCGGCCCGCAAAGGCGGCGAGCAGGAGACCCGAAGCGAGATCGACCGCGGTTTGGAAGAGGTAGACGGCGTTAAACCATGCGCTGGGCCAGAGGCGCGCGAAAAGCATTTCAAAAGTGGCGAGGAAGATAGGATAGGCAGGCAGGCGGTATGTTGTTGGAGAGACATCGTAGCCGGAGCCGTAGCCGTAGATGCCCGCATGCAGCAGATTGTGGCCGAGTTGGAGATAGTCGAGCGTGTCGTCGTCGCCGGGGCGCGGAAACACAATAAAGGCGAGGCGCAGGACGAGTCCCATAGCAATCCAGATGATCCAACGGCGCGGCCAGCGCGACGGACGGAGCGAAAGGAACATGCTTGGAGGATACAGGAAGGCAGCGAGTCGGCGAGTTAACAAGTCAGCGAGTCAGCAGTCGCCAAAGCGGCGCCGGGATCAACTGGCGACGAGCGTGGCGCGGCGGCGGCCTGCGAGCAGCGGGAGCACCTGGGCGTAGGCCGCTTCCACGCTGAGGCCGTAGCGGGCGCGGAGCTGATCGACTTTGCCGTGTTCGATGAACTGGTCGGGCCAGCCGATGCGCACGATGGGAACAGCGAGGCCCAACTCATCGAGCGCTTCAACGACCGCGGTGCCGAAGCCGCCCATCTTCACGTGGTCCTCAAAGGTGACGAAGGCGGCGACGCGCCGGGCGTAACGCTCGATCATTTCGCGATCGATTGGTTTAATAAAGCGGGGATTGATTACGGCGGCGGAGTAACCATCGCGCGCGAGAGTTGTGGCCAGCGACTGGGCGAGCGAGATCATGGGGCCGAGACCGAGAATGGCAACGTCAGAGCCGTCGGCGAGGACTTCAGCCTTACCGATGGGAAGGATTTGCGGCTCAGGCTTGCGGGTCACGCCAGCCACCGCGCCGCGCGGATAGCGAATGGCGCTGGGGCCGGGAATCTCAAGAGCGGTTTTGAGCATGTCGGCGAGTTCGTTTTCGTCCTTCGGCGACATGAGCACGATGCCGGGAATGCCGCGCAGCCAGGCGATGTCGAAGAGGCCATGGTGCGTGGGGCCGTCGTCGCCGGAAAGTCCGGCACGATCCATGCAGAAGAGAACCGGAAGCTTCTGCAGGCAGACGTCGTGGACGATGGGATCGAAGGCGCGCTGCAGAAACGTGGAATAGATGGCGCAGACAGGCCGAAAGCCGCGCGTGGCCATGCCGGCGGCGAAGACGACCGCGTGCTCCTCAGCGATGCCCACGTCGAAGTAGCGCCTGGGATGGCGAGGGCGGAAGAGATCGAGGCCCGTTCCGTTGGGCATGGCCGCGGTGATGGCGACAATGCGCTCGTCCTTTGTGGCCAGATCGGCGAGCGTGTTGGCGAAGACCTCGGCATACGTGGTGGTGCCGTCGGGAGTCTGACCGGTTTCAGGATCGTAGGGGCCGAGGCCGTGGAATTTCTTTTGCCCTTCGAGCGCCGGCTGAAAGCCGCGGCCCTTCTGCGTGAGCACGTGCAGCAGGACCGGGTGATCGAGGGTCTTGAGAAACTTGAAGGTCTCGACGAGCAGTGGAATGTTGTGGCCGTCGATGGGGCCGAAGTACTCGAGGCCGAATTCCTCAAACATCATCGAGGCCCAGAGGAAGCCCTTGGCGGCCTCTTCGGCGCGGCGGACGACCTTGGCGGCGGTCTTGCCGCCGAAGCGCTCGATGAGCTGCGTGGCCTTGTCGTGCAGGTGCTGGTAGCGTTCGTTGGTGACGATGCGATGGAGGTAACGGGCCACTGCGCCCACATTGCGGTCGATGGACCACTCATTGTCATTGAGGACAACGATCATGCGTTTGGTTTGCGATGCGATGTTGTTCATCGCTTCGAAGGTGATGCCGTTGGTGAAGGCGGCGTCGCCGGCGACAGCGATCACGTTTTCGTGCCCTCCGGCGAGATCGCGGGCCACGGCCATGCCCAGAGCGGCAGAGAGCGCGGTGCCTGCGTGGCCGGCTCCGTAGCAGTCGTGCTCGCTTTCGGTGCGGAGCATGAAGCCGTTCAGGCCGCCGGGCTGGCGGATGGTCTCAAAACGGTCGCGGCGGCCGGTAAGGATTTTGTGGATATAGGCCTGGTGGCTCACGTCGAAGAGAATCTTGTCGTCGGGCGTGTTGAAGACCGCATGCAGGGCCAGAGTGAGCTCGACCACGCCAAGATTGGGGCCCAGATGGCCGCCCGTTTTGGAAAGGGACTGAATGAGGAAGTCGCGGATCTCCTGCGCAAGCTCGGCCAACTGCGCGGAATTGAGGCACTTTACGTCGGCGGGAGAGTTGATGGACTCCAGCAGTGTTCCCATTCAGTTCCTTTTCCCGGGAAAGCCGGGCGTCGAAGATAAAAAGCCCCCTGTGCGGGGGTTCTTGTTTGCGGTTTCGTCTGTCTCTAGTATACCTGTGCGAAGGATCGGTCCATTGCAGTGTTAGACGCCTCGGCAGGGGCGGAGTTTGACAGAATTCCGGGCGCAAAAGGCGCCGAAAATGCGGGGGCAGGAGATGCGGGTCTGAGTTGTAGTAAGTATTTGTAAATAAAATGCTTAATCGCCGCGAAGGGCCGCTTCGCAGGGGTATTGCCTCGGCCAGGAAGCGCAGTTGCTGCTCTATACTTGAGCCGCGGTGAGAACGGGCGGTTGCGCGATGCGGAAATGGGTGGTGGTTCTGCTTTTGACGGTCTCGGCCTGGCCGGCGATGGCGGCCAAGAGCGTAACAGTGGGGCAGCTGGATCAGCTGCTGGACACGCTCCGTGGGAAGTCCGATGGAAAGGTGGCCGGGGAGCTCTCGGACCTGGAGCTGACGGAGCGGGTGAGTCCGGTCCGGCTGGCGCACTGGGAGAAGGATTTTCCGGGGAGCCGCACGCATGAGGCGCTGACCAAACTGGCCGATCTCGCGGCGTTTTTGAACCCTCCCGCCTCGGACGTGGTTCCGATTCCCGGACCTGACAGCGCGACCCAGGAGCGAATGCTGGAAATGGCCGGGGAATACGTGAAAACCACGATGACGCGTCTGCCAAACTTTCTTGCCACGCGGGAAACCACGCACTTTGAAGACACGCCCTCGCAGCAGACGCTGATTGCCAGCGGAGGCAATGCCTTTGGCTCTCACGCCATGCGAGGGCAGGCGCTCTCAGTAAGCAGCACCGAATACAAGTCGCTGCGCAGCACAGGTTCCTTCAGTACGACAGTCACGTACCGGGACGGCTACGAGGTGCACGGCACGGATGCCGAGCAGGGCAAGAACCAAAGCAAGCCGGCGAGCACGCTGACGACCTACGGCGAGTTCGGCCCCATTCTTTCCGTAGTGATGGGCGACGTCCTGCGCAGCGAAGTGATGTGGCAACGATGGGAGCAAGGCGCGAGCGAGCCGGTGGCCGTTTTTCGATATACCGTGCACGAGGAGCAATCGAACTACATGGTGGGAATTCCGTCGGGAGGCAAGATCGAAGAGATCTATCCTGGCTACCAAGGCGAAATTGCCATCGACCCGGCGACCGGCGCGATTCTGCGCATCAGCGTGGTGGCCCTGCTGCCGCCTCCCTACCAGGCAATGCAGACGGCAATTCTGGTGGAGTATGCGCCGGTGACGATCGGCGAACAGAGCTACATTTGCCCGGTGCGCGGTGTAGCTTTCTTGAAGATTCCCCTGGCGCATGCCGCCGCGGTGCAGCAAGGATCAGTGGTCGAAGTGCAGACGCAGTTGAACGACGTTGCCTTTACGCAATATCACTTGTTCCGCGCGAAGGCGCGGATCGTGACGGACGATAGCGGAATGGGCGATGCGCCTTCGGGCGCCGTGCCTCCTGCGCCTCAGGATTCCACAGGCGCAACTCCTGCGCCTCAGCAACCGTAGCGCGGTGTCTCCGAGATGCGTAACATAAATGGACGTCCGCAAATGCAGGTCCTTCGACGCGTCCCGGCTCGCCGGGACTCGCTCAGGAGGATGACCGGGTGTTTTTGATGCGAACTTCAGGGACAGGACCCTAGCGATGTGTTGAGTTGTAGGATGAGCCTGAGAGCGTTCGGGCCGGTCGGAGGAAAGGAAAGTGAGCGGAATGCGGAGTTTTTTTATCGCTTTGGTTTTGAGTGCGGGGTTGTGGGCAGGCACGAGCGCGGCGTGGGCGCAGTTGCCGGAGCCGGAAACGATCCAGAATGCGCCGAATCCGCTGACCGACGCGACCATGAAGCCGGGCAAGATGCTGCTGTATGACCTGGAAGCACGTTTTGCCAAGGATGTACTGGAGCGGGGAGGCGCAGGCTTTGCTGACTGGTTCGCCGATGACGGCGTGGCGCTGGGCAACGGGGCGACGCCGCTGATTGGCAAGGTGGCTATTGCCAAATCAGCTAACTGGTCGCCGAAGGACTACCAACTGACCTGGACGCCGACTGACGCCATGATGGGTCCCTCTGGGGATATGGGCTATACATGGGGCCACTACGAGGGGCGCAGCAAGGACGCCAACGGGAATCCGGTGCTGACCAGCGGCCGCTACATCACCATGTGGCGCAAAGAGCCGGACGGCGCCTGGAAGGTGGTGCTGGACGCCGGGGCGAATGAGCCTCCAGCGGCAGGAGATTGCTGCAAGCTACCTTAAAAAGCAGGGAGCGGGCCAGCGAGAGTGCGAGGGATCAAGGGAGCAAGAAAGCGAGTGAAGAAGTGAAAAGGGTGAAGAAAGTGAAAAAGTGTGGAAGTGAAAGCCGCGCTTCACTCCCTTCACTTAATCGCCCCACCGCGGAGAGTAACTATATTGAAGTGTCCTTGGTAATCTCGACATGATTCCAAAGCGCGAAAAATCGCGGGTACTTGGGTTGTAAGCCTTTTACTGACAATTACCTACTTTGTGGAAGAGCCAAGTTTGTCAATCTCTCGGATACTGAAATACGGGTGCGTGTAACTATGTGCGCTGTGCTCGGTTCCCAAGCCGGTGAGAACCTGGAAACGGGCGTGCGGGCGGAGTTGAGCGTCTTCGAACGCAACTCCGACCCCGGGCTGAGCGAGCTGACCGAGCTTGCCGCGGTGTTGTGCGACGCCGACTACGCCTACCTGGGCTGGATGGATTACAACCGGCTGTGGTTCAGATCGCGCTACGGATTCCGGGCGACCGACCAGCCGCGCACGGCAACGGCCTGCCAATGGATGCAGGATACGGGACAGCCGCTTCTGATCGCGAATGCCGGCCAGGATCCGCGCTTCCCACCCACTGGCATTCCGCTACCTAACGCCGAGCCCAGCCTTTCCTATGCCGGAGTTCCTCTCCTCTCCGGGGATCAGCAGATCATCGGCACATTTGCGGTGCTGTCGCGCGCTGCAGACCGCTTCAGGCCGGAGCACGTGACTCTTCTGGAAACTCTGGGCCGGCAGGTGGTGACGCGGCTGGAACTCTACAATCGCATTCGCCTGCAGGAACAGGCACAGCGGCAGCGGCAGCGGTCGGAACGAGCGCTGGCCATCGAGCGCTGCTTTGTGGCCGCCACACTGGATTCGATTCCGGCGCTGGTGACGGTGCTGGATACGGCCGGCCGCGTGGTGAGGATGAACGATCCCTGCTCGCAGTTAACCGGACTAAGCCTGGCGCATGCCATTGGACGGCCTTTTGTCGAGGAGTTTCTGGAGGAAGATGACCGCGCATGGGTGGCGAGCAAGTTGCGCGATGCCGTGGTGGGAGTGGTAAGCGGGCCGCACGAGACGGCGTGGTGCACGGCAAGCGGCCGTCCGCGGCGCGTGAGCTGGACGTTGCGGCCATTGCAGGGGCCGACCGGCGAGATCCAGTATCTGATCGTGAGCGGACAGGACGTGACCGACCAGCGCGAGATGGAGCAAGCGCTGCTCTCGAACGAGGCCCGCTATCGCGAGATGGTGGAAAACAGCCTGGGCTTTGTTTTTACCTGCTCGATGGAGGGCCGGCTGACCTCGCTGAACGCGTTTACCGCCGAGACCCTGGGATACCGGCAGGAAGCCTTGGTGGGTCGCATGGTGACGGAGTTGATGGACGCATCGGGAGTGGCGGCCTTCCAGGATTGCCTTAACACGATGGAAACCGGCGAGGAGTGGCAAGGAGCGTTGCCGCTGCGACGCAGCGATGGCGTGTACCGGCGCATCGCGGTGCACAGCCGAAGCATGCAATTGGCGAGCGAGCGGAAGTTTGCGATCATGCACGGCATGGACGTGACCGAACAGCATGAGGCCGAGGAGGCGCTTCACCTGGCCACGCGGCAGCGCGAATTGATTCTGGAAGCGGTGGGCGACGGCATCTTCGGCATCGACCTCGACGGCAAGCTGACGTTCATCAACGAGGCGGGCGCGCACATGCTGGGATACGCGCCGGAAGAGTTGGCAGAGCGCGATCTGCACGAGCTTGTCCACCTAAGCCACGCCGACGAAACGCCGTATTCGCGGTCGACCAGCCCGATTCTGCAGGCGCTGCGGCGCGTGGATCCGATTCGCATGCGGGACGAGGTTTTCCGGCGGAGGAATGGCTCGGCGATGGAGGTGGAGTACAGCGCCAATCCGCTGATGGAAGAGGGCCGGGTTTCGGGCATGGTGGTGGCCTTCCAGGATGTGAGCGAGAGGCGGCGGCTGGAACGCATGAAGGACGAGTTCATTTCCACGGTGAGCCACGAGCTGCGCACGCCGCTAACTTCGTTGCGCGCGTCTCTGGGATTGATTCAGTCGGGCACGCTGGACAAGCGGCCGGAGAAGCAGCGCCAGATGGTGGATATGGCGATTGGCAACTGCGACCGGCTGACTCGGCTGGTGAACGACATTCTGGACTTCGACGGCGCGGAGAAACGGCGGATGCCGCTGAACCGCGAGCCGGTGGAGGCTATCGACCTGCTGCGCCGCGCGGCCGACGTGGCGCACGGCGTGGCCACGCAAGCGCGCATGGAGTTCCGCATCGATGCCAATGCGGCGCCGGTGTTCGCCGATTCCGAGCGCGTGATGCGGGTGCTGAACGAACTGGTGACGAACGCCATCAAGTTTTCGCCGCCGGGCACGACCATCCGCCTGGCTGCGGAGAACGTAGAAGGCGCGGGGCCGGGCTCTCATCCTGTGAGTGAAGTGCGCTTCAGCGTGGAAGACCAGGGGCGCGGCGTTGCGGCGGAGAAGCTGGAGCGCATCTTCGAGCCGTTTCAGCAGGGCGATGCGTCGGACTCGCGGGCGCTGGGCGGGACGGGCCTGGGATTGGCGCTATGCCGCAGCATCGTGGAGCAGCACGGGGGGCGCATCTGGGCCGAGAGCGAAGTGGGAAAAGGAAGCAAATTCCTGTTTACGCTGCCGGCGGCCGTACCGCCAGTCTCCTGACCGGCTGTACTGAGGGCCTCCTGGCTCTCAGAGACTGCGATAAAACTTGAAATCTGGGAAGCCTCTCCCCCGCTTCCCACGCCCCAAAAATGAAGAACTTCCAGCCCACAATCCGATAGACATCCCCTCCCGGAATTGCTATTCTTTGCACTAATTCCATCTGCGGGCAGCGCATCTTCCCTTGCAATTTTCGCCAGCCCGCGCACAGCCCGAGTGGGCAATTTGTGGGGCCCCCCCAATCTTATTTCCGTCTTTATTCCCCTGTCCTTCGTCACTGCGCAGAGGACATCGGCATCCGCTCCTTCCCCGGAGGTTCCAAATGTTTGGTTCGTCGTCTCCTTGCCTGATTCTCGCTTCAACCATCGTGACCGCGGCGAGCTTGCTTGCGATTGCCCCGGCACAAACTGCACACGCGCAGGACTTCTCGCGTCCCGCCCAATCCCCGGGCACGAACGTGGATTCGAGCGACTACGGCGCAGGCGGTCATATGAGCGCAACCGTCAATCAGGCCACCAGCGAGCTGACAGGCCAGGTCTTCGACCCGCAAAACACACTGCGCCGCCAGGTAGAGGAGACGTACTCAATCGATGGCGGATTGAAGTACGAATCCGAACGGCTGGTCTATGACTTCGGCCTCAAGGGTAACCTCCTGGACAAGATCGATTACAAATTCGATCTCAAGGGCGGCCTCTCGTACTTCGACAACGAACATTTTGGCGCGCATGGGGAGCGCTCGTGGGAACAGAAGACCACCTACAAGCCCGACGGTTATGACACCAGCACCTGGCACGTAGGCCTCGATTATCAGCACGCGTGGACCACAGAGTCCACGACCTACAAGCCACCCACCACGCCAGGCCAGCCTGTCAAGCCGAGCGCACAGCCGCTGCAGGCGCCGCCGCCATCCACGATGCAAGTGGGAGTGCTCTTTCCCAGAGATTTCCATGCCGGTGAAACCATTACCGGATCGCTCTGGCCGGCTACTTACGCTGAGGGCTTCAAGACGGTTCCCGGCCTCAGCGAATACACCGTCCCCCTTGAGGTCGCGCATCTGCCCGACGGCACTCCTTCGTGGGCGAGCCTGGAGATCGGCGTCAAGAATAACGGCTATTCGTCCGTCAACCCCAACGGCACATTTTCTCTTCACATCCCCATCGACTATAAAGGCTCTCTCCAATTGCAAGCCCGCGATCTGTACTCGTTTCCCGGCGCCGGTCCCAGCAACGCGACGCTCGATATCGGCAACCCGGTTGCCGCGCCGGAGCTACCTAGTAATCTCATCTCTCCACAGTTCACTGTATTCACCAAGGCAGACAATCTCGCATATCTGAAACATCTCTGGAACCTTGCCCGCGATCTCGAAATTGACTTCGACGAAGCCGAGAATATCAACGACGACGATTTTTATTGGGCCACGAGGGACGACCTCGAAGAATACGAATACTACTTATGGAATGAGATTGACGATGTCATCGACAGCCTACCGCCCTCGGATGTGGCGCAGTTGGCCAGCGACCAGATTGCAGTGGCCGACAAATGCATCAAGAAGCTGGAAGACGGGCCGCAGACACCTGATAATGTCGCCGAGCTCAAAGATTGGCAAGGCTGGGCGGACTTTCTCGACGACGAGCTCGAACACGCGCACTGGCTCGCAGGCGATCGCTACTGGATTGCAGAGAGCCCGTATTGGACCAACCCCATCCTGACCCAGGGCAAGCTGGGCGCAATTCGCGGCAACTTCTATAACGACCCGCTCGAAACAAACCTTCACATCGGCACCAACACGATCTGGCCTCTGGCTGGAACAGGCAGCGAGCTTTACTTCATGCCCCCCATCGGCCTAACGCCGGGCCTCAACAATCTCATCGTCGACGGCCCCGGAATGCCGCCGACCGAGTTGCAAATTTTTTACATGATCCTCACCATGTGGGCCGATCAGCTCAACCTCCACAAAGGCGGGTCGACTACCTACTATGTCAAGCTCGACGGCCTCAACGGGCTTCCCGCCTCTGCATGGAGTTCGTCTTTCAATCCCACCGATCTGATCAGCCCCTCAGAGTCGAGCGGCAACTCCGGCGCCACTTCCGCGCCCTCCAACTCGCAGTCCGGATACATCACGCTCGCGGTCACCAACGAGTCGCCCGGCACCATCACGATGCAGAACACCTTCACCACCCTCGGCGCAAGTTTCTTTGTCCCGGCGGGTTCGTTTCAACAGAGCGGCCCGGTCGGCGCCATCGCGGATGGAGGTTTCAGCATCCTAGGCGTAGCCCGCGCCTACCTCCAGCCCGTGCTGGGATTCGGGTATCCGCAAGGCTCCACGCCGCCTGCAACGTCAGTCTACGGCGACTCTATCTGGAACCCCAGCACGCACCTGGACTTCAAGCCAGACTCGACCACAGGTCTCTATTCCCTGGCCAGCTGCTCTCCAGGCGGGGCAGACGCCCCCCCTTGCCCAGGCGGAAGCTTGCCTCCATACACTTTCAACGTTGGTGACAATGCAGTGGCGCCCATCGGCAGCGCCACGCCGACAACGACAGACCGCACTGTCGCTAAGAAGACGCTGGATGACGCAACAGACGCGCTTTCAAAAGCGAAGGACGAGACAGAGATTAAGCAGACGGCATTTTCTAAGGTATGGAAGGAAGCCCTAAACGCCGGGCCGAAAGCCCTTACGGATGCCCTTCATAAAGCAGCGGACGCAGATATCGATGCATCTATTAATTTGCGTCATGCGATGAGTAAAATGATAGCCACCCAGCCTTCCCTGGAAAATGCCAACGCCGTCGCCCTGGCCGCGGCAGAAAATGAGAAGACGCGTGCGGCTGAGGAGAAGGCCGAGGCCGCCTTTGAGGCTACCTTGTCCTTTGATCTTCTCACGCGCGTGGATTGGGCGTGGACCGAATTACGGAATGCGATGGATGCACAGCAGCAGGCCCAAGACGCGCGTGACGCTGCGCAGCAAGCACTGGATGCGCTGTCGCCCGCAGCACCGCCGCCCGCAGCACCGCCGCCCGCTCCAGCGCCACCCGCAACTCCGTCGCCCGCTCCCGCGCCGCCCGCGGCTGATACGCCCTATGTCCCGCCAGCACCGCGACCCGGCACTCCCGTTCCAAACACTCACCCTCCGCAATGAGCGATCGCGCTCAAAGGACCAGTGCCGCAAGGGTGACATCCAGAATCCAGAAACACGTAGAGCGCGACATGCGAAACCTTCGGGGAAGGATGGAAGTCGAAGCAGGACCCGATCTTACACAATTATGAAAAATGCGGGAAGAAGGGAAGCCGGAAAGTTGCTGGCTGGATGGTATCAATGCCAAAAGCCGGTGTCCACGAGATTTTTTTGAGATGGTTCCGGCGTCTATTCTCGTGCCGTGGCTATCCGGTCGCTTGTGCTATCCCACCCTTTCGCCCAAAAGCCGGGCGAAAGGATGGGGCACGGAGGGGTCGCGGTTCATCCGGCGAGCGTAGTCCTTATGTCTCGCGGGGATCGAGGGTGAAATAGAAGGTGGCCCCTTTATCGACCTCGCCCTCCGCCCACACTTCTCCACCATGACGGCGGATAATTTTTTCCACTGTCGCCAATCCAATTCCGGTACCCGGGAAATCGCTGGTTGCATGGAGCCTTTGGAACGGCTTGAAGAGCTTGTCAGCGAATTGCTGGTCGAATCCCGCGCCGTTGTCGCGTACGTAAAAGATCGTAACCTTGCCCTGCCGCGTGCAGCCGAATTCTATCCGGGCATGATCTGTGCGTCCGGTAAACTTCCAGGCGTTGCGGAGAAGATTCTGCAGGACAACCTGCATCAGGCCCGGATCGGCGATTACCTGGCATTTCTTTGCGATGGAGGTTTCCACCTTCCTTTCGGGTTGCGCCAAGGCGAGCCGTTCAAGGACTGAAGCAGCGAGCAGGCTGAGATCGGTTTGCTTGGATCGCAAGGGAAGGCTGGTCGAGCGGGATAGATCCAGCAGGTCGTCGATCATGGCCGACATTGCCTTGGCCGAAGCGCCAAGTTGCGCCAGCATTTGCGCAGTTTCCTCAGGGAACTCTGCCCGGTCTTTTTGCTGGATGAGGAAGCAGATATTGTTGATGGATTGAAGGGGGCCGCGCAAGTCGTGGGCCACGGTGTAGGAGAATGCCTCGAGCTCGCGGTTTGCGGCTTGCAATTGGGCGGTGCGTGCCTCCACGCGGAGTTCGAGGCTGGCCTTGGCCTGCTCCAGGGCTTCATCGCGGCGTTGGATTTCGGCAAGCATTTCATTGAAAGCTTCAGTGAGCGAAGCCAGTTCGTTGTAACTCCGGTCGGGAGTGAAACGCAGGGAATAATCGCGATAGCGCGAAACCAGCCGCGCCGTATTCGAAAGCGCAACGATGGGTTGGGCCAGAATCCTCCGGAATATCGCACCTACCAGAAGGGCTACGGCGAGAGAGATGAGCAAAATCAGTCCGGCAATGGCGCCGGATTGGACGGCTTGCCGGCGGAGGCCGTTCAGATGCGCCTGCACATAGACGACCCCGACCTGCTTGCCCTGAAACCCGATGCGCGAAGCAATCAGAATGTCGGCCCCGCTGGCCCAGTGCTCGAGCGTGACGGAATTCGCCACAGGCCGCCTCTCCACTGAAATCTCGGGGTTAGCCGGGTACTGGGCGAAGGGGATATCACGGTCGGTATAAATTGCGGCAGCGATAATGTCGCTGGAGTGACTCAAGGCCGATAAGGTCGCCTCCGCAGAGGCCCGGTCGTCAAACACAATCGCGGAGATGCTGTTGGCTCCCACGATCTGCGCTTCGCCAGAGAGATTCTCGATGGCTGTTTCGCGGAGTGAGTAGAGGTTATAGGCAAGAAACGAGGCGTAAACCAGCGACAGCGCGATGCCGCTGGCCAGAACGTTCATCGATGTAAGCATCGAGGCGATGGAACGCCTGCGGGAGGATTGCTTCAATTCACATCCTCCTGCGGCGGGTTTGTCGTCACATGCTCGGCGACTTTCAGAAGCTGGGAGCTGAGCTCCAGTCCGGCCTGCCTGGCGGCGGGCAGATTCACGGCGAAGCGGACGCGGTTGTTCTGAATGAGGAACTGGATCATGCCCCCGCGCTCAAGAAACATGGGGATGCTGCTGACGGTGAGGACCGGCTTCTTCCCCAGCACATCGAGATCCCTGGCGAGCCGAGTATCTTCAGAAGATCCGAGGAAGACAATCTGGCATTGATCCGCGGCTTCGGCCGATGGCAGGCGTATGGCAACAATCTTGCGTCCCTGGATGGATTCGCCCGCCACGATGTCGTCGAGTTGCTTGCCGAAGTTGTCCTGACCCAGGATGCAGATGGAGAATGGCTGGAAGCTCGCGCCCGGCGCCGAGGGCCACTGAATGAATTTTCCGAAGTTGTAGAGATAGGCCGCTTCTACATCGTAGGGAGTGAACTCGGCTTTGCTTTGCGCATGGCACAAAGAGGCCGGGCTCATAAAGGCGAGGCAGAACAGCGCAAGAAGGCCGAAAGAGAGACCGAGACGCCGTATCCAAAGCCGAATTGCGGTTTCGTGTTGGAGGCGTGCGCGCATGGGGTTATCGGTTCTTGTCCACGGTCATTTTGTCCAGGTAATGCCTGCGTAGACGCTGCGGCGGATGCCGGTGGGAACGTCGGCGTCGCCCACGAACTCGTGATGGTGCGGCTGCAGCAGGTTACGGCCAGAAACGCTGAAGCGGAGCGATTTGCCGAGCAGCCAGCTTGCGTGCGAATCCATGGTCTGATAGCTCGGGATGCTTTCCGCAGGCAGGCGGCTGACGAAACGATAGTCGAAATCGAATTCGCCGCTGTGGGGCAGGTTGAGCAGCGATTCGAGCGTAGCGGTGCGATGCGGGCTGGAGCCCTCATCGCTGGCCACGGTGGCGGTGTCGTTGTAGCCGGGCATGGGGCGCACGCCGATGTGGACATGGGAGAAGTTGCCCTTTAGTTCCCACCAGCTTGTGGGCTTCCAGTCGGGTGCAAACTCCAGTCCGTCCGTCGTGCCCTTGATGCCATTGGCAAAGGGGATCGTCAGCACTTCGGCGGAGACGGGCGTGGTGATGAAACTCACGGTGCGGGCGCCGTAGCTCTCCAGATTCTCGTAATCGTTGCGGAAGGCGGCGATATCGGCGTAGAGCTTGGGGAAAAGTAGTTGGCGATAGCCGGCCTCGACGCCCACCATCACTTCCGATTTAAAGTTGGGATCGCCATCGATGCGAACCAGGATGGCCGGCGAGACCGAATCGACGTCGGTGAGCTGAGTGTCCCGATCCAGGCGTCCGGGGGTGCGTACGGCGCGCGACATGGCTGCCCAGAGCGCGGCATGGGGCAGCGGGTTCCAAAGCAAACGGGCATTGGGCTCAATTTCAAAGCCGGTGTAGTTGTTGTCTTCGAACTTCGACCCGAGGGTGAGAGTGAGGCTGTGCGGCAGCAGACGAAAGCCATCCTGGAGAAATGCGCTGTAGACATAATCGGTCTTCGCGTGCGGCTCAAAATCGACTGTCGCCTGAGATTGAATGACATTTCCGGGGCTGACGCGCGCGCCCGCGCCCCAGATGAAATCCTGCCGCGGAAGCATGGTCAGGTGATCGATGAAGTCCAGATCGACCGTCGAGCGCGTCTCTCCGAACTCCATGCCCTGGCGGTTGGTGCGGTCGAAGTATGCTTTGCCGTCAAAGTCGGACCCGCCGCTGTAGCGGTGTTGCCAGTCGAGCACGATATCACCACCCGAGATGGCGAATGTGTCGTTGACCACTATCTGCGCGAGCGGCGCGTAACTGCCGTAGCTCACCTGCTGGCCGGATTTGCCCGCGTAGGCATCGCCCTCGGCGCTGAGAGAGTCGCGTGGAGTGGGGGCCCAGTCGGCGCGGAATCCGCCGTGGGCCAGGTGCCATCGGTCGTAAGCGCCGTAATTCGGATTCTGCTCGTCCTCGCGGACAAAGCCTTTGGCGAACAGGCGATATTGAAGATTGTTTCCGCCATGCAGGCCTTCACGGATGCTGCCGTTGAAGCGGTCCACATAGCCGCCGGAACCGGTGGCCAGCGTTCCCTGGGTGTCCTTCGCATGTTTGGTGATGATATTGATGACGCCATTGACAGCGTTGGCGCCCCAGATGCTTCCTCCGGGGCCGCGAATGATCTCGATCCGATCGATGTCGTCGAGTAAGACGTCCTGGGCATCCCAATAGACGCCTTCAAACAATGGCGTGTAGACACTGCGCCCGTCGATCAGCACCAAAACGTCCTTCGAATACGGGCTATTGAATCCCCTGATCCCAACCGCCCATATATTGCCTTCCAGCTCGGCAACCTCCACGCCGGGAACCGTGCGCAACAGGTCGGGAAGGGTCAATGCGCCGGACCTGCGAATATCGTCGTGGGTGAGAACATAAACCGCAGCCGGAGTCTGCCAGATCTGTTCCGGTTCCTTGGAGACAGAGGTAACTTCAACGTCTCCCAGCTGCTCCAGAGTGAGACGCTTCAGGTCGCTCGTTTGCGGGGCATCGGCTGCGATACAGAAATGCGGAATGGCACAGGAAACCAGTCCACAGGCGACAACTTTCTTCAGTACCCGGCGAGCTAGTGTGGGCATACTTACCGTCGCAAAGTTCCAGGAGTTTGGAAACAGTTTGGGGGAGGGCCGAATTCTCAGTGTTGGATGTCGAACCGGGTTCAAAGAGTTGCCCGGGATTGCAATCTTTTCTAAGTCGGTTGTTGCGTAAGACTGCGGAGCGTCTCCAGCAGTTTTTCCGGGTTGCCTTTGCGGACAAAGCCCTGAACAACGGGGGCCATGTCGGCGGGCAGATCGAACAGATCGGAGAGGATCACGATGGGAACCGAGGGGTAGCGGTCCTTTACCTGAAGCGCAACACTGCGAGCGGAAATGTTAGGAGCGAGGCGGTAATCGAGCAGCACGACGTGTACTGACTCATTGACCGGGAATTCGAGGCCGCGCGTCGTGACCAGCACAGGCAATCCCCTGAGGCCCGCCGATTCCACGACAAGCCGATAGATCTGCAGGTGCGCAGGATCGTCGTCAATGATCAGAACTGAAGCTGTTGGAGGCATATGGGGATATGAAAACGGCAGCTGGATACTGCAAAGAGTCTCCCATTATCCTATTGCTCGTGATTGAATTGCAAGTGAAAACTTCATAGAATCTAAGCTCCCGGTTACCGTCCGGCCGCCGTCACGCGGTCCTGAGCTTTGACGATCGAAATACGCGCCGCCAATCCACTTGCCATGAGACAATGCCTTCGGCAGCGTTCCCCGCTTTGAATCCGGCGCCGCAGGTCAATGATCCATGGGCTTCGCTACACGATGTTTCAATTTGCTTTTCGGGCGTGCGCTGGCCACCAGCGAAGAACGCGCCGAGCATATCGGCCCCCTGGCGGGGATTCCGGTCTTCGGGCTGGACGCGCTGAGCTCGGCCGCGTACGGGCCTGAAGCCGCTCTCACGCTGCTGATTCCCCTGGGCCTGCTGGGCGTGAAATACATTGTGCCTGTGAGCACGGCGATTGTGATCCTGCTGGCGATCGTCTACTTCAGCTACCGGCAGACGATCGAGGCTTATCCGCATGGCGGCGGGTCGTACACCGTGGCCAGCCAGAACCTGGGCGAGGGCTCGGGGTTGCTGGCCGCCGCGGCGCTCATGATCGACTACATTCTGAACGCGGCAGTGGGCATCTCGGCGGGCGTGGGCGCGCTGATCTCCGCGATTCCTTCCCTGCAGCCACACACACTGGCGCTGTGCCTGATGGTGCTGGGGATTCTGACCATGGTGAACATGCGCGGCGTGCATGACACGGGCGTGGTCTTCATGATCCCCACTTATCTGTTTACAGCGACGCTGCTGATCGTGATTGCGGCGGGCGGATGGCAGGTGGTGCATGCGGCAGGAGGGCATCCACAGCCGATGACGCCCATGCCCCCGATTCCGCCCGTGACCGCGGCGCTGACCTGGTGGCTGCTGCTGAAGGTCTTCTCTTCAGGCTGCACGGCCATGACAGGCGTGGAGGCGGTGAGCAATGGCGTGATGGCCTTCCGCGACCCCACGCGCAAGAACGCCAAAACCACGCTGACCATCATCATTGCGCTGCTAGCGATTTTGCTGCTCGGGATTGCGCTGCTGTGCCGCGCCTACGGCATTGCTGCCACCGATCCCGGCGGACCCGGCTACGAGAGCGTGCTCTCGATGCTGACGCGCGCGGTGATGGGCCATGGATGGTTCTATTTCCTCACCATCGCTTCAGTGCTGCTGGTGCTGGCTCTCTCGGCCAACACCTCGTTTGCCGATTTTCCGCGGCTGACGCGGGCCATCGCGCTCGACAATTACATGCCGCACGTGTTTCTCATCCGCGGGCGGCGCCTGCTCTACTCGTGGGGTATCTACGTACTGGTCGCGCTGACGGCGCTGCTGCTTGTCGTGTTTGGCGGCGTGACGGACCGGCTGATTCCGCTGTTTGCCATCGGCGCGTTTCTGGCCTTTACGCTCTCCCAGGCGGGCATGGTGATGCATTGGAAGCGCCAGGGCAACGCTCCGAGGCGCATGTTGGTGAATGGCATAGGCGCCGTGGCTACGGGGATTACGACGCTGGTGGTGCTGCTGGCCAAGTTTGCCGAGGGCGCATGGATCACCGTGCTGCTGGTCCTGGTGATGATCGTGTTCATGCGCGCTGTAAATCGCCACTACGTGCGCGTAAACCGCGAGATCGATCTCGACCGGCCGATTGTGCCGGCCGAGGTCAGCGAGCCCATCGTGGTAGTTCCCATCGATCGCTGGAGCCGGATCAGCGAGAAGGCGCTTTCGTTTGCGCTATCGATGTCGTGCGACATCCGTTGCGTGCACGTGCAGACAGTTGAGGGCCCCGACCCATTCTGCGATGCGTGGGAGAAGGACATTGTGGCACCGCTGCGGGCAGCCGGCCGGTGTATCCCCAAGCTGATCACGCTCCCGTCGCC
>JBEKIE010000023.1:0-49902 GCA_050011915.1 Occallatibacter sp.
GGCTCCGGGCCAGGGCAAGCTTGCCCTGGCCCGGAAGACCAAAACAAAAACCTTCCTGATAAGGAAAATGTGTCAGGCATGTGCCCGGTCTGAAATGTCAGGGATCTGCCCGTCCGTTCAGAATTTGGCTTGGGGTAGTTGGTGCGGCGGAGGAGTTTCGGCATCTGTTCGAGCAAAGTGGCCACGAGGGCGGTAACGGTGGTGTCGTACTCGGCCGCAAGGAGGCGGGCTCGGTAGTACTGCTCCTGCGAGACAGAAACGGTGATGTGCTTGCATTTTCTGGACATACATTCTCCTGAATAGCGGTGGTCGACTTCGTGCCTTTTCGGCCATGCAAGACCATTGTGCGCCCCGGCCGCAAAATAACATGCAAAAGAAAGTTACTTAAAATGAGCTAGTTATGGGCGGAGGGGCTTGACGGAATGGTGGGTTTTGGGCGGTTGGCCCGCGAACTGACCTAGTTCGCCGAGGGCGAGGATGCCTAAACGCCGCTGCTTTGGAAGGACCGCACTCAGTTTCCCGCGCCCGAGATCGACGGCAAAGTCTGCCTGAATGACTCCGGCCCGCTCGAAAATCTCGAAGCCAACCGCTTCTATCGCGCCGAAATCACCGAAGCGCACGACTACGATCTCGTCGCGCGCATTCTGGGGCCGGAGGATTAGTCCCTTGCCCCTCAGTTCCTTGATCCCCGATGTCCCGCCTTCTTGGTCCCTCGGTCCCTTGTTCCCTTGGTCCTTGTCTCTCAGTAATCCACACCCTGCCAGTAATTCGGCGTGTCCACAATCTGATACTTGTTGGGGTTGGAACGGACCAGCACATTGGCCTCGGTGTTCCACACCGTCGCGTGCCCCGTGCCGTTGCTCACCACCGTCTGATCCAACAGGTAGTTATCGAATCCCGCATCGTTCCGCGCCTCCGAGTTTTCTGTCGCGTTCATGCGCGACTCCGCCGCCGCGCCCTGCCGATGAATATTGTTTACCACCGTTTGGGCGATGGCCAAATCTTTCTGGTCCTGCTGCTGCTTCATCTGCTGCGCCTGCTGATACTCCTGAGCGATCACTTGCTGGTTCTGTTTGTACGAGGCAACAATCGCCTTCACCACGGCCTGATCCCTGTTGCCCAGCGAAACCGGTATCAGGGCGAGCGACAAAGTTACCGTATAGTAGCCGTACTGATTCGGGTTCTGGGAGCAGAGATCGGCGCTAAAGGCAACCGCGCCTTCTCCGCTCGGAGCGAGATTTCCCGAAGCGGACGCGCAACGGGCGGTCTGTGACCCCGGCATGGCCTGCTGATTCTGCACCTGGAGCTGCGTCACCCCCAGCCCATCCGCCTTTAGAAACGCCTGCAACATCGGCGAAAACTCATTCACCGGGTCGCCGCGGTAGGCGTAAAACATGGCGTTCTGCAAGTCCACCGCCTGCGTCACGTGTGAGGCGGCCATCTTCCGCTGAAACGCATTGGTCGGATCCACCCCCTCCTTCTGCATAATCAGTCCCAACAGTTCGCCGTTGGCTCCGTGCAAAATCAGCGCGCCGTCGTAGCTGGTCGGGTCCGCCGTCCAGCCGGCGGGCACTGACGCGCTGGCGGAGTTGTCCGGCGCCGTAACGATGTGCATCGGTCCTGTCGCGACTGGCGCATTGGCACTCGATCCAGGCGAGGCGCCCGGCCCTGAGCCACCTGCCGACGCAGCGCCCGGAGTCCATGCACTGAAAAGCTGCTGCATCATGGGATTTGCAGTCTGAGCAAAACGATCGGATGTGTCGGCAACCAAGCCCGCCTCAAAATCGTTGCTTCCCGCCTGGACGGCGATCACCAGCCCGGCCAGTTGCCGGTTAGCTTGCGCGTGGTCCGCCACCGTAAAGAACACCGCGACGGAGGCGGTTCCCTGCACGCGAAACACCTGGCCCACACTGGGCTTCTCGCCGCATCCCTGATCCACCTGCTTCAAGATTCCGCCCATCGTGGCTGCCAGGCTGTTGGCTCCTGCTACAGCGCCATATTCGATGATTTCGCCCTGTGTGGCAGGCAATACTGTAAACGTCGCGGGTTGGACGGGGCTCCCCACAGTCCCGGACACGACGCTGGGCGTTGTGCCGCTCTGGCACGCGGCGCACGTCAACACAAACAACAGGAGGAATAGGAAGAACGCTTTCGAGATGCGCATGGCGACTGTCTCCTACCTTTCAGGAAGCCAGACGGCCGCACGCCGGAGGCCAACTTCTGCCTCCAGGTTCTCAGTCGGGAGCAAAGGGATCCTCACCCTCTATGGGGCCCAGCCCAAGCCTGTTTGCAATCGCAACAGGCTCGGTATCGTGCGCTGGCTTCAGCCTTCCCGACGGCAACTATCCTACCACTTCCGCTTCGCCGCACGCCAAAAACGAGCGGAACTGGCCGTACGCCCAACCCGCGCCCCACCCGCCCCTTTAGTAATCCACTCCCTGCCAGTAATTCGGCGTGTCCACTATCTGATACTTGCCGGGGTTGGACTGCACCAGCGCATAGGCCTCCGAGTTCCAATCCGTCTGGTGCCCCGAGCCGTTGCTCACCACCGACTGGTCGAGCAGGTAGTTGTCGAACCCCGCATCATTTCGCGCCTCCGAGTCTTCTGTCGCATTCATGCGCTGGGTCGCCTGCTGGCCGATTTGATGGATCTGATTGACGATTTGCTCGCTCCGGCTGATCAGTGACTGCTCCATTTGGTTATAGTTCTGTTGCTCCTGCTTCAGGATGGGGGCCATCTCGGCGTTCACGATCTGGTCGAGCAGAGCCTGATCCACCTGAAAGCTGTTCATGATGGCCAGCTCGGTGGCGCTCTCCTGAGCGGCAATGGAATTGGGCAGCAACCCCTCGAAAATGTGGTACGCAAACTGGCCTGCCTGCCCAGGGTCGGCGCAGATTGTCATATTAAATGCCTGCATGCCTCCGCCTGGATTCAACGACGCGCCGGGATTCAACTGCCCTGTGACGTGTACGCATTTCATGCCGTTCGACGTGGGCAGGTTCTGGGCGCTGGCGATCTGAATTGGCTGGGAAGGTTGACCCTCTCCCTTGAGCATCGCCTGCCAGACATCGGCAAAGGACTTCGCCATATCCACGTTGAACGGATAGAAGACGGTGTTCTTAGGGAGCTGCATCATGGGACGCTGCTTGATCTGTTGGTAAATTCCACCGGGAGCGGTCGGATCCCACGCGAGAAGGAACTGGTTAAGGATAATGTGTTCGCCCTTTGGGCCGGTCAGGAGGATGAGCCCCTCATGGCTGCCGGGAAACATCGTCCACCCGTCGGGAATGCCCGCGCTGGCTGTCCGGTCCTGTGTTGTGATCGTGTGCAACGCGGCCGCCACGGCGGGCTGGCCGCCGGCAGGTGCAGCCGGCGAAGCGCCCGGGCTCCATGAACCGAAAAGCTGCTGCATCATGGGATTTGCGGTCCGGGCAAAACGATCTGCCGAGTCGGCAACCAGGCCGGCTTCAAAATCGTTGCTTCCCCCTTGGACGGCGATCACCATCCCGGCCAATTGCCGATTGGCCTGCGCATGATCCACGACCGTAAAGAACACCGCGACCGAGGTGCTCCCCTGTACGCGAAACACCTGGCCCACACTGGGCTTCTCACCGCAACCCTGGTCCACCTGCTTCAAGATTCCGCCCATCGCAGCTGCCAGGCTGTTGGCTCCTTTTACTGCGCCATATTCGATGATCTCGCCCTGCGCGGCGGGCAGTACCGAGAACGTCGCGGGTTGAATGGGGCTCCCCACAGTCCCGGACACGACGTTGGGCGGTTTGCCGCTCTGGCACGCCATCAGCGTCAAGGCAAACAACAAGAGGAATAGGAAGAATGCTTTCGAGGTACGCATAACGACCGTCTCCTACCTTTCAGGAAGCCAGATCGCCACTCGCCGGAGGCTGCTTTCAACCTCCTGGCTCTCGGTCGGGAACAAGGGGATACTCACCTTCTATGGGGCCCAGCCCAAGCCTGGTCGCAATCGCAACAGGCTCGAGATCGTGCGCTGGCTTCCGCCTTTCCGACGGCAGTTATCCTACCACTTCCGCCTCGCCATGCGCCTTCCAGTCATTTCCAGGCGAGCCGCGCACCCCATCCGCAGTGAATTTCTTCGCAATTCGCTGGCCCGATCCGGTAGTTCGGCAGCCCCATAGTATCGTTGTCCCTGCCTTTCAAATCCCTGTCTTTTCTCTTGCTCCTGGCAAGAATTGTCGCTACACTCGTTTTCTCCCCCTACCTCATCCCAACAGGAGGTCGCCCCATGAAAGCTTTGAGAGTCATCGGTCTCCTTGCTTTCAGCTTGCTGCTGGCAGGCTGTGCAACAGGCTGCGCCAATTTCTAGCTCCGCAGGTGCAGGCATCACTCTGCATCGGTCGCCCTAACCAGTCACCTGTCCGCCCAGGCGGGGGCTCCGCCCTCGCTTCGCAACGCCCGGGACGGCAGCAATCCCCGCTTTTTCAGGTTCCTCCGCCGCGTCCACCGCGGCGGAGACCCTGAGCCCGTAGGCGGTCCTAAAGTTTGCATCTGCGTGGGCACTTTTCATGGAGTAATTGTTTATAGAGCCATGCGGCGTGAGCGGAGTTAGGGGTAGGCGGGGATATACTTCTTCACAACCCCATCATGAAGCGCCACGTCCTCATCTTCGGTGTCGTGGGCGGCCTCCTCATCGTCACCCTCCAATACACCGAATACCGCTTCGTCGTCATCGAGCACTCCGTCGAGCTCTACAGCGCGCTCGTCGCCATACTCTTCGCGACCTTCGGCATCTGGCTCGGCCTCCGCATCACGCGCCGTCGCGAAACCATCCGGGAAACGGTCGTGGCGAGGGGAGCTCGAGTCCCCGCGGACGCTTCCGCCCCCTTCGCTCCCAATGCGGCCCAGCAGCAGGCTCTCGGCATCACGGCACGCGAACTCGAAATCCTCACTCTTGTCGCCCGCGGCTTCAGCAATCGCGAAATCGCCGCGCAGCTTTTCGTTTCAGAAAACACCGTCAAGACGCACTGTGCCCGCGCCTTCGACAAGCTCGGCGCCGCGCGCCGCACCCAGGCCGTGCAGCGCGGCAAAGAACTAGGCCTCCTGCCGTGAACCAGGGGTCCCCGGCGACCGGTCTTCGTCGCTGGGGTGGGAGTGCGTCACCCGAAAGCATGATTTCCGCTCCATTCCTTTAAAAATCATCCGAAAGGATGACGACATCCGGCCCCGAACCACCGCATCGTGAATCCATCTTGACTTGCACCAGGAGCTTGACATGAAGAAAACCGTTCTCACCTTCGGCCTGATCTCAGGCGTGATGATCTCCGTCCTTATGGGCGGCTCGCTTCTCATCGCCAATAAGATCGGCTCCGTCCACAGCATGGTTCTCGGCTACACCATGATGGTGGCGTCGTTCCTGCTCATCTACTTCGGCATCCGCAGCTATCGCGACAACAACCTGGCCGGCCAAATCTCGTTCGGCCGCGCCTTCTCCTGCGGCATCCTGATCGCCCTCATCACCTGTGTCTGCTACGTGGCCATGTGGGAGATTCTCTACTTCAACTTCATGCCCCACTTCATGGACAGCTACTGGGCCGCGCAGATTCACAAGGTGCAGGCGTCGGGACTTGACCCCGCCACCATCGCGACGCAGGTCGCAGCCATACAGCATTCCGCGCAGCTCTATCAAAATCCGTTCGTCAACATGGCCTACACATTCATGGAGCCGCTGCCCGTCGGGCTGGTTATTACTCTCATCTCGGCGGCCATCCTGCGCCGCAAAGCCCCAGCGGAACCCACCGCCGCACCCGCAGACCTAACCAAATAAATCAAGAGGCCGGGGCGTACGCCCCGGCCTTCTCTCGTTCCCTGCGCTACCATTTCTCCATGCCGATTCCCAGAAGAACCTTTCTCCAATCCGCGATCTCCGCTTGTTCGCTTCTTGCGGTGCCGTTCTCTGCGAAGAGAGGTTGGGCCGCGCAAACCTCTGCCGCGTCCACCGACACTCCTCTTCCGCACCCCACTGGCTCCAACGTGGTCGCCGCAGGCCAGGATCGCCTCGGCGAGGTCCGCTCGCTGGGCTTCAGCTCGCTGGCCTTCAAGGTTCTCGCCAACCAGACCGCAGGCAACCTCTTCATCATCGAGCACACCAATCTCCAGCCCGGTGGCGGCCCGCCTCTGCATCTCCACTTGAGCCAGCAAGAGTGGTTCTACGTCCTCGAAGGCCGCGTGGTCTTTGAAATTGGCGCGCAACGCGCGCAGCTCAGCGCCGGCGAATCCGTCCTCGCCCTGCCCCACATTCCCCACACCTTCTCCGCCGTCGAGAACCCCGCGCACCTGCTCATCGCCTTCACGCCCGCGGGCAAAATGGAGCAGTATTTCCTAGACGCCGAAGCCAACCCCGCGCTCGCCGCGACTGACGACTTCATGAACCGCTACGAGATGCAGTGGATCGGACCATCGCCGTTCTGGAAATCGTAAGAAACAGGGAGTAGGGATCAGGGAGCGGGCCCTTTGTCCCGCAGATTCGGAGTCCTCCGGTCCCGTTCCCTCACTCCCTGCCCTCTCGCTCCGCTGTTCCCTCGCTCCATGTAGTAAACTTCCGCCATGAAAAACCCGCTTCCCCAGTTGCCCCGCTTCGCGACCGTAGTGGTTTGTGCCGCTCTTGCCTTGACTGCTGCAACCGCTCACAGCCAGGACTGGGCCAAGGCCGTCCTGAACAAGTCGCCGCGCCACCAGGAATGGGTGAAAGTCACCTACGGTAGCCGCACGGTGAACGCTTTCGTCGTCTATCCCGAGGTGAGCCACAAAGCGCCGGTGGTCCTGCTGATCCACGAAATCTTCGGCCTCACCGATTGGGCGCGCTCCATGGCAGACGACATTGCCGCCATGGGCTACATCGTCATCGCGCCTGACCTGCTCTCGGGCTTCGGGCCCAACGGCGGCGATTCCAGCTCTTTCCCCGACATGCAGTCGACCACAAAGGCCGTCTCCGGACTCGATCCCGCTACCGTAACCGCAGACCTGAACGCCGCCGCCGATTACGCGCTCAAATTCCCCGCGTCCAACGGCAAACTCGCCGTTATCGGCTTCTGCTGGGGCGGAGGCCAGTCCTTCCGTTTCGCCACGCAGCGCAAGGACCTGAGCAAGGCCTTCGTTTTCTACGGTCCTCCACCGCCCACCGAAAGCCTCGCCGCCATCACAGCGCCGGTCTACGGCTTCTATGCCGGCAACGACGCGCGCATCACGGCCACGGTTCCGGCCACGAAGGACGCCATGGCCGCCGCAGGCAAGAAGTATGAGACGACGGTTTACGACGGCGCAGGCCACGGCTTCATGCGCGCCGGCGAAGACCCCGCCAACACGAATGCCGCGAACACCACCGCGCGCACGGAAGGATTGAAGCGGCTGGAGACGCTACTTAAAGGAATGTAACGTGAGTGAGGAGGTAAAGAGAGTGAAGTGAGTGAAGAAAGTGAAAGGGTGAATCGTAATTCGTGGTTCGAATTCACTTCTTCACTTTTTTCACTTTTCCACTCGGCCAGGACTCGCGAGCCACGTCCTTTGCCATCGCGCGTTACGATAGACTAGATCCGCCGCCGAATCCATGCCCGCGAAGAAGAAACCCGCCAAGCTGCTGCGCTGTCCCACTTGCGGGATGCTGGTGCGCCTCGGCGACGAGGACTTTCCTTTCTGCAGCGACCGCTGCCGCAAGATCGATCTCGGCAAGTGGGCCATGGGCGTTTACAAGATCAGCTCTCCGGTCATCGATCCCGAAGTCCTCGAAGATCTGGGCCTCGGCGGCAACACCCGCGACGGGGACAACGAATGAGGACTAAGCGGCTTCTTGAAATCGCCTCCCTTGTGGCAGCAGGCCTGGCCGCTCTCAACTTGAGTTTTGTGGGCATCTTTGGCCTCTCATATTCTCCGTTTGGACCGGGGTATCACTCTTCGCCTAATCAGCTCCCGTTCTTGCTTCCATTCGCGTTAGCTCTCCCTGCATTTCTGCTCTCCCTCGGGATCACACGCCTCGCCTCCTATGCTCTCTGGATTCTTGTGTTCTGGCGCTGGTCTGCAGATATTTGGTACCACGCCTTTTGGGGCTCCCTTTACGGTTCTCCCACATTGCTCGACCTCTTTGGGATTGCGGCTGATACTCTTTTCAAGCCGCCTGTGCTGTGGCTGGCTGCCCTTGCCGGCCTCACTCAATTTGGCGGCCGAGCCTTCAAGTGTTTCCGCTTCGACGAGTACTTCTTCAAGAAAACGCGAGGCGCAAGTGAATCCGGAGCCTGAAAACGGCAGCAAACCAAGGAAGGCCGCCTGGGCATTCGCAGTCGCCACCTTCTTCGGCGCGGGCTACGGCAAGCCCGGCCCGGGCACGTGGGGCTCCTTCGCCGCCGTGCTTCTGTGGGCCGTCTTCGCCTGGCTCGCGCATCCCACTCCCGCTGCGCTTCTCATGGCACTCGCCATCGGCAATGCGATTGCGCTGGTCCTCGGCGTCCCCGCTGCCACTATCGTCGAGCGCGAATCCGGCCGCACCGATCCCGGTTTTGTGGTCATCGACGAAGTCATCGGCCAGTGGTTCGCGCTCCTCGGCAGCCCCGCCGATTGGCGTCACGGCCTTATCGCCCTCGTGCTCTTCCGCATCTTCGACATCACCAAGCCGTTCCCGGTGCGGCGGCTGGAGAGGCTGCCAGGCGGCTGGGGCATCGTCTTCGACGATGTGGCCGCCGGCCTGTATGCTTTGGGTGTAGCCTCTCTCCTACGCATCTGGATCTGATCTCCTATGCCCCGCAGCTCTCCACAACCCGATTCCGCGGCTCTGCCGCTACCTCGCGTCGACGACGTGGTTCCCGCAGCGGCTTTGCCCATGGGCGAGGTGGAGCTGACGGGGGTCTTCCTGGGGCCGCACGACTTTAGCCTGCCGGCGGTATATGTGGACGGCGATGCGGCGCACATTCTCATGAGCCGGCCCACGCGGCTGGCCTTTCGCGTGCCCGGCAGCGCATCCATGGGCCTCGTTGAGGTGCGCACTCCGGCCGGCGCCGCCAATGCCGCGGCGGTGCGCGTGGCACGTAAGTTGACCGACGGCCTGCATCCGGTCACCAGCCCCGCCGTCAGCCGTTCCGGAATGATTTACGCCACCATCTCCGGCCCGCGCGGCAAGCAAACTCCCGTCTCCGTGATGCGCATCAGCGTCGACGGCCGCACCACGCCCTTCGTTACAGGACTCCTCAACGCAACCGGTCTCGCCTTCAGTCCCGATGGCGATCTCTACGTGACCTCGCGCGCCGAAGGCAGCGTTTACAAAGTGGATGCGGCGGGCGAGTTCACCGTGTACATCGAAGGCATGGGCGTGGCCACGGGCGCGGCCTTCGATACCGATGGCAACCTCTTCGTAGGCGACCGCAGCGGCACCATCTTCAAGATCAACTCCCAGCGGCAGATTTTTGTTCACGCCACGCTCGAGCCAAGCGTGTCCGCCTATCACCTGGCCGTGAATGCCGCCGGTACCCTGTTCGTCACTGCGCCGGCGCTCTCGTCGAACGAGGCCATCTGGGCCATTGAGCCGAACGGCGATACGCGCGCCTGGTATCGCGGACTGGGCCGTCCGCAGGGGCTGGCCATCTCCCGCGAAGGCGATGTGTACCTTGCCGCCTGCCTCCACGGCCGCCACGGGCTGGTGCGCGTCACGCCCAATGGCGAGGCCTCGCTGGTGCTGGCCGGCGACAATCTGGTGGGCATTGCGTTTTCTCCGCTCGGCACCGCCATCCTCGCCACCAACGACTCCGTTTATGATGTGGACTTGGGAGTGGAAGGGCTGAGCCTTTTCTGAGCTTCTAGCCCGACCGGTGCGAATCCGGCCTTCGGGCTCTACCGACGGGTTCCTCCATCGCAAAATAGGCTAAAAGCTAGAAGCTAGGAGCTAGAAGCTGTCTTTCTATGAAATCCGAAATCATCGCCGTCGGCTCCGAGATGCTTACCCCGTTCCGCCAGGACACCAACTCTCTCTACATCACGGAGCAGCTCAACAGCATCGGCGTCGCCGTCGCGTTCAAGTCCATCGTGGGCGACCGGCAGAAGGATATTGTCAACGCCATTCGCACCGCGCTCGGCCGGGTCGACATTCTCATCATGATGGGGGGCCTCGGCCCCACGGAAGACGACCTGACCCGCGAGGCCGTTGCCGAGGCTCTTTCGCTCACACTGCGTCGCGACGCCTCGCAGGTGGCCGCGCTCCACGCACGTGCCGCCACGTGGCGCATCGCCATGCCGCAGAACAATCTCAAGCAGGCCGACCTTCTTGAAGGCGCAAAGCTGCTGCACAACGTAAATGGCAGCGCTCCCGGCCAGTGGCTCGACACCACGTTTGGCGGCTATCGCAAGCTCATCGCCCTGTTGCCCGGCCCTCCGCACGAGTGCCGTCCGCTCTTCGACACGGAGTGCCTGCCCCGCATTCACGCTGTCGTGCCGCTTCGCTCCATCGCCGTGCGCACGCTCAAGGCGGCCATGATTCCCGAGTCGCAGGCCGATAAGCTTCTGGCCCCCATCTACACCTCCTACACCGACGTCGAGACCACACTTCTTGCCCACACCGGCGACCTGCAAATCACGCTCATCTGCGCCAAGCCTGAGGCCGATGCCGCGCATCGACGCGTCGATGAGCTCGCCGAGCGCCTGGAAGAGGCACTGGAAGACTGGCTCTACTCCTCGCAGGGCGATTCCCTCGAGCAGATCGTGCTGTATTATCTCGGGCTGCGTCAAGCCACGCTGGCCGTCGCCGAAAGCTGCACCGGCGGCCTGGTCGCCGAACGCATCACCAGCGTTCCCGGAGCCTCGCGATCGTTTCTCGGCGGCGTGGTCGTCTACTCCGACGAGGTCAAGACGTCACTTGCCGGCGTGCCCGTCGAATTGATCGGGCAGAACGGCGCCGTCTCCGCCGAAGTGGCCAAGGCGCTCGCGCAGGGCATTCGCGCGCGCACCGGAGCTACGCTGGGCGTGGGCGTCACTGGCATCGCCGGTCCCACCGGCGCCACTGAAACCAAACCCGTAGGACTGGTGCACATCGCCGTCTGCGACCCGCAGGGCTGCGACGCTGTAGAGCGCACCTTCCGCGGCGACCGCCAGCGCATCCGCGAGTGGGCCGCACAGCAGGCTCTCGACATGGTGCGCCGCCGGCTGATGTAAGCGGTGAATCCACATTTTTTCGCAATGATCGGCGCGAACTCCGCTAACTCCGCCAACCCCGCTACCTCCGCTGTCTTTCCGTCCCCTTTGCTACACTTCTCCTGACGCTTCAACCCGATCCACCATGCATCCAACCCGCAATCTGCAAGTCAGGAACCTTCATGCCAGTCGTTGAGCTCGCTGGAGTCACCAAGGCCTACGAGAGCAAAGTCGCCGTTCGCGACCTCAGCCTCTCCATCGAGGCGGGCCAGATGTTTGGCTTGCTGGGCCCCAACGGAGCCGGAAAAACCAGCTCCATCCGCATGATGATGGGAATCACTCTGCCCGACTCGGGACGCATCAATCTCTTCGAGAAGCCCTTCGACCGCATAAGCCTTGATCGCGTGGGCTATCTTCCCGAGGAACGCGGTCTCTACAAAAAAATGAATGTTCTGGATCAGCTCGTCTTCTTCGGCCGGCTGCACGGCGTCGCCCAGGAAGACGCCCGCAAGCGCGCCGTGGACTGGGCTGCGCGCATGGAAATCTCCGACGCCCTCGACAAGAAAACGCAGGAGCTTTCCAAGGGCATGCAGCAGAAAATTCAGTTCATCGCCACGCTGCTCCACGACCCCGACCTGGTGGTGATGGACGAGCCCTTCAGCGGCCTCGATCCCATCAACACCACACTGCTGCAGGATGCGTTACTCGCCTTGAAGGATCGCGGCAAGGCTATTCTTTTCTCCACGCATCGCATGGATCAGGTGGAGAAGCTTTGCGACGCCATCTGCCTCATCGACCGCGGCGAAGCGGTGCTGAGCGGACGCATGCGCGAGATCAAGAGCCGCTACGAGCGCAACCACGTCATCATGGAATTTGAAGGCAGCGCCGATTTTCTGAAGAGCGACGAGATCGCCGAGGCCAACAACTACGCCGGCCACGCCGAAATCACGCTCAAGCCGCACGGCGACGCGCAAAAGCTGCTGCACCTTGCCGCTTCTGCGGCCCGAATCTATCGCTTTGAGCTGGTTGAGCCCTCGCTCGAAGAGATCTTCATCCAGACCGTGGGAGGCAAAACCGATGCCTAGCTTGTTGCCGCGTAACATGCTTCTCATCGCAAAGCGCGAATACGTCGAGCAGATCCGCGGCCGCGCCTTCCGCCTTTCCACGATTCTCGTGCCCCTGCTCGTCCTATTCCTTCTCGGCGTTACCAGTTTCACTGGCCGCAAGATGGCCGCGATCCGGCACATCGCCATTGCCGCCGACAATCCGTCACTAGCCTCCGATATTCGCAGCGATCTCGTTGCGGAAAAACGCGCCGGTTACACCGTCGAAATCGTCGCCCCCTTCACCGCGCAGGACCGCACCGCACTTCAGGATCGCGTCAAGAACAAATCCCTCGACGGCCTGCTGCTGATCGAAAACTCCTCCGCCAGCACTCCCAGCGTCACCTATATTGCACAGTCCTCCGGCGATCTCATGGATACCTCGCGCCTGCAAGGCGCCATTAATACCGGATTTCTCGACCTGCGCCTCGAGCAGCAGGGAGTGCCGGCGCAGAAGATCCAGTCGCTGGCAAAACCCGTGCACCTCGATACGCTGCAAATGGCGGGCAGCGGCCAGACCGGAAAAAGCCAGGGCATGAGCCCGTTCTTCAAAGCCATGTTCATGACTTTCCTCATGACCATGCCGATCCTTCTCTACGGCATGGACATGGCCCGCTCCATCGTCGAAGAAAAAAGCTCACGCGTCTTCGAGGTGATGCTCGCCGTCGCGCGTCCCGACGATTTGCTCACCGGCAAACTGCTGGGCGTGGGCGCGGTTGGCCTCACGCAGATCCTCATCTGGATTAGCGCCGCTGCATTGCTCAGCGCCACGGCTCTCATGCCGTCGCTGGTGAACGGCAACGTCAAGCTGCATTTCTCCCCGCTCGAAGCCGTCCTCTTCCCGGTCTACTTTGTGCTCGGCTTCTTCCTCTATAGCGCCTTCTTCTCCGGCCTCGCCGCCACCTGCGAAACCGCCCAGGACCTGCAGATGTACATCTCGCTGGCTATCATCCCCACCTGGACTGCCTTCGCCATTCTGCCCTTCCTGCTCAACAATCCCAATTCGCCGTGGGTCGTGGCCGCATCGCTCTTTCCGCCCACCGCACCGCTCGTCATGGTCCCGCGCCTCGGCATGATGGCCTCGCCCAACTTGTACTGGCAGATCGCGCTTTCCATCGTGCTGCTCATCCTCAGCATCTGGGGAGTCGTCTGGTTCGCTTCGCGCCTCTATCGCATCGGCATCCTCATGTACGGGAAGCGCGCCACCGTCCCCGAAATCCTCCGCTGGCTCCGCTACTCCTGAGCGTAGCGAGTCGAAGGATCTGCGGTTGGCCGCCTACTTTAAAATTTAGACAGTGACCACCGAATCCAGCCCCAGGTTCACCTTCCGCCAGCGCCTCGTTCTGGCCGTGGCGCCGCGCCTCGTGTGGGCGATGCTCTGGCTCGTCGGCCGCACCTGGCGCTTTGAAGTGATCGCCGAAGATGGCGCCACGCCGCTTCCCTTCGGCGAAGGCGCGGGCGCGGAGATCTTCTGCTTCTGGCACCAGTGCGTCCTTCCCTGCACGTTCTACTACCGCCGCACGCACGCCACGATCATCGTGAGCCAGAGCTTCGACGGCGAGTTGATCACGCGCATCCTCGAGCTCTTCGGCTTTCACACTACGCGCGGTTCGAGCTCAGCCGGCGGGCGCGACGGCCTGCTGGGACTGAAGCAAGTGCTCGAGAGCGGTCGCCCGGCCATCTTCACCGCCGACGGCCCGCGCGGTCCCATCTATCGCACCAAGATGGGCCCCATCAAGCTCGCGCACATCACCGGCGCACGCATCGGTGCTTTCCATCTCGAGCCCGAGCGTGCCTGGACGATGCGCTCCTGGGATCGCTTCCTGGTGCCCAAGCCGTTTACGCGCATAGTGGTGAGTTGGGCGCGCTGGACCTCTGTACCCTACGATCTTACGGAGAGCCAGTTCGAGCAGCAACGCGAAGAGCTAAATGCCGCCATCGAACGCGCGCGGCTGCGGGCGCTCGAGCACTTTGGGAAAGCTTCCTCCAATGGCTGAATACTCTAGTCCAAAAGATGAGAGCACGGTGTGCCGCGTCGCCGACTTCGACTATGAACTTCCCGAGGAGCTGATCGCGCAACAACCGTCAGTGGAGCGCGGCGCAAGCCGCATGATGATCCTCAATCGCGCCACCGGCGCCGTTCAAGATGATCTCTTCTCTCACCTGGGAAAGCATCTCCGCCGCGGCGACCTGCTCGTCCTCAATGACAGCCGCGTGATTCCCGCGCGGCTTTACGCGCGCCGCACCCTGCGCCGCGAACGGGAGAAACCTACCGGCCGCATCGAAGTGATGCTCATCGAGCCGGCCGGTGAAAACCGCTGGCGCGCGCTGGTGCGACCGGGCCGCAAGGTCGCCATCGGCGAGCGGCTGGTCTTTCCCGCGCCCACGGGCGAAATCGTGCTCGAAGCGGAGGTGCTTGAGCGCGGCCCATTCGGCGAACGGCTGCTCGAGTTTGCACCTGTCGACGATTTCTTTGCAGTCCTCGACCGCATCGGCCATATCCCTCTGCCTCCCTACATCCATCGCGACGATGCGGACACAGATCGCGATCGCTACCAGACAGTCTTCGCCGAGGCGCGTGGCTCGATCGCCGCGCCCACTGCCGGTCTGCACTTCACGCCGCAGATGCTCGAATTTCTGGCCGCGCAGGGCGTTGAGATTGCGCGGATCACTCTCCACGTAGGCCTAGGCACGTTTGCGCCCTTGCGCGTGGAGTGCGTAGACGAAGTGCACCTGCACAGCGAGCGCTACACGATCTCGGCCGCAGCCGCTGCCGCCATCAATCGCGCCGTGGCGGAGAGCCGGCGCATTGTTGCTGTCGGCACTACGGTGGTACGCACGTTGGAGGCTGCGGCGATCGCGGCCACGGGCCAACCGATTCAGCCGCATTCCGGCACAACCGAGATCTTCATCTCGCCTGGTTTTGAATTCCGTCTCGTCGGCGCGCTGCTCACCAACTTCCACCTGCCACAATCGAGCCTGCTCATGCTGGTATGCGCCTTCGCAGGCCGCGAGCCGACCCTCACCGCCTATCGCCATGCCGTCGAGCACAAGTACCGCTTCTTCAGCTACGGCGACTGCATATTCATCTCGTGACACCTGGTCACTGGCCCCTGCTATTCTCTGTACCGTGAGTGAACCATCCAAGCCGCCCGTCTTCCTGCTCGACGCCATGTCGTTCATCTTCCGCGCGTACCACGCCATGCAGCGCTCGCGACCAATGTCTACGCGCTCCGGTCTGCCCACGGCGGCCACTTACGTGTTCGTGAACATGATTAAGAAACTGCGCCAGGACTTTGAGCCCAAATACTTTGCCGCGGTCTTCGATGTGAGCGGCGAGGTCTTTCGCGACGAGCGGGCACGGACCATGGGACCGCTGCGCAAGTGGAATGCGAAGTCGCAGAGCTTTGACGAAGTGAGCTACGAAGGCTACAAGGCCAAGCGCGAATCCATGCCAGAGGATTTGCGCCGCCAGATTCCGTACATTCGTCGCGCTCTCGAGGCGCTGCGCATTCCCATCCTCGAAGCCGAGGGGTTCGAGGCCGATGACGTGATCGGCACCCTGGCGCGCGAAGCTGCCGAGCACGAGCACGAGGTCTTCATCGTCTCCGGCGACAAGGACATGATGCAGTTGGTGACGCAGCAAGTGAAGATCCTGAATCCGCAGAAGGACAATTTGATTCTCGATCCCGCGAAGGTGGAAGAGACTCTCGGCGTGCCGCCTGAAAAAGTTGTCGACGTGATGGCCCTGCGCGGCGACGCGGTGGATAACATTCCCGGCGCACCCGGTATCGGCGACAAAGGCAGCGTGGAGCTGATCAAAGAGTTTGGCAGCGTGGAAGCGGTGCTGGACCGCGCGGCGGAGGTCAAGCGCAAGGCCTATCGCGAATCGCTCGAGCAGAACCGCGATGCAGTCCTGTTGTCAAAAGAGCTCGTCACCATCGATTGCCACGTGCCGCTCGCGCTCGACCTGGGCGCGATGGAGACGCAGCCGCCGGATCTCGAAGCCGCACGCACGCTCTTTACAGAGCTTGAGTTCACCTCGATGCTGCGCGATCTCGCTCCTGCCGAGGGTGGGGTTTTGGTTGAGTTGATCGACGAGCCGGACGCCGCGCAATCCGCCGCCATCTCCGCCGCCGCGCGTCAACACGGCTTCGCCTTTGCGCTCGATGCCGCAGAGCCCGCGGCCGAAGAAGCTGAGGAAGATGAGCCAGCCGCACCTTCGTTGCTCGATGTTGCTGAGGCCGCGGAGAAGAAGACCCACTTCAGTGTCGGAGTCTGCGCCGATCCCGCGCGCGCCTTGCAACTTTTCCTCACGCCGGAGTTGCGCGCCCTGCTTGAGGACGTCTCCGTACCCAAGCGTGTGCACGACTGGAAGCTTGCCCTGCACGTTTTGGGCGAGATGGGCGTCACGTTGCGCGGCCCGGTCGACGACTCGATGCTGCTCTCCTACGCGCTCAACCCCACGCACGCCACGCAATCGCTTGCCGACGTGGCCGCACGCCACGGGCAAATGCCGCCGGACTCGCTGCCCGCTTCGGCCGCGGCCATTCACGCGCTCGTCCCTGCGCTGCGCGAAGAGGCTGAACAATCTGGCGTGCTGCGCGTCTACACGGACATCGATTTGCCGCTCGCGCCTGTGCTCTATCGCATGGAAAAGGCCGGTGTGCACATCGACACAACTGCGTTGGGCAGACTTTCGGAACGATTTGGGGCCGAGATTCAGCGCGTGGGCGAGCGCATCTTCGAATTCGCGGGAAAACGCTTCAACGTCAACTCGCCGAAACAGCTCGGCGCTGTGCTCTTCACCGACCTCGGCTTGCCTGCTCCGGCCATTCGCGGCAAAGGCAAATCTGTTTCCACCGCGCAGGACGTTCTGGAAGCTTTGGCCGAGAAGCACGACGTGCCGCGTCTGGTGCTCGAGTACCGGCATCTGTCGAAGCTCAAATCGAACTACGTGGACGCGTTGCCGCTACTGGCAGACAGCGACGCGCGCGTGCACACAACATTTCAAGCCGCGGCCACAGCAACGGGCCGGCTCTCTTCGGTCAATCCCAATCTGCAGAACATTCCCATTCGCACCGAGCTCGGCCGCGAAATTCGCGCCGCCTTCACTGCCGCGCCTGACACGCAACTGCTTTCTGCTGATTATTCACAAATCGAGTTGCGGCTGCTCGCGCATTTCAGCCAAGACCCGCTGCTGATGCGCGCCTACGCGGAAGACATCGACATTCACACGCTCACCGCCAGCGAGGTCTTCGGCGTCGCCGCCGAAACCATGGACAAGGAGACGCGCAACCGCGCCAAGGCAGTGAACTTCGGCATCGTGTACGGAATTTCGGCCTTCGGGCTGGCCGCGCAGTTGGGCATTCCCCAGGGCGAAGCAAAGGCCTACATCGATCGCTACTTTGCGCGCTACCAGGGCGTCAGAACATTTATTGATCGAACCCTCGAGCAGACGCGCAAGGACGGCAGTGTGCGCACCATGTTCGGGCGCATGCGGCCGATTCCCGACATTGAGAGCCGCAATCCCAACCAGCGCGGATTTGCCGAGCGCACCGCAATCAACACGCCGTTGCAGGGCACCGGAGCCGATCTCATCAAGCTAGTCATGATCTCGCTCGACCGCAAACTCACGGAGCGAAAGCTGCAAACGCGCATGGTGCTGCAGGTGCATGACGAGTTGCTCTTCGAGGTGCCGTTTGCGGAGAAGGATGAGGTTGCGGAGTTGGTGCGCGCGGAGATGGAGGGCGTCGTAAGACTGAAGGTCCCGCTTGTCGCCGACCTTGCCTTCGGGCCCAACTGGCGCGATCTGAAGTGAGTCTCGCCCGCGCCGGCTGCTGCCGCTAAACTGGTAAGCTCTTACCCAACACTGATAGAGGGCGCTCATGAAGAAGGTCGATAGAAGACAGTTTGCCAAGCATCTCGCTGCAGTTCCCATGGGACTTTCTGCCGCGTCCGCTTTTCTGGCGAATGCTGAAGCCGTCGCGCCGCTTCAGGTCGCCGCCCCGAAGCCGGCCCCCGCCGGCGCTGACAACCGCCGCTTCGTCGTCGATGAACCCGAGCCGTTCGCCGCGCCGCTCGCCTTTGCGCGCGACGAAATCTCGCCGAAGCTGCAACCCTTCGCTCTGCGCGATGTCACTCTCGAAGCCGGGCCTCTGCAGCAGGCGCGCGACTGGAATCGCGCCTATATGCTGCGACTTCCCAACGACCGCCTGCTGCACAACTTCCGCGTCACCGCCGGCCTGCCCTCGCCCGCCAAGCCTCTGGGCGGCTGGGAAGATCCAAAATGCGAGCTGCGCGGACATTTCGTCGGGCATTATCTGTCGGCGTGCGCGCTTCTCTACGCGGCCACAGGCAACACCGCAATCAAAACTAAGGCCGATGAGCTTGTGGCAGGAATCGCCGAATGTCAGCAGAAGCTCAACCGCAACGGCTATGTCAGCGCCTTCCCTACCGAACTCTTCGATCGCCTCGATCGACGCGTGAGTGTCTGGGCGCCGTATTACACGTTGCACAAGATCATGGCAGGCTTGCTCGACATGAAGACTCAGGCCGGCAACGATCAGGCCCTCGACGTACTCGTCAAACTTGCCGCATGGGTCGACGCGTGGACCGCCTCCAAAACCGAAGAGCACATGCAGGACATCCTGAACACCGAGTACGGCGGCATGAACGACGTCCTCTACAACCTCGCCGCTGTCACTGGCGACGACCGCTGGGCGCGGACAGGCGACCGCTTTACGAAGAAGGTTTTTTTCACGCCCCTGGCCATGCGGCGCGATGAGTTGAAGGGCCAGCACATGAACACGCACGTTCCTCAGGTGATCGGCGCTGCGCGGCGGCACGAGTTGTCATCGGACTACCGCTTCGCCGATGTGGCGCGCTTCTTTTTTGAGACGGTGGCGGAGTCACGCACCTACGCAACCGGCGGATCGAGCAACAATGAGCACTGGCTCACCGATCCAAATCACCTTGCCACCGAAATGCATGTCAGTTCACACCACCAGGAATGCTGCTGCGCCTACAACATGATGAAGCTGGCTCGGCATCTCTATGCCTGGAGTGGCGACAGCCGCCTGATCGACTACTACGAACGCAACCTCGTAAATCACCGCCTTGGCGCCATCGAGCCGGAGACCGGGCACACCACGTATTTTCTGTCGCTTGCGCCCGGGGCCTGGAAGACAACCTGCACTGAGGATGCAACGTTCTGGTGCTGCACTGGAACCGCCCTCGAAGAATTCGCCAAGCTGAACGACACGATTTACTCTCACGACGACGAATCGCTTTACGTGAACCTCTACTTTGCCTCCACGGTGACCTGGAAAGAACGCGGCATCCGGCTGAAACAAGCGGCGAACTTCCCTGAAAGCGACCGCACCCAACTCACGATTGAAAAAACGCCCGCCAAAGCGTGGACGCTTCGGCTGCGCATTCCCGCATGGACCACTGACGAGAATTCAGTGGCGATCAATGGCAAGCGACTGGAGACAGCCGGAACTCCCGGAAGCTATTTGGCGCTCACCCGCATGTGGAGGGCCGGAGATCGCGTGGAACTGACGATGCCGATGCGGCTCACGGCAGAGCCATTGGCCGACGACCGGACGCAGCAGGCTTTCCTCTACGGGCCGCTTGTGCTGGCCGGGCAGTTCCCCAAGGCCGGGCTCGCGGTAGAACTAGAGCACCATATGGGACCGGAGGTTAATGAGGCGCCCGCCGTGGACGTGCCCTCACTGAAAGCGGCCGGCTCCGATCCGGCGACGTGGATCAAGCCTGTCCCGGGCGAGGCGCTCACGTTTCGCACCACGGGACAAGAGCGCGACGTGACCCTGAAGCCGTTGAACCAGAGCTGGCAGCGATTTGCCGTGTACTGGACGGTCACGTAACGCGGGATTCGCCCTTTTCGCAGAAGTCAGATCGACAACCCACAGAAATCCGTTGGAGAAGGTCGTTTTTTCGCATTTTTGCACAAAATCTGCTTGCATACTTATTCAGGATCGTTGTATATTTATTCAAGCGCGGTTTCCGCCCTGCGGACCGCGCCTTTGCTTTGCCTGAAAAGCGAGACGCACCGTGAAGACGCAACGGCTGAACGTAATCCGCGAAGTGCTGGCTGACACTCCCGTGACCAGCCAGGATGAGCTGCGCCGCAAGCTGCGACGGCGCGGCATTCACGTGACCCAGGCGACGCTTTCGCGCGACATGCACGAGCTGCAACTGTTCAAGGGGCCGCGCGGATACTCGATCCCCAACGGCAATGGCGCGACGCACGCGACTGCCGAAACGGAAGACGATCAACAGCCAACGCTGAAGGAAATGCTCGACAGCTTCGGCCTGCGCGTGAAGCATGCAATGAATCAGGTGGTGGTGGGCACGGCGTTGGGTGGGGCGCAGCCGGTGGCGGCGGCTTTGGACCGCGAAGATTGGCCGGAGGTGGCGGGCACCATCGCCGGCGACGATACGGTTCTTGTGATTTGCACCGACACGAGGCAGGCGGGCGAAGTCGCTGCCAGGTTGAGGATGATATTGCAAGCATGACAAAGAAGGTTCAGACAGCGATTGTGGGGGTGACGGGCTACGCCGGCGCGGAGTTGGCGCGGCTACTGCTGCATCACCCGCGCCTCGAGGGCAAGCCGCCGGTGTTTGCCGGGCGCGTGGAGGGCAAAGACCTCGAGCGCGGAGGCATTCCACTCGCTGAGATTCATCCCCAGCTCGGCGACAACGGCGTCGCAAGCACGCTCAAGATGGAGCCGTTCAGCTGGGAGCTGCTGACGACGCTCGGCGTAGATGTGCTGTTTCTGGCAACGCCGCATGAGCAATCGCGCGAGTGGACGCCCGAAGCGCTCAAGCGCGGAATGCGTGTGATCGACCTGAGCGGAGCCTGGCGGCTGACGGAAGCGGCCAACCGCACCGTGTATGCCTTCGACGACGAGGGCAGCGAGCAAGCCGCGGCCACGCAGGCGCAGGCCGTCTACGGGATGCCGGAGTTGCATCGCAAGCAGATTCACGGCGCGCGGCTCGTCGCCAATCCCGGCTGCTACGCGACGTCGATCATACTGCCGCTGAAACCACTCGTGGCGGCGGGACTCGTCGACCTCGAGCACGGCATCGTTGCCGATGCCAAGAGCGGAGTGAGCGGCGCGGGAAAGGCCCCGACTGCAAAAACGCATTTCATGTACGCGGCCGACAATCTTTCCGCGTACGGCGTTTTTGCCCATCGCCATACAGGCGAGCTGCTGGAGCAAATCGGCATCGCGGGCGAAGAAATCATTTTTACGCCGCACCTGCTGCCGATTCCGCGCGGCATTTTGTCCACGATCTACGTGCGCTTCAAGAAAGCGCAAACGCGGGAGAGCGTGGCGCGGGTCTATCGCCAGTTTTTTGCCGGCAGCCCCATGGTCCGGGTCTATGAAAACACGCTGCCGCAGATTCAGTACTCGGTGCGCACGAATTATGCCGACATAGGATTTCAACTCGATGCGAGCGGCAAGCGCGCCATCATTGTCAGTTGCCTCGACAACCTGTTGAAAGGCGCTGCCGGCCAGGCCGTGCAGAATTTCAATTTAATCGCCGGCTGGCCAGAATCGGAAGGTCTCGAATGATATTCGCCGCGGAGGGTCGCGAATGAGGTATGTGGTCAAATTGGGCGGCGCCGGCCTGGAAACTCCGGCGCTGCTGGAAGGCTGCACCCGGGCCATCGCAGAGCTGGTGCGCGACGGCAATCAGGTGGCCGTGGTGCACGGCGGCGGGGTGCAGTTGACGCGCACGCTCAAGGCGCTGGGCAAGCAGAGCGAGTTCATCGACGGCCTGCGCGTCACCGACGCGGAAACCCGCGATGTGGCGCTGATGGTCTTTGCCGGGCGCGTGAATAAAAGCCTGGTAGCCGCGTTGAGCGCGCTGGGCCAGCCGGCGGTGGGACTTTGCGGCGGCGATGGCATGATCTTCCGCGCGCGCAAGAAGCGCACCGCACCCGATCTCGGCTACGTAGGCGAGATTGCCGCGAGCGACGTGCGCTGGCTTGACGCCATTTGGCAGTTGAACGGCGTGCCCGTGCTCTGTTCTATGGCTTTAGGTTTTGACGGCGAGTATTACAACATCAACGCCGACGAGATGGCCGCGGCTTGCGCCATCGCCTGCCGCGCCGACGCACTGGTTTTCCTCACTGACGTTCCCGGCGTGAAGGGCGCGAACGGCGAGGTGCTGCGATGGTTATCGATTGATCAAATAGCGGAGATGGCGAAGAGCGCCGTCATCTCCGGCGGCATGTTGCCCAAGTTGGGCGCCTGTCGCGAGGCGCTTTTGAACGGCGTGAAGCGCGTACGGATTTTGCCCGCGGAAGCGGCCAGTTCCCTGCCCGACCTGTGCAGTTCGCGTGTGGCGCACGGCACAGAAGTGATGGTGGCCTAGGAGCGGTTCAAGAATGGTTCGTGAAAGGGCACGACTTTAGTCGTGCCGAATGGTGGCCACAAAGGAAACGGGGCTTTGGCCTCTGTGGGATTTGGCGATCAGGAGGTTGGTTTTAAAGATGACAAAGCTCGAACAGATTCGTGCCGCGGAAGCGCGGTTGCTGCTCACCACGTACGATCGGAGCCCCATCCTCTTCGTAGACGGCGAAGGCGTCTACATTATCGATGAGAAGGGTGATCGCTATCTGGATTTACTCAGTGGCATCGGCGTCAACGCGCTCGGCTACAACCATCCTGCAATCGTGGAGACGATTGCACGCCAGAGCCGCGCTCTGATTCACATCTCGAACCTCTACTATCACGAGGGGCAGGCGGAGCTTGCGATGCGCCTCACGGAACGCACCGGCCTCGACCGCGCTTTCTTTGCCAACACCGGCACGGAAGCCTGGGAAGGCGCGCTCAAGCTGGCGCGCGCCTACGCAGGACTGCGGCGCAGCGAAGGCGTCAAGATCGGCACCAAGTTCCTGGCGCTCGAGCAGAGTTTCCACGGCCGCACCTTCGGCTCCATGTCGACGACGTACAAGGCAAAATACCGCGAGCCGTTCGCGCCTGTGGTTCCTGGCGTTGAGTTTGTGCGCTTTAATGATGTAAGTGACCTGCGCGCCAAATTCTCGAGCGAGGTCTGCGCAATTCTCGTCGAAGCCATCCAGGGCGAAGGCGGCGTGCGGCCGCTGACGCAGGAGTTTTTCGCCGAGGCGCGCGCTCTGGCCAATTCCACCGGCGCGTTGCTGATCGTCGATGAGATACAGGCCGGCATGGGCCGCACCGGCAAGTGGTGCGCGTACCAGCACTACGGCATTCAACCCGACGTGACCACGCTGGCGAAACCGCTTGCAGGCGGAATTCCTCTCGGCGCAGTGCTCTGCACGGAAGAGGTTGCGCGCGTGATGCACGCGGGCATGCACGGCACTACATTCGGCGGGGGCCCGCTGGCCTGCGCGGCCGGCATTGCCGTCATCGACACCATCGAAAAGGAAGGGCTGCTGGCGCATGCCGCGGAAGTGGGCAATTATTTCATGGAAAGCCTGCGGTCGCTCGCCCACAAGCATGAGACGATTGTCGATGTGCGCGGAAAGGGCCTGATGCTCGCCGTCGAGCTCGATTCGGCCGATCTGGCCAAGCTCACCGTGGCGGAGATGCTCAAGCGCCGCATTCTCATCAACTGCACCAGCGATACCGTATTGCGTTTCCTGCCTCCGTACATTCTGGAGCGCAGCCACATCGATACCGCGATTTCCGCACTGGACGAAATCTTCGTTGAACATGCCGCGGCGCACGGTGCGACCGCAGGAGGAAAACATCATGTCTAGCAAAGCGACCTTGGAACGCAAGGAAACCACTGTTCCCGTCGAGAAGGATTCCGACATTCTTGCCGCGGCAGTGCGCATGTCCGGCGAGGATCTGTGCTCCATCGCCGATCTCTCCAGCGGCGAGGTGCGCGCCATTCTCAAGCTGGGCCACGACGTCAAGCACAATCCGCGCGAATACCGCCATGCTCTCGACGCCAAGCAGATGGTGCTGATGTTCGAGAAGGCCAGCCTGCGCACGCGTCTCGCCTTCGAGACCGGCATTAACACGATGGGCGGCAACGCCATCTTCGCCGACCAGACCAATGCGCCCCTCGGCGAGCGCGAGACCATTGCCGATGTGGCGCGCAACCTGGAGCGCTGGGTGGATGTGATCGTGCTGCGCACGTATGCGCACGACACCATTACTGAGATGGCCGTCAACTCCCGCGTGCCCGTGGTCAATGCGCTCTCCGACTTCGAGCATCCCTGCCAGGCGCTGGCCGACTTCATGACCCTCGAGGAGCACTTCGGCTCTGCCACGGGTCTCAATTTTACCTATGTCGGCGACGGCAACAACGTGTGCCATTCGTTGATGCTCACTGGCGCGCAACTTGGCACGAATGTCACCGTGGCGACACCGCGGGGTTACTCGCCCGATATCGAGATCGTGACCAAGGCGAGGGAAATTGCCGCGGCCAACGGATGCGAGATTCGCTTGCTGCAGGATCCGCAGGCCGCCGTGGAAAGCGCTGACGCGGTCTACACCGATGTGTGCGTGAGCATGGGCATGGAGCACGAATCGACGAAACGCGCGCCCCTTTTCCGGCCTTACCAGGTGAACGAGGCATTGATGAGCAAGGCCGCGCCGCATGCGGTTTTCATGCATTGCCTGCCCGCGCGGCGCAATGAGGAAGTGACGGACACGGTGATCGACGGTCCGCAGTCCATCGTTTTCGATCAGGCCGAAAACCGCCTGCACGCGCAGAAGGCGCTGCTGCTTCTGCTGCTGGGCGGGTTGGCGAATGTGGAGAAGTTTCAGTAGGAAGGTGTCAGGTTCCAGGTGTCAGGCTTAAGTAAGACCTGAGCCCGAGAGAAGCATGACGGTTTAGGAGTGATATGAAACTGCTGGTGGAAAGCTGGAACCACTGAACCCTGACACCTGAAACCTGACACCTATTGAGGGAACCATGTCCGTAATTCTCGAATCGTTGCCCGTCGGCCAAAAGGTCGGCATCGCCTTTTCCGGCGGGCTTGACACCTCCGCCGCCCTGTACTGGATGAAGCAGAAGGGCGCGATCCCTTACGCCTATACAGCGAACCTCGGCCAGCCTGACGAAACCGACTACGACGCCATTCCGCGCGCGGCTCTCGAATATGGCGCCGCAAAGGCCCGGCTCATCGACTGCCGCAGTGCGCTTGTACGCGAAGGCATCGCCGCGCTGCAGGCCGGAGCCTTCCACATCACTACCGCGGGCGTCCCGTATTTCAACACCACGCCGATCGGCCGCGCGGTCACGGGCACCATGCTGGTGGCCGCCATGAAGGAGGACGACGTCCACATCTGGGGCGATGGCTCTACCTTCAAGGGCAACGACATTGAGCGCTTCTACCGTTACGGCCTACTTGTTAATCCCGACCTCCAGGTCTACAAGCCCTGGCTTGACGCCGCTTTCATCGACGAATTAGGCGGCCGCGCGGAGATGTCTGCCTTCATGCAGCGCTCCGGCTTCGCCTATAAGATGTCGGCGGAAAAGGCCTACTCGACCGACTCCAACATTCTTGGCGCAACCCATGAAGCCAAGGATCTGGAGCATCTCTCTACGTCCGTCAAGATCGTCGTTCCCATCATGGGCACGGCATTCTGGCGCGACGATGTCGAGATCCAGCGCGAAGAGATCGCCATTTGCTTTGAAGAGGGTTTCCCGGTTGCGCTCAATGGCCAGCAATTCGGCGACGCCGTCGAACTGCTTCTTGAGGCAAACAGGATCGGCGGACGGCACGGGCTCGGGATGAGCGACCAGATTGAGAATCGAATCATCGAGGCCAAGAGCCGCGGCATCTACGAAGCTCCTGGACTCGCGCTGCTCTTTATCGCTTACGAGCGCCTCATCACAGGCATCCACAATGAGGACACCCTCGAGCAGTACCGAGACCATGGCCGCAAGCTCGGCCGCCTGCTCTATCAGGGCCGCTGGTTCGACTCCCAGGCGCTCATGCTCCGCGAATCCGCCAAGTGGGTCGCCAAAGCCATCACGGGAGAGGTCACACTCGAGTTGCGCCGCGGCAACGACTACTCAATTCTCAACACGGAGTCGCCCAATCTCACTTTCCATCCGGAGCGGCTGAGCATGGAGAAGACGGAATCGACTTTCTCTCCGCGCGACCGCATCGGACAACTCACTATGCGCAACCTCGACATTACAGACACCCGGGAGAAGCTCCTCACCTACGCCAAAGCCGGCCTCCTCACGCTGAGCAAAGGCAGCGAAATGCCCCAACTTAATAACGGTAAAGAGAAGGAATAACGGGTACGCTTAGATCAATGTCGAACGAGCAACAATCCGGGAAGATGTGGTCGGGCCGCTTTCGCGAGCCGCTGGACGCGGAGTTTGAGGCGTGGCAACGGTCCATAGTTTTCGATTGGCGGCTTCTCGATGAAGAAATTGCCGCCAGCAAGGCGCACGCGTCTGCTCTTTGCGCGGCAGGAATTCTGAGCAAATCAGAAACAGCAGAGCTGCGGAAAACGCTCGACGCGATCGGCGTGGAGTTTGCATCCGACGCCGGCAAGGCACAGGTGCGCGACCACTCGTCGGCCGAGGACATTCATCACTTCGTCGAGCTCAAGCTGGCGGATCGGATCGGGCCACTGGGGTTGAAATTGCACACCGGCCGCAGCCGCAACGAACAGATCGCTACCGACCTGCGGCTCTATGTACGCGCACAAATCGAACTAGTGATCGACGGGCTCGCCGCGTGGGCGCTCGCGCTCGTCGAGCAGGCGCGCAAAGCGGACGACGCCGTGATGCCGAGCTACACGCACCTGCAGCGGGCTGAGCCTGTACTCGTCGCGCATTGGCTGCTGGCCTACGTGGAGATGGCGTTGCGCGATGCATCGCGTTTGACTGACTGCGCTCGGCGCTTGAACCTTTGCCCGCTTGGCTCGGGCGCTGTGGCCGGCGCTACGCTCGCGCTTGACCGTTCGATCGCCACGCGCGAGCTCGGATTCACAGCGCCGACTACCAATTCCATCGATGCCACGAGCGATCGCGATTTTATTCTCGAGTATCTGCAGGCGCTCACGTTTGTCGGTCTGCACCTGAGCCGCTTTGCCGAGGAGATTACGCTCTTCGCCACCGCCGAATTCGGGTTTGTGCTTCTGCCTGAGGCTTTTTCTACTGGTTCGAGCGCCATGCCGCAGAAGAAAAACCCCGATCTGACGGAGCTGCTGCGCGCGAAAGTTGGCCGCCTCAACGGTGCAGCGCAAACCGTGGTATTGCAGCTCAAGGGACTGCCTTTGGCCTACAATAAAGACATGCAGGAGACGCAAGAGCCGGCCTTTGCCGCCGACTTTGTGCCGCAAATGCTCAAGCTTGTTGCGCGTTTCACAGCGGCATTACAATTCAATCGCAAGCGCATGAACGCCGCGGCGCAGTCGGGCTATCTGAATGCCATGGCCGCGGCCACGTATCTCGTTCACAAGGGCGTTCCCTTCCGCCTGGCGCACGAGAAGATCGGACAGGCGGTGCGGTTCGCTATTGAAAAAGGTGTCGAGTTGAACGAATTGACCCTCGTGGAGCTGCGTCCGTTTGGCGAAGAGTTCGGCGAGGACTTTTTTGCTGCGATCGCACTCGACGCCACGCTCGATTGCCACGACGTAATCGCCGGGACCGCGCGCCGGCGCGTGAAGCAGGCGCTCGACGCCGCATCCGGGCGCATTGCCGCGCTCGTGAAATCCACTGTTGCGGAGGCCGTTCATGCTGGTGCGTAAGGCGCTGCTGCACGACGCCTCGAACATCTACGATCTCGTAAACTCGCTCTCCGGCGACGGAACGCTGCTAAAACGGCCTTTCGCGGAAATTTGCGAGAATATCCGCGACTTCACTGTTGCCGAGTCCGATGGCGGGGTGTTTCTGGGTTGCGGCGCGCTGCATCTCTACGGCCCGCATCTCTGCGAGGTGCGCTCCATCGTGGTCTCGCCCGGAGCCAAGAGCCAGGGCGCAGGCGGCGGCATCATCAAAGCGCTCATTGAAGAAGCTGAAATGCACGGCATCCAGTCCGTGTGCCTCTTCACGCGCATTCCCGATTTCTTCTTCAAGTACGGCTTCCGCACAGTCGAGGACAAATCGGAGCTGCCCGACAAGGTTTTCAAGGATTGCCAAAGTTGCCCGCGTCTGCACCGCTGCGACGAGGTCGCCATGGTGCGCGGCCGCATTCCGCGCATGTCGATCCTCGGGCCGCGCGAGGAAGCGCAGGAGCTGGTGCGAATTTCCGGCTGAGGCAGCTTGTAGTTTTCAGCCTTCGGCTTTGCGCTTCTTGAGAATTGCCGCGGCGACAACCGCCTGGCCATAGCTGAGCCCGCCGTCGCCGGGACTGACTGTACGATGCTGAAAAACCTGAAAGTTTTCTTCTTCGAGCCCTGTGCGCAGCAATCGCGCCAATCTGCGGTTGTGCAGACAGCCGCCGGAGAGAACAACCCGTGCGATTCCTGTCGCTTCGCGCGCCAAAACCGCAGCGTGACTGAAACCCGTGGCAACGCCAGCATGAAACCGAGCCGCAATCCTCGGCTTTGTGGCGCCCCGGAGTAGGTCCTGCGTCAGCGCACCCCACATCGCCCTGGCGGTAAGAATTGCAGGCTCGCGCTTTGACCAATCCCCGCTCACGAGCTTGAGGTGATAGCATTCCGGCGCCGGTTCGTCCGGCTCATTCACGGCCAGCCCCTCCAATTCGATCGCCGCCTGCGCCTCGTAATCCACTACGCGCCGCTTGAGCACTACCGCTGCCACCGCATCGAACAACCGCCCCAGGCTTGAAGTCAGCGGCGCATTCAATCCGCGATCTATCATTCGTTCCACAATCCGCGCCTGCTGCGAATCCGCTCCGGCCAGCCGCGCGGCCTCTTCCGCGTCGACGCCCGCCGTCCGTAGTGCGCTATACGCCACGCGCCACGGCTCTTTCACCGCCGCGTCTCCGCCCGGCAGCGGGATCGCCTCGAGATGCGCGAAGCGCTCAAATCCATCGGGTCGCGCAACGAGCACTTCCCCGCCCCAGATCGTTCCATCGGTGCCGTAGCCTGTGCCGTCGAGCGCCAGCCCAATCGCCTCCTGGACGCCGTGTTCCGCCATGCAGGCGGCGATGTGCGCGTGGTGATGTTGCACGGCGATGAGAGGCAGTTTGCGCTCGGCGGCCCACTCTTTGGCCCATGAGGTGGACAGATAGCCGGGGTGCAGATCGTGCACGACGGCTTCAGGCTCGATTTCGAAGGTGTGCATCAGGTGGTTGAGCGCTTCGCGGAAGAAATCAAGACTCGTTAAATTTTCGAGATCGCCCAAATGCTGGCTCTGGTAGGCAAAGCGGCCGCGCGCGAGAGCAAAGACGTTCTTCAAATGCCCGCCTACGGCCAGCAGTGGCGGAGCATCGAAGGGTAACGGCACGGCGAGCGGCACAAATCCGCGGGCGCGGCGAATCAATTGCGGCGCACCATCCACTAACGCCATCACCGAGTCGTCGCAGCGCTGCAGGATCTCGCGGTCGTGCATCAGGAATGCATCGGCAATGTGACTGAGCCGCGCGAGGGCTTCTTCATTGTCGATAGCGATGGGCTCTTCGCTGAGGTTGGCGCTGGTCATCACCAGAGCTTTCACACGAGAATCGGCAAAGAGCAGATGCTGCAAAGGCGCGTACGGCAGAAAAACGCCCAGCCACGGGATTCCCGGAGCGACAGAATCGGCAATGCCGCAACCCACGCGCCGCCGCGCCAAAACAATCGGCCGCGCAACGGTCTCGAGCAGCGCCTCTTCTTCGGTGGTCAATTGGCAAATTCCGCGCGCGGCATCGAGATCGCGAACCATCACTGCAAGCGGCTTGCCGTAGCGGTGTTTGCGCTCGCGCAGGCGCATCACTGCCGCCTTGTTGGTTGCGTCCACTGAGAGATGAAAGCCGCCAATGCCCTTGATGGATACGATCTCGCCGGCCATCAGGCGGTCAATCGCCGCAGTCACGGGATCGCCGGCCGGAATCGCTGTTCCGTCCGGCGCAACGAGCCAGACGCGCGGTCCGCACACCGCGCAGGCGTTGGGTTGCGCGTGGAAGCGCCGGTTCGTGGGATCGTCGTACTCGGCCTGGCACGCCGCACACATCGTGAAGCGCGCCATCGAAGTCTGTGGGCGGTCGTAGGGGATGCGGCGCGTGATGGTGTAGCGCGGGCCGCAATTCGTGCAATTCAAGAATGGATAGCGATAGCGGCGGTCGTTGGGATCGAGCAATTCGCGCAGGCAGTCCGCGCAGGTTGCCGCATCGGCGGGAATCCCGGTGCTCACCTGGCCAGCGGCGTCACTGGCGACGATGCGAAAGTCCGTTTCACCTGTGACCGGCGCTTCGTGCGCTGCAATCGAATCGATGCGCGCCAACGGCGGCGCTTCAGCCTCGAGACGCCGCCGAAATGCCTTCACCCGCGCGGCCGGTCCCTCAATCTCGATCGTTACCCCGCCGGTGTCGTTGCCAATAAATCCCGCGAGATTCTCTTCCAAAGCGAGCCGGTAGACAAAGGGCCTGAAGCCGACGCCCTGCACCACGCCGCGCACTTCGTACCGTTCTCGTTGCACTTCGTGTCGTTCTGGTTTTGGATGAGATTCGTGCGTCAACGCATGCGCCTCGCCTAGAACCCCAGCATAGCGCATGTGAACCTGCCCATTCCCGCCCTTCGGCGAGCTCCGTCAAGCACTACTGCGGGGCAGCGCGGACCGGAGAAAAGAAGCATAAACTGAATAAGAGCACAAGCAAGACCATGGATCGCGGGACATTTCAGACGATACGTGCCATCGTTGCCGTTTTGCTCCTGATCGCGTCGGGAGTTGCAGCGGCAAAAGCGCAGCCCCCGGACCAAGCCGCCATCATTCGCCAGATCGATGCCGCCGTCGCGATCCGCGTCGACAATGTTCTGGGATTCACAGACGTTGAGCACTATTCCGTGTACCGGGGCGGCGACGAAATCCATTCCGTCGCGGAGATGAGTGTGCGCGACACCTACAAAAAAGGCGTCGGCAAGGAATACACGGTGCTTTCCGAGAGCGGATCCAGCATCATTCTGCGTTTCGGATTGAAACCGCAACTCGAAAATGAAAGGACCATCAACCTGCCCGGTAACGTGGAGAAATCCTGGTTCACTTCGGCAAATTACGAGATGAAGCTGAAGTCTGGCGGCATGCAGAGGATCAACGGCCGCGACTGCTACGCTCTTGCCATTACGCCCAAGGCAGCAGCTCCCAACCTGATTATCGGAACCCTGTGGGCGGACGCCAAGGACGGCTCTCTCATCCAAATTAAAGGTGTGGCGTCGAAGAGTCCCTCCGCCTTTATGGGCGCCACACACTTGATGCGCCAGTACACCAACATCAGCGGCTTCGCCATGGCGCTGCATGCTCGCGCCGAATCGAACAGCATGATTTTCGGCCGCACGGTGGTCACAATCGACTACAGCAACTATCAGCTTCAACTTCGAGGTAACAAATAAGGCGCTGTTTGGCCGTCCGAAGCGCCCATCACACTCCACTTGCAAAGGAAAGCGCGGTCACTCTGGCGTACCGCACCCGCTCTAAGTGATCTCGCGCACGCGCTTTACGGCGCTTTCGGTGAATATTGTGCGCCGCAACACGGTTCTTTGGGTAATAGGGCGAGGCATGGCCCGCCGCATTCGGGAATGCCGATATCCAAGTCAACAAATGGGATAGCCCCACAGCATCGTGATTGCTGTCACGGATTGCGTAACCCCTCGGCACGTAGAACAATGGTAGGCACTATGCGGAGCGACCCAAACGACATTCCGCGTAGGTTGCAGCTCTTGGGCTGCACCGGCCAGGGAGGAAAAGTGCCAGTCATCACGCCCCCGCCTCTACCGAGCGAAGACAAACGATGGAAGATCGTGAACGGCACCATGCGCAAAAACGGCTTTGCCCGTCATGCGCTCATTGAGACGCTGCACACTGTGCAGTCGTCGTTCGGCTTCCTGGATGACGATGCCATTCGCTTTGTTGCGCTTTCACTGCGCGTACCGCTGAGCCAGGCGTATGGCGTGGCCACGTTTTATCACTACTTCACGCTCAAGCCGCCGGGCAAGCACACCGTCACGGTCTGCGCCGGCACGGCCTGCTACATCAAGGGCGCCGACAAGCTGATTGCCGCGGCCGAGAAGCGGTTGGGTGTCGCGCAGGGACAGACCACGCCGGATGGACAGATCAGCCTGATGACAGCGCGCTGCGTGGGCGCATGCAGCCGCGCGCCGGTGGTCCTGTGCGACGGCGAAGTCAACGGTGAGATGACGCGCGAACAGATGCTCGAGCAACTGGAAAGGTGGACCGTGGAATGACAATCGAGGAGCTCGAACAGATAGCAAAAAACGTCCAGCAGGAGGACGCCAGGTACGACTACGAATTGAATGTGTGCATGGACCTGGCTTGCGCCAGCCAGGGCGCAGGCTCGCTCAAAGACGCGCTGCTTAAGGCGGCTGAAGCCTCTGGGAAAAAAGTCCTGGTCCGCCGCACCGGCTGCATGGGCCCTTGCTCGCATGGGCCGCTGGTGCGCGTCGATCCCGAAGCGACGCTCTACCACCACGTGAAGGTGGAAAAGGCCGAGGCGATTGTCAACTGCCTGGGCGGCTCACCGGCGCCGGAGCTGCAGTGCGACCTGAACGATCATTTCGACAAGCAAGTGCGCGTGGTACTGGAGAATGCCGGCTACATCGATCCGGAAAAGATCGACGACTACATTGCGCGCGACGGCTACAAGGCGCTGCTGACGGTACTCAACGAAATGACGCCCAATGGCGTGATCCACCGCATCACCGAAAGCGGATTGCGCGGGCGCGGCGGCGGCGGCTATCCCACTGGATTGAAGTGGGGCACCGTGGCCAAGGCCAAGGGCGACGTGAAATACGTGGTCTGCAACGGCGACGAGGGCGACCCCGGCGCGTTCATGGATCGCAGCGTGATGGAAGGCGATCCGCATCGCGTCATCGAGGGCATGGCCATTGCCGCCTACGCGGTGGGCGCGAGCAAGGGCTTTATCTATGTGCGCGCCGAGTATCCCGTCGCGGTCTCGCGGCTCACAACCGCCATGCGCGAGGCGCGGCGTCACGGACTGTTGGGCAATAACATCTGCAATACGCCCTTCAACTTCGATGTGGAGATTCGCCTGGGCGCCGGAGCGTTTGTCTGCGGCGAGGAGACGGCGCTGATCGCGTCCATTGAAGGCAAGCGCGGCACGCCCAAGCCGCGCCCACCCTATCCCGCGTCAAGCGGACTGTGGGGCAAGCCGACACTGATCAACAACGTGGAGACCTACGCCAACATCGCGCCCATCGTGCGCAACGGCGGCAAGTGGTTTCACGACATGGGCTCGGAACGCAGCAAAGGAACCAAGGTCTTCGCGCTGACCGGCAAAATTGCCAACACCGGCCTGGTGGAAGTGCCCATGGGTATCAAGCTGCGCGAGATCATTGAGGTCATCGGCGGCGGCGTGCCGGACGGTCACAAATTCAAAGCCGTGCAGACGGGCGGACCTTCGGGCGGATGCATTCCCGAGCAGATGCTCGATGTGGGCGTGAGTTACGACGCGCTGCTCAAGATGGGTTCGATTATGGGCTCCGGCGGCATGATCGTGATGGACGACACCTCGTGCATGGTCAACGTGGCACGCTTCTTCATCGAGTTCTGCATGACCGAGTCGTGCGGCAAGTGCGTTCCCTGCCGCGTGGGCACCGCACAGATGTACACCCTGCTCACGCGCATCTGCACCGGCGCCGGAACTTTGGATGACTTGGCGCTGCTCGAAGACCTCTGCTCCACGGTGAAGGAGACCAGCCTGTGCGGGCTGGGGCAGACGGCGCCCAATCCGGTGCTGAGCACGCTCAAGTACTTCCGCAACGAGTACATCGAGCACATCGTCGAGAAGCGCTGTCGGGCCGGCGTCTGCAACATGGAAGCGGCTGTGGAGGTGGTGGCATGAGCACGGAAACAGATGTCAAAACTCTTGTCATCGACGAACAGGAGGTGAGCGCGCGCGCCGGACAGACAATTCTCGAGGTAGCGCGCGAGAACGACATCCCGATTCCCACGCTCTGCCATCTTGAAGGCCTGAGCGACGTGGGCGCGTGCCGCTTGTGCCTCGTCGAGATCAAAGGCTCGAACAAGCTGCTGCCGGCCTGCGTGGCCACGGTGCAGGAAGGCATGGAAGTCAGCACCAACACCGAGCGGCTGCAGAAACACCGCCGGACGATACTCGAGATGCTCTTCGCCGAGCGCAATCACGTCTGCTCGGTCTGCGTCTCCAACGGCCACTGCGAACTGCAAACCCTCGGCCAGGAGCAGGGATTGACGCATGTCCGCCTGCCCTATCGCAACCCCGATCTCTCTGTGGATGCGTCGCACGAGCGTTTCACGCTGGATCACAATCGCTGCATCCTGTGCACGCGCTGCGTGCGGGTCTGCTCGGAGATCGAGGGCGCGCACATCTGGGACGTGATGGGCCGCGGCACCACTTCTTTGATCATCTCTGACCTGCACCAGGAGTGGGGAAGTTCAGCTTGCACCCGCTGCGGCAAGTGCGTGCAGGTCTGTCCCACCGGAGCCCTCTTCGACAAGAGCAAAATCGGCTCCGATCATCCGAAGTATCCCGAATTTCTGCCCTATCTGAACCTGATGAGGGAGGCGCAATGAGCAAACTCAAGCTTGCGACCGTCTGGCTCGACGGATGTTCCGGCTGCCACATGTCGTTTCTCGACATGGACGAGCGGCTGCTCGAACTGGCGGAAATAGTCGACGTGGTCTACAGTCCCATTGTCGACACGAAGGAGTTTCCCGACGAGGTCGACATTGCGCTGGTCGAGGGAGCGGTGGCCTCGGTCGACGACGAGAAGAAGATCAAGAAGATTCGCGACCACTCCAAAATGCTGGTCGCGATGGGCGACTGCGCGATCACCGGCAACGTGCCGGCGATGCGCAATCCTATTGGGCCGGAGGCGATTCTCGACCGAGCCTATATTCAAAACGCCAGCGCGCAGGCGCAGATTCCCTGCGTCGTGGTGCCCAAACTGCTGAAGGTGGTGCGTCCCATCCACGAGTTTGTGAAAGTGGACGTCTTCCTGCCCGGCTGCCCGCCCTCAGCTGACACATTTCACACCGCGCTCACTGCGCTGGTCAACGGCGGACCGCTGGATATTTCCGCGCTCACCCGCTTTGGAGCATAAAGTGGCGCCGGTTCGCTGCTTCGGGACGTGTAGGAAGTGTCAGGGCATGACTTTAGTCGTGCCGAAAGAACGAGAAGGAACAACTTGGGGCTTTAGCCCCCGCAGCAAAAGTCGGAGCTAGTTCTTATGAGCCAGACCATCACTATCGATCCGGTAACGCGCCTTGAAGGCCACGGCAAAATCACCATCCATCTCAACGACCGCGGCGAGGTGGAGAACGCGCACTTCCATGTCACGCAGGTGCGAGGCTTCGAGCGCTTCAGCGAAGGCCGTCCCTTCTACGAGATGCCCAGCCTGATGGCGCGCATTTGCGGCATCTGCCCGGTCTCGCATCTTATCGCGTCGGCCAAGGCCTGCGAGGCCATCATGTCCGTGCGCATTCCGCACACCGCGGCGCAGTTGCGGCGCATGTTGAATCTTGCGCAGATGGTGCAATCGCACGCGCTCAGCTATTTCTATCTCGCCTCGCCCGACCTGCTGCTGGGCATGGAAGCCGATCCCAAGGTGCGCAACATTCTCGGCGTGGCGGCGGCCAAGCCCGAGTTGGGCCGCGCCGGCATCGGCTTGCGCCGCTTCGGGCAAAGCATTATCGAACTGCTCGGGGACAAGCGTGTTCATCCCGGTTGGGTGGTTCCCGGAGGCGTCACTGAGCCGCTCTCCCCGGAAAAGCGCGACAAGATTCTGGCCATGATCCCCGAGGCTTACGCCGGCATCGGCATGGCTCTGGGCGCATATAAGCGGATCGCGGGCACATTCAAGCCCGAGATCGAGGTCTTCGCCAACTTCCCCTCGAACTACCTGAGCCTGATCAACGAAGACGATTCGATCGAGTTTACCGACGGCGCGCTGCGGCTGATCGACGCTAACGGCAATATCATCGAGGACGGCATGACGGCGACCCGCTACACCGAAGTGATCGGCGAAGCCGTGGAGAATTACAGCTACACCAAATTCGCCTACTACAAGCCGCTCGGTTACCCCGACGGAAGCTACCGCGTGGGCCCACTGGCGCGGCTGAACATCGTCAAGTCCATGGGCACGCCAAAAGCGGAGAAAGAATTCGCAGAGTTCAAGCAGTTGGCCGCCGGGCCGGTCTCGAGTTCCTTCCACTATCACCACGCGCGGCTGGTCGAAATTCTCTTTGGAATTGAAAAGATCGAAGAGATCCTCAGCGACCCGCGCATTCTCGACAAGCACGTGCGCGCCACGGCCGGAGTCAATCGTTTGGAGGGCGCGGGCCAGGCTGAAGCGCCGCGCGGCGTGCTCCACCACCACTACAAGGTCGACGACAACGGCAAGATCACCTGGGCGAACCTGGTGATTGCCACCGGCCAGAACAACAACGCCATGAACCGCGGCGTTTTGCAGGCTGCACGCAGCTATGTGAAGGACGGCAAGTTTACCGAGGGCATGCTCAACCGCGTGGAAGCCGTGGTTCGCACTTTTGACCCATGCCTGAGCTGCTCCACGCACGCCTTTGGCCAGATGCCGCTGGAGATTTCGCTCCTGTCGGCTGACGGCGAAGTAATGGATCGCGTCGCGCGGGACTGATTCCTGCGCGCATTAAAGACAGTTCCGGGCGATTTCCCAGAGACCAGAGAACGGATTCGATTCGGAGAACAGAGAAAAATGGCAATCACTGCACGGTGCCTCGTACTTGCCTGCGGCAACACGTTGCGCAGCGATGATGGCGTAGGTCCAAAGCTTGCTGCATGGGCGGAAGAGCGATTCCGCCAGGAGCCCGCTGTCCACGTCATTTCGCGCCAGCAGTTTACCCCCGAACTGGCCAAGGATATCGCCGCCGCTGATTCCGTGCTCTTCGTTGACTCCTCAGCGAGTCCTCCGCCGGGTCGCGTCAGGCTCGTCCCGGTCTCATCGCGTGTCGAGAGCGCAACTGCACCGCCTTCGCATCACCTCAAGCCGTCCGAGCTTCTGGGTTTAACGCGCTCGCTCTATGGCTCCATCAAATCCCATGCCATGCTGTTGACCATCGGTGTGGGCTCTACCGAATTGGGCGAAACGTTCAGCGCGCCTGTCGAAGCCGCTCTTCCCCGCGCGCGCGGCATTTTGGAAAAGGCTGTTCTGCGGTTTCTCGGCAACTGAATCCGCCCTCAACCTTCCGCGCGAGCAAAAAATGGCGGCTGCAATTTCCGCAGCCGCCGATCATAAAGAACGAATAGACAAGCTTAAAACGCAGCCACCGTCTGACGCAGGCTGTACGAACTCAACGTCTTGATGTAGTTGCCGCGATCGTAAGGCGAAGTGTCGGGCACCGAACGCCGGCTGAGGCAGCCGCGCGTCTCGGCGAGCGAAGCGTACTCGCGCTTCTCCAGCCAATAGCGCAGGTCGGCCAGCACGCGGCCGATGTGCTCGATGCCGTGAATGTGCAGCGCCGACGCCATCTCCGTGACGCTGGCGCCGGCCATGACCGCCTTTAGAACATCTTCCGCCGAATGTACGCCCCCGGTGATGGCGATGTCGCCCTTCAGGTGGCCGAAAAGAATGGCCGCCCAGTGCAGCCGCGGCAACAGCTCCGATGGCGTTGAAAAATGCAGCGACGGCCTGACTTCCAGCGTCTCAATGTCGAAGTCCGGCTGATAAAAGCGGTTGAAGAGCACCACGGCCCGCGCGCCGCCGTCTTCAAGACGCGCGCACAGGTGCGGCAGGCTGGTAAATGATTGCGAAAGCTTGACTGCGACGGGGACCTTGACCGCTTTGCATACGCTCTCCACGAGTTCGAGCAGTTGCAGCTCGAGGTCGGCTGAGGTTTGGCTGCGATCGGTCGCCAATGCAAAGGTATTCAGCTCGATGGCCTGCGCACCGGCCTGCTCCATTTCCTTGGCCAGCCGCACCCAGCCGCCGGGTGTAGTCCCGTTCAGGCTGGCGATGATGGGAATCCCGACCGCCTCCCGCGCGCGCCGCACGTGCTCCAGATATCCCTCGTGCGTCATGCGGTAGTCGCCCAGTTCGGGCAGAAAATCGAGCGATTCGGCAAACGAATCCGTGCCCCGCGACAAGTCATCGTCGAGCGTGTGCGACTCCAGCGCCAGTTGCTCTTCGAAGAGCGAGGTGAGCACGATGGCCGAGGCGCCCGCATCTTCCATGTGGCGAATATTGTCGATCGATTCAGAAAGCGGCGTGGCCGCGACCACAATGGGGCCGCCGAGCTTCATGCCGAGGTACTGCATGGAAATGTCGGTCATTCTTCACCTCCGACAGCCGTAGCTGCCAGCTTCACTTCAGGCTTATCTTCAAGTTTTTCCAGTGGCGCGATATGCGGCGTCTCTCCGCGGCCCGGCATGGCGGCGCGGCCGGAGTAGACACGCCACTCGCGCTCCACGTCGTCCTGTGCTTCCGCAAGCAGTTTCGCGGCCAGCTCGGGATTGCTGCGCGCCAGCATGGTGTAGCGGGCTTCGCGATAAGCATAGTCCTTGAGCCGGATCGAAGGCGCCTTCGAATCGAGTTGGAAAGGATTCTTTCCATCCTCGCGCAGCGCGGGGTTGTAGCGCATCAGCGGCCAGTAACCGGACTGCACAGCCAGCTTTTGCTGCTCCAATCCGTGCACCAGGTCGTAGCCGTGGGCGATGCAGCTCGAATACGCGATGATGATCGACGGACCATCGTGCGCCTCTGCTTCCTGGAAGGCCTTCACGACGTGCGTGTCGTTGCCGCCCAGCGCCACCTGCGCCACGTAGACCGATCCGTAACTGACGGCTTCCATGGCCAGGTCCTTGCGGCTATTCGGCTTGCCACTGGCGGCAAACTTTGCCACCGCGCCGCGCGGCGTGGCCTTTGACGCCTGGCCGCCCGTGTTCGAGTAGACCTCGGTGTCGAGAACCAGCACATTCACGTTCTTGCCCGATCCGAGCACATGATCCAGCCCGCCAAAGCCGATGTCGTAGGCCCAGCCGTCGCCACCCAGGATCCACACGCTCTTGCGAATGAGCACGTCGGCAATGGCCAGCAGATTTTTCGCGTCGGACGATTCATTCCCGGTGAGCTTTTCGCGCAACGCATTCACGCGTTCGCGCTGCCGATTGATTTCCGGTTCGGTCTTCTGCGAAGCGCCCACCAGATCGGCTGCAAGCTCCGCTCCAATGGTCGCCGCCATCCGCGTGACGAGATTCTCCGCGAAAGCCTTCTGCTGATCCAGCGCCGCCCGCATGCCGAATCCGAATTCGGCATTGTCCTCAAAAAGCGAGTTCGACCACGTGGGCCCACGGCCCTGCGCGTTCGAGGTATAGGGCGTAGTGGGCAGGTTGCCGCCGTAAATCGACGAGCACCCCGTGGCGTTGGCGATGTAGAGCCGGTCGCCGAACAATTGCGTGAGCAGCTTGATATACGGCGTTTCGCCGCAGCCCGCGCAAGCGCCGGAGAATTCGAAGAGCGGCTGCAGGAGCTGGATGTCCTTGACCTGCGAGTGCGAGAGCCTCGAGCGGTCCACCTCGGGCAACGAAAGGAAGTACTCCCAGTTCTCGCGCTCCGGCGAGCGCAACGGTGCCTGCGGTGCCATGTTGATGGCCTTCTTGCTGGCGTCGCTCTTGTTCTTCACGGGGCAAACTTCCACGCATACCCCGCACCCCGTGCAATCCTCAGGCGCAACTTGCAGCGTGTAACGCTCCTGCTCCATGCCCTTCCACTTTGGTTTGGCCCACTTGAAGGTCGCCGGAGACTTGTCGCCGAGTTCGGAGCTGTAAATCTTGGCGCGGATCACGGCATGCGGGCACACCATCGCGCATTTTCCGCACTGGATGCACAGGTCCTTGTCCCAAACGGGAATAAACTGCGCAATATTGCGTTTCTCCCACTGGGCTGTCCCCGAAGGATACGCGCCACCGGCGGGAATCGCGCTAACGGGAATCAGGTCGCCCTTGCCCTCTGCGATCATGCCCAGCACGTCGTGCACGAACTTAGGCGCCTTTGAAGAGAATGCGCCTGTGAGATCGAACGTGGAGGTCGCGGCCGCGGGCAGCTCGACTTTCTCCAGGTGGGACAGCGCGTGATCCACGGCGGCAAAATTTTTCTGCACCACCGATTCGCCGCGCTTGCCATAGGTCTTCTGAATCGACTTCTTGATCTGCGCAATGGCTTCTTCGCGCGGCAACACGCCGCTGATGGCGAAGAAACAGGTCTGCATGATGGTGTTGATGCGCGAGCCCATGCCGGCTTCGCGCGCCACCTTGTAGCCGTCGATCACGTAGAACTCGATCTTCTTGGCGATCATCTCCTGCTGCGTGCTGCGCGGCAGCTTATCCCACACATCGGCGGCGGAGTACGCTGAGTTGAGCAGGAAAACCGCGCCCGGAACAGCCGCTTCCAGCACGTTCATCTTCTCCAGGAAGCTGAAGTTGTGGCAGGCCACAAAGCTGGCTCGCGTAATGAGATACGTCGACCGGATCGGGTTCGGTCCGAACCTCAGGTGCGACGTGGTCATCGAGCCCGACTTCTTCGAGTCGTACACGAAGTACCCTTGCGCGTAGTTCGGCGTCTCGCTGCCGATAATCTTGATCGAATTCTTGTTGGCACCCACTGTGCCGTCGGAGCCCAGGCCGTAGAACAGCGCGCGCACCGTCTTCGAATCTTCGGTGGAGAATTCCGGATCGTAGTCCAGGCTTGTGTGGCTCACGTCGTCATTAATACCGATCGTAAAGTGGTTCTTGGGGGAGGGCTTCTTCAGTTCGTCGAAGACGCCCTTGACCATGGCCGGCGTAAATTCTTTCGACGAGAGGCCGTAGCGGCCGCCGATGACGGCCGACGCGGCGAACGGCAGCTTTCCGGTATTCTCGGCCAGCACCGTCATAATGTCCTGATAGAGCGGCTCACCGGCGCCGCCGGGCTCCTTGCAGCGGTCCAGAACCGCCATCGACTTCACGGTCGCGGGCAGTGCGGCCAGGAATGCCTTGCTATCGAAGGGCCGATACAAGCGCACCTTGACCATGCCCACTTTTTCGCCCTGGCGCACAAGAGCATCCACGGCTTCCTCAGCCGCCTCGGCGCCCGAACCCATCAGCACGATCACGCGCTCCGCGTCCTTCGCGCCGTAGTAGTCGAACAGGCGATAGCTGCGGCCCGTCAGCACGGCAAAGCGATCCATCACCGACTGCACGATGCCGGGAACGGCGGCGTGGAACGGCGTGCACGCCTCGCGCGCCTGGAAAAACACATCGGGGTTCTGCGCGGTGCCGCGAATGAAGGGGCGATCGGGGGAGAGCGCGTTTTTCCGAAATGCGATCAGATACTTGTCGTCCATCAGCGAGCGAATGGTTTCGTCGCTGATCGGTTCAATCTTGCCCACTTCGTGCGAGGTGCGGAAACCATCGAAGAAATGAATGAAAGGAATGCGTGATTCGAGGGTGGCGATTTGCGCCACGGTCGCGAGATCCGCCACTTCCTGTACGGAATTCGAGGCCAGCATGGCCCAGCCCGTCGAGCGGCAGGCCATTACGTCGGAATGGTCGCCGAAGATCGATAGCGCGTGCGTAGCCAGGGTGCGGGCCGAGACGTGCATCGTGGCTGGGGTCAGCTCACCGGCAATCTTGAACATGTTGGGGATCATCAGCAGCAGGCCCTGCGAAGCCGTAAACGTGGTGCCGAAGGCCCCGGCCTGCAACGCGCCGTGCAGCGCGCCCGCCGCGCCCCCTTCGCTCTGCATTTCTTCCACGATGGGCAACGCGCCCCAGATGTTTTTCTTCCCCTCCGATAGCCATTGGTCGGCCCACTCGGCCATAGGTGAAGAGGGGGTAATGGGGTAGATAGCAACGACTTCGGAGAGTCGATAGGCCACGGACGCCGCGGCCTCGTTCCCGTCCATAATCACGGTGGGAATCACAGTCTTTGGTTCACTCATTCGCTTCGCTCCACAGTGCGGCTGTTGGGAAGATCGACCGCTAAGCTGAGTCTCTGCACTGAGGAGGTTAGCCGCAGTGATGTGAGGCACAAGGAAGGCGAAGAGTCCCACCCTATGAAACGATGTTCACAGGGTGCAACGATGTGTGGATCACACGGTGGAGGAAGCAACTGGCTGTCGCCTTGCCTCGTTAGCTCGCTTGTCGGACGTCTTTCCGCTGCAACGGTGGTAAGATGGCTGCCAAATATCCGCAGTCATCGAGCACTCTCTTCAGCAAGGAGCACTATGTCAATTTTTGCGCGTCGAACATTGGTAGCCGGACTGGCAATTGCGTTTTTATTTGGCTGCAATGGCGTCGCCCAGGAAGTGCCGGCGGGCGTGCACTACAAGAAGGCCTCGCCCGAGCTCAACGCGAAGGCCAAAGCTGCTCTGCAGCAAGCGCTGATTGATCCGGCGAACGCAAAAGGCTTCTTTAGCAGTGTCGTTGCCTGCGGGCCGATCCTTTGGAACGATCTGAAAGACAGCCAGGAGGCGCTTTCAAAGGATTCGACTCCGATGACCATGTTTCTGTCAGTGCCTGAGCCTCTGCAGGCCACGGGCCGGGGCTTTCGAACCCATGAACAGCGGGATGCATTCTGGAAGACCGTGACGGCGAAGTACCCATCGTTGCGATGGGGCGTGATTCGGCCAGCGCACGCGAACGAAATTCTGTTCTTCTGGGCAGAGATTCCTATTGACATTGAAGAACCGTTCTTCGCGATCGAAACTTCAGATGGTGTATTTGTCGCAAACCTGACGAACAACAACGGTACGATCAGCCTCTTTTGGCTCGACCGGGTCGATGATTTCAGGAAGCTGAAAAAGTAGACTTGCTCGCTCTTTCGCAGCTACCCTTGCGGGAACTCGCCGGATTGCGCACCCGGCGGCGGTCCGGGGCTCCAGATAAGCTCCGCGGCAATGCCGGCTCCCATCAAGAGTCCGACAATCCGATTGCTGCCGCCAAGCATGTGCAGCACGAGCCCGAACAGAATGCTCGCTTCAAAATAGGCGAGGCTCATGATGCTTTTCACCATCCATCGCTGGAGCTGCGTCGTCACCGGCACGTTCTGCGCCGCCCCTTGAACAGGGCGAAACAGAAGCCCCGGCACCAGAAAGCCGCCAGCGATGCAGACAAGCCCCACTGAGGCGAACGCTATCTGAATCGGCTGGCTCGCCTCGTGCCGCGGCGGCGCCATTACCTTGAACCCGATATAAACAAACAGAATCCCCGACACCACGAACGCGTACTTCATGGAGCGCATGATGAGCGCGGGTGATTGCACCTTGTTTTCCATGAGAGATTTTCCTTGAGAAAGGTGTATCACAAGAGCGCCCCGAACGGACGCTTCGTTCGATCGGGAATCGAGCTGCACGCAAGCCGGCTCTCAGCTCTTCTACGCCCAACCTACTATTCCCTGCTCTCTAGATCCCCGCGTACCACGAGTAACCGTATTCGGGAGCGACGCCGCCCAGCCCTTTGCCGAATTTCTTGATGTTGTCGGTTGCCGTGATCCGGTTCACGTACTTCAAGCTCTTGTAGCCCAACTGGCGCGGCAGGCGCAGGCGTAGCGGTCCTCCGAACGGCACCGGCAGATCGCCGTCGTTCATGCCCATGGTCAGCAACGTGTGCGGGTCCGACGCATCCCTGAGGTCGATGCTGTCCCACCCGCCTTCTTCGATTGAGGTATACACGACATACTGCGTCTGCGGCAGCACGCCCGCCTCACGCAGAACCGCGGAGAGCGGCGTTCCAATCCACTCCGCGATATACGACCACCCCTCCTCGCAGGCCACCTCGGTGATCTGGCTTTGCAGCCCGAGACCCTTCAGATCGGCCAGCGAAAGCGACATCGGACGCGCCACTGTTCCATCGACCACTAGCCGCCAGTCCTTGAATCCGGCCGCCTGGAGCTGCTTGAATGCGGCGTTGGGCGGATTAACCGCATTCGCAAAGGGATTCTTCGAGATCATGCTGCGCGGAAACTCGCGTACCGCCGTGCGCGTGGTCAGCAGCCGCTGGCATGCGTAGGTCAGCGTCTCGCCCGAGCCGTAGACTCCGCTGCCATCCGGCGGAATCAACCCGTAGCGCTTCGCCAGGCGATCTGCCGCAGCCAATCCTCCAACGCTCGCGGCAGCAGCCGCGCCGCCATAAATGAGTTTGCGTCGTGAAATCGGATTCATCGACCCTCCTCTCGATCTCGCGCGTACCCCGTGATCATGGCTCGCATGCGCTTCCTGAATCCCGACAGCGCCACCATCGCAACATGCACAAAAAGAAACAAAAGCAACAACCAGGAGGCGAAGAAGTGAATGGTGCGCGCCGACTGACGCCCGCCCAGCAGCTCCACGGTTGCAGGAAACGCCGCAGTGAACGAAGGCGACATGGCCAGGCCGGTCCAGATGATCAGTGGGAACAACACAAAGACCACGACCACATAGGCGGTGCGCTGCAGCACGTTATACGAACGCTCTTCCGCGCCATCGGGCGGCGCGCGGCGCAGATACTTCGCCATGCGGTCGCGATACGCCCGCCAGCTCCAGTCGCGCCGTGCCGGAATTACATCCTTTCTGAAGTGCCCGCTCCACAAACCGTAGATCCCGTACACCAGCCCGGCGAGCACCACGACCCACGCGGCTTCGAAATGTAGATACCGGCTCCAACCATTCTCGTCCGGCATCTCGTAGTTGTAGCCGGTAGGCACAGTGCTGCGGCTCGCGGGAATGGGGATCACAAAGAGCGGCTTCGTGTTGACGTTCCCCACCTCGCCCCAGTAGAAGCGCGGATGCGAAATCACGATCAAGCCGCCCGTCACCGCGAGCGCCACAAAGGCAATGAAGGTGAGCCAGTGCGTAATGCGCACCACTCCCGCGTGACGGAGAGTCCGCGTCCTTTCAGCTTGGGAAGCCGCTGGCACGCGGCCAGATTAGCACGCCTCGCCCCGGATTTTGGGGCTTTTTTCTCAACGCATCGGCAGGCGCTGAATCGCTGGCCCGCTGACTCGCTGGTTCGCTGGCCTGCCGACTTGCCGCCCAACGACTGCTGCCCGGGCCGTTGGTCAAGCCAGCATGGGGAACTCAGGGAATCTGTGCCGGACCGAACAACAGGATGGTTGGATACGCCGAGGTGATGTCGTCGGCTAGGAGATAGTAATCCGAGTTAATCACCGCTCCGACAACCTGCGAACCACTTGAGTTCGTGGTGAAAGTCCCGTTGGCTGCGACTGAAAGCGTGGGGCTACTCGACTGATCGATTTGCTGACTTGTCGTCGACGTAGTGTCGTACGTATCCGACACCCCTCCAGAGCCATTGAGCATAGCTACGTCTCCCTCGGCCGATGAGGCCTGACTGACAACCGCGGTTGTGCCCGCGAAGTACGATCCATTTAGCGCGGCGTTGCTGAGGGTTCCATTGCCGGTCTGCACGGCCGCGAATCCGGCAAACACGCCGGTATCGACGTCGAGGTAGGCTCCGATGCCGGTTCCAGTCAGGTAGAGATGGCCCGCATCCGGCAGAGTATTCGTGCTCAGGGTAACGCCGCCGTAAGAGTCGACGACATAGGTGTACGAAGAGGAGGCGTTGCCTGGAACCCAAGTGCCGCCGTCGTTCTCGTAGTAGTTGCTGAGGGTAAGGGTGCCGGCCCCGTTTCCGCTCGCCAGCGCAAAGGAAATTTTGCTGCTGGTCGCGTTGTTGACGCCGTTGGCATATAGGACGTAGTCGTTGGCAAGCGAACTCTGGCTGAACGCCCCGGTCTGGGCATATGCCTCGCCGGTCATCACCGGATCGCTGCCGGTGGTCATCACCAGGGCAGCCGGTTCGGTCGCGCTTCCGCCTGGGTAGATTGCGTAGGCGACCAGGTTGCTGGAGCTCACCGTCTCAGTGAAGCGTCCATAAGAGTCAATGGTGCTATAAGAGCCCACATTGCCCGCGGTCGGGCCGGTCTGGGTTATCGTTCCCGCTTCGTTGCAGGTCTGTTCGGAATCGCTGATGTTGCCGCCGCTGCTCGAGTGCACGCCGGCACAGGCAATGCGATTGCTATTTGTGGGATCCACGCCCACGAGAAGATGCGTGTAGCCACCGTTGAGCCCGGCGCTGAATGACGCAGCATCTTGTTCGTAAATTTGACCGGTTGCAACGTATGCAGTGGAATTCGGCGGATCGAATTCCATGATCTGTCCCGCCGTGGCGACGCCGGAAGAGACCGCGCCAAGCTGGAAGCGAGTCGTGTAGCTGCCCAGGCCGGTGACCAGTGTGACGCACCCGCGGTGATCCGAGCCCACGCTGTAGAGGCTCGCGGAAATCGCGGACTCGGACTCCGTGCCTGTTTGGGCGTTCCTGTCGGCTTCGCCGCCGGTGATGTTTCCGGCGCCATCTGCGGTAAACGATCCTACCACGGCCTTGAAGCCAGAGCTATTGAAGCCGCTGAGATTGAATGCGTATTGCCCGTTGAGCACGGAATCATTTCCGGAACCGCATGCCGCGGCCGGTGGCGTGATGGTCACGGCGACGGATGCGGATTTGGTGTTGTCGGCAATGCTGGTTACGGTGATATTGAACGTGGCAGGTGAGGGCACGGCGAATGGAGCGACGTAGGTCGATGACAGGCTTGGATTCGAAATGATCCCGTAGGTCGAGTCGCCGTTGGCGATGCCATTCACGGTCCAATTGACGCCCGTGTTGGCCGTACCGCTAACTGAAGCCTGGAATTTCACCGCGCTCCCCGCAACGACATTCAGCGGGGTGGTTGGGGTGGTAATCGATACGACCACTCCGGACGTAATGGTCACGCTGACGGATGCGGACAAGCTGGAACTCGCCTGGCTGGTGGCTGTCACGTTGAAGGTAGCCGGCGTGGGCACTGCCGAGGGCGCGTCATAGGTGATGGACAACCCCGAACCGGAGATGGCTCCGTAAGTCGAGTTGCCGTTGGCCACGCCGTTAACGCTCCAGTTGACGGCGGTGTTCGCCAACCCTGTCACCGATGCGGTGATGGGCAGAGTTCCATTGGCCGCAATGCTTTGCGTGAGGTTAGCCGGGCTGGTAATCGAGATCGCGGGCGCAGGACCAGTGATTGTGACGCTCACCGAGGCTGAAACTGCCGAGTTCGCGACGCTGGTTGCCGTGATGTTAAAGGTGGCAGGAGTGGGAACATTGGCCGGCGACACGTAATTCGTGCTGGTGCCCGTGCCAATGGTTCCAAAGGTCGAGTTCCCGCCCACCACGCCGTTGACGGCCCAGGTGACTCCGCATCCTGCTCCAACGCAGTTGCCCGTCACGGTGGCCACGAAGGCCACATTCTGGTTGACTCCGATGCTCACCGTCGCGGCGCTGGGAGTAGTGATGGAAACAGCTACGTTTGTGCCACCACCTTCGCCTCCGCCATTGCCGCCGCCGCTTCCGCCGCTGCCACAGCCTGACTGAGCCACAAAGATGCTCAAGCTTATTGCGATTGCGCAAACGCTGGTCAGATTTCGGCTCATCGAGGTTTCACCCTGTCCTGGACTGGGGAAATATCCGTGCCCACTCTTTGCTTAGGCCAGATTGACAGCGGCTTGCAAGCGGAATCAGGCGTAACCCACCGATTTCGTCTAATTTCGTCTATTCATTTGGAGACCCGCAAAGCCTGTGCTAGAGTGGGCTCATCCCCGTAAGCCCTCCACAACTCAGCGCTTTGCCGATAGAAAATGCCTCCCTTATCACCAAGCCGAATGGAACCGGAAGTTACGAGTGGATCCGGTGCCGCGGAGCGCAGGCTGAGCTCATGGAAGGAGATTGCGGCCTACTTTGAGAGAGACGTGCGCACCGTTCAGCTGTGGGAGCAGAAGGAGGGCCTGCCCATTCACCGGCAGGAACACAGTTTGCGGGCAAGCGTCTATGCCTATCCCTCCGAGCTCGATCTGTGGTTCAACGAACGCTTGCGCAAGAGACCCACCGAGACTGAACCGTCAATCGCGGAGATTGCAGTCGCTCCATCGCTCTGGCCTACTGAGGCCGGACGTACATGGAAGTGGCTTGTTCCGCTTGCATCGACGATCGTGATCGCTGCCGCCGCCTGGATGGTTTGGCGGGCAGCCTCGGCTCCGCGACTGCCAGGAAACGGAACCCTCGCGGTGCTGCCCTTCTTGAATCTGACCGGGAACAACGCCCAGGACTATCTCAGCGATGGCATTACCGACGAGCTCACCACACTGGTTGCATCGCAGCTGCGGCTGAAAGTCGTAGCGCGAACTTCTGCCTTTCAATTCAAGGGCAAGAACGCGGACGTGCGTTCCATCGGCTACAAGCTCGACGCCGGAATGATTCTGGAAGGCAGCGTGAGCGCTCAGGGCGACGAGTTGCGCATCAACGTGCAATTGATCCGCGCGAGCGACGGCTATCACTTGTGGTCGCACTTTTACGACACGAGCCACGGGGATTCCATGGCAATCGAGCAGCAGATTGTGCGCGACATAGGTGGCGTATTGAGGCTTCGGCCGGCCGTCAACGCGCCTAATGGCGAAGCCAGCCTGGACCAGCAAGCCCATAACTTCGATTTGCTGGGCGAGTACTACTGGAATCGCCGCTCGGCGAAAGACGATTGGAAGGCCATCGAGTTTTTCAACCAGGCGATTGAGCGCGAACCGTTGTACGCGCGGGCTTATCTTGGTATGGCAAAGGCCTACATGGGCCTTGGACGAAACGATCAAGCAGCGCCGGGCGACGTCTTCCCCAAGGCGCACGAGGCGGCGAATAAGGCCCTCCAAATCGACCCCGGGTTGAGCGAAGCGCAAGCCGTTCTGGCGCACCTGATGTGGTACTACGATTGGCATTACCCCGCTGCCGAAGACGCGTATCGCAAAGTGATCGCCGCCGATCCCAACCTGCCTATCGCGCACCTCTGGTATGGATTGATGTTGATGGATCAACGCAGGTTTGACGAGGCCCGGCGCGAACTTGACGTGGCCCGGGCGCTCGATCCGCTGAACCCGATCTACCTTGCAGACGAGAGCCGCGTTGCGCTTTATTCGGCAAACTATAGCGAGTCAATCCGATTGAGCGAAGAGGCCTTACGAGGCAATCCGAACTTTCCGGACCCTCACAACGTGTTGGCAAGGGCCTACCTATATGAAGGCAACGCGAAGGCCGCTCTGGATGAGTTCGAAAAGTACTACGAATTATCCGGCCACGAGCCGGTCGAGCTTACGGGCCTGGCGGATGCCTATGCGCGATGGGGAATCGCGCCAAGGCGCTCGAATTGCTCAAGCAGGCAAACGATCGGGGGATTGCATATCCGACGGATTATGCCTACGCCGTCGTCTATGCCAACCTCGGCGACAAGGATCAGGCGTATCTTTGGCTGCAAAAAGCCATCGACCTGCGATTGCCGGCCCTATGTAATCTAATGGTTGATCCGGCGTTTCGATCCATCCGATCCGAGCCACGATTCCAGCAGATGCTGCGCGCAACCGGCCACATTTCCTGATCGCGGATTGTGCGCACGGACCAGGACTTTTATCCTCGCGGGCGGAGATTGCAAACCTTATGCGGAGCTTGTCACGCATCATCTCCTGTTGTTCGAG
>JBEKIE010000024.1:0-49420 GCA_050011915.1 Occallatibacter sp.
CCATGCCGGCAGCATGGGCCAAACTCAATCACAGGCAGCTCGTCAAGCAAGTCTTTGCTTACACCCGCGATACCATCGCCGCGTTTGCCCAACAGGGCCTGATGCCCGACATGGTGCAGGCGGGCAACGAAATCACCAACGGCATGTTGTGGCCCGATGGCAAATTGCCCGATCGCTGGGATCAATTTGCCGATCTGCTCAAGGCCGGAATCCGCGGCGTCAGAGCGGGCAGCCTGTCCGGGCCCAGGCCGCGCATCATGATCCAAATCGAGCGCAGCGGCGACTACGACGCGGCCGTCTCGTTCTTCGACAGCCTGATCACCCGCCACGTTCAATTCGACGTCATCGGCCTCTCGTATTACCCGTATTGGCACGGCGATTTGCCAACCATGCAAGGCAATTTACGCAAGCTCGCGTTGCGCTATCGCCGTCCCATCATCGTGGTCGAGACGGCATACAACTGGACGCCGGGCCGGGCCGGCAAAAGTCAGGAATTTCCGGAAACGCCGCAGGGGCAGTTGGCCTTCCTGCGCTCAGTCGACGCGGCCGTTCGCGACCTTCCCATGGGCCTGGGCATGGGCGTCTTCTGGTGGGAGCCCGCCGCGGAGGGCGGCCTGCGCGGCCGCAGCTTCTTTGATAACGACGGCAACGTCCTCCCCGTGATCACGGCCTTCGACACACCGTAACAAGCGGAGTTAGCGGAGCTAGCGGGGTTAGCGGAGCTAGACTGGAGACGAGCAATGGAAGAACACCGGGGGAACGGCCTGGTAGCGGACGCACTGCGGGCGAATGAACAGGCGGACATGAAGCAAGCTACAAAAATCAAGGTCCTGGTTGTCGACGATCACCCCATCATGCGTGTCGGCATTGCGGCCATCATCGACGCCACGCCCGATATGACCGTAGTTGCCCAGGCCGGCAGCGGCGAAGAGGCAGTTGAGCTATTCGAAAAGCTCCTGCCCGACATCACGCTCATGGACCTGCGCCTGCCGGGAATGAGCGGCGTCGACGCCATCCGCATTTTGATGTCGCGCCATCGCAATGCCAAGTTTGTTGTCCTCACCACTTACGAAGGCGACGAAGACATTCATCAGGCGTTGCAGGCGGGCGCGCGCAGCTACATTATCAAGGGAATGCCGCACGAGGCCCTGGTCAGCGCTCTGCGCCGTGTCCATGGCGGCGGCCGCTTTCTGCCCCAGCCCGTCAGCCGCGCCCTCAACTCGCGTATCCCCAACTCCGATCTGAGCGCGCGCGAGCGCGAAGTGCTTGAGCTGATCGTCCACGGCAAAAGCAACAAGGAGATTGCCTCCGACCTCGGTATCACGGAGTCCACCGTCAAGTGCCATGTCAGCGTGATTTTGATGCGCCTGAATGTCAACGACCGCACCCAGGCGGTCGTTACCGCGTTACAACGCGGACTCATTCATTTCTAGGTGCAAGGATGTTGCACCCATGATTTGAACTGGTCCCTAGCCAGAACTAGATCCGGAAGTAATATGCGGCTACTCACAAATCGCAATAATGAGACACCGTGAAGTCCATACGGCATAGACTGATCTCGATTTTTAGGTGTAGTCAATTTTGTAGCTGTCAAAGCACCCAGAAGCCGCAAAGATCAACAGGGATCGGCATGGACACCATAACTAGTTCAATCACAAGCACTTAGATACAAGAAATTTCAACGGGCTTCAATAAATGGTCTGATTTGTCTTGGGAGCAGAGGGTCGGGGGTTCGAATCCCTCCGGTCCGACCATTGAAGAACGTTGATATTTGATATTGAGGGGAACTTCGCCGGGATCCCGCCGCTTGGGCGACGCCAGGCGTGGGTGTGAGAGTTCGCAGACATCGAGCGGCGATTTCGATTTGCATCCCTCCGAAAGGCCAAGGCAGGCGAATTGGCCGGGACGCGCTCAACCGCTCGCAGAAATGCGTCCTGCGGCCAGTCCGTTTATCCCTTTCGCTTGCTGGCTACGAAGCGATCGACGATCTCGTCCAGCTTTTGTTTAGGCTGAAAACCGGTCTGCGATGTAAAGGCGCTTGTGTCCAGTTGCGTGCGCGACTGCGGCAAACGATACTCGTTCGCCGCGATGTCACCGTCCATGCGGATCACGTATGCCGCCTTTGTGCTCGCATGCTCGTTGATGGTGTCAATCAGCGTTCGCCACGTCGCAAAGCCGCTTTCCACATGAAAGGCTCCAGACTGCTTGAGCGCGATGGCGTCGACCGTGGCGCGCGCCAGGTCCTCGTCTCCGATGAAGGAGCATCCACACGACTCCAGATTTTCCTCGGACGCAAAGACAAAAGTGCAGCCACGTTCGCACTTCTCATACACCAAAGCCAGGAGTTGGCGGTCATTGCTTCTCGGGCCGCTCCCGTACATCAGCGCCGGGCGCAGACAAACCCCCGCCGCGCGCTGGCCCCTTCCTGCCATCATCCGGAGCTGATACTCATTGGCGACCTTTCCGAGATCGTACCAAGTGGTTACATCGAAGGGTTCCGATTCCGTCAGCGGCGCATGCCGCGGAACGCCATACACGGTCGTGCTGCTCATGTAGACAAAATTCCCGCGCTCCCACAAGTCCATCAGGCGGCCAGTTCCGAGAACGTCGTCAATAATGACCGACTCCCGCTGATCCGATCGCGGGCTGGCCAGATGCACAATGTGATCGCATTCGGCGATCTGCCGGGCGAGGCCGCCGACTCCCTCCAGGTCAGCCACCACCGTGCGGCAGCCGGGAATCTCCTTAGGCTCACGCACCATGGCGACGACTGCAAAGTTGCGCCGTAAAAGCTCGGCTACAACGGGTTGTCCGATATTCCCGGTTGCGCCTGCGACAAAAATCTGTGCCATTACACTATCCTCCGTTGGCGTCGTGGAGCGGATTGGAAAACGCGTTGTACGGCTGCGATTTAAAGATGGCGCCGTGCCCTGAAACAAAATACAAGTGGAGAGCGGCAATCACGCCCGGTGTCTGCCGCCAGCGGCTCCAACCTAACCGGAGATTGAGCTGCCGGCGAAATACGGGAATGAGCTGCTGCACTCGTGAAGCTTCGCCGCAAAGCTCGGGCCGAACCCGGTAGGAATACTGCGTCGGCATGTCGCCCTCGCCCACTATGGGCGTCAAACCGAACGATTCTGCATCGCGCAGAATCGGGCTGTCGGAAAACAATGCAAATTCATTCAACAAAAAGGTAGCGTTTCGCGCCGTGGCTAGAGCCGCAGCCAGAAAATCCACTGACGCAGCCAGTTCCTGCGCTGTATCTCCTGGAAATCCCCCGATCAAATTGATGTGAATGCCCAGGCCCGCTTCGCTTGCCGTTCGCATAATCTCCCGGATGCGTGCCTCATCGAGCCCGGCGACGAATTTCCCCATCAACCGTTGCGTCCGCGGCGAGATTGACTCCAGCCCAAACAGCACTTCATAACAGCCGGCCTCGCGCATCAGCCGGAACAACTCCGGCGTGTGACCCAGCTCCAGCTTGCACCGGCAGGCCCATGTCAGCTCCAGCCCCCTTTCAAGCAGCCCGCGGCAAAAATGCTTCAACAGGGCGGGAGACAGCGCTTCGTCGGAGAAAATAAACGTTTTGTATCCGGCCACCTTCAGTCGCTCCAGGCGCTCAAGCGTCTCTGCAATCTCCGCCTGCATCGGGGCAGTCGCTTCGCCGTGCTTCGCATTCTGCACGCAAAATGTGCACCGGCTCCAGTAACAGGCTCTCGCGCTCAGCCGCGTCCAGAAGATCGGCTCCGGTGTAAACGCCGGCATCGGCGGCGGCACCGGAAGCGCGCTCGCGGGATGGACCTCTGCCGCGACAAAGTCATTCGCGCTCACAAGCCCCTTCGGCCCTCGGCCTTCAGCCACCATCTCGATCAGTCTCGGCAACACTCGATCGACTTCCTGTTTGCGCGCAATGATCGTGTCAAACACTTCGGTCAGCGCACCGGTTGCGCTCAGCCGCTCCAGGTGCGGATGCAAAGAGAAGTTCTCGTATCCGTGATCGGCCAGGCATATATGCATCCCCGGCTCGCGCTTCCGCATCAGCCGCACTGCAATCATGGCGCAGAGCAGATCCTCGGCGCTCGTAACCCTCACCGCCGCAAATCCAATCCCCGCCGGAAAATCTTGCAGTGCCCGTGCGATCAGAGCCCAAAGAAATGTCGGCTTCGACGCATACTCCGCCAGCGCCGCACTGCTCGCATAATTGAGCTTGTTGACCACTGCACCCTGCAGCGAAAATCGAATCTCTCCCTGGGTCCGATTCAGCGAAAACAGGTGGTCGGCCAGCGGGGCCACCGCACTGAAATAGCTTTCTGCAGATTCGTACGATTCAACCTGGCACAGTCGATGTAAAGCGCGTCCGGCCTGGATACCGCTTTGTCGCAGATCCCGCGCCGTGAAACAGTGTTGCAGGCGGCTCAGCCAGCGCCTGCCGGGAGACATTTGCTCCTCAATAAGTTGTTGGACAGCAGGGCTGCAGAGAACCTGCCACCAGGCGGCATTGGCGCTGAACTGCGTGATTTGAGCGCCCGTGGCGGCCACGACACTCCACCAGCGGCCCGGGTCGGTCACGACGGTGGGGAAACGGCCTGGCGGCGAGAATGAAAGGACTTTCATCGGAATCTATCCGCGCACGCCCGCTACAGCCCGCGAGCTGCCCCCATTATCATTCTGTTGATCCCCTCCCAATGCGTGGGTAGCCGCCGCCCAGGCGTAACCCATCGCATTCGTGAACCAAGGCGGGCCTATTGGTGACCAGCCCCCATTTCCCGGATCACCAAAACAGCACGTGGGTTCCACACAGCTGGCGTGCAGATGTTGCGGAACGAGAAACAGGATCACGAGCCAAAGTCCCAACATGCCCACTCGCCGCCAGGCGACGGGAAGCGAACCCAGCGTAGCGGGCAAATCAGTCATCGCGTCGCTCGATAGGCTTGCCGGCTCCAGAGGACAAAGAACGATCATGAGGATCAATCCCAGGAGCGATGCCGAAATCTGTGCGCCAAACGCTCCCGCGGTTGTGTTCAGCCCCGTCACAGCCACAATCGATCGCGCGATGAGATACGTCGCCAGGCAAGCGACAATGCCGCGCAGCGCCAGAGGAATCCGGTCGAGTAACCTCATCCATCCGTTCCACGCCGGGATATGTGGCAGAATGCTCGCCCGTGTCACCATAATTCCGGTCAACAGCACTAACGTGATCGCCGCGGGGATCAGAGTGAGAAAGTAGCCCGACCATAGCAGGGTGGTGATGCATGCCAAGACGATGGCCCCCACCCATGGCTTTTGATCGAAACTCAAGACCGGGGCCCCAGTGCCTAACTGGAAGATGCGGAGGGCGTCGACACGATCCTGCACCTGCGGGTTGGGTTGTCCCATTGTCTCAAGCACGCCGCGCACAAGCGCAAAAACCCCGGCCACGACCAGCAGCCAGGGCACCATGAGTTCTCTGTAGTACGGGACCGTCACCTGCGAACTGCCTTGCCCCGCATAAATCCAGAAGGTCCGGATCACAATGGGTGTCATCATCACCCAGAGGAACACGATCGCGGCTTGAAATATGGCCCTGCACGGCGCCTGGAACGCCGCCGACGCGAAGACTTTGCCTCGTCTGCGCAAATCGGCAAGAAACAGATTGGAAATCATGGTTGGCAGCGCGGCGAGCAGGAAAAAAAGCAAATACGAGATGAGCTGGGGCACATGGAATTCAAGAAAGCTTAACCACGGGGAAATACCCGAAGTCTGCATTTGGGGCCCGGCAAACAGATAGTCTCCGATCGCAAAGCCAAGAACAAGCGCCATGCCTAAATTGGCGCTCAAGGAACCGACAGCCGCCGCCAAGAACACCAGAATGAGATTTTGCGCAAAGGCGATGGCGGGCTCAGTGCTGCTCAGGGCGCCATCGCCGACGGTGAAGAAGCTAAAGTGGGTGGCTCCTTCAAGGAAGCCGAATACCAGCAGGGCAAACGGCAGCGCAACGGCCAAGCGGGGCCACGCAGTCAAATAGATGCCGTCGGTCCATGTGGCGGCAAGGGACGTGGAATACCGCAGCAATCGGCGCGGTATGGCGAGCCACCACCAGTCAATTGTTCTGATGGAATACAACCGTGAGAGTCCTAACTTTTGCTGGGCGCTACCGGATGGGGATGCCTGGGCAACACTGGCCATCATGTCCTCCTGACGACTTGGAAGCTCGTAGTAACTCTTGCTGGCGCTGTACGATGGGGCCGGGGAATACCTTGAAAAGAATAGCGGAATTATACCCCAAGCTCATATCGGGGATACACAAATTTCTGCTGGCGAGGCTGCCGGCCCACGACGCTGTCCCCCGCCCAACTTCCTCATTGAAGATTGCGCCCTGATCGAAGATCGGGTAGCCGAAGCCGAGACATGGCGAAACCAGAGTTACTGTATACCGGAGCCGCGGCACTCAAGTCGACGCGACCAACAGGGGGCGGCGACCTTGCACAACACTCAACAGGTCACACCAACTCTGGTTTCGCTCAAGCCAGTGCCGGAACGCGAAGGTGCCCCTGCTTCAGCCGCGACCTGGCTGAAGCCTAAACACAGGCCGATGACTCACTCTGAACTTGGTATAGAAAGACTAGGCCCCTCATCGCCGCGCTACACTAACAATCCAAATGGCGCGAAAGATGCGGGCAGACCACTAGAACGATATTCTTTAAACCGGACAAAGGGACTTCAAGCTCCTGGGGACGACTCCGAGATCGGGGCGGCGGCCCGTTCGCACATTTCGGTCCACACGGTCGATCGGGATGGCAGCCAGGATCGTTGTACGAAGTCTTGTGTACAGCGACTCTGAAACCGCCATAAAACTGCGCCGCACCCCAGCGCTTTACTGGAAAAGCGTGGTGATGCTCGTCGCGGGAAGCGTGTAGATGAATTGCCCGCCCGTGACCGTGACCGCCGGCTCTGCCACGAATCCGCCAGCGGCAGTGCTCTGGGTAGGCGTCATCGAGGAAATCCCCATGGGGGCGTCGCTTAACGTGAAGTTAAGGTTCTGCGCGGTCGTGTTGGTGTTGATGGCCACGATCACGTAGTGCTGATTGCCCGATTGATCCAGGCCTGTGTAGGCCGAAAGAAAGACACCAGTGGCCGGGTTTGCGGTGGCCGAAGTGCGTTGATAGCCGGGCTGGATGAACTTCGAGTACTGGCCCATGACCTCGCCCATCGGCTGCACATTTCCGCTGTAATCGACCAGGCCGCAGGTGCCGGCGTTGGTTGCACATGTGTTGGTCGTGGCGCCGAACATTCCCCACCAAACGAAAGCGTTGAAATCGCCATTGACCAGAGAATCATGGATGTCCACACCGTAAGGCGATAGGGCTTGAGCGAATGTTAGTGTCGCTGAGCTCAGGGGCCCGAACTCCGTCATCCAGACTGCTTTCGGGCTGTCTCCCGCAGGAATGGAGTAGGGCGCCGTCGGCGGGCCGCCGTAGAGGTGGCCCCCGATGATGCTCACGAGGCCCTGCGCATTTGGATCGCTGAGAGTCGTCGCGGCATCGACCGGGTTGAAGACGTCCGACTCCGGCATGATCAGCTTCGTTTGATACGGGTCCGAGGTGATTGTGGAGGCGTAGCCCGCTACCCAGGCATCCATCTGATCGGGCGTCCAGACGCATGATTCGTAAGTAACGTTTTCTTCCGGTTCGTTCTGCATCGAGATCGCGTAAAGATTGAAGCCGTCGACGGTATTGAAAAAGTGGACGAAATCCTCCAGGTAGTGGGCGTAGTTGGCATAGTCCGCCGGATTCAGATAGCCGCCGCAGTAACCGACCCCTTCGCCGCAACTGGCGAATGACTCATTCCACGTTTCGCCATGATCCGAGACATTGGCACTGCCATTCAGCTTCCAGGCGGCCGGGGCCGTCCACGGCGTCGCAAAGACGACCGCATTCGGGTTGTTGGCAATCGCTTCAGCGCCGTTGGCAGCCTCGTAATCCCATTCGCCGGTTTCATATGGCATGTTGTTGGCGCCGCCGCCCGATGCCGAGCCCTCGGGATCGATGCGCACGCGCAGAATGCTCAGATTCAGGTCCTTTGGACCGGAGCCGTACAAGGCCGCGGCCGCTTTTGTGGGCATTTGTCCAAGCCATGCCGTCGATCCGCCAAAGCCCTGGATCGTTTGATACGTGGTTCCGAAACTCACTGCCACCGGGGCCGGGTTGGCGCCGGTTGTGAAGGACCACACGTAGTTCGAAGCCAATGCGGCGCCCGTAGCGCCCTGCGCTCCCGTGGTAATGGTCGCGGTGTAGGTAGTGCTGGGAGCCAAGGCTGCCGAAGGCGTGAACGTCGCCGTTTGCGCGCCGGTGTCGTAGGTGACTGTTCCCACGGTGGCGGAGGCGCCCGCAGCCGCCAGCGTGAAGCTGGAAGTAGTGAGGGTCGCGGCGTTCATCGGCTCGCTGAAGGTCGCCGTAACCGCATTAGGCGCGATCACATTGGTGGCGAGGTTAGCGGGCGTGACTGAGGTGACGGTAGGCGCGGTAGCCTTTACGGTGGTGAAGCTCCACGTGTAAGGCACAGACAGAGTGCCTCCCAGGGCGGTGGTGGCGCCTGTGCCGATGGTCGCGGTGTATGCGGTGTTGTAAGCGAGACTGAGATACGGAGTGAAGGTGGCAGTAAGGTTGGTCGCATTGTAGGCGACAGTCCCCGCCACGACGCCGCTGGGCCCGGTCAGCGTAAATGTCGAAGGGTTGATCGTGGTCGAGGTCATGGCCGCGCCAAATGTGGCCGTGACCGTTGTGCCGGTGACGGCGACGCCCGTGCTCAGGTTGGCGGGCGTGACTCCACTGACCATCGGTAACGGAATTGGTGGAGTGGTGAACGACCAGGTGTAGTCGGCCGCCAGTGGAACCTCAGGAAGCCCGGTTGAGGAGGCCAGAACTCCCGTGGTGATGAGCGCCGTGTAGGTTGTGTTGTAGGCGAGAGGCACCGACGGAGTGAAGGTGGCAGTAAAGGTGGCCGCATTGTAAGTGACAACCCCCGTCACGGATGCGCCGCCTCCCGTCAGCGTAAAGGTCGAGGCGGTGACAGTTGTCGAATCCATCGCCTCGCTGAAGGTGGCCGTGACGGTGGAAGGGATGGAGGCGTTGAGCCCGCTCGCGGGCGTTACCCCAGTCACTGTGGGCACCGGACCTTGCGCTGTGGTGAACGACCATGAATTGACATTGGCCAAGGCGCTTCCCGTGGCACCCACGACTCCTGTGGTGACCGCCGCCGTATAGATCTTGCCCGCGGTGAGCGCCGTCTTCGGCGTGAGCGTCGCAGTGAGGGTGGCCGCGTTATAGCTGACGGTTGCGCTTACAGCAGCGCCGCCTTGCGGCGTTAGCGTAAAGGTCGAAGCGGTGATGGTCGACGCACTCATCGCCTCGCTGAAGGTGGCCGTGACGGTTGTGCCCGCAGCCACACCCGTGCTCCCGTCGCCGGGCGTGACCGCGGTGACCGTCGGCGCCGGTCCGGTCGCCGTGGTGAAGGACCAGGTATAGTTCGCCCCAAGCGCGGTTCCCGCGGGGTTCTGCACGCCTGTCGTGATATTGGCGGTGTAGACGGTGTTATAGGCGAGCGGCGATGCCGGCGTGAAAACGGCCGTGGAGGTGCCCGCGCTATAGCTGACGTTCCCAGTTATAGCGGTCCCGCCCGCCGGCGTGAGCGTGAAGGTCGAGGAAGTAAAGGTCGACGCATTCATCACCTCGTTGAATATGGCCGTGACGGGCACAGTGACGGCGACGCCCGTGCTCCCGGTAGCAGGCGTGACCGAAATAACAGCCTCGGTCGTTTGGGAGGTTGTCACAGTATTGCTGCCGCCGCATCCTACAACTGCCAAAGCTGAAGCAACCGCCAAAGCTGAAGCTATGAGCCGCCAAGCCCCACGAAATCGCATGATAACCTCTCCTTGCAAACATTCGACGGCTCTACCGCCGCCGCACTTTGGCTAATTGGTGATCGTCACGTTGATCGTATACGGCAGAGACATCTGGTTTCCGTCCCCGAGAACGAGATTCGCAGTGAAATCGTTATAGGTCGACGGCTTGGTCACCAATTCCCCCACCTGATTCGCGGTGACCGTAACCCAGTAGGTCCCGGTCGGCGTTACCCCGCTCGTTGCTGTCGGTGTCCCGAGAGTCGTGGTACTGCAGGCAGTCATTCCAAGAAGAGTGCCGCCCCAGAGCAGTGCGTAAGCGATCATCAATAGGTTTCGAAACCGCGTGACCTTTCTACGGAAAGTCAGGCCAAGCAAGCCCAGCCCGAAGATGCTTGCGAAAGCGATGCCGCCCCGGTATGTTTTTAGGCTCGAAACGGTGCCGAGCGGAACGTTGGTGGTAATGGTCATGATGACGGTACCGGGACCCAGGCAGCCATCGTTCGGTATATCGCAAGGCAATTTCGACCCGTTGTGCCCCACCACCGATCCAAGGGGAGGGCCGATATCGACTGCGCAATATACCGGTGCTGCCGCAGTGCTGTTTTGGCATAGCAAACCACCGAACGCCGGAAAGGCCGTGGTGTTGTAGGGTGCTGCAAGGCTCCCCGCCGCATAGGCGACAGATTGCGCGTCCAACGGATTGGGAGCCGGATAGGTGAACGAGCACGAGGCGTACGCGGGAAGGCCCTGACACTGCAAGGCGAGTGGCAGGGCGAAATTTCTACTACCACCGAAGTTGCTGCGATCAATATATCCATATCCCAGGACCGAACTGAGGGTGAGCGTGGCCGATACCGACGATCCGGGGGCCAAAACCAGCGCTGCCGGGCTGGAGCTGATCTGCACCACGGGATGCGCCACCCCCCAGATGTTGACGGGCGCTGCCGTCGAGGTCTTGTAATTCGGATTGTTTTCGCTCAGATCGTTATATTCCCCGGAATACTGCGGGGTGAATTGGTAAAAGGCCATGAATACCGGGGTCACCGCTGTGTTGAGCTCGATGATGGGGGCGCAACTAACCGAAAACGGCGCGGTGTCGAAGCCGGTCACTTGCCCCACGTTGATCGTGGATGCACTGTCTGGTCCGGAGCCGCAGATGGACCCGTTCGTCCCGTCGTAGTTCACCGAGCCTAAGTTCGCACCAACTGGACTCGCCTGGCCATTGTAGGCGGCCGTGCCAACCATGAGATCGCCGCTGGCCGACGCCACAACCAAAGGATACTGGTAAACCCACTGCGGGTCCGAGCCGTCCTCGTCCCACTGGCCGGCGCAGCCGGAGCAAATGCCCCCAATAACAATGTAGCCGGGGGGGTTGCTTGAAGGCTGGCCCAAGCTATAGCTGGTGGTGCAGTTGCCCGGAGGGCCCGACGTGCAGGGGAGCTGATAAAGCTCCAATTGGGTCGGGAGGGCGGGAGCCGTGTTGAGCGCGGTGGAATTGATCGTCGGCTCGGTGATCACGGTCGGCACCGCGGTGGCGACCGAAACGGCAGCTGACGCGCTCGAAGTCGCGTAGGTATACGCAGTGTCTCCGTTGTAGCGTGCCGTAAATGTGTAGCTTGCGATGGGCAACCCATAAATGGGCATCCCTTGTGCTTTCGCTATAGCCGAATTGAACGTCGCCACGCCATTTACGAGCGGCACCGTGAGCTGGTACTTGGTTGGCAGGGCTGGATAGGTGATCGGCACATTACTGCCGTAGACCACCGTCAGGGTGACGGTACCCGTGGGCGTGGCGCCGCCGGACTTGCTGGGCGCTACGGTCACAGAAACTGGAACATTCTCAACGGTTCCGGTAGTGCTCGTCGGCGCCGACACCGTGACACTGGCCAACGCTGGAGCCACGCCGGTGGCGTTTATTCCCACAGGAGCATTGGACACGTTGCCCTCAACCAAAACCTGCTCTGCGAGATTGCCCCCGTCACCGGGAGCGGGGCTGAAGGTAATGGTTGCTGAGCAGGTCGAATCGAGGCCAACCGTGCTTCCGGCGCAAGTATCCGCTGTTTCGGTGAAGTCGGCGGCTGCGTTGGCGGGCAGGAAATAGCCGAGTACGCTGTCGTAGCCGGTCACCTTTAACGGCGCGTTGCCAAAGTTCAGCAAGGTAAAGGTTTGCGTCGTCGACGAGCCCGCAGCCGGCGGATCTGCAGTTAATGTTCCGAAATTGGAACTCGCGCTTGCGCTGCTGAAGCTCACGTCGTCCGCGGAGCCGTCTGCCACGTAGATATTGCCCAGAGAATCCAGGGTCACGGCGGTGGGGTTGGTAACGCCGCTGGCGGGGTTCGGGACGCCGCTCACAGAGGGAAGGCGAACCACGCCGCCAGTTGCGGCGAGCAAGATAGAACCCGATGGATCGACGGCCAAGCCGGTGACGCCAGTCAGTCCGCTCAGCACTTGCGTCTGGGTTCCGGCCGGCGTGATCTCGTACACACTTCCGCCATCGACCACAAACAGGTCGTTGGAGGAATCAACCGCGATGGCAGAGGGCGCGCTGACCGCAGCACCCGAGAGCGTGACGGTTTGAGAGGTCAAAACGCCGGGGAGGCTGGTATTCAAGCCTGTGCTGAAATTCTCCAGCTCATACACTTTCTTGTTGGTCACGTCCGATATGTAGAGGTCGCCAAGGCCGTCGGCGGCTAACTCGACTTGTGCGCCGAGGCCGGTTTTCAGCGTGATCTGACCCGCGGTATTCAGCCCGGCGGCAGTATCGGATTCCGGCACTTCGTAGACGCTTCCGCTATCGGCAATGAAAACATCGCCGGCTCCGTCGATTGCCACGCCGGTGGGAGCTTTCAGGCCTGTGCCCACGGAAGTTCCTACCGTACTCGATCCGGAACCCGACGGGTACATCTCTACTTTTCCCAGGCCGGAGTCGGCGACATACAGGTTGCCGGAGGCGTCCACGGCCATCTGGCTGGGAGTCTTGAGACTCTTGCCGGCGCCGATGGTCGACTGCGCAGCCGGCGAAATCTGCACCGCCGCGCCTGTCCCGCTTCCGTCCAGAGGGATGGAAGCCAGCAGCGCGTTATTCGCGCCCAGCATGACCAGCGTGGCGGAGACATTGCCCGCCGCAAGCGGGGCGAAGCTTAAAGAAACCGGGCAACTGGTCAGGGCTGCGTAAGGAGGCTGCAATTGGGTTGACAAGCAGGTACTTTTGGCGCCGGCGTTGACAGTGAAGTCGGGAGTGCTCTTGCCGGCCTCGAGCACTTCAATTTTCGTCGGGGTTGTGCTGGCGTTGAAGGTGACGGTCACCTGCTCCGTGGCCGGGGTTGCCCCTACCCCTAACGCGCCGAATTGGGCCGCGCTGAATGAGACTTCAGCAACGTCTCCGTAGCCGTTCGGTTGCGTTTGGGTGGTTGGAACAACCAAGCCAGTGTTGCCAAAGAACGCGACTCCGCCCTGCGCGGTCACGGTTGTGAGCAGGAAGGCCGAGCTGGAAGAGCTTGACCCCTTGGGATACACAAAAACGCCCAGAGTGTTGTCGCTGATGTAGATGTTGCCCGGCGCATCAGATGCCACTCCCGTTACCTGAGGCAGTGTTGAAGGACTGATGCGGGTAAGTCCGGCATCCGACGTCAGCCCGGTTTTCCCGGCGGGTATCTCGTAAGCGCCCAGTAGGGAGCCTGTACCGTCCTCGACGAAATAGATGTTGCCAGACGGGTCTTCAGTCACCGAAATCGGCGCTCCCACCATGCCCGAAACGATCGTAGTTGGCGCACCGGCAACCGGGGCAGCCCAGGCGCCAGTGACCGGGATGTTGACAATGCTGCTGCCGGCAGAGAGGCCGGTCGGGCTGACCCCGACCACAAGGCTCGGAGAAGTTGAGCTATTGTTAATGGCAATTCCCCAAGGTTCCTTTGTGGATCCGAAATTGTAGAAGGTTTGCGCTGTGCCGCACACGGTCGCGGAAGTGGGGGGCGGGCCCGTATTCAGCAATGCCAGTGCCGGCCAGGGATTTGCCGCCGTGCCGTAGGGATACTTCAGGACGCAGGAGCCACCCTCGATATATAGGTTGTTCGCAGGGTCGATGGCGATTCCAGGAGCGACAATCGTGCTGGAGGATGTGACGTTGACGGAGGTACCGGCTAGTCCACCCGGCACAACGAGCACAATGGCTTCTCCACCGCCGGCAGGAAACTCATACAGCGCCCCGTTTTTAGCGTCCACGGCGAGCACGTCGCCAAAGCTATCTGTAGCCACATTCGCAATGGTGCCCAGAGTCCCGATGTTGCACGATGACGCGCAGTTGGCGTTGGCGGCAGAAGCATGGTTCACCCCGGCGGCGAAACTGGCGATAGCAGCCGGCGCGGTCTGCGCCTGGGCTCCCGCGCAGAGGCATGCGGCCAGAAACACGACCGTCAGCGTAAATCCGGAGAACCGGCACAGCGACATGAATGACTTGCTCATCATGATATGTCTCCCTGGAAAACTCATACCAACCTCGCCCGATGATTGAACCTGCGGCATATATGAACCTGAATTCTGCGGTTTCTTGAGGCCAACTGCCCGCCTGAAGGAAACCGGTTGTTCCGGGAAAATCCCGGATTACTGAGCGTTGATGGTGACCGGCAGCGTGAAGGGCAGCGATTCCACCACGCCCGTTGTAGAATTCGTGACCTGGACACTGATCTTGTAGACGTTGGTCGCGCTGCTCGCCGGAGTCGTGACGACAGGGATCGGCGGCGTATGAGTGTAGCCATCGTTGGTACAACTCGTTATGCCCATCACCGTCCCGGCAAAGAACAACCCCAGGCAGACGAGGTTAAGCAGGTAGCGATTGAAGATCGCTCTCCTGCGCAGAGCGAGTCCCAACAGCCCCAAGCCGAAAATTCCCGCTAAAGCGAACGGCGACCTGCTAAAAGGTTGAGGCCTGTGCGTGTTGCTCGCCGTGGGGGGATAGTTGACGGGGATATTGGTAGTGAGCGTAAGCACGGTCGTCGACGGCGTGCAGGTATTATTTGTGGCGGTCGGCGCACAGATTTGCGGCTGTGGGTTGTTGAACGTGCACTCCGAATAATACGGGACCGTATCCGTCGGAGAGACCTCGCAACTGATGTTGGCCCCCGAAGGCGCCGAGAACCCGACCAGCGACTGGATGGTAATGGTGGTCGCCACCGGTATTCCGGCCGTGGTTGTCAGCGAAGCCGGATTGGCCGTGAGCAGCACGCCCAGAGTGATGACCTGGAAAGTTACAGGCACCGTAGTGGCAAGCGCGGAATAGTTTTCATCCCCTTGGTAGCAGGCGATGATATTGTAGGCGGGCGCAGTCAGGCCGCCTGCCAGGCTGCCCGTGGAGAAATCCCAATTCTGGTTCGAGGTGTAGGTCGCCGTGCCCTCCTCGGTTCCCGTGGTTCCCGCGGAACAAACTCCGTTGGTAATCACCGGGTTGTTCCAGAGAGCGACGATGCCGGTGGGGGACCCGACCTTCGAGGACACGTTGGTCACCAGCGTGTTTCCTACGCCCTGCAGCAGATAGTACACACCGTTGGTAGCATTCGGGGTTACGCCCACGGGCTCGGAAAGGGTGATGACCGGGGTTGCCTTATTGATGGTAAAGCTCTGCGTGTTCGATGACTTTGCCATCAGGTTGAGGACGCTACCCTGGTAATTGGCCGTCACCGTGTAGCTGCCGCCATCGAGGGGTGGCAGGTTGTTAAACGTAGTGGAAGCGCTGAAGGCATCGCCTGGGCCGGAAGTGCCGATCTGCACCGTTCCCGTTTCCACGATCGGGGCCTGCGTGCAGCCCACAGAGGAGCAACTCAGGGTCAGTTCGACCGTCCCTATCTTCGTACCGACTGCGGGGGGCGGGTATTGGTAGGCGGAGCCCGTGGCCAGACTGATGTTTACCGTCACCGTTGCGGCCCCCGGATAGGTCTTGGAAGTAAGGTTAGGCACGACGAGGGTTGTTGTGGTCTCAAGGTTATTGATTGAAGCAGCCTGCAAAGTCGCGGTGGCCGTGCCGCCGCCGTTGATGTTGCTGGCGTTGGTTGGAATCGACAGCGTATCCGAATAGATATGGGGAACGAGATCCGTAAGCCCCGGCGGCGTAAAAGTCGGCCCCAACGTGCAGGCAGCGCCGGGTGCCACGGCCGTGGCGCCCGAGGTGTCGCACTTCGTGCCTGCGCCCGGCGCAGTCAGGGAGTAATTGAGGAGGTCCGGCCCGCTAAACGAAGGGGGATTGGGCGTCAAGTTCAAAGGCTCGTTTCCGATATTGAACAGATCGAGATCCTGCTCGTCGGCGATCAGGGGAGTGAGACCCACGCCGTAGTTTACGACTCCGCTGACGACGTTCATCTGGTAGAGGTTCGGCCCGTTCGTCGTATCGGTGACATAGATATTTCCCTCTCGATCCAGGGCCACGCCACCGGGCGAAGTGACGTTGATGGTGGTGGTGCAGGCGCCCGGCCCGCCGCAGTACAAGGGGGATGAAGTATTCGAGGTGCCGGGCAAAGTGAAGGAGGTGTCAATTAGACTTGCGCTGTTCACGCTGAGGGCGGCGACACCGGCGGTGATGATGTTAGGGATGCGATACAGACCTTGGCCGCTGATCGCAGCAATCACCGACCCGGAGGCATCGACCGTCAGGCCAGTGACGGTACCAGGCAGGGAGGCCGTGATCGTAGTCTGCAAATAGGATGGATAGGCTGCGATTTCATACAAGCTCGTGCCATCGGCAACGAACAAGTTGCCGGAAGAGTCAACCGCGACCGCCGAAGGCGCGTTGAATCCAGAGCCGATGGTGACGGTGACTGTGGTGGTGGAGTCGTTGTTAATCTGTTGGTCGGGTATCAGGAAGGTCCGAGCAGGCGTGAGAATTTCTACGACGCGGGCATTATTGGGATCCGCGATAAACACATCGCCGGTGCCGTCGACTGCCAGATTGAGATTGTTGCCGAGACCCATGGTCTTGGTGCTCAGGGTAATCTGGGCACCGTAGGCGCCGCCTGCCTTGGACGTGGTGTTGGGAACCCAGGGGATCTCGTACACCGAGCCCAGCTTCTTGCTTGAATTCCAGTCGGCGATATAGATATCGCCCGCTCCGTCCACAGCAACGCCGGTGGGATCCGAGAGTCCGGTCCCGACCGACTTCGCCGCTGCGCTGGAGGAACCCGCGGGGAAATAAAGGACCTGCTTTTCACCGGAATCGGCGACCCAGGTGTCGCCGAGCACGTCGGTGGCGACCTGCCCCGGAGCGTTGAGTGCGTTGGAAGCGGCTAGCGTATTCAACTGAGGCGAGTTGAGCATTGCAACCGCCCCCCCGGTCCCGGTTCCGTACACATAGACGTTAGTACTGACGGAATTCGTCCCGGTACCCGCGCTGTTCGGCGTGGTGCCGTAAATCGTCAGGTCGGCGGAGGCGCCGCCGGGGACGGTTGGGTCCTCAGTGACCCATAACAGGCAGGAATTGGTCAACTTAAACGTCTGGTAGGCCAAGGGAGTGCCTGATTGACCGTCGCACGGAACCGTGGGATTGGCGGCATTAGGAACTGGAATCGGATTCACCTGTGTCGTTGCGAACTGCGACGCGGTGCCTGTAGCGTTAGAGAACTGAAAAGCGGTCGGCGTAAATGTCCCGTTGAAAGCCACGTACAGATTCCCCGGAAGCCCCCCCCCTGTCGTTCCCGTCGGCGTGGGGCCTGCGAGTTGGCCCGGGGTCCCGTTGTTCAGGTTCATGACGCCCGGCTCAAACACACCAATTGCGTATACGTTAGTTTGGGTGTTCTCCCCGCCTGGCGCATACGTTTGATAAGGAGTCATCCAGAAGTAGCCGCGCGGATCGATTGCCACCGGTTGGTTGCCGGGGATACCGGCCAAAAGCACAATGTGGCTGTCGTCCAAGCATTGGTTGAGATTCGCCCCCGTCACAGCGGACGGCCCGCAAACATTCGGAATCTCCCACAACCCGGAAAAGGTCTCGGCGTAGTTCACGTTTGTTTCGGAGGACATATAGAGGTTGCCGGCGGAGTCGAGCGTCACCCCGGCATAGATAACAGCACCTGCATTTGTATCCTGGATCTGTTCATAGTCGATCCTCCAGTTCTGCGCTAGCAGGTACGCCTCTGCCGCCCCGCCCGCCAGGACTCCGGGGACGGTCGTGTTCGCGGGGATAAACCAGATGCCGGTGGTGCCGGGGGGGCGAACCCCGGGAGAGGTGACGGTAATGGCGTGGCCTTCGACGAAGTAGATGTTGCCTACAGGGTCGATCGCCAAATGTGCCCCGCCCCCATTCAATGCGTTGATAATGCCCGTCGCGACGCCGCCATTGCCCAAATCGCCCGCTTCGTCTGTCACCGGGATCGAGTAGATCTGATTCTGATAAGACACAAAGTACAACGTTCCGCTGCCGTCCATCGCGGGGCTGTTTTCGAACACTACGTCCGACGAGCCCTGCCCCGACTCAGACACGATGGCGTTGGGTTTGTTGTACGGGTCGATGATGTTGCTGCCCCAGGCGTTGGCGGTCGAATAATGCCAGGTATTTGCTACCGGGTCGTAAGGAATCCGCCAGAAGAGGGCGTTCGAGGCACAGGAGGGGGGAATATTGTCGGAAATGTAGATGGTGCCCAGGGCGTCGATGGTCATGCCCGATGGGTCGAAGGCGCCCCCCAGGCCACACGATTGCAAGATTCCTCCGCTTATGTTGTTCCATACCGTTGCGCCGGGCGGCAACTGATAGAGTGCGGAGTCTCCGGCGTCGAGCGCCAGGACATTCCCCTTGTAAAAGATCATCTTGTAAATCTGGTTCATCTTGATGGTGTAGGGAATGGGAACCAACGAGCCCACAGACACGCACGGGGGCGTGCCGGAGGTCCCGCACGTCGCCTGCGCGCCTGCAGCTGCGCAAAATGTCAATATTCCTGCGAGTGACAAAACCCCGGCGCGCGTCAGCCGGCGAAAGTCCGCTGCAATCTCGATGGCCATGACAATCCTCCCCCACAATCTCATTGCATTATCCTTCGCGAGAGGCGTTATCGCCCGATCGCATTTTTTGAGGCCAGCCGCACCGGCTACCCCCGTGCTTTCCCCGTCTGGCCGGCAGAATTCCCGCCGCGGATCCTTGCCTTCCGCGGCCACCCGGCATCGAGCACGCCGGACCGGCGGGGCGATTCGTCAAAACGTAAACTTCCCACTCAGTTCCAACAAGCGTGATCCGTACTTAATATTCGCGATCCCGAAGTCCTTGTATCCCAGTTGCGATGTTGTAAGGGATTGTCCCGGCACTGCGCCCAGCAGATTACCCAACTCCAAATTCGAGGGGTCGTCGTTGTTGAAAGAGACCAGTGGATGATTGAACACATTGAAGGCGGAAGCCCTTAATTCCACATTCTTGCCTTCTCCGATCTTGAAGCCCTTGAACAGCGACAGATCGTATTTCCAGTATGCCGGGCCGTGAAGATACGGGAGGCGATATTGCCCCTGTCCGGTGGGGTTCTTTGAAGTCGCATACGGGCCCGTCGTGGGGCTTCCGGGCAGCGGAACTCCGAACGCCGTTGGATTGATGAACTGATGCTTCCCGAGGTTGGCCTTCGGGTTGCCGGTCACGTTCGGCATCAGCTCGTAGTCGGGACTGCCCATCCAGATGACCGAGTTGATGTTAGCTACGCAATAGCCTGGCGATGGGATGTTATACGTGTTCTCGCAGGTTTGGACTGACACCCCCGCCTGCTCTTGCAGCGAGACCGGAATGACTTGAAGCGTCCCGGACCCAAACCCGAAGTTTTCGCCTTGCTCCGAGGGCAGGTCGGGACCGCTCTGCCAGGTGAAAATACCGGAAATCATCCAGCCGTTGGAGACGGCGGACAGCAAGTGATTGCCGTGCTTATAGCGCTGTCCTAAATTGACAAGGTGGTGAACGTTGAAGACCTGCGACCGATCGAATGTGGCCGGATTGTAATCGTTGCGCAGATTGAGGGGATCGGCGAGCGCGTTGCTGTAAGACGCGGCCGTCGCCAGATCCTTGGAGAAGGTGAAATTGGCTCCCCAGCTCACCATTCCCGTCGACTTGTTCCATGAGACCTGCGCGCTGTTGTAGTTCGCGTAAAAGTCGTGACTTAGCGAATAGATGTGCTGGTAAAAGGGATATTTCCGGAAGAAGTCGGTCTGTGCGGTGCACAGATTGCCGAGGGTGGGGTTTGGCGCGCTGCATCCAACAGAGACACTGGGGGGTATTTCGCCAGGCGCGAACGTGGAGCCGAAAAACGTGCCCAAGGGAATCACATTCAGATCCGAAGCGCCGTTATAGCCATTGACCCCCGCATTGGTGACCCCGGGGGCAGAGCCTTCGGTGAGGCCGCCCGCATTGTAAGTAGGCAGGTTCCTGCTTTCGCTTCCGACGAAGGCAACCTCCAAGAGCGAATTCCACGGCATCTTTTGGTCGAAGGACACGTTGAACTGGTAATAGATGGGCCGCACGTTATCCGAGGGACTGAGCGTTTCCACATCGATATCGGGGGGATTGATCGGCGACTGGTCTTCAATCAGACCAAAGGTCTCCAGTCCCACGCTGTTGCTCGTCTTGTAACCCTGCGCGGTGGCGCCCGCCAGAGCATAAGCGTTAAACGCCTCCTGGTTGCGATAGATGCCCCACCCTCCGCGCACCACCGTCTTGCCCTTCCCAAAGATGTCGATTGAGGCGCCGACCCGCGGCGAGAAGTAAACCGTGGGCGGATTGCTCACCGAGTTGGCGACGGATGAGTTCGCACCGTGCCATGTGATTCCCGGCAAAGCCAGGCTGTTGCAGTTGCGCGCAATGGCGGGTCCGGTTGAGAGATAGTCGTCGTTCGAGCATTCGCTGGCGTAGAGCGAAGGAGAGAACGTGGCCAGGCCATTGCCGTGGCGGTCGAACCATGGTCCGAGGTGCTCGATACGGGCGCCGACCACCAGCGTCATGCGATGCAGTTTCCATGCATCGTTGGCGAACCCTGCCAGCGAGGTGTACTGCATGTCGACGACGGGCGAGAAGTTGGTCTGATTAAAGCTGTCCGCGTAGCCCGTGTACATCATGGCCACAGGGTTGATGCAGGATCCGAAGTCGGCGGCGCCCGAGAGGCGGCTGGTGCCCGCTGGATCGGGACTCTCGCAGCCTACGTCGGCGGCGTTGGCGAACGGCTGCCCCGGATTGTTGTTGAACTCGTATGCGCCATTGCCCGGGTTGAAGGTGTACTCGCCCTGGGGGAATGCCGAGGCATAATCCGCATCCCCGTTCAAGTAGCCCCGTTCGACATAAGCGCCAAATGAGAAGCTATGCTGTCCCTTGATCCAGTTCACCGTATCGGAGAACGTCGGCACCAGCTTCTTCATCCTGATCTGGTTGTTGTAGAAGCCGCCCGCCATGAGCATGTTGGGATAGCCCAGGTCGCCGTAGTCCGACAGCGCGGGCACCGAGTAGTCTCCGTTGCCTCCGTTGCTGTTCTTATATTCCCCCAAATAGTTGAAGTTGCCGTTACCGGGAGGATTGCCGGGAGTGCCGCATTTCGCCGCGGCGCGCACGGCCGCATTCGAGCAGTTGTAGTCATTCATGTAGAACCGGCTTGCCGCCTGGGGATTGCCCATATTGCCGGGGTTGCTGATGAAGGACATGGAAGCGCTGGCCGAATTGGTGACGCTGGCGCCGAAGATCCGCGTATAGTGCAGGGAGAAGATGTTCGAAACGTCGCCCGACGTCACGTCCCCTGGATACTCCATGGACCAGAAGGGAACATATCCAAAGGCGACAGGTTCATCGCTGATTTGCGCCTGACGGCCGTAGGTGGCATAAAACTTGTTGTAGTCGCTCAGGTTGAAGTCCACCCGGGCATGAAGGATCGACCCGTTTTGTGTCTGGACGACCTGCTGGATGTAGTTGAAACCCTCCTGGTTGACAAACGGATCCGCATTGGGCAGCGGCAGCCAGTTGACCAGCGCCGCGCCAGAAGAATTGGCAAATTGAGCTACGTTGCCGTTCGCGACGGCTGGGCCGCTCGGCAGGTAGTTCTCCGCATTACACAAAGGCTGCACTGCATTCAGATTCTGGTTACCGTCGGGACGCGCGCCGCATAACTCGGAGTTCAGTGACTGCTGGCTGAAGTCGCCCTGGCGCTCGGCCATGGTTGGAACCCACGAGCCAAGGGTCTCCGGCGAAAAACTCTGGTTGTAATACTCGTAACCGAAGAAGAAAAAGAGCTTGGTATTGTGCGGTCCGAATCGAGTCCGCGGAATCCACAGCGGACCGCCTAACTGCCCACCGGGGTAGTAATAGGTCCCGGGCGGGCGTGTCTGCTGAAGATAATTGTTGTACCAGTCGTTGGAGTTCAGCACGGTGTTGCGGTAATACATGTATGCGTCGCCGTGATACGAGGTGCCGCCGGCCTTGGTGTTGGCGTTCAGCACCGCGGGGCCTTTGGCATATTCGGCGCTGAAGGTCGACGTGGTGGCCTTGATATCCTGAATCATTTCCTGATTCACTTGTTGCACGGTGCCGGAGTTGTTCGCGATATCCTGGATGGAGACGCCGTCGAGAATGGTCGCCAGTCCTGTCGGGCCGGCCCCATTGGCGGAATAGGAGCCGGTGGGACCGCTCATGCCCACCACCGCGGTGTTCGGCCCCTGGTTGTTGACCTGATTGCTGACCAGGGCGAATCCCGGCAGCATTCCGATCAACTCCGTTGCGTCGCGGCCCACGAGGGCCAGCGTATCCAGGTCCTTGGACGTAATCACATCGCTGCGCTCCGGCGTATCCAGAGGCTTGATGGTCTGGTTGTCGGAGGCTTCCACGGTCACCGAGGCAGTAGCCGTCTCCAGCTGCATGCGGATATCGGTGAAGCTAATCCGGTCGCCGGGCCGCAGCGGGAACGGCTGCGACTGCCAGGTGGAAAAGCCCGGCATCTCCACCCGCACCTGGTATCTGAGGCCCGCCGTGATCCCGGGCACGGAAAACTCACCGGTGCTGTTACTCTCGGTCTTGCGCTCGGAGTTGTTGTCCAAGTTCGTTACTACGACCGAGGCACCGGGGATCACTGCGCCCGTTTTGTCCTGCACCACGCCGGACACAGCGCCCGTGGTCTCTTGCGCGAAAGCGGGCGGCTGCCATAACAGCAGGGCCGCGATCAGTAACCCCAAACATGCGAACGCCGGCCTAAATTCAGGAAAACGCGTCATCGGAACAACCCCCCATCGGCTGCCAAGCTATGCGAGACTCGCGGTAAGACGGCTGAACGATCGCACCGTCCACGGACGATTGCACCGCCACGCGGTCGCGAACGATACAGTGCCCCAAGAATCGATGAGCTGATTCGGTCTGAAATTATGTAGCCTGCGAGCGATCAAGGTCAAGCGATTTTTCAAATAAACTTTAAAACGAAAAACCGGCTGTAACCCACGGATAAATTGATTTACGAATATGTGGCCGTTTTCTGAGCCAAATGGCCCTGCAGCAACTCGCGGGCTGACCGCATCAAGGAATGCGGTCTTCCGAGAATTCGGGGCAATTCGGACAATCTTCCGCGCCGGTCGGGCTGCGCGGCCCGCGATAAGCCGATCTGTATCCGAGGCAGGGCGATCGTTCGCCGATGACCTGGCGGCGCCTCATCGACCCGTCCCGGCGACCGGGGCGGAGAAACGGGAGCCGGGCCGGAAGAGCGCGATCGAATCTCCTCCGCAGCGAGCCTGGGGGGTACCGCGCCGGTCCATGCTGCTTTGACTCTGGTCATTACGGGTCGTCAACCTAATCATTACAGGTCGTCAGCCTAAGCGATTTACTCGCTGCTCCTCGCTATTTCAGGCCCCTGCATAAATCTTCTTGACAACCATAACTGGCGGAACGAGAATGATCCTGCATTTTTCAGCGCATCTATGCGCACGCGGCGTCCGGGGCACGGGGAATCGAATTGTGCTTCGGGCGGGCGCAATGAAGGCGATATCGGGGATGGCTATGGCTGGGGATTTAGCGTGCCTCCGCACCGGTTCACCGGCGGCCGCATCGGTTGCGGCGGCTCGCGTGGAGTTGTACGGGAGCGTACGGCGCCGCACTCCGCTTTGCCTTCCTGGTCCTCGCATTTCGAGCCATCCCCGCCAGCGCATGGGGGGCTGGGCCGGAGCGCGCAACAAACGACAGTTCATACATGACGCTTTAGCAGGACACTCAGCGCAAGCGTAAATGGGGCGTTCACACCATCGATGCATGCAGCAGAATCGCTTGACCGGAGATGGCGGATTTGTCGAAATGGGTTTCAAAATACGGCGTTGAACGCATAGGCCGTTCCAATAACTAAGGGTTTATACCCGGAGGAATTGTGATGCTTACGAAATTAGACAGAGTCAAGGGGTACTCGGCGCGGAAGACCTGCGTTGCCCTGCTGTCGATGCTGGCCATCCTGCTGTTCGCATCTGCGATCGCAGACGCGCAAACCATCGTCGTCAGCCAGCAGTTATGGGGAGCGAACGAGACCAACCTCGCGGACTCCACAAGCGGCGGCGCCTGGGGCCCGGCCTCTCCCGGCGGCCATTCCGCAGCTGTCAATAACAGCGGCACCTTCGTGGTCGGCGTAGTCAACCCCTCTTTCGGAGGCTACGTAGAGCAATTCACGAACCAAGGCACGGTGATGACAGTCGTTGGCCTAAGCAACATCGCCCCCGGCGGCATGGCCATCGATAGAAACAACTACCTCTACATTTCGGGCGAATCCAGCAACGTCATCTACAAGATTCCGGTGAACACCACGGGCAGTGGGGCTTATGGGGTGGGAACCTACGGGCCGATCGACAACTACTGTCCGAGTAGCGCCAGCAATTGCGTTTTTGTCGTGGGCAGCTCTGGCTCGACTGGCACGCCTCCACCGACGTGCAACGGCGACGGCCAGGTGCCTGACATTAATGAAATCTGCCAGATCAACCTCGGCAACGGGAAATACGGCTTTAACGTGGCCAGCCTTGCGGTCGACAGTTCACACAACTTATTTTTCACCACCGACGGAAATGCCGGCTCCGTCACCCCCAGCGCTCCGTACTCGGTTTTCGAGTGCAGCACGGCTTGCCTCTACGGCACGACGCCTGCGCCGGTCCAGCTCCTCTACGCTGAGCCTGCCGGTTCCGGTAACCAGCTGTACACCGGCGCCATTGCCGTCGATCAAAACGACAACCTGTACTTCACCGACACCGACATTTCGACCGCTGTTGACGCGGGCAACGAATACAGCCTCTATTCGGATCTGTACCAGGTGCCGTACAACTCCACAAGCAAAACCTACGCCACCACCCCCACGCTGCTGGCAACGCTGACGCCGGCGTGCGCGACGGCTTCAACCACCGGATGCAGTGACAACGATGCGATCACAACGGTTGCGACCGATGCGACCGGCAACGTCTACTTTGGCACCATATCCGACGGCGTATTCGAAATCGCCAACAACGGGAGCGCACTGGCAGGCAATCCTCCCGTCATCCCCATCTCCGGTGAGGGCGTGAAGACCCTTGTCCCGGATGGCAAAGGCAACTTCTACTTTGTGGCCAACAATCCCGCAACCCTCGATGACACAGCCGGCTTCCTGGCGATCGGCTCGGTTGTGGACAATGCCCAGGCGTTCTCGGGAGAGTCGGGAAGCCAAGGATCGGTTAGCAATGTTTCGGCAGTCGACACCGGCGGCGCCAGCGCTGCCTGCTCCGCATCGTCCAGTCTGAATTTCGGTGGTGACCCGAACGGTTACGGCTTCACCGGCGCCGAAACCGCGGGCTGCAACACGTTGCCCTTTAATAGCGGCTCCAACTTCCCGGTGACCATCACCTTTACGCCCACCGCCACGGAGGCGGGTCCTTATAACACCACCATGACCGTGAATAACGCCGCCGATGCCGCCGCCGGAACGTTCGCGGTATCCGGCGTAGCCGCGATCGCGCAGACCATCAACCTCATCTCGCCCGCATCGTCTTTGACGAAGGTCACCTTTGGCGCCGCGCCAGTCGACCTGGAGGCGACCTCGGTCGACGCGGTCACCAATAACCCCACGGGTTTGCCGGTCACGTTTACTTCGACCACCACCACCGTGTGCACGGGGGCGAGCACAGGGGTAATTACCTTCATCAACAACGGCACCTGCACCGTCGAGGCGAACCAGGCGGGCAACGCCAACTACGCGCCTGCGTCGCAGGTTCCGATTACCTTCACGGTCACCGCGGTGACGCCAAAACTCGCCAACTGCACTCCGGCCACGATCCTTTTCACGACAACCCCACTTCCACTCTGCGTCGTCAGCTCCAACATGACCTCCAGTGCCAAGCCGGTTTGCTTCACATTGCAGAACGGTCCCGGCACGGTCAACGGTACATGTATTGCAGGCCAGCCTGTGAACCAGACTGTGGCGATTAGCGGCACCGGTAAGATCGTTCTGCAAGCGGTCCAAGCCGCAAGCCCGGGCTACGCGCAAACCTCACTGGCTGTGCAAATCCAGGTCAACTCGGCCCTGCAAAACATCGTCTTCACCACGCCAGCCGGCACGTTGGCAACCGCTCCTGCAACCATCGTCTACGGCTCCCCGTTGACTCTGGCTGCAACCGGCGGCGCTTCGGGCAAGCCGGTCATCTTCAGCGTTGACTCCGCTACCACACAGATCGGAGGCACTCCCATCTGCGCGGTGAGCGGCACCAACGGCGTCACCCTCGCGGTCACCGGGTTCGGCTCATGCGTGATTGACGCCAACCAGGCCGCTTCTGACACCACTACCCTTCCCGAATACGCGGCGGGCCAGGCCCAGGCGTTCCTCAACGTGGTTCCGATCAACTTGACCACGAACCCGGTGATCGGCCCGGCCAACGGCACCACGATGTACACCAGCGGCAACCTGAACGTCGTGACCATCACGGACCCGACACCCGGCGCCACGATCTACTACACAACCAATGGCACCACTCCGACCTTGTCATCGACTGCCTATACGGCGCCCTTTGCCTTGACGGCTACCGGTTCTTCAACCATCACGGCGATCGCTATCGCGCCCGGGTATGCGCTCAGCGGGGTTTCAACCGCAACCTTCACGGTGTCTGCCACGGCCGCGAACTTCACCGCTGCGGTCGCTCCGTCGACGGTAACTGTCTCGCCAAGCTCACCCGCCATCGTCGACATTACGGTAACGTCTCAATACGGGTTTAACTCCGCCACTACGTTCGCTTGCTCGAACGTGCCAACCAACCTGGCTTGCAGCTTCAACCCGGCAACCGTTACGCCGGCGGTCGGCCAGAGCGCTTCTACCGCTCTGACGTTAACCGAGAGCGGCAACGCCGCTCTCCAACACCGTTCCAACCCGTTCCTTCCCGAGGGAGCCACGTTGGCGATCGCTGCCTGCTTCCTCCTCGGATGGAAGAAGCGGCGTGCACTTTTCCTGGCCCTGGTGCTGATCGCCTGCGTAATAGGCGGAGTCGCGCAGCTTACCGGCTGCAGCGGCAACGGCAGCGCAGCGGCGCCCACCGCCTCCAGTGTGACCGTCACCGCTACGAGCGGCAAGATTACCCAAACGATCACGCTCCAGGTCACCGTGAATCCGTAATCGGCGCATTGTGTCCGGGTCTGTCGCGGCCTCTCCTTCGGGAGGGGCCGCGCTGTCTCCGGGTACTTTCGAATCGTCTCGGCGCCTGACGGCGGTTCCCCAGTTCTTATGGGGTTTCGGGTAAGCGCCCTGTCCTTCGGATCGTCGGAAGCGCAGCCAAACTACAAAAAACTGCAGGGGGTGAGGGCGCCATGTACTCGCTCCATCTTCGCCATCCCTGCGCCGGCTTTCACTACGGCGCTCCGCCGGCCCGCAGATGACCAAGAGAAGTCCCTGAAATCGACGCTTTCAGGATCGACGGGAAAGCCATCGCGATGGTGTTTTACGAGAGCGCCGGCGGCGGGCAAGGGATAGGCCTCGATCTTCAAGGGAGGGCCCCTCCCGGGCCTCATCGAACCCCGGGGCGGGACCCCCGGCGACCCAGGCAACTGACCAGCCGCAGGCGGCGAAGGGGCCGATAAACCCCCAGTGGCCGTGGCCCGGGGCTGAGGAAAATTAATTCTGTACAAAATCGATTTTTGTGTATATTATTTGATCGCGCTGCAACCGACGATTCTATTCGTTCCACATGTGAACTAGTTCGCTCGTAGCAGCAATCTGCGAAATCAGGTGAGCATATGAAGATTCGAACCTCTCGGTTATGCGTCCAGACTTCAGTCTGGGTGTTGGCGTCGGCATTTTGCGTTATGACCCTGACCGGTTGTGGCGCTAATGGCAACTTTACTCAGAGCCTTGACCCAGACAACGCGGTGGAGGGTCTAAGTGGAACAGTGCATGGGGGTCCAAACCCGGTTATCGGTGCGACCATTTCCCTGTACGCGACAAAAACGATCTCCGGGCCATACACTGCTGCCAATAATTGGGGCTATGGCCAGTCGGTTGGAAGCCCAATAGGTACGGCCACCACGAGCGCCACTGGCACCTTTCAAATTACCGGCGCAGTTTGCCCTGCCGGGCAATATGCTTATATTGTCTCGTCCGGCGGACATACCGGCACCAATTCGGCCAACACCTATGCACTGCTGATGGCCGCACTCGGTCCCTGCAGTGGGATTTCGAACAGCACCCAGGTCTTTATCGATGAGCCGACCACGATTGCCGCGGCCTATGCGCTCAGCGGCTTCATGAACGTCAGCGGGACCACGGTCAACATCAGCGCGCCGGCGAACAACAACGCCACCACAGCAGCATGCACGGTCGTCAGCAATGCAACGACTTCTTGCGCGGCCTCCGGACTGGGGCACGCCTTTCTGAATGCGGCGAATCTGGTCAACTCGGCCACGGGATATGCCAATGCCACGATTACGACCGGCGCGACCGTTGTGGGAACTGTGCCGCAGCAGCTCATCAACACGCTGGCAAACTCTGTTGAGGCCTGCATCAACTCTACGGGCGCCACGAGCACGGCCTGCACCACGCTGAAGGGCTACCCCAACATTTCGTTAAACCCTGCGATCTCGACGGCTCCCGCCAACACCTTGCAGGCGCTGCTGTATCTGGCCCGGTACCCGGTCGAGGCAGCCAGCCCAAGCACGGGTGCTGCCGCCGGTCCGCCTCCAACCGGCATTCAGCCCTCGGCCGCCACGACGGCATTTTTCAACATTGCAAACAGCAACTCCTTCTATAATCCCGCGCTCAGCAGCGCGCCGCTCGACTATACCATCGCCATCAACTACGTCATGTCGCCCGGCGGCAGCACACAAGCTCCGTGGGGGATCGCAACGGACATCAAAGACAACGTTTATGTGTATGTTGCCGGCGTCCCCACGGTCTATAGCCTCGCTTCCAATGGAGCATTGAACTGGGCCACCGCAACGGGCACCAGCGGCGGTTGCGGTACCTTTGGCACCCGGTGCGGCGTGATTCCAGACACCCTTGGCAATGTGTGGGCCGCGGACAACTCGGGTCTGACCCAGCTCAAATCTGCTACGGGCGTGTTGGGCACCACCTTCACTTCCGTTGACACCTTGGACAGCATCAACATGGACTTGGGCAACAATGTCTGGATTGCAGCCTATTCTGTGGGGACAGCCACCACCGCCCAACCCGCTCCCAGCGACGTTGAGGAGCTCCCTCAGGGCCAAACCACAAGCCCACTGGTCGATGTCCAGGTGAATGGTGCGCCTGTAACAGGGAGTACTCCTGCTAAGGATCCCACCTTCGACACCGCGGGCAACATGTGGTTGGCCTCGGACAATGCTGGCGGCGGCGGCCTCGGGGCGGTTCTATTGATCAGCAGTAACAACAGCTTGACTGCGCCGCTCTTTGCGACCGCGGGCAGCGGCAACGGCAATCCCGAACTGGTCTATGCCGGGACCGGCTCACACAGCAACGCCCCCATGATTGATGTCACCGGAGATATGTGGATTGGCTCCGAGGACGAGCTGACTGAGGTCCCGAGTTCCGGAACCCCGCCCTTCGGCAACGGCGCCACCAACTATGCCACCTCAGGGACCGTGGAATATGGCCCAATTTGGGACGGCGGCGTGGAGCGCTTTGACGCCATGGATGGAGACGGTAAGATCGTCGTTGAGGCCGCCAGCGGAAACTTCGGATTTGTGACCGTGTACTATCCGAATGCAACCTACGACGGCGCAGGAGCAGCCGGCAATATGGGCGCAAACGTCTATCTGAATCCGTGCGCCGTCCAGAGCGGCAGCACTTGCACACTTAATCCCGACGGCGGATCGGTCATCGTAAATGCGTCGCGCGGTGCGGCGATCGATGACACCGGCGCCATCTGGGCCACTCTCAGCTCCGGCAAGAATGTGATTCAGGTTCTTGGCCCCGGCGCACCTTCCTGGGGCTATGTTCCCTATATCCCCAAGGCCTTCCTGACTAATACGAGCGGCCGCCCATATTAGTCCTGACACGGACGAGGCCTGGGGGAGAGGTTCCCGGGCGGAGTCCATAGCCTGAGTTTGCAGCGCGCTCCGAAATCATGTAAATGGTTTCGGAGCGCGGCAGAAAGTTAACAGACTGAATTGCCGAAGGGTTTTCGGTCAAAACGAGGATCGCTAGTTCTCACAGCGAAAGGATTACGAGATGAACAATAAGTTTCGGGCACTGTTAGTAGTAACTGCCGTGATGTGCATTCCTGCCTTAGTCCGCGCGCAGACGGGGTGCACGGATTCTCCAGAAGATCCGACCCTCGTGCTGGCGCTGGTCGCCTCCGCCGGCGCTCTGATTACCACGGCGCGCGCCCGCTTCAAAGCGCGCAGAAACTCTGGCCAGTAGAACCGCCAGACCGAATCGCGCGCTGCGATTGCCGGCGCAGAACGGCCGGCAGTTGTAGCGTGGCTTCGCGCGGTCCGTGGGGATTGCGCAAGCGTACCTGCGATGCAAAGTTCGGTGTCTGGATGATGCAATAGCATGAACAACGGTGAGGACACGATGTGTCTTCACCGTTTTTCTTGCTTCCGGGAGGTTTTAGTTCCGGAGGGACGATTTCCCCGCATTCGGGTTTTCACCAAAAGCTGCTGAGCCGGGCTCTTGTCAGATTGCCGGGTTTGACTGAAGAGCACTCTTTTCGTGCCTGTTGCTTTGCACCGGCATCTTTCAGCGGACAACTCTTCGAGGTTTTCTTTTATGCGGGTTCGACTTTTCAGGGTATCGTTCAGCGCTGCTCTTGCGATATTGGGAGTTGGTGTGCCGGCGATCTCTCTCACCGGCTGCTCTTCGGCCGTTGTCAGTTCGCCGAGCGGCCCGAGCGGCTATGAAGGACAGGGTTTCGGCGGCAAGGCGCTGGTGGGTCAACAACCTCTGATCGGAGCTTCGGTCGAGTTGTATGCCGCCGGTACCAGCGGCAACGGTTCCAGCGGTGTTGCACTTCTCTCGAATGCACTGACTACCGGCAGCACTGGAACGTTTTCCGTTCCGGCGGGGTACAACTGCCCCTCGGCCGATTCCCAAATCTACCTGGTGGCGCGCGGCGGCCAGCCGGGGTCGGCAGCTTCGGGGAACAATGATGCCATTGTGCTGCTCACGGCCCTGGGAGCCTGCAATGAGGCGGCTTCGGCAAGTCCGGTCGTCATCAACGAGGTCACTACGGCGGCCGCTGTGTACGCGTTGGCACAGTTTCTCTCGGCTGGAGGTAATCTGGGTGCAAGTTCCACGAATACGGTTGGCCTGAAGAATGCCGTTGCCACCGCTCAGGCGCTGGCCAGTATCTCGACAGGAACCAGTCCAGGGCCGACGTTTGCCGCCAACGGCAGCTCTCCCGCTCCGAAAGTCGACACGCTGGCCAATCTGCTCAACTCCTGCGCCTCTTCGACTGCCAGCGGAAAGGCCTGCAGTGGGCTGTTTTCAGCAACAGCCACATCGGGCGGCGCGCCTGCGAATACTCTGGACGCCGCGCTCAACCTGGCGCGCAACCCGGCCCAAAATGTCGCTGCGCTCTATGCCCTGGCGTCAGCGGATTCCACCTTTACCCCTGCATTAGCTAAGCAGCCCTCCGACTGGACGCTCTTTATCAACTACACCGGGGGCGGCATGAACAATCCTACATCGCTGGCGGTGGATGGCGCGGGCAATGTCTGGGTCGCCAGCGACCCGGAAACCCAAAATAGCGTGGCCGGCGTAGCGTCCCTGTTTTCACCTCTGGGCGCACCTCTGTTTGCGCAGGGTATCACCGGTTCCGGGCTGGGATACTCCTTTGGCTTGGCGGTGGATGCAAACAATAACGCCTGGATCGCCAATTGGCCCAGTCCCTGGGCGGCGGGAAACACGGTCAGCGTCTTCAATAGCAGCGGCGCGTCCGTGGCTGGAAGCAGCGGCTACTCGACAGGCGCGTTCACCTACCCAAACAGCGTGGCGATCGACACAGATGGCTCAGCTTGGTTGGCGGACTACGGCGGTTCTGAAATGACGCATCTGTCCAGCTCGGGCCAGGAACTTTCCGGCTCCCCCTACTTGTCAACGCAGTTGCTCTATCCCTTTGCAGCCGCGATCGATGCCAGTCATAACGTCTGGGTCAGCAATTTGGGTGAAACTACCGTCACCCGTGTGACCCAGGATGGAAGCCAGTTCACCAGCTACGACTGTTGCAATGGACCGGAGGGGTTGGCCATCGATCAACGCGGCAATGTCTGGGTAGCCAATTTTGAAGGCAACAGCATCAGCGAGATTTCCGGCGCGGGCACTGTGCTTTCCAATGGCGGATATACCAGCGCCAGCCTCGACGATCCGGATGACATCGCCATCGATGGCGTGGGGACCGTGTGGATCTCAAATTACCGGGGCGCTTCTCTGACCGAACTGGCCGGCTCCGCCGCTTCTGTTCCTGGAACAGCCCTTTCACCGGCGGGCGGTCTAGGTTCAGATGCCGGCCTGGTCGAAGCCTACTCCCTTGCTATCGATGCCAGTGGCAATCTTTGGGTCAGCAATAAAGGCAGCAATGCTCTGTCACAGTACTTTCTGACACAGTTTATCGGACTGGCCGCGCCGGTACGGACTCCCCAGATTGGCCCTCCCGTGGCGCCTTGACAAGGTCAGTTAAGGATGTTGAGTGGCGCGGAACTTCTTGATCGATGTAAGCCCGTAAACCAGCGCCATGTAAGATGCATTCGAAGCTCCGCAATCCACTTGCGCTCGCTCGTCACTCCATACAGCCAATCGCTTCCGAGATGGGCCTGACAGCACCGATCGCGCATCAATGAACTCTCTCTCGATATGGAAGAATGTTGGAAGACTTTGCGTGGGAATGTTTCATCCAATTTGCTCGCGCAGGCATATAATTCGTCCAACTAGATGTATTCGCTGGCAATCTCCAGCCGTTCTCCGCCGCTGCAAGCCAAAACTGAGCAACAGTGTGGGGGAATGAGTTCTCCTCTCCAGGTGCTCTCATGCTCTATTCGCCTAGTTTGCCGGCTCTTGCCATCGTTCTTCGAAAAGTTCCTTCAATCTTGAGCCGGTTTGCCGTCTCTCCGATCGTAGCCTCGCTTCGATTGATATTCACGATCACCTGTGCTTCGCTCTGCCTCACCGCCGGGTGCGGCTCATCTTCCCAAGGTGTGTCTACCCCTCCGCCCACTTCGATCGTCCTGACCTATCCACAAACGAGCATCGTGGCAGCGGTTGGCACCGCGATCCAGGCCGATACGCCGACCGTGACCGGAACGGTCACAGGCTTCTCTGTTGCGCCCGCCCTGCCCGCTGGATTAAGCCTGAACACCGCAACGGGAGCGATATCGGGAACGCCCACTGCAGTGACCGCGCAGGCCAGCTATACAGTTACGGCGTCAAATGGCAGCGGTTCAACGGGCGCCGCAGTGCAGATCACGGTGAATCCGACGCCGCCAAGCGGCTTAACCTATCCACAAACGAGCATCGTGGCAGCAGTTGGCACCGCGATTCAGACCGATACGCCGACCGTGACCGGAACGGTCACAGGCTTCTCTGTAGCACCCGCACTGCCCGCTGGATTAAGCCTGAACATTACAACGGGGGCGATATCGGGAGCGCCCACTACAGTGACCGCGCAGGCCAGCTACACAGTTACGGCGTCAAATAGCAGCGGTTCCACGGCCGCCGCAGTGCAGATCACGGTGAATCCGACGCCGCCAAGCGACTTAACCTATCCGCAAACGAGCATCGTGGCAACGATTGGCTTCCCGATTCTGAACCGCACACCCACCTGGTCGGGAACGGTCACAGGCTTCTCTGTCGCACCCGCACTGCCAGAAGGAATAAGCTTGGACACCGCGACAGGGACCCTCTCAGGCACACCCACAACTGCAACCGCACAGACAAGCTACACGGTTACAGCTTCAAATGCGGGCGGTTCGACGACTGCAATCGTGCAGATTACCGTGAACCCAGCCGCGCCATACAACTTCAGCTATCCTCAATCGAGCATTTCTGGAACGACCGGCACCGCGATTCCGACCGACACACCCACTGTGTCGGGAGGGGTCATAGGCTACTCTGTCGCACCCGCACTACCCGCTGGATTAAGCCTGAACGCCACATCGGGGGCGATATCGGGAGCGCCCACTACAGTGACCGCGCAGGCCAACTACACCGTAACAGCATCGAACAACTACGGAAGCACGACGGCGACTGTCTCGATCACCGTGACACTAGGAGCAACTGCGTTGCTCGACCTGGGACACGCCACGCAGATTACGGCCCTTCAGGAGACGGCCAACAGTGTGCTGAGCGTTGACGCGATTGGTCACTGGGTGCTGTGGAACTACGCCAGCGGCAAGATGATCACTTCGGGCGACGGGGCAGAAGAGATCGCTATGGCCGGCCCAACTGCTGCGATTGCTACTCAAGCGGGTATCGTAGTCATGTCGTCAACCAGCGGACAGGTCTTGTCTACCATCCCACTTCCGGAAACGCTGTTTCAGCTCGCCACCGACGGAAGTTATATCGTTGCCGCAGGCGCGCAGTCCTTGACGGTTTGGTCTCCGGAAGGACAGGAAGTATTGAATGTGCCCGGAGCTTACCCCATGAACTCCCTGTTCAGTTCGCCGACGCAGATTCAAGTGGCGAACGGGCCCGCTGGAGCAAATGTGATTCAGACCATTCTTGTTCCGAGCGGAGTGAGCTCAGTCAGCCCAACATTCTCCGGAGAATTCTCTCAATGGTCCACGGACGGAAGTCACTTCATCTCGAGTCAATCCAACACTTCCTGGATCTACTCGAACGCTGCGGTGCAGCAGGGCATAATGAATGCCATTTTGAGCGGAGGAGTTGGCAATTGGGTCTGGTCTGTCTCGACGCAACTAAGCCCGACGTACTCTTCTACGGTCTCGATCTATGCTATTGGCTCGCAGACACCTTCAGCCAGCTATACGGTCGATGGTGCGGGGAACAACTTTTTTGCTTCCGAGGGCAATGCAGTGGTTTTTCCTTCCGGCAATGAAGTTGCCATCATCGCCTATGGAAAACCGCAGGTAAGCGTGATCGACTTGAGCGGGTCGAGTCCTGTGGAAACCACGTACTCAATCTCGCCGCTTGCATATTCCAGTGCGTTTGCGGCGGTCTCCGCTTCGCAATGGGTTGCGGGCAACAAGGCTGGGGGAATCATCGATGGCGCGAGCGCTGCAATTGCACCCGCCGTATCGGCTACGCCTCGGTTGTTCGGGTATGGCGGCGTCCTTTCCATGGCCGGATCCCCGAATATGCTCGTTGCCAGCACGGCCAGCGGAGCCACACTCTTTTACAATCTAACCGGCCCCACGCCCACCCTCACATCAACCACCCAGATGATCGCGGGCCAGATGTCTCTGTCGTCGGATAGCAGCATTTTGGGAGTCCTGGCCTGGGTTCCGGATTACGACCAGTATTCACAATACATCGGCGATGCTTCCCTCACGTTCTACTCTCTTCCATCCATGAATCCCCTGTATACCTATAGTGCAGATCCGAGCGCCAACGAATTTATATACGCATTCGCGATGTCCGGATCGGGAACCACAATTGCACAGTACCTGGAAGAAGCGCAAAGCACCATTCCCTACCAGGAGAGCGTAACGGGCATATCCGGGAGCCCGGTCTATCTGACTAACAACGATTCCTCTCTTACGCTGGGTGCTTTCCAGGGTGCTTATCAAATCATGCTATCCCCCGATGGAACGTTGATTGGAGGTGCGGCTGCGAGCAAAACAACAGGTTACGAAACGCAGATTTATAAGAACGGAACCCTTGTCGCAGCCGTTCCTGGACTCGAAGAGGGGTGGATTAACGATGATGAGATGCTGGTCTGTGACTATGAACTTATTGGAGTGACTGATCCCAGCTTTGAATGCGTCGGAAGCACCATCTACAGCGCGACCGGGGAAACGATCGCAAATAGTCCTATTACGCTACTTGGCGAGAATCTTCAGTTTCCAACGGCCGGCACTGTCTACGATCAAACCGGAAATGCGATCGCCTCGCTGACCACGGGAAACCCGATTTGGCAGGGCTCGAAGCCGCCGGATCCTCCCGCCTACGGCGTGGTCTGCGGGCCATATATCTGCTATGTCTCCGGGCACCAACTGGTCATTTACCCGTACTAGCCGAGGCAGACGGCGAATTCACAATTGAACCCGTTACTCTCGAAAACCTGGCGCTCTTTAAAGCGATTCGCCTCCGTGCCCTTCAGGACGCGCCGAGCGCATTCGGCTCTACGTACGCGCGAGAAATTCAGTTTACCCATGACGAATGGAGAAACCGCTTCATAAGCTCAGCGAAGGAATGTATTCAGCCAATGCTTGATCTACCGGCCGCGGCAAAGAGATTCCGCACGATTGCAATGCCTGCGTTTTCATACCGAGATACTCGCTTCGCTTTGCGATGCCGCCAAACGGATCGCGCGACTCTCCCATGACCATTGTCGGGTCAAGTCCGACAATTGAAACAGCTAGTCCAGCAATTTCAAACCGGCTGTATATCCGGGACTGCGCAGGTGGAAGAAACCATTGATCTCATGCTCTGCCACTTTTCCGATTACGCTGGCCGGGGCATTTCCACAATGGATCGAACGCGCACAACCCCGAATTCGGAGCCAGTGCCGCTTGGATCAATCGCGAGCACCCCGTAGCCGGGTGCTTCATGGCGCTCAATGATTCGCGTTGCAATGACCGGGCAGCCGGCGAAGGCCGCGCTGCCGTTAGACCCGCGCCGCATGATCGACGGCCATCGGGGTTTGCAGAGATCCTGCTCCGGCAACATTGCCCGCGACGATTTCCGCACGGATATAGTCAATAAGCCCACGCAGTCCCGATTCCAGATTCACACGTGGCTTCCAACCTACGCTTCGCGCACGCGTGATATCGCCCAGGTTTGCGAGAGCTTCGCCGGGGACGTCGGGAAGATACTGTGGCGCGACCTTGGCGCCGAGCAGCTCGCAGGTCAAGTCATAGATCTCTTGAATGCTGTGGTTTACGCCGCTCCCCAAATTGAACACTCCGTTTACGACCCCCTCGCTCTCGATACAGAGAAGGTGAAAATCGTTGACATCGTCAACATGAATGAAGTCACGCCGTTTTGCGCCGTCGCCGAAAATCCTCGGCTGCCGGCCAGTGAGTAAATTGATAATGAACGCGCTCATTACCGGCGGTACGGCCCGCCGATAGTCCTGCCGAGGGCCGTAAACGTTGAGATAGCGTAGGCCGACCATCTTCATCCCGCTGAAGCTTTGGTATGCCTTCGCAAAGAGATGATCCGCCGCTTTTGAAATTGCATAAAACGTCTGCGGCGTGAAATCCGTCTCCGGCGTCGGCAGGCTTTTCGTTCCCTCGTAGATCGCCGACGACTCCGCATAAACCACGCGCCGCACTCCCGCCGTCCGCGCCGCCTCGAAGACATTGATCGTGCCCAGAATGTTGACGTCGGCCGTTTCGTAGGGACGAAGCTGACAATCGGAAACGCAGTTCTTCGCAGCCAGGTGGAATACCACGTCAACGCCCTCGAATAATCCAGTAAGCTTGGGAGAACGTATATCAGCCTTATAAAACTCCACTTCGCCCGGTACCTGCTCGAGGATCCCGGCAGAAAGGTCGTCCACTCCTGTTACCTGGTACCCTTCCCTGACCAGCCGATCCGCCAGATTGCTTCCGATGAAGCCCGCAACACCTGTAACAAGCACTTTGCGTTTTGCAACTCCCACGGCGACTCCCCTTCAAACCCACGTCTTTGTCGGCATAGAGATAAAATACTTGCCAGATTATGCGACACAGAATTGCCGGCTGGGCTCTGTTGCGTAACGAATCAGTCGGTCCCGACTACGGCCGCGGTGCGTCCACTGCTCGCATGAGCAGTGGGAAGTTGCACGACAAAGCCCATCGGTCAACGCACTCCAGCTCGCACCGGAGCCCCTCATTACACCGGCGCCGGCTTGTGGCTAGCCAGCGCATATCCCGCGGCGCGCGCGTCATCGTAGAACATCCGGACCGTTTCAAGTGAATACTCTTCCAGATCTTTACCCACCAGGAAAAGTTTCTTTAGAAGATCGTTCGTCACCGTGATGACATGACAACCGATGGCGTCCGCCTGAAAGATGTTCAACAGCTCCCGCGGACTCGCCCAGATGAGTTTGAGGTTCTGATAAGGAGCTAGAATGCGTACGGCATCTGCCATCATCGGCACCGGATCGCGTCCGGTATCCGCTATGCGGCCGGCGAATACCGACACATAAGAGGATGGAGCATCCGCTAAAACATCGACGGTGCGAGCCACTTGCTCAAGCGTTGTCAGCGCCGTCACATTGAGCCGTATGCCCGCCTCGGCAAGCCGCCGAACCAACCGGGCGGAGCTCTGCCCCTTGGTGTTGGTCACTGGAATCTTTACTACCACCTGCTTTCCCCACGAGGAGATTACCAGTGCCTGCTCTTCCATAGCATCGAAGTCGTCGGCAAACACCTCAAATGAAAAAGGCGTGTCAGGAATCGCTTGCAGCACCGTCCGGGCAAAAGCCTCGTAGTCCTGTACACCTGCTTTCTTCATCAGGGTGGGATTCGTCGTAAAGCCCTTAATCAGCGGGTTTTGGCGAAGAGAAAGAATGCTATTGATGTCTGCGCCATCGGCGAAGATCGCAACTTTGAGCTTGCTCAGTTCCATCCGGAAATCTCCCTCCACTCTCTTATGAAATGCCGGGTTTACATTGGAAGCTGTGCTATTCCGCGAAATCCTCGAAACGAAGCGCTGGCTATCGGACCGAAGGGTGCATTTTGCAGGGCATGAGTATTTTACACAAGTTGAGCTAACTGTTAAAGCTAAACCTTGAAATAAAGCGATTTCGCAATGCAGTACGGCGATCTACAAATCGCAAGGCGTCTATCGGGAACATCCGCTTGAAACCGATTGGTAGTTACTGAGCGAAGCATCGTAGATCAAAGTTCCCGGGTAGCGCGAATCGTATTCATGGCGTCCCTGCGCTCCGGCGCGTTTCGCGGCATCGGGACGGGAGCGTACTTCTGCCACAACGCGAACCAGGTTCGCGGAATCGCCTGAAGTGAAATGAAAGCCGGTTTCTCCATCCGCAATGACATCCTCGAGCGTGCCGATACGGCTGGCGATGACCGGAACAGATCCGGCTCGCTCTCGAACCAGAGATTTTCACCGCCTTCCTGCTGGTAAAGGCTTTAGATACAAAGGGTTTTCAAGATGTCAATGCCATATTGAGGCGCGTCGTCACTTACCTGCCCGACGCAAAGATTACTTCGCGGACGGTTTTGAGAAGCGTGCCGGCATCAAGGCCGATCCACCAATCGGAGATGTATTCGAAGTCCAGACGGATCCATTCGCCGAAATCGCGGATGCTGTTATGCGGATGCTAACGGTGCAGAGATGCGCCTTCCGTCTCTCAAGAATGCCCAGCAAAACACTAGTCCATAGCACGCAGATGCAGAGACAAGGCTCACGGCTGCCCCGGTAAGTCCCCAGAAGTGGATGAACACCAGAGCTGTGACAAGTCCAACCGGAGCTGAGACGGCATTTGCGATCAAATCGTAATGCGGCTTTTGGCAGGCCCGAACCGCCAAGGCAAATCCCAGCGCAAAGCCATTACACACAGGAACCAGGGCGAGGATGGAAATAAGCGCTGCGTAGGCCGCGAATTTGCCGCCGAACAGGAGCCGTTCGAGCGGTTGCGAGAAAGCTGCCAATATTCCCGCATAGACTGCCGCGATCGCGGTCAGGGAGATCGTACACAGAGCCGCCTTTTTTCGCAGCTGGCTGATCCTCCCATTTCCGTAATCCGCTGCCATCGACGGCAGAACCAAAAGCGCGGTTGCAGTTATGATCTGTGTCATCACCAGAGACGGGATCATCGTGGCGCGAAGAATGCCGGCTGCGCTTAAACCGACCATCGCTGCCGCAACATAGGTCTGCGCCTGACTCGCAACCGAGAAAAGGGCGGTGCTGGCGACAAGCCATTTTCCATACCGCCAGTTTTGGCGCCATACTGCAGACCAACTACCGCCTCTGTTTGCAACGCGCAATAGCCCCAGGGGCCGAAGCATCCAAAGGACCGATACCAGGCCTGCAACCCCCATCAGCAAAAAAGCCGAGCACGGGTTGAGCCAACCACCTGCCTGCATCGCCCAGAGTCCGATCGCGATCATCAGGAGATAGGCGGCGCTGCCCCGAACCGCGATCGCGGGCCGATGGATCATATAGCACATCCTTCGCACCAGCCACGCGAGGAACAAAAAAGGCATGGCTAAAGCGGCGCCCAAAACCGCTGAAGCGAGTTCGCGGTGGATGCCGAATTGCATCATGGCCAGATCGGCGAGAAGCATAGCGCCGGACAACACCGCCGCGGCCATCGCATGCACCTTGATCTGAGCAAACATGTAATCGGTGATTTGGACAGCATGCGAAGCCGGGCCAAACACGCTCATCGGTTCAAGAATCAGAACACTATGGAATCCAGAGAGAAATAGTACCGTAGCGTAAATAACGGCGAACGCTCCATAGGACTCGCCGCCGAGCCAGCGTGCCAAAAGAAGGCTAATCAGGAGCCCCGCCAATGACGTGAGGCCTTGATCGATGATAGAAGTGCCGGACCGGACACCCCAAACGTGCAGACGTTCCCGCTTGATCTCTCCTATCAAAGAAGCGATGGCCGAAGACAACAACGAATCTCCTTTTCTGTATCTGCTTGCACGAGTTGACCGGAACTTGTTATTAAACCGCAGCGCGAGTCGATTAGAATCCGGCGTATTGCAATGTGGTGATAAGAACTGGTTCAGCCAACCGGCAGATCGTGCATCAATGACTTCTTATTTCGCGTAAGCGGCCGCCAAATCTGGCCTGCCCGATTCTTTATGCCAGTTGGATTGTTAGTGTAGCGCAACGTTGAAGGGCTGGATAGATCCAACTGTCCACGGGAACGCGTAAATGGCGGCTCGCCGCTTGCTCACTCTCTCGCTCTTCGCCCAACTGTTATGAGTCCGTTTCGTCCGGCGGCTTCTGCGCAATGGCGGGGCGTAATGAACCCTCGGAGTCACCCGAGAGTTGCACTTCCGCAGTCTCATCTTTCTCATCCATCGCGGCTGTGCCGTGCTGATCTTTACCGGCCTTTATCGATGCGAGTTCGGCCGCGAGTTCCTTGACCCTCTGCTCCAGATCCTTCACTTGCGTGGAATACTCGTTGACGCTTGATGCCAACGCGTTGTCTCGATTGCCGCCCCTGACTACGCGGTGCATGGTGCTGCGCACAAGATCCGAGATGCTGCGCGCGCCGCTGGCAATACAAAAACGCTCCAACTCCACGTACTCTTCTTCGGAGAGCCGAACATTAATCATGCGGATTCGAGGCATCAGAACAGCCATAGGAGACTGAGTTCCCTTCGGGAGTTTTTGGGGCAGTAGCCGCTGGTGGTTTGGATCGCAACTGTAACTGAGATGGGGACTTACTAGACGTGCATTTGGAGTACGCTTCGCGCCCGTCGGTCCCATACCCTGGGATCGAGACTACAAAACACCGACCCTGCCACCTTCGCATGAGGCGAAGGCGCACTTCGATGCCTTGCGTTCCGGTGAGATCTTCTTCACCTGACCTCGATGGTCAACAGCGAGTACGTAAAAAACATAGCACGAGGGGGATGGGACAACAAGAAAAAGTATGACTTTTGTAAAGCAGCCGTAAACTTGCTGGGTCTATCCCTATTGCAGGCTATGTCACCGGTGCGGAAGCGTCGATCCGGTCGTTTCCATGCGGGGCTACCGGGAAGCTGAAAGGAGCGAAACAGCGGTGACGTCCGTGCCGGGCGTCATGCCCTGTCCGGCCCAAGGCCTGTTTTTATCTTTCCCGCGCAAGGATACGCGAAAACGATGTACAGGTTCTGGTCGACGAACGCCGGCAGGTCTAAACCCTGCTCAGCGCCAGTTGCCGCTCACGACCGGGAATCTCGTTGGGTACCGGCTTGCTCAGAACTTCGATATCTTCAAGGCCCACTTCAAGCGAAAAACACTGTCCAGTTGCGGAGAGCGCCATGACGATTTTGCATTGTTGGCGGAAATCGGTCACGCAGCCCTCTGCGCCCTCAAAAACTCCCCTGAGCACTCGCACCGGGCTTCCCATCGCTATGCGGGGATGGGGACGCAGAAGACAGCCGCTAGCCAGGCCCTCGCGAATCCGGGCAATCTCAATCTCGCTCACCGTATCGCGCTCCGATTCGCCGAGCATACGGAGTACCCCGGGAGTGCCAATAACGGAAAGCCTCGCTTCCGGCGCAAAACGCACAAAAACATATCCGGCAAAAAGCGGCCGCTCCAGGCTCACGACGCGATCGGTCCATTGCGAGCGCTCTGTGTAAAGGGGGAGATAGTGTTCCAGCGAACGCACAGTCAAGCGCTGTGCAACCCGTTTCTCGTGGTTCGCGACGACGTGCAGAACCTGCCACCGGCCTTCGTGCATGATTCGCCCCCAACACGTTAGACTAGCGGCTTGCTGCTTTCAATCCCCAATGCTGGCCGCAGCGGCGTGGCGGATCTGCCAGATGGCCGCATTCAGAGAATGCGGACTGTCAATACGGGACAACGAAGATCGATCAGGGGAGATTCTGTCTCCGGAAAAGCAGCATGCGCTGCAGACTTGACCCGCTTGTCTGTTTCACCGTCAGGCTAATTATACCGCTGCGCCACGAGATGGAACTGTGCCCTGCATCGTGACTAAAGCGATTAGAGGATCGGCACAGACGCTTCGTGTATACAAGTTTACCGGCGCAAAAAAGCTACGTGCTGCTATCTTCCAGGGAGGTGCTTGGCTGCAGCCCAGGAACGCACTGCATTTCGGATGATAGTGGGCAATTCCCTCACCTGCTCCTCGCAATTAATCAAGGGACAGGATTTGACTGGCATTGCCATTGGCACCCGACGTCGGCTCCGCTGAGTTGGACTTGTGTTGAAGGCGCCGCTTGATTGCTGACAAGCCACTTCAAGACCTCACCGCCGGGCGGCTGGTAAAGCATGCCGTTACTGCTGGCTATTGCTGGCGGAGAGCCATCTCACGCGGCGCTTGTTCGGAAGCATGCTGCGGCGGATGGAGGGTTTGCCGCTGACAGCCGGGTAGGCGCGACAGATCGGCGAAACCAATATGGATGACCGAGGGGAGTTGACGGGGGAGGTGTCCGTGAAATGGATTCCAAATTTGGCGAGTCACGGCTTTTTGGCCTGGGAGGCGGCCCAGCCTGACACGCGCGGGTTTCTGGCGTTGGAATAAGAAAACGGCGGACAAATGCAACGGGGAGTATATTGGTCTGGAGCTGAAAGGCAAAAGGAAGTTGCCGGCGACAATGATTTCCGCCAAGCCATCCATCCTGATTTTGTCTCTATTAGCGACCTTCTCCATCCTGGGATGCGGGGGAGTGAGTAATTCGCCGGTCGCGACTACTGCTTCGACGCCCACCGGTACTTCGACGTTCACCGGTGCCCGATTGAGCGGCCAGGTGAGGGGTGTCCCGCAGCCAAGCGTCCAGCAGCCGAGTAGCCCGCAGCCCACTGTCCAGGAGCCGATATCGGGCGCCACGATTCAGCTTTACCAGGTGGGAACGGCTGGCGACGGCTCCAGCGCCACGCCTTTGGGCTCGTCGACCACGACCGGTCCAACGGGCGGGTTCACCCTTACCGGCGATTACTCGTGCCCAGAGTCGGATCCGCTGGTCTATCTGCTGACAACCGGAGGCAATCCCGGCCTTGCGAGCGGAACAAACAATACCGCAATCGCCCTGATTGCTGCGCTGGGATCATGCAGCTCGCTGACTCCGACCACTGCCATCAATCTGAATGAGGTGACCACGGTCGCGGCGGTAGCGGCGCTCGCGCCGTATATGACTTCGCCGTCCTGCACGACTGCGCCGACCTGCATTGGATCGGGCGCGGCGGATGCGACTTTTCTGACGGACGCGTTCATATTCGCTTCGCTATACGCAAACACCGCGACCGGCACCTCGCCTGGCACTTCAATACCGGCCGGCGATGAAGTTCCGAGCGCATTGATTAATTCGCTTGCGGGCATTGTGTCGGCGTGTGTGAACACCAAGGGAGGCGTCGCTGGCGATGGATCGAACTGCGGCACTTTGTTCACGAATGCCACGCCCTCGGGCGGCGTGGCTCCGACGGACGTTACTACAGCGTTGTTGAACATACTGAACAATCCAACCAGCAATCTAACTCCGCTGTTCGCCTTACTGTCACTGCCGTCACCACCGCCGTTCGAGCCGGTCTATACTGCAGCGCCGTCGTCGTGGGCGATCGCCCTTATTCCCATGCCCGCCGGAACCGCGCTGGTGGACTTCGGCACGCAGGAACAGATCATTCGCGGTTTCGGCGCATCGGAAGTGTTCGATGAGGAGACGCTGCCGGCCTCCCAGATTAACGCATTGTACGAGAACTCTACCGGACAGATCGGACTGACGATCATGCGCGTGCAAATCGCGCCCACCACCTGGAACACATCCACCCAAACCGCAGGCACCAGCGCGTGGACCCCGGAGCTTTCCAATGCCCAGGCAGCGCAAGCTTTGGGGACTATCATCTTCGCCTCTCCCTGGAGCCCGCCCGCCAGCATGACGAGCAACGGCAGCGAGTCGGGCGGCAGTCTGAATGTCTCCAGCTATGGCCAATACGCGAACTATCTTGAGGCCTTCGTCAACTATGCAACCAGCATCGGCGTGAACCTCTATGCGGTCTCCATGCAGAACGAGCCGGACGCCGTCGTTGGCTACTCATCCTGCTTCTGGACCGGAGCGCAGATGGATACATGGGTCGCGGGTTACGGTTCGGTACTCACCACCGGTTCGAATCCGGTCAAGTTGATCATGCCGGAATCGGAGGACTTCAATACAAGCTACTCCGACCCGGCGCTGGACGATCCCGCAGCCGTCGGCAACATCTCGATCGTCGGCGGTCATCTGTATGGGCCGTCGGGGCCATTGTCGCCCTTCTATTACACGAATGCCGAGAGCAAGGGCAAGGATGTGTGGATGACCGAGCACTACCTCGTCCCAACAGGCTCAGGCCCAAATGGAGCCGACACCGTCCCCATCATGGCCGATGCCATTACCATGGCGGAGGAGATTCACAACTCCATGACCGTGGGCGACTACAACGCGTACGTCTGGTGGCAGGGCCCCAGCTACCCGCAGAACAAGATCCCGCAAGAGCACCTGATTGATCAAAATGCCAACCCCACCTACTTCGGTTTAGCCATGGCGCAGTTTTCTCGTTTCGTGCGTCCAGGCTATTTCCGTTACAACGCCACGGCGAACCCAGTCTCCGGTGTCTATCTTTCGGCGTATAGCGGTAACGGGCACCAGGTGATCGTGGTCATCAACTCCAACAGTTCCGCGGTCACGGTGCCTATCCTGATCGAGAACCAGCTGGTGACCTCGATGACACCTTACCAGACTACTTCCAGTGAGTCGGTATCTCAGCTGAGCCCGGTGACAGTAACCAACAACCAGTTCAGCGCCACACTGCCCGCCATGAGCATCACCACCTACGTGCAATAGCCGGGACGCCCAGCCCGCTATGCCCGAAGATGGGCGCGTTGCTTCAGCGATGGAGGTATTCCCGTTTAAGATGAATATCATGAGCTCTAGCAACGAAGCCGCTGCCGTCGCGCCGCCAGGACAGAGCGATCCATCCGCGGTTTCGCAGGAAGCAATTGCGGAACCGAAGGCCGGCGCACGACCCGCCATACCGGCGCTGTTATGGTGCGGCATCGCTGCAATTACCGCTATCGGCTGCCTGGGCATTTACCGCGACCTGGCTTTCCTTTGGGCGATTTGGACAACCGATCCTCTGCGGTCCATTGGAATGCTGATTCTGCCGGCCAGCATGTTGCTGACGCTGCGCGTGTGGCGGCAAAACCGATGGGAGATGCGGGGGACATGGTGGGGCCTGGCGGTAATCGGCCTTTCCTTTGGCCTCAGTGTCCTGCGGCATCGTGTTGGGTTATTTGCGGTACTCGACGGAGCAGGGGTCACGTTGATCCCGCTGGCGTTGCCAATCTATCTGTATGGATGCGGAATTGTCCTGCTGTTTGCCGGGCCGCGTGTATGGCGCCGTGCGTGGTTTCCGCTCGGACTGCTGCTTCTCTCGCAGCCGGTGCCCGGCGCCGTCAACACGTTGTTGGATATTCCCCTGCAAAATCTCTCTGCCCACGTAGCGCGTTCATTTGCAATGGCGATCGGATTTGCGCCAACGACTCCGCAACTGCGCCTCATGTTTTCACCGGATTTCGGCATGTTTATCGCGCCCGGATGCGACGGGATACGTGGCGCGGTCACGATGGGGTACGTGGCGCTGATTTTAGGCTATCTCAAGCGCGTCTCCATTTACCGATGGGCGGCGTATGTCGCCGGCGCGGTTTCGCTGGGATACATCTTTAATTTCACACGGCTCTGCGTGCTGGTGCTGTACTATCGCGTCGCTCTGGGTCATCCGGGACCCGAGGGATGGGCGAAGTGGGCTGACTATGTGATCGGGGGCTGCCTGTTCTTGGTTGCGACGTTTCTTTTTCTCAGGCTGGTACGCGGCAAAGAGGAGACTGGGGGCGCGGCCTCGAGCGCTTCAGTAAGCTCAGGGTCCGCGCAGCCCGCCGCAATCTCGTGGCTGAAGTGCGCGGCTGTGATGGCGCTCATTGTTCTCGCACTGTGTTTTTTCGGGCTTAGAGACAACCGCAAGGATGGGGCCACGCCTGCATCGTTCGAAGGCCGGATGCCAGAACGAATTGGCGATTTCGCACTGACCCGCGCATGGTACGAGCAGCAGGACGGCGTCATGCTTATACAAAGCGGCGCTTATGCAGCGCCGAGTTCGGAGGAGATCACTCTTGGCGTATGGGTTGGCGCAGGTCTCCACAACGCGAATACATGTTGGCTGGCACGTGGACTGCAGCCGGATTATCTGACCACCAAAACGTTTGTTACCGCGAACAACAAATCTGTTGCGTTCAGTGAGGGCTTTTACAGCGACGGAATGACGGACAGCATCGTAGTGAGTGCCCTCTGCTCCCCTGCGTTCTGCTCGGAGTCTCCGGATGCCGTACCGAAGAACGGATTCAAAGTCTTATCTCTGCGGCCGGAGGCTGCGAACGGGCACCCGGTTTCCATCATGGTTCGGATCGACAGGCCTTACTCGAACGCGCCGAAGGCTGTCACTTTCGATCTTCTCACTGCCGAGGCGCAACGATTTCTCACCAACTTGGACATGACTGGCTTGAGCGGAGAATTTCAGTAGATAGGCGCGCTTGCGGGCTTGGTCCAGCCATAGCTTCGTCCGGTCCCTCGCTGGAATTCAATCCGGGCCCAAATTCCTGTTTTTTCTGTGATATAGAGCCTCCATCACCCTTTACGGGGACGTTGTGACGGACGAGAAGACCACCGCAGGGGCCAAAATTGCTCGGCTTGCTTTTCAGAGAATTGGAGCGCAGACGAAGCGCGATGGCAGCTGGGTTATTGGATTATTGGCTCCTCAGGTAGGACTCATTCCCCGCAGCGCCTTCCTAACCTATTGAAAAAGCGCCAGTTGTTGAAAATACGCACTGGAAGACTTCGCCTATCTCGCAGGTTTCGCCTGTTTCATATTTCCTTGGGACAGATTCAGGGACAGCGGTATTGCGCAACATGAGCATCGCATACGGCGCGAGACAGTCCTGTCAACAACCTCTCAAGCTCACCGATCCATCCAATAACCGCGTTTTTACAAGTAAAGTTAGCGCAATACCCTAGAAAAGTTCCCATCGACTTGCCGATATACCACGTAAGAGTCCGCACTGATTGTATGTCTAGTCTTTCAGTCGGCGTATTTTACTAACTCAATTCTCATGTGAGGGCCACGTGCCTGCGCTTCTGCGTAGAAAGATCTTTGGGACGCTTGTTTTGGTCCAATGTGTGGTCGCAATCGCCGCACTCTGCTTCTCGCGCAACCTCCATGGCCCAGATGAACAACTCCTGGAGGCTCTTCAGTTTCTGCTGCTGCTCGGCGTCGCCGCTTACGCCGCATGGCTGCAGCGCGCTATGCGCACTCAGGTTGCAACCCGCGAAGAGACCGAGACAGAGCTCCGCCGCGAACACCACACCCTCGAAAAGCGAGTCGATTTGCGAACCGCGGAATTACGCGCCGAGGTATCCGAACGCCGGCGGGCCGAACAACTGAACCACGACCGCTATCGCGTGCTCGAAATGCTCGTCCGCGACGAGGACACGCCCAAGATACTCCAGGCCCTGACTGAGGCGGTCGCGCACCACAGCACCGCGCTCTCCTGCGCCTTGCATCTGCTCGACGGCGACAAATTGACCCTCGCTGCCCAGTCCTCTCTGCCTCCGACACTGGTCGGCAGGCTCCAACAGATTGCAACTCGCAACCTGGATGCTCCCGAACGCGTGGCCCTCGGCCAAAAGGGCATTCACGCAGTGGGGAATCTCAGCCAGGCGCACAAGCCTTGGTCCGAGCTGCTGCATGCCAATGGCGCGCAATCGGTTTGGACGGCCCCAATCTTTGCCGGTGGCGACCGTCCGCTCGGTACCATCAGCGTCTACAGTCTGCTCATGCACCCTCCGGACGAATCGGATATTGAGTTTCTCCAGACAAGTTGCCAGCTGGCGTCTCTGATCCTGGAGCGGCATCGGATGAACGAAGAGCTGGCGCATCGCGCCTACCATGACCCCTTAACCGGGTTGGGGAATCGCAGGCTGGGCAAGAGCGGGCTGGAAAGCGCGATTCAGCGCGCCCAGCGCGATGGGCGCGGCGTCGGAGTCTTATGGATCGACCTCGACAAGTTCAAAGAGATCAACGATACCCATGGCCATCCCGCCGGTGATTTCGTACTCCGCGAGATGGCCCATCGTCTGACTGCTCGCATGCGCAGAGGCGACACCGTCGCCCGCATGGGCGGCGATGAGTTTATGGTCGTCGTGGAGCGCATGGAGGAGCGCGACAATGCCGAACATGTCGCCACCGAACTGCTCCAGATCCGGGCTCAGCCGATCCAAATGGGAGAAACCCAACTCAGCGTGACCGCGAGCATCGG
>JBEKIE010000025.1:0-48819 GCA_050011915.1 Occallatibacter sp.
GTGTTGGCTTCGAGGGTCGATGAAGCGTTGTCGAGGGCGTGCGACCAGGTGAAGGAGTTCAACAGCGTCAAGCCGCCGGTATAACGCTGCTCGTAGCGGGCTTGCAGCGCGTTGTAACTGGAGTGGAACTCGCTCAGAGCCTGGGTAATGTCGCCGTTGCTGAAGGTTGGATAGGTGGTCTGATTGTTGAGCAGGTAACCGCCCCAGTTCATGTACGGACGCTGCCACTGGTTTGCTGCGATTCCCGTAAACTCGTTGGCGGTGGTAAGCGGCAGGGCCGGGTTCTTCTGGTTGGCGTTGATGAAGCCCTGCAGATGGACGCCATGGTTGCCCACATAAGCGAGGTCAACCTTGGTGTTCTTGCCCAGGCCCTTTTGTATGTCCAGGAACCAGCTCTCGGCGTAGCCGTCCTTGGTGTTGGCGGGAATGGAGTCGATGTCGTCGGTACCGGGGCTGAAGGTAGTGGCCAGCCCCGCGGGGAAGCCTTGCGACAGCCTTACGAAACCGTCTGTGGTTCCAACAGCCGGGTTGCTGACCACGCTATAAAGAGCGAAGGGCGCGTTGATGGCAAGATTGTTGCCCGAGCCGGCACGCCAATAGTGGATAAATGCCGTGCCGTAGCCGCCGCGGACGACGATGCTCGGCGTGACGGCAACAGCAAATCCAAAGCGAGGCGCCCAATCATTCTTGTTGGGATTGACCAGCGACTTGCCGAATACGCCGCTGCCGCTATAGGGAGCGATGCAGGGGGCAGTGCCGCACATCCCGTTGTTGGTTGGACCTCCCGCGGTGGTGGCGGTGAAACCGGGAGTCAGCGTCTGCATGGTCCCGGTTCCGGGGTTGAAGTTCGAGATGTAGTTGTTCCGCTCCCACCAGGGCGAGCCGTACTCCCAGCGCAGGCCAAGGTTCAGGGTCAACTTCTGGGAGACTTTCCAGTCATCCTGAGCGTAAGCGCTGTCCATCGACTGGTAGACGTGGGTGATGAAGTAAGTAGACAACGAGTAAGCGCTGCTGGTTCCAAAGAGGAAATCGGCCCAGTAGGTGTCACCGACCTTGCTTGTGCCTGAGCAGCCAGACCCCGCCGGCGTCGCCGTGGTGCTGGTGCAAACGCTGTCGCCGCCGCCGTAAGTGAATGACCCGTAAAGCGGATTCGAATCTTCAATCTCCTGCCAGACCTTCTCCCATTCATAGCCGAACTTGAGCGAGTGCTTGCCGTGGACCCACGAGAAGTTCAACTTGGGATCGACCAGGGACGGGTTCTGCCATTGCGGGTTGGTGCTTTGACGGCCGAAGGAAGTAAAGCCGCCGGAGATGGCGATGGAAGGCAAGCCGCCAGAGACGCCGGCGATGGTCGGCAAGCCAGGGATGGAGCCCGCTGGAAACGCAGTACTGCCGATCGCGTAGGTCCACTTGCCGGCCTTGGTCTCTGAGAGCGCCAGGCGCGCATCGAGGAACTTGTTGGCGCTGAACGCATGGTTGTAGCCCGCGGCGATCTGTTCATCGTGGATCAGGATGTCGCCGTTGGTCTGCATATCGATCGGCTCGGGCAAAAGGTTGTAGTTATGGCCAATCTCCTTGCGATCGCTGACCTTGAGGAACCACGAGGTGTTCGCGTTCTGTTGAAAGTCAAAGCGCAGGTCGCCCTTGTCGGCGTGATCGGTAAACGGCGCGTTCAAGGGGCAGTCGTTGGTTGCCACGCCGGACGAGGTGCCGCTCAGGACCTGGCACTTGCCGGGCAGCGCGGCCATGTACAGCTTGGCAATGGTAATAGCGGTCGGGTCGAGGTCGGCAATTGCCTGGTTCGGCCATGGGGTCATTCCCGCGGTATTGATGCCGGTGACCGCAGCCAGTGCGGGAACATATTGCGTCTTTGCGGCTATGGAGTTCGTGGGACTCCAGGGATCCTGCACGGGAACCGCCACAACGCCGCTCAGTTCATCCAGGGTGGGAACCGTATCTACCACCGTGGGCGTGAGGGTTTGGCGGAAACCTTCGTAATCGACGAACCAGAAGAACCGGTTGGAGATGATGGGTCCGCCGAAGTTGGCGCCAAACTGATTGCGGTCAAAGACCGGCTTGAAGAATGGGTACTGCAAGCCTGTGACGGCATTGTACGTGATGGGCTTGATGTAACCGAATGCGTTCAGATCGGTGTTGCGAATGAACTCATACAGCGTGGCGTGGAATTGGTTGGTACCGCTCTTGCTGGCCACGTTGACGGTTGCGCCTGAGGAGCGTCCGTACTCGGCGCTTTCGTTGTTCGTGATCACCTCAAACTGGGCGACTGAGTCCGGCGGGGGCTGAATGATCTGGTTGTCGAAGCCCTGGTTGCTCTCGCCGTAGGAATTGTTGTCCATGCCGTCGATCATGTAGTCGTTGAACATGCTGCGCTGGCCGTTGACGTTGAACGACCCGGCGCGCGTAAACGAGGTGACCGCCGTAGTGGTGGCGTCGGCCGGGGCCTGGTGAGCGCCCACGACGTAATTCACAAGATCGGAGTATGTGCGGCTCACCAGCGGCAGAGACTCGGTCTGATAGTTGGTGATGGTCTGGTCGCGCTGGCTCGACTCGGTTTGCAGCTGCAAAGCGACGTCGCTGACTTCGACGGTGGTAGCCTGGGCCGTGCCCACCTTCAAGACCAGATCGATGCGCACGCGCGCGCCGACGGAGACGGTAATGGACTTTGCTTCAGCGATGGAGAAGCCGGAGGCGCTGGCGGAGATGGTGTAAACACCGACGCGCAGCGACGGAACTTCATAGTCTCCGGTCTGATCCGTCTTGACCACCACAGCGATGCCGGTGGCGTCGTTGACTACGGTAACGGTCACGTTCGGAACCGCGGCGCCGCTGGGGTCGTGAACGGTCCCTACCAGGCCGCCGAGGTCGTATTGGGCAAAAGCCACGCGCGAAGGAAGCATCAACAGAAGCGCCATGGCCAGAAAGATCCAAGCGGAACCACGCTTACCGGCCTGGTGCACTATAGATTGAACTCTCGAATGCATATTGCCTCCCAATGTTTCTTGTTTTCAACTACGGTTAAGTGTCTTCCCTGCTGATCAGGGCTTCAGGATTTAGAAGATGCCGAGATGATTGCAAGCAGCGATATCACTGCCATCCTTGGTCACATCCGTTAAGTTTCGAAGAACGCACCGTGAAAAATCGACCAAAGACAAAAATCCACCCCAATTACAAGCCTTGTTCATCCGGCCTTACTTGCACACACGACCAGTATCGAAAAAGCTGCATTTGGCGGTGGATTTCTCTTAGTCTTTTCCGCGGGAGGAAACTAACAAATATGAAATATGCGTGTCAAGGAAAATCTGCACACGTGTGTGAGCGGGCTATTTATGGGGTTCGAAGAGCGAAGCCCGCTAGCCGAGCAAGCTAGCGGCCCCGGTCCAGGCCCGGTGCTGACTTTCGGCCACGCCGCGGTATGTAAGCGTACCCAGCCAGGTGTTCAGACCTTCGGCGAGGCCCTGATCCTGGCGGAGCGCCTCGCGTGCACCCAGGTTGGCGATGCGCAAAACATAAGGAAATGTTGAATTTGTGAGCGCCAGCGTGGAGGTGTGCGGCACCGCCCCGGGCATGTTGGTGACACAGTAGTGCACTACACCATCGACCAGATAGCTGGGATTGGAGTGGGAGGTGGGACGAGCGGTCGCTACGCAGCCGCCCTGATCGATGGCCACGTCGACGATCACGGCACCTTTCTTCATGTGCGAGACCATGGCGCGCGTGACCAGCTTGGGCGCAGTGGCGCCGGGAATGAGCACGCCGCCGATCACCAGATCCGCCTCGCGCGTTACCTGAGCGATGTTGTAGCTATTCGACGCCAGAGTATGCAGACGGCCGCCAAAGATGTCCTCGAGCTCGCGCAAACGATTCAGATTCACGTCAATGAGCGTGGTTTTTGCGCCGAAGCCCAGGGCGATGCGTGCGGCGTTGGTGCCAACCACGCCTCCACCCAGAATGGCCACATGCGCCGGAGGCACGCCAGGAACTCCGCCCAGCAAAATGCCGCGGCCGCCGCGCTCTTTCTCAAGATAGCTGGCGCCAACCTGCACGCTCATGCGACCCGCCACCTCGCTCATGGGTGTGAGCAGGGGGAGGCTTCCCTGGCGGTCGCGCACCGTCTCGTAGGCGATGCCAATGACTTTGGATTCGAGCAGCTTGTCAGTGAGCGCTGGCAGCGGAGCCAGGTGCAGATAGGTGAAAAGAATGAGGCCCTCGCGGAAGTAAACGTACTCGCTTTCGATGGGCTCCTTGACCTTGACGACCACGTCGGCCTTGCCCCATGCGTAGCCCGCATCGCCCACAATCTCCGCGCCGGCATCCTGGTATTCGGCATCGGGGAAGCCGGACAGCGCGCCGGCCTGAGTTTCGACCAGCACCGTGTGACCGGCCTCGGCAAGCTCTTTCACGCCGGCAGGCGTGACACCGACGCGGGATTCGTTGTCCTTGATCTCTTTGGGAACGCCGACAATCATGGTTGCTCCTCTTGTACTTGAAGGGAATTTTACGGCGCATGAGGCTTCCAATGTGTGCAAACTTCGTGATAAAACAACGAAATGGGAACGAAACGTGAGCAAATGGTGCCTTTATCGCAACAATCGCCTGAGGCGTTGCAATCCGCAGATAGCATCCAATCCGCGGAGGGACTTGAAGCGGCCGGACTCGCGGCGGCCAGACTCGACGAGCTGGATCTGGCCATCCTGCGCCACCTGGCGCGTCACGGCCGGGCGACGAATTTTGAAGTGGGCGAGGCCGTGGGGCTGTCGGCTTCGGCGGCATCGCGACGGATTCTGGCGATGGAGGCTTCGGGAGCCATTCGCGGATACCGCGCGATGATCGACGACCGGTTGCTGGGCAAGCACATGACGGTTTACATCCGCGTGACGCTGGAGCGGCAGTCGGCCGCGGTGCTGAAAGCGTTTGAGGCCGATGTGCGGCACTGCCACGACATTGTGAGCTGCCATCTGTTGGCCGGCCAGTATGACTACATACTGGTGGCGCGCGTGGCGGGAATCGACGACTACAACCGCCTGCACCAGAACGAGCTCTCGCGCCTGCCGGGCGTGATCCGGCTCGAGACCAGCTTCGCGCTGCGGGATGTGCTCGATGGGAAGAGCTGAGCACCTGGACTGACGCCGCGCCGATTACGCCTTCGACCAATGAGCGGTCCAGCCGCGGACGAGCGAATCGTCGAGCGCGGCCAGCGCCGGCCCAATGTTGCTGCCGGCGTCGATGGCGGTGAGCAGCTTTTGGGCGTGGCTGCCGATTTCGTCCGCGATCTTCGGATTTCGTTCACGCAAAACGGAGGAGAGAAATCCGGCCTGCAACGCCGCGTGGACGCGGCGCACACCCAGCTCCGTGGGCGCGCCTTCACTGGCCAGATCTGGATCGGAGGCAAAGCTGCCGTGCACAGGAACCTGCCGCGAGGCAGCGCCGGTGGAGAAGATGGCGAAGACGCGCTGCGCGCCCAGGGCAAACGCGAGACGCGCGGTGATTCCGCCTGACCACATGGGTTTGAGGCCGAGGTTCTTGGCATTCTGCGCGATCGCGGCGATCTGGTCGAGGGTTAGAACGCCTTCAGTATGTTGTGCGTCGCGGATCAAGTGACGGGCGGCGATGCGGTCGGGGCAGTCGAAGAGCACGAGGCGCGCGCCGGCGGCACGCACTTTTTCCATCCATAAGTTTGCAGCTTCAACGCAACGCAATTCGTCGTAGACGTCGTCGCCGGTAACGAGCGGCGTGTCGACGTAGAACGCCGGAACCGCCGTCCAGCCTTCGGTCCAGCGGCTGACGAGCGCGACCACCTGCTCCTGCTCTTCGAGCGTAAACGGAATGAGGCCGTATTTGCCTGCTGTGAATCCAAAGGAGCGGGCCGCTTGCAGGCCGGTCCAAATGGTTCGCGCGGCAGAGTCGGCATCCACGCGATAGCGGTAGACGAGCCGCACCTTCCGATCGCGCGCCGCGGCAAAGAGATCGCGGAGCGTGCTCACGTCCACGATATTGAGCAGCGAGGCAACGCTCATGCGCTCGCGTGCAGCCAGGGTCAGGTCGCCGTCGATGGCAACCTCAGAGATGCCGGCCTGTACGGCGATGGCGACGACGCGCTTGATTTCACCGACTGAAGGGCCCGCGTAGATCGCGCCGCTCGCGATGGAGAGCAGCGAGAAGCGATGCAGCGAAGCGGGTCCGAGGAGCCCTTGACCACGGCCAGCTTCGAGCTTTGCCACGATACGCGCGACGGTTGCCTGCGCGTCGGAGGGTTGCACGACGAGGCGCACGGTGAGCGGACGGGGAACGCCGTCGACGGTTTTCAGGAACGGCGTGAACGCGGCAAAGACGCGGGCCAGCCATTTGGCTTCGGCCTCAGCGGCATCGGCGAGGGTGAACTCCGGCTGCAGACGGTAGAGACGCGCGTTGACGCGAACGCCCACATTGGTGGAGCAAAGTGTGCGCTCGAAGGCCGCCGCGATGATCTTCGCGTATTCATCGGGCCCGATGGGGCCCTCGCCCGCGCTCACCATGCGCTCGCCATCGATCATGATGCCGAGGGGCATGGGGCTCGGCGAGTGAAGCGCGCGCGCCTTGGCCGAAGAATATGCGGCTCGCGCAATGGTTTCGGCATTCTCGCCCTCGTCGCTGACGGCGAGCAGCGGACCGAAACGGTCGGAATCGTAGGCGGCGAGGCGCTTTGTCCACGGAGGGTACAAAGTCGGCCACTCGGCCATCAGTTCGTGCAGCGCGGCGGGATCGTTGGCGCGGACGCCGGCCAGCGCCAAGACGCGGCGCTCGTATTCTGCGCGCAGGCCGTCGTCCTGCTTCGCAAATCTGCCGGAGAGGCTTTGAGCCGGAAGCGCAGCGGGCGCGGCGAACAGAGCGGCGCTCTGAAGGAATCGGCGACGCGTAACGGCTGAAGAGGTTTTGCGCACAGTCATGTTTTCCGATGCCGGACTCGAGCTTCAAGAAGGATGCGGAAATTGTACGGCATCATTCGGCGTGTGCGGGCGCGAATTCCCACGTCTCAACATCGAGACGTGGGGCACCCAGGAATGGTGCAAAATCAATCAGGGAGCTACGTCATCAGCTCGCGCGCTTCGCGCCAAAGGTCGAGGTCCCCGTCGCGCGCGTAGCGATCGATTTCTCTGAGCTCGGCGGCCGAGAATTTGAGCTTCTTGAGCGCATCGAGCGAGTCGTCGAGCTGCTCCACGTTACGCGCGCCGATGAGCGCCGATGTGACACGTTTGTCGCGCAGCACCCAGGCGATGGCCATCTGCGCGAGGGTCTGGCCGCGAGCTTGAGCAATGTCGTTGAGCGCGCGGGCGCGCTTCAGGTTTTCTTCGCTCAGGAAATCCTTGAGCAGCGAGGAATTGTCGAACTTGGCGCGCGAATCTTTTGGAATGCCCTTCAGATATTTACTCGTCAGCAGTCCCTGGGCAAGCGCAGAAAACGCGATGCAGCCGGCGCCGAGTTCGTCGAGCGTAGCGAGCAGGCCTTTCTCGATCCAGCGGTTGAGCATGGAGTAGCTGGGCTGGTGAATAAGCAGCGGGACTCCCATGCTCTTAAGAATCTTCGCGGCCTGGCGCGTGCGCTCGGGGCTATACGAAGAGATGCCGACGTAGAGAGCTTTGCCTTGATGCACCGCGGAGACGAGCGCGCCCATGGTCTCTTCGAGCGGACAGTCTTTCCACGGGCGGTGCGCGTAAAAGATGTCGACGTAGTCGAGGCCCATGCGCTTGAGACTGTCGTCGAGCGAGGCAAGTAAGTATTTTCGAGACCCGCCGATGCCGTAGGGTCCGGGCCACATGTCCCAGCCGGCCTTGGTTGAAATGACGAGCTCGTTGCGCAGGCCGCGTGAATCCTTGCGGAGACCAAAGTCCTTCCTCAGAATCGCCCCGAAGTTTTCCTCGGCTGAGCCGTAGGGAGGACCGTAGTTGTTGGCGAGATCGAAGTGGGTGACGCCGCGATCGAAGGCGCGGCGGATCATGGCGCGGCCGGTCTCGAAGACATCGGCGCCGCCGAAGTTCTGCCACAGGCCGAGCGTGATGGCCGGCAGGACGAGGCCGGAGTTGCCGCAGCGGCGGAAGATGGCGTGGTCGTAGCGAGTGGGGTCGGGAATGTAGGCGGTTTCCATTGCGCTCCTCACGGAAGATATGCACCTACGAGTATGCCACCCGGGCCGCGAGTCATTCCTCCGGGCGGTGTGGGAGCGGCTGTGAGCTCCGAGGGGGCATACTGTCGAGCGAGCGTCAAGGTACCGCCATCGCGTGACGCAGATTGCGGTTGAGCCGGACCGGCGATACCATCAATCATCCTCGCGAACGATGAAGGGGATGCCCTATGTTCCGAACGCACTTATATTCCCGCTGTCTAATTTGTGCTTTTGCGCTCATCCCCGCGTCAATTCATGCCCCCGATGTTTGCGGCGCAGACGCTGATGCTGTAAGCGCAGAAAAGATCTTCTTTACGGCGTCGATTGATGGCACGAACTACCGGCTTGAAGCGATGCTCTATTATCCCCAGGACGGCAGGAAGCTGCATCCCCTGGTTATTCTCACTCACGGTCGAAACGGGCCCAACCCATCGCCCAACCCTCAACAGGCGGAGGGATTTCGCCCATTAAGCAATGTTCTGGCTGAGCATGGGTATGAAGTCATGATGCTGGTCAGGAGGGGTTATGGCAATTCCGAGGGGCCCGACAGCGAATTTCTCGATACCGCCGAGGCATCCGGTCTGGCCGGCGCCAAGGATGTAAAGGCGGCAATATCCTTTATGTGCACCCGGTCTGATATCGACTGCGACCACATCGTGATCATAGGACAATCGCAAGGTGGCTGGGTCTCCCTCGCTGCCTCTACTATCCCGATGAAAGGCGTACTGGGTGCGGTTAATATCTCCGGCGCCATCAACTTCAAACAAGGTGCCGGTCTTGGCATCCGTTCCAGAACGGTCGAAGATTCGCTAGAACATTCAGCATCTGTTTATGGACAAAATGCCAAAGTGCCGACCTTGTGGATTTACGCGGAAAATGACAATCACTTGCCTGATGCGGTGCGAGGCTGGTTTAAAGCCTACATTCGATCTGGAGGGAAAGGTCGACTGGTGATCAAGCCGGCATACAAAGACAGGGGCCACGCGATCGTGTCTGAACCGGAACTCTATATCGATGACATTTTCTCATTTTTCAAGGAAATAGGATTTCAATGAGTATGTGAATCGAACGCATACTATTCCTGGGCCCGCGTCGCGTTTTCGCAGTTCAGTTTGGTTTTGGCGGTGAACTGCCGCATAACGAAGCTCCAAGGGAGTTACCCCGCATTGGTAACCGTAAGTCGGCTTCTCCACCGTAATCCGGATTCTGGCAATGCCGGGCGAATCGCCGGCTGCTCTTCTCCAATGCAATTTGAAATGTGGAGGACCCCGCGAGAAGGCTGACAACTACAACGGTTTCGGAGATGGTGTATCCGCATTCGAGCCAGCCGAGTCGTCGCGATCCCAAGGAGCGATGACCCTGAGTGTCATTTTGACCAGGCACAGTATTTCCGAAACCGCTCTAGTCAATAAAGTAGCCTATTTTCGTAAGCACGTTGTCATTCAGTTCCACGCCCATGAGCCTCGCCCCAAGCCGATTGCGCAGGCCCTCTTCAAATTGCTCAAGAGTGTAAGCGGGCAGGTCCGTTTGCAGCCTGAGCAGCCGCAGGAGCGCCTTGCTGTCGGTTTGGCAATCGTAGTCGCCGGGCAAACCGCACGCTGGCCGAATCGTCAAAGAGAGCGGAATTGCCCCTAAGCTTGATTCAGACGGATCAGACGGTCGAGTGATGAGGTTGACTCGCATATGGAAATCCTGCCCCCTCTTTGTGCAACTCTCAATGACACGGAGGAGTGATCGGATTCCTACGAAACGGGGAGTGCAATGCTCCGGCGCCCCGTCTTGGACATTACACCTGCATGACCGTCATTTCGGAATGCGTTGGTTTGCCTGCACGGCAGGCGGAGAAGCAACCGCAGATGGATCGGCATCATTTGCCGCGGCTTCGTGCAGTGTCTTGCTGGCGACCGAGTGTTGCGACTTTCTCGGCGATCCAGAGCTTGATCAAGGACTGATACGGCACGTCGAGTCTCTGCGCGTGACTGCGAACGGTATCCAGCAGATTTTCCGGCATGCGCAGTGAAATGGACTGCGTGGAAGGCTTGAGCTTAGGAAACACAGCTAGCTTGGCCTTGCTCCAATCGACGTATTCCGTGCTGTCATTCTTAGGCGACTCCCAAAAGGCGCGCTCCGCTGCCTCATCTGCGAATCTAGGGGTTGGCCTTAAGCGCTTGCTCATCGTAAGTCTCGCTTTATTACCGGTTCAGACTCGCGCTTGCCAGTACCCGCAACGGCGCTTGCACTTCTTCCCAGGAACAGGTTGACCCTTTTCCGGCGTCGGCGACGCGCCGCTCGACTTCGGACTTCCAGGAAGCCTCGATCTCTGCCTCGCTGGAGCCGTCGGCCTCTTGCCGGAGCTCTCCGATCAGCCAGTTGATCTCGCTGGGGGGCAGGCGGCGGGCGGCTTCGAGGATTTCTGCGGCGGTGTTGGCCATATGGTGATTGTAACGCGAAACTTTGTTGCGCTATGGAGCGGCCAGAGTGAAAACTCTCACTCTGCATTATCGATCTGCGCGCGCTGCAGCTTGTCGGAGTAGTCGACGTAGACGGCTTTCCACGTGGTGAAGAAGTCGAGCGCGCCGAGGCCTTCGCGATGGCCGTTGCCGGTGTGCTTGACGCCGCCGAAGGGCAGATGCACCTCCGCGCCGATGGTGGGCGCGTTGATGTAGGTGATGCCGGCTTCGAGATCGCGCATGGCGGCAAAGGCGCGATTGACGTTGCGCGTGTAGAGCGCGGTGGAGAGCCCGTAGTCGATGGAGTTGGCGATGGCGACGGCCTCTTCAAATGTCGAGAACTGCATGATCGCGACCACCGGGCCGAAGACCTCCTCGCGCGCGATGCGCATCTGCGGCGTGACGCCGGCGAAGACGGTGGGCTCGAAGAAAGTTCCATGGGTGTGCGCACCGCCGGTGATGGCGTGGCCTCCGCAAAGGAGTTCGGCGCCCTCGCCGAGCGCGATTTCGACATACTTCTGCGAGGTTTCGATTTGATTCGCGTTGACTTGCGGGCCGACTTCGACGGTTTCGTCGAGGCCGTTGCCGATTTTGAGTTTTTTCGCGCGGGCGACAAACTTTTCGGTGAACTCCGCGGCAATTCCCTTCTGCAACAGGATGCGGCTGGTTGCGGTGCAGCGTTGGCCGGTGGTGCCGAATGCGCCCCACAACGCGCCGTCGAGCGCGAGATCGAGATTGGCGTCGTCGAGGACGATCTGCGCGTTTTTGCCGCCCATCTCGAGCGAGACCTGCTTGAAGGTGACGGCGGCGCGTTGCGCGATGAGCGAGCCCACAGAACTGGAACCGGTGAAGCTGATGGCGCGCACATCGGGGTGATCGACAAGCGCTGCGCCCGCCGTAGAGCCGGAGCCACTGACGATATTGACCACGCCGGGCGGAAGGCCGGCATCGACCAGCGCCTGGACGAGGTTGTAGGTGGAGAGCGGCGTGTCGGTGGCCGGCTTGATGACGCAGGTGTTGCCGGCGACGAGCGCGGGAAACAGCTTCCAACTGGGAATGGCCATAGGGAAGTTCCACGGCGTGATGAGGCCGACCACGCCGAGAGGCATGCGCACGCTCATGGCGAATTTGTCGGGCAGCTCGCTGGGGGTGGTGACTCCGAAGAGACGCCTGCCTTCGCCTGCCACGTAGAATGCTTCGTCAATCGCCTCCTGCACGTCGCCCCTCGTCTCGGCCAGCACTTTGCCCATCTCGCGCGTCATTTCGCGTGCGAATTTTTCCTTGTTCTGGACGAGGATGTCGCGAGCGCGAAGAAGCATTTCCGCCCGCTTGGGCGCGGGAACCAGCCGCCAGGTGGCGAAGGCCTGCTTGGCTGCGTCTACGGCCGCGGCCACATCTTCAGCGTGGGAAGACGGGAAGGCGCCGATGACATCGGAGTGGTCGGCGGGGTTGAGGTTGAGAATGGTTTTGCCGGTTGCCGCAGCGACCCACTGGCCGCCGATGAGGTTCTTGTACGTGGAGTGGGACATTCGATCGTTCCTTCAGGCGTTGAGTGCCACAGGAAGATTAGCCTCGATTGGCTTGGCAGGCAACTGGACCCGGCGGGTGAATGCCTTCGCTCAGGGAGAGCATGCGGGCATCCACCTCATGTCGGAGACACCATCAGTCAAGGCGCTCTCCGATTCCATCGTGGAGCCTTCGCTGGTGCTCGGCGCATTTTTGCCGGGCGGGACCAGCGACAGGCCTTCTCAGCGGGACGGCATTACCTGGAGAACCTGGAAGTTGTGGAGGATGATCTCACTGCCCCCGTAGGTTACATTGCAGTTGCCCGCGACAACCTTTCCGGGATGCAGGCCGCCGTTGTATAGGGCGCGACAAACGTAGAGAGGCGTGACGCCGTCGGAGTCGACCCCGGCACGAAAATTCCGGTTGGCCGGTGAGAACCCTTCGACCCAAAGGCTGCGCATGGTCAGAGGGCCCATCAACACTACATAGTGCTGCAACACGATTTCATTCCCGCCATAGCCGATATTGCAATTGCCTGCGACAACTTTGCCCGGATGCATTCCGCCGTTGTAGTTGGCGCGGCACACAAAAATAGGCGTACCATCGGCCTCGTTGCCAGCGGCCCATTGGGCCGGCCACTGATTCTGAGGGGAGTTGCTGGGAGTTCCCCAGGACAGATGGATCGGATTCTGCGCAATCACCTGGCCACTCAGGCCGAAAGCGGACAGGACCCCGAAAACCACGATGGCGAAAAGACTCTTATGCGCTGGCACGATTTCTGCTCCTCGAAATGGTTCGGTTACGGAGTGGGGAAACGGACGCGAACAGCCGCGTCCAGAATATGGCCCGGAAGCACGTACCAAGGTGGCCCAAAATTCAGGAGCAGGATAGCACGTGAGGAGCATCACACGACAGGATTTTGCCTTAACCTTCGGCGGTGGAAATCCGGGGCCGATTCCTTCAGGCCGGGAGGCTCCGCCGGGGTGCCGGAATGGTCGGCCCGGCAGGCCCCGGATGCCCTTTTTGCCCTGTTTTCAGGCGATTCTCGCGGCTTCGCTCCACTGGCCGTACAATAGGCATTAAGGCAGGTTTCATTTCCAGCTTTGTCGAGGTAGACCCAGCTTTTTCATGTCATCAAACGGTTACTCTTCGCGCTCTTCGCGTTCCCACGGGTTTCGCTCGCTTTTCAGCATGTTTTCGAGCGACCTGGCCATCGATTTGGGCACCGCAAATACTCTTGTCTACGCGGCGGGCAAGGGCATCGTTGTCAACGAGCCGTCGATTGTTGCGATCAACAAGAATACCGGTGAAGTGGAAGCCGTGGGCAAAGAGGCCAAGGAGATGCTGGGACGAACGCCCGGCAACATTGTGGCCATCAAGCCGATGAAGGATGGCGTCATCGCCGACTTCAAAGTCACGGAAAAAATGCTGAACTACTTCATCCAGAAGGCGCACAACCGTAAGATGCTGGTGCATCCGCGGATCGTGATTGGCGTGCCCTCGGAGATTACGCAAGTAGAGAAGCGCGCGGTGGAGGACTCTGCGTATCGCGCCAAGGCCAGCGAAGTGTATCTGGTGGAGCAGGCCATGGTGGCGGCGATCGGCGCGGGACTGCCGATCACGGAGCCCTCGGGCAACATGGTGGTGGATATCGGCGGCGGAACGACGGACATTGCCGTGATTTCTCTTTCGGGCATTGTCTACTCGCGCTCGGTGCGCATGGCCGGCAACCAGATGGACGAGGCCATTACCAATTATCTGAAGCGCAAGTACAACCTGCTGATCGGCGAACGCACAGCCGAGGCGATCAAAATTGAAATCGGCTCGGCGTTCCCGCTGGACAAGCCGCTGACCATGGAGATCAAGGGACGCAACCTGATCGAGGGCGTTCCGAAGACCATCGCTGTCGACGACAGCGAAATTCGCGAGGCTCTGGGCGAGTGCATCGCCGTGATCATGAACGCCATTCGCGTAGCGCTGGAGCGCACGCCTCCCGAGCTTTCCGCCGATATCAGCGATCGCGGCATTGTGCTGACCGGAGGCGGCGCGCTCATCAAGAATCTCGACAAGCGCATCCGCGAGGAGACGGGGCTGCCGGTTTCAGTAGCCGACGATCCGCTGGCCTCGGTGGTTCTGGGCACGGGCAAAATGCTCTCGGACTTCAAGCTGCTGCGCAAAATCAAAATTGACTAAACGCAATCAATGACAGGCTGCCGCTTCTCGACCATGCGCAGAATGCAGTAACCGGCCGCGGCTGCGGCAAGATGCTTGAGGGTGTGGCCGCTCACGACGTGGAGCGCCGCGAAGATCGGCTTATCGAAAAACTCCAGGATCTTCGCCAGTGCGTAAAATCCAACGACAAAGCCAAGATCGCGGCTGCGTGTGTAGCGGGCAGGAAACAGAAGCGCAAGCAAGATGACCATCGCCGACCAGGCCTGTACCGCGGCATAGAAGCGCAGATCTCCTGCACCTCGAATTTCGCTCCAATTCCACTGCCAGACGCTTCCCAGGCCGACAACTAACAGGATCGGTAGCAGCCAGAGACCGAGCCTGAGACTGATGCGCTCCATGATCACCGCTGCAACCATCGACATGAATGTGATGGTCATGGGCAGACGGTCCCACACCAGAGTCGCGTTGTTGGGATCGAGGTGATAGTAAGAGGAGCCGAAGGCCGTCAGCAGCAATCCCACAAAGACGAAGAGATAGGGCCATTGCTCGCGCCGCTGGATGAAATGCCCGTCGGGATTGGAATTCGATCGCCGCAGAAAGGCCAGGCCCCAGAGACCGATCACGGCGAAGGGCAGATTGGAAGCGACGTCGTTGAAGTTAGGAATGCCGAAGAAGCTGCGCCGGTCCGCGAAGTGGTGATAGGACAGCGGCTGAGGAATCCGTGGAAGCATGCAGCAAACCAGGGCAACGCCCGCCGTGAGAAGAACCAGCAGCCCCAGACTAGCTTTTCGAGAGATCAAAGCATTTCCTCGATGAGCTTCACTGATCCGGAAGGATACCAGATTCGAAAGTATTTCCCTGTGTTGCCAGGCGCGGCAACACGATCCTGGCACTCGCCCGTCAGTATACTGGTAATGTTCTCGCTTTCCGCGCAGTTCTCTCTGCCCTGGGCGAGCTGTGGCCATGGAATCGTTCTTCGACCGCTATCGAAACCTTGTGGTGCTGCTGGCCATTCTGATGGCGCAGATCGCCGGTTTGGCGGTGCAGGTGCGCCGCGGCAGCGCAGGCCAGAACACCCTCGATGCCACCGACCCGCGCGGCGTGCGCCTGATCCGGCTGTGGGGCAATGCCATCGTTTCGCCGCCGGAGCGGTTGATCCACTGGACAAAAATCGGCGTGGAAGCGATGTGGACGAATTACATCGATCTGGGCCATGTGCGGGAGCAGAACGAGGATCTGAAAAAAACCGTAGAAAGGCTGCGGCTGGAGCAGGCGGCGTTGCTGGAAGACGCGCGCCAGGGCCAGCGGCTCCAAGCACTACTCGGCTTTCAGGAAAAATACATTTACACCACTGTGGCAGCGCAGGCTTACGGTTCCAGCGGCAGCGATCATTCGGGGGTTTTCTATATCGACAAAGGGGCGCACGAGGGCCTGAAGCCGGACATGGCGGTGATTACGGCCGACGGCATTGTCGGCAAGGTGCGCGACGTGTTTTCTCATCCGGATACGGCGCAGGTGTTGGCCGTGAACGATCCCACCAGCGGCGCGGGCGTGATTCTGGAAACGACACGCATTCGCGGCATCCTGAAGGGCGACGCGCTGGGGCGGCTGGAGGTGGTCGGCATTCTGGCCGATGAACGCATCAAGCCGGGCGAGCGTGTGCTTACGGCCGGGGGCGACCTGATCTTTCCGCGAGGACTGCCGGTGGGCGTTGTGGAGAAAGTGATGCGCGACCCCGATCGCGACTCGTTCATCGTGATTCTTGTGAAGCCGGCCGCGCATCTTGAGCGACTGGACGAAGTGCTGGTGATTACCTCGACGGAGCCGCGCTTCTCGCCTGAGCAGGAGCAGGACATCGCCACCAGCGAATCGCAAAAGAGCGCCGTGCCGACTGCGATCAAGGACCAGGTGAAGGCATCAGAGATCATGGCCGAGAAGCTGCCCGGCCTCATCGATCCCAACCTGCCGCCCGATCAGCAGCCGCTGCATGACAGCAGCAACCCGAATACAGTGCCCCGCCCGCCGCAACCGATACGTCCCGACGAATTCTCGCCGGGCGCCGCGGAAAGTCCCGCACCGGAGACGGGCGCGGAATCCACGCCCAAGCTGCAGACGAAACGGCCGGCGATTCCGCATGTTGCCGAAGGCAATGGCGGCGCATCTCAACCTGCAGAGAGCAACAAACCGCAAACGACGACGCCGAGGAATCCGTAGCCATGTCCCTGCTCAGCGCCGACTCCAGGCGCGATATGGAGATCCGCCGCTATCCCCTGCTGGTATATGCGCTGGTTCCATTGGCTTCATTGGTCTTGCAGGCATGGTTGCCGCGCGTGGTAGGACGTTATGACTGGTTCGACCTGCCGCTCGTGGTCACGGTTTATTTTGCGCTGGGACGCCGCAGTCCTATCCAGGGCACACTGATGGGCGCGGTCATGGGCCTGTTTGAGGATGCGCTTTCGCATCATGCCATCGGCGTGAATGGCGTCGCCAAAACTGTGGTTGGTTTTCTGGCGGCTTCGGTCGGCATTCGCATCGATGTCGAGAACCACGCCGTTCGCCTGCTGCTCAATTTCGCGCTTTCCCTGCTGTCGAGCGTCATCTACTACTTCACCTACCGCGGCCTGCTCGGCTTGACGCTCGAGTGGAGCTGGCTGACGGAGCTGATGCGAGCCGTGGGGAATTCGCTGATTGCCGTCGCACTGTTTCCCGTGCTCGACCGTCTGCAGAGCAGGGAATGAAAAACCGGGGCCGGGGTAACGAGGGAACGACGGAGCAAGGATAGTTTGACATGTGCAGCACATGCAAACATGCTTAATTTATGGCACGCGTGATCCAGATCAGAAATGTCCCGGAGGCTCTTCACCATGGCCTGAAAGCCAGGGCCGCAACCGTGGGGATGTCTCTCTCCGACTATTTGCTCGGCGAGTTACAGGAACTCGCCGTCCCACGCTTGCGGAGTTCTGCGAGCGTTTGCACAAGCGCAGGCCTTTACCTTCAGCTTTGAATACGGCCCGTCTGGTGCGTGAAGAACGTGAGGCGCGATGATCGTTCTCGAGGTTTCGGTGGATGAGCGCTGGTACCGAAAATTAAACTCAGAGTATTCTGAAACGTATAGACATGGATTCATTCAGCAGCCGCGGTGAAAAGCTCTCCCCGTTCAAGTTGACGGTGGTGCAGTACGGCATTCTTTTTCTGATGCTTGGGCTGGCCTGCGGTTTGTGGCGGTTGCAGGTGCTGGACGTGGACAACTACCGCGTGCTGGCCGAGCAGAACCGCATCCGCAAAGAGCCGATTCTTGCGCCACGCGGCAAACTCTTCGACCGCGAGAGCCGGCTGGTAGTGGACGACTATCCCTCGGTGACCTGTTTCCTGGTGCGCGAGCAGAGCAAGAGTGTGGACGCCGATCTGCCCTTGATCGCGAAGGGCCTGGATCTTGACCTGGATCAGTTGCGGGCGACACTGCGCCACTACCGCAGCCAGCCAGGATATCAGCCAGTCCCCATCAAGCAGGACGTGACCGCCGACGAACAGGCTTTTATTGCGGCGCATCGCAATGAATTGCCCGAGCTGGAGACGATTGACGAGGAGCGCCGCCTGTATCCGCGCGACGGCTTTGCCGCGCACCTGATCGGGTATGTGGGCGAGGTGAGTGAAGAAGACCTGAATAATTCGCGATTTGCCTACTATCAGCCGGGCGACGTGGTGGGCAAGGCAGGCGTGGAAGAAACCTACGACGAGTTGCTGCGTGGGCAGGACGGCAGCCGCGAAGTGGTGGTCGACAGCCACGGACGGGAAGTGAGTTATTTCGGCATCGAGCACGCAGTGCCGGGCCGGGACCTGAAGCTGACGATCGACAACGACCTGCAACGCGCCGCGGAATTGGCGATGGGCGACCGCAACGGCGCAATCGTCGCCATGGACCCGCGCAACGGCGAGATTCTGGCGATGGTCTCGCGGCCGAGCTTCGATCCCAATGCGTTCGCGGTCAAGATCGACCGTGCGGAGTGGAACAAGCTGGTGACCGATCCCGACCATCCGCTTTTGAACAAGGCCATTCAAGCGCAGCTTGCGCCCGGTTCGACCTTCAAGATCCTCATGTCGGTGGCGGGTCTGCAGGAAGGCATCATGCAGAACATGCACATTGTGTGTAACGGTGGTTGGGGCCCTTACGGCTACTTCCACCACTGCGATGAGCATCACGGCGCTGTAGACATGCACAATGCCATTCCCTATTCCTGCGATACGTTCTTCTACATGCTGGGCGACAAGCTGGGCATCGATCGCATCGCGAAGTATGCAACCGAGTTCGGTTACGGCGAGAAGACGGGAGTCGACCTGCCGGGCGAACAGGCGGGGCTGATGCCGAGCGCGCCGTGGAAGGCGAAGAACTACCACGCCCGCTGGTATCCCGACGAGACGCTCGACGTTGCCATTGGGCAGGGTGCGGTTGAGGCGACGCCGCTTCAACTGGCGCGCATTATTGGCGGCATTGCGTCGGGCGGGCATCTGGTGCGGCCGCACGTGGTGTTTCCCGATCAGCTCCCCGAGGAATTCCGCAAGTCGCTGGCCGACAGCTTTCCCGGATCGGGCACGGCGTATGTTCCCATCGACCCGGAGAACTGGGAGATCGTCACCGATGGCATGGCCGACGTGACGCAGCCGGGCCTCTACCACACGGCAGGTTCGGCGCATCTGGAAGGCATCGACTTTGCCGGCAAAACCGGCACGGCGCAGCAAATGAGCCATGAGGCACTGGAGAAGACCGGCAAGGGCAAGAGCACGTATCCCAACGTGTGGTTCGTGGGCGTCACGCCGCGCCGCAATCCGGAGCTTGTGATAGCGGTTCTGTGGCAAGACGGCGAATTCAGCTATTACCCGGCGCGCATTGCCGCACAAGTGGTGACGGCCTTTGTGGACAAGAAGCGGCGGTTGGCAGGTAATTTGCCGCAGCCGAAGGCTGCAACCCCGGTCGAGGTCGGCGCGGTGTGGACAACTCCGGGCGTGCAAACAGGCACGAACAAGACGGCGGCGACCAAGGGCCAGATTCATGGCGGGCATTTCTTTGTCGAGAATGGGCAGATTGTGGCTGCGAATCAAGGCGGCGCACAGACGAACCGCAAACAAACGACGCATTCCGGTGCACTGCCGGCTGTAAAGGCTTCGAACAGGCCGACGGAAGAGGCGGCAGCGCTGCCCGAACGCAGGCCCGAGTTGAAGCCCGCATCGGGACTCGCACTGGGGCCCGAGCCGAGGAAGGATCCGTAGCGTTGTGGCTCTGCGCCGTTTCCTGAGCTTTCGCGACTTCGACTGGTGGCTGCTCAGCCTGGTCCTGGTGCTGGGCGTCATCTCTGTGCTTGAGATTCACTCAACCACGGTGCACACCCGCTTCGCGAGCTTCGAATCGAAGCAAATCCTTTTTATTGCGGCGGGCACGATCAGCATGTTCATCCTGGCCAAGATCGACTACCACCGTTTGATCGACTGGTCGCCCTGGATGTACGGCATCTTTCTTGCTTCGCTGGTCGCCGTCAGGCTCGTTGGCCACAAAGCCCTCGGCGCACGGCGCTGGATTGCGCTTGGACCCATCCAGTTCCAGCCTTCGGAGTGGGTCAAGCTGGTGCTGATCCTTGCCATGGCGCGCTACATCGCCAACATCGGGGGCCGCAACCTGACCTGGAAGGAGATTTTCAAGGCCTTTGCCATGGTCGGCGTTCCCATGCTGCTGGTGCTGGTACAACCGGATCTCGGCACAACGCTTACTTACGCGCCGATCCTGGTGGCAGGACTGTTCCTGGGAGGAATCAACTTAAAACAGTCAGCCATTCTGATCACCTGCGGAGGGGCGCTGGCTGTTGGAGTGTTGTCGAGCGGCATCCTGCAAAAGAGCGGCATCGTGCATTCCTACCAGAAGTCGCGCCTGACCAGCTTCACCAACCCCCAGAATGACCCCAAGGGCGCGGGGTACCAGGTGCTGCAGTCGAAGATTGCCGTGGGTTCGGGGGGAATCTGGGGCAAGGGCGCTGAAAAAGGCACGCAGACGCAGGGCTATTTTTTGCCGATCCCATATACGGACTTCATCTTTGCCGCCTTCAGCGAAGAGCACGGCTTTGTGGGCGCGATTTTTGTGCTGCTGCTATACTTCCTTATATTGATGCGTTTGATTCAGAACGCTCAAACAGCCGCCGACCTGCCCGGTTCCCTCATTATCATGGGAATCGTGGCTGTGTTGACCTTCCAGATCGCGGTCAACGTAGGCATGGTCATCGGGTTTATGCCCGTCACCGGAATCCCTTTACCTTTAATGAGTTACGGTGGATCTTCGGTGCTGTTCACGTTCCTGGCGCTCGGCGTGGCAATGAATGTCCGCATGCGCCGGTTTGTGAATTAAAGCGTCTCGGTCCCCTTCGGTTCAGAGTCGCAAGGAAAAGGTTTAGTAGTGTGCGGCCCGGGAGCAATTTGGCATTGTTTCGGGTTGCAAGAGCAAGATTTTCAAGTATTTCGCCGGCATGGTCCCGATGGATCGCGCGCGGCAGGATTGGGATTATGAGCACGCAGAGACGGGATGGCCGCTGGGCTCCAACGACTGGAATCGGTCGGCGGAGTTTGCGGCACGGCTCGCGGCTTGCACATTGCAAGGTTCATCTGGCAAACCAGGCAAATCGATCGGGGCAAGCGAACGCCAATTGGAGCTTCCCTGCGTACGCCTCCGGTGATACGGCACGGTTGCCGGTCATAGCCGCCCGAAACACTCTGCAACAGGATACCCGCAATCAGCAGCCCGTTCGGTCCTATTGCCCAGGCTCGCCGCCCTTGGGGCGCGCAACCGGGTTAAGGCCGCTTCGACTTATCGGCTATCCGCCCATCCCCTCCCCTGCCGTCTTCGCGCGTGTCCATCCAACCTTGCCGCATGTACCGGCTGCTTTTGGCAGCCGTACGGAAAGGTACGATGGCAAAGGAAATTTGTATTTCAAGCACGCCGCATGAGACGCGGCTTGCGATTTTAGAAGACGATCAACTCGCGGAAATCTACTACGAACGCGAAAACGAATACACCCTCGCGGGTTCCATTTACAACGGACGCGTAACACGCGTTTTGCCGGGCATGCAGTCGGCATTTGTCGACCTTGGCCTGGAGCGCGATGCGTTTCTGTACGTAACCGACTTCATCGAGCTTGAAGATCCGGAAGACGCGGACGAGCTGGAGAAGGCTGCGGCGACCGGACAGGCTCCTCGCGAGGTACGGCATCCTCATGGCCTTCCCCAGGCCCCTCCCCAAACTGTGGACCGCAGTGGTGGACGCCCGCAGGAACGAGTTTCGGAAGAGCGCGGCGCGCGGCCCGGCCAGAGAAGGCAGGAGCCACGGCAGGAGCAAGCGCCGGTGGAGATGACTGCAGCGGAGCCCGCAGGTGCTGCCGCACCGGCAGAAACGGCGCAGGAACAGGATGAAGCAGGCGGACGCCGCTGGCGTGGACGGCGTCGCCGTCGCGGCGGGCGAGGGCAGGGCGCTGTATCGGAAGCGGCTGGCGAAGCCGAGCCAAGGGTTGCGGATGCGACCGAGCCCGCAGAGACCGTTGCATGGAAAGAAGCGCCGCCGGCGCGCGAAGTCCCTCCCGCACAGCCGGCACCGCATGCGCATCAGGCGCCGGCAGCACCGCACGGGCATCAGGCGCCAGCTACCATTGTGCTGCCGGGTGAGTCGCTTTCGAAGTATGGCGGCGCGCCAACAGGCGATACGACGCCAGAGAAAGCGGCTCCGCCGCGTCGAAGCTACACCTCAAAGCCTTCCACGCTGATCGAAGCGCCCATCACATGGGACGGCAGCGGATTGTTGCCGGGAGAGTCGATCTCGCGGCTTCGCGGACGCCAGCCGGAGGTCGAGCCCGATTTGCCCAGCGAAAGCGAGCCCGCGGCAGTAACTGACGCCGCCACGAAGCAAACGGTTGATGAGTTCGAGGAGGCTGCGCCGTCGCATTACGAATCGGAAGGAAAGACGGAAGAAGCCGAAGAACCTGCCTTTGAATTTGAAGAGGAGAGCCTCGACGCAGATGAAGACGAGGATGTCTCACGCGAGGACACACCCGAGCTCGGGGCCGCGGCAGGCGCGATTGCAGCGGAAGACGAATTTGAAGAGACGACGGAATCTGCCGCGACGGATCTGGACGAGGACGAATCGGATACGTCTGCAGCGCACCGTGTCGATCCTTCGTCGCCGACGGGCTTCCGGCTCTTCGGATTCGGAAAGAAGAAAAAGGAAGAAGAGGCGCCTGCCAAAAAGAAGGCCGCCGCTCCGGTTTCAACCTACGCGCCGGGAAAAGGCCTTGTCGAAGAGGAAGTGATTGAGGGCGAAGAGTTCGACGGGGCGCCCCATGCGCGCCGCAACAAGCCCGACGTACACGATCTGGACGTTTACGAAGAGGAGACACTACCCGCACACATGCGCTCCGGCGACTTTGGGGAGATGCTGCAAGAGGCGCATCTCGACCATCGCATCCAACGGAACCTGGACGAACCGGGCGGCGAGGACGAGGAAGACGAGAGCGCAGAGGAAGAGACAACAACGACGGGTACTGGCGCAGGTGCGCGACCGGCACGCGGCCGCGATCGCGGCCAACGTGGACAGCGTGGACGCGCGCCGCAAGGCCGCCGCGGCCCCTCGCGCCGCTCGGCACAGACCTCGGATCTGCCCATCATCTCCGACCTGTTGAAGTCCGGCCAGGAGATCCTGGTACAGATTGCCAAGGAGCCGATCGCCAAGAAGGGCGCGCGCATCACCAGCCACATCGCACTCCCCGGAAGGTTCCTGGTGTTTATGCCGACCGTAAGCCACGTGGGCGTGAGCCGCAAGATTGCCTCCGACGAGGAGCGCCATCGTTTGAAGCGGATCCTGCTGCACGAGCGCGGCGAGTCGTCGGGCGGATTGATTGTGAGGACCGCGGCCGAGGGCGCTTCCGAAGAGGAATTGCGCGCCGATCTGCGCTTTCTGATGAATCTTTGGAATGACATCAAGCAGCGCTCCGAATCGTCGAAGTCGCCGGCGCTGATTTATCACGATTTGTCGCTCGTGGAGCGCATTCTACGCGACCAGGTCAGTGCCAACTTCTCGAACATTTGGGTCGACACCGAGGCCGATTACGAGCGCATCGTGCGCTTCCTCAATCGCTTTTCGCCTTCGCTGGTGCGGCGCGTCAAGCTCTACACCAAGGAGACGCCGCTCTTTGAGCACTTCGGCATCGAGGACGAAATCTCGAAGGCGCTGCGCTCCAAAGTGTGGCTCAAGAGCGGCGGCTCGATCGTGATCAATCAAACCGAGGCGCTGGTCGCCATCGACATCAACACCGGGAAATATGTCGGCAAGTCGGCGCGGCTCGAAGACACGATTCTCAAAACCAACCTCGATGCGGTGCCGGAGATCGTCCGCCAGATTCGCCTGCGCGATCTTGGCGGCATTATCGTGATCGACTTTATCGACATGGACGAGCGCAGGAACCGCTTCAAGGTTATGGCCGCGCTCGAAGAAGCCTTGAAGAGCGACCGCGCGCCGACCAAGGTGCTGCAGTTCAACGATTTCGGCCTGGTGGCGATCACACGCAAGCGCGTGAAGCAGTCGCTGGAGCGGACGCTGAGCGTTCCCTGCCCCGTCTGCCAGGCAACTGGCATGGTGAAAAGCGCCACCACCGTCTGCAACGAGATTTACGTGGAGATGCGGAAGATGCGGAAGCACTTTGAGAACGCCGACGTAATGCTGCGCGTGCACCCCGAGACGGTGAAGGTGCTTAAAGGCAACAACGCCCGCTGGCTGACTGAATTCGAGGAGCTGATCGGGCGCAACCTTCTGCTCAAAAGCGATCCCACGCTGCATCCCGAGCAGTTCGACATCCAGGGGTAGCGGGGTTAGCGTAGCTAGCGGAGTTAGCGGAGTTAGCGAAGGCCGGAGCGAGCGCTCCGGCCTTTGCTTACTTCCGCCTCAACATGTGTCCTTACCGGATCACGTGAATCGGGACGCCCAGCTTTAGGATCTTCCAGAGCCTTTCGGTAGTGTATACTTCCGCGTTCAGTTCGATCGCGAGAGCCAGACATGAGCGGACTCCGACTGAAAGGCCATATTGTTTAGTGTTTCGAACCAGCGTTCCTGCCTGCTTCGCCTGGCCGGCCGTTTGCGGTTCCACATCCGCAACGCATGAAAGCGCGTCTTCCCAGGCAGTGTCGGGATCCCACCCATTCAGAACCAGTTTTCCCTGGACCTCGGCCATATTGACCGAACTCGCAACCGCAGAATCGCGAATCTGTTGTGTCAGCTTGTCCGCGCCTGGCTCCGACTGGATCAAGGCCAAAATCGCTGAGGCATCGAAGACGGCCCTACTCACGCCTTGCCTCTTCGCGCCGCTCAGCGAGCAACTCGTCTGCCAATGACACCCCGCGTGGTATCAGCCGCCGCGCTCTTTCCTGCGCCTGCCTCAGCCGTGCCCGCCGGGTCGAAATTCGCAGCTCATCGTCCTTGAAACGCAGATCAACCGAGTCACCCGGTCCAATGCGCATCGCGTCGCGAATGTCCGCGGGAATGACAATTCTGCCTTTTTCTCCGACTTGAACCTTCGCCTCAAGCTCCATGTGTCCCTCCTGCCAGGTGGTGACACTATCTTAATACGGTGGGACAATTCATGCAAGTGTCACCATCTTCGGCTTATCCCCTCGCCAGCCGTCCCCCGGCTAGCCGCCGTTACCACGGCTTTTCCTGGGTCGGCGATCCCACGTCGCCACGCTCGATGCGCTCCAGAAACATGCGCGCCAGCTTGCGTTCACCGGGATGGCATTCGCCGTGCATGGTGCACAGGTCGAGAAACTCGTCCGAGAGCGCGTTGCGCTCGTCCTGCTGCGCGAGAATACTTTGCAGCGCCACGGCAAGCTGGCGAAGGCGAGCTGCCTCAGGCCACGGAGCCTCTTGTTCATCGTCGCCCATGGATTCGGAAAACAATCCGCGGCGTCCGCGCGCGCACTCATCCAGGCAGGCCAGCAGTTGTTCGCTGAAGGCGCGGCTCAGTGCCTCGACCTCGGATGGATCCATGGCGTCGCGCGGGTCGATGTTCATTCAAGGCTCATCTTGGCTCATTTTGCCCGCATCGTCGCTTCGATTTCATCGGCGGTGTGCGGCAAATCCGCGTCCAAATCCACGAGTTTCCCGTCGGCGGTCACGAGGAAGTCGCACTCGATGCGCACACCGATTCTTTCCTCGGGAATATAGACTCCCGGCTCGATGGTGAAGACCATGCCCGGCTTGAGCACCACCGGATAGTTGCCGGGATCGTGCACGTCGATGCCCATCATGTGGCCGAGACCATGCAGCCAGTATTTGCCCAGCGGCTGGCCATGCAGATCTTTGCCATGGGTATTGATGTAGTTGTAGGCCACGGTGTCGAGCGAGTTCGGATCCTTGCGGTCGCGGTCGTTGATGGAAGATTTGCCCACGACAAAGGCGTCGAAGGCCGCCTGCTGCGCGCCCAGCACTACGTTGTAAATCTCCCGTTGCCGGGCGGTGAAGTGTCCGTTCACGGGGACGGTGCGGGTAATGTCTGCGGCGTACATGGAGTACTCGCAGGCCGCGTCGACCAGCAGGAGATCGCCATCCTGCATGGTGCGGTCGTTGTTGGAGTAATGCAGGATGGTGGAGTTCGGGCCCGAACCCACAATGGGCGCGTAGCTGGGACGCTCGCATCCGTTCTCCATCCACACCGCGGTCATGGCTCCGGCGATGGTGCGCTCGGTGATGCGCGGCTTGACCCACCACTGCATCATGACGCGCTGCGCGAGGATGGAGGCCGACGATGCGCTCTTGATGAGCGTAATCTCTCCGTCGTCCTTGATCTGACGCAAGGGCATGATGGGGGTGGTGACGTCGTGCGCCTGCGGCGCGGTTGCGGTTCCCAGCGTGGTTGCGGTAAAGCTCAGCAGAGCCGCCGCCGATGCTGAGTCCGGTTGCGTCCATAAATTGACGAAGAGCGAGCGGTCGTTGGAGATCATCCGGCTCAGCTCCGCCGGCAGTTCGGTCATCGGCTCGACATGATCTACGCCTGCGGCCTCGGCCACGCCAGGAGTAGCGGCATCCATCTTCACGCCGGTGTAGGCTTCCATGCGCAGATTGCGCGCGGGCAGGAAGAGAATCTCTTTGTACGCGTGGCTCGTGGCGGCTTGCGGCGCATCGCCCTCGATCAACAGCGCCGCGCCCGGCTCATTCCATCCCGTCAGGTAATAGAAGTTGGAGTCCTGGCGGTAGGGCATGAAATCCAGCACCGGCTCTTCCGCGGCAAACAAAATGGCGACGCCGCCCTGCAACTTGCCAGCCAGCGCCACGCGGCGCGAATGATAGACGCCGGGCGGTTGCTTGTCGAGAGCGTGGAGGAGGGGGGCATGGAATGGGGGAAGCCCCGGCCCGAGGGCGAGCACGGCCAGAGCGAGAAGACAGAGCTTTCTCATTCCGCTATTGTCGCGCCTCGCGTTCCTCTGTGCAAAAGAAATCGTGCACAGTGGGCAGCCGCCCGCGGTTCTTCGCCTGGTTTAGTGGCTCTGGCCTGGGGATGCCGGCGCGGGCGCGGGTTGCGGCACGTCAAAATAGCCGATGCGCAGTTCCGATTGGGGGACGAAGTTGGTGAGGTGAACCTGAAAGGTGTCGGCATCGAGCTTTTCGACCGGCGCGTTCTGGGGCGGGCAAAAGCTGACGGCGGCCTTCGTGTTCTCTTCCTCTGGCTTGCCGCGCTTGACGATCAGAGTGAAATCCTCGATGGGCTGCTTCCACGTGTTGGCGCTGGTCAGGATGAAGTCGACCCAATGAGGGTGTGCGTATTGCCCAAACCCCGGTAAGCTCGAATCCATTTGCCGGATCATGCCGGTCACAAATGAGGGATCGGGGCAAAGCGCTTCCAGGCGCTGCATATCCTCGAGATCGTACTTGACGGTGTCGGCATCGCCAGTAGGCTGCATGTGGCCGGAGACATTCTTGAGGGTGTCGAGCAGCATCAGCTCCGATCCCTCGACCGGCGTGTACTGGTGTTGGATGTGCACCGTGGAGTGGGCGGGGAAGGTCTGCGTCCAGTGGTACTTCAGTTGGACGCTCCACAGACCCCAGCCGTCTTCGGCGTCGAATAGTCCCAGTTTCACCAGGCGCTGCTGCTCGGCCTTCGGCAGGCGTTCCACATCCGGCGTATGAATCGCCGGATTGTTTCCGTCGGTCTCCTTAAGATGCCCGAAGCTGGCGATGTCGATTTTGTCGGCGGTCAGGATCGCGGTGACGTCTTTCCCGTTGAGGGTTGCCTTTGCCTCGGCCTGGTAGTCGACGGTCTTACCGTCAACAAGAAGCTGGAAGCCGGAGAACGAGGCGTCGGAGATATCGGGACTCTCGGGGCCGTAGCCATAGGGCGGCACGGGAAACGCCACTTCCGTGGTCACATCCTGGTCCGTATCGTTGCGGAAGTCGTAATCGACGACGATCTTGGCCGGGCTGATGCGAAGCACCTCTTTGGCCATGACGATGCGCGTTTCGCGGCGCGCGACAAGGCCGCCGGCGGCAATGGATGCCGCGGAATCGTCGGCCGCCGCGGGAGGGGCGGCGAAGAAGGCCAATCCGGCGGTGATGCCAAACGCGCAGAGGATAGTTCTCGGACGCATGGCCGTAAGTATCGCAGTATCCCCAAAGCTCAGGCAACGCGAGAAGTTGGGCCTCCGCGAGAATCCCGAGGGGACGCAGGTAGTTGAATTTCCCTCGAATTCGCTGTACTCTGAAGGTGCAACGCGTTTGTCCGCCGGTTTTTCCGTGTGCGCACCGGCTGGCGGAGAGATGAGTGGGCCGAAAGCCCACTTTTTATTTGCGGCAAAAGTTGCCCGAAAACCCTGAAAAATGAAGGGAATGCGGGAGTTGTGGCCGCCCAAAAGGCAGCGGGGAACGATGGCGGTCAAACTCGATGAAATCCGGAAGGCGGCGGATCGGGTGGCTGCCTCGCATGGGCTCGACGTGGTCGATCTCGAGTTCGCCGGGCCGGCTAGGGATCGCGTTCTACGTGTGACTTTGGAGAAGAACGCCGAGGGCCGGGCGCGATTGAAAGCCGCGGCCGAGGCCGGCGCAGAGGGTCTGCCGGAGAAGCTTCTGGAGGGTTCGCTCGCGGTGGAGCAGCTTTCCGGGGTGACGCACGAGGATTGCGCGGAGTTCAGCCGCGATTTTGGGGTTTTGCTCGACGTAGAGGACTTGATTCCCGGCGAGGCGTACACGCTGGAAGCCAGTTCTCCCGGGCTCGACCGGAAATTGACGCAGCCGGAAGACTTCGAGAGGTTCGTCGGGTGTCTTGTGAAGGTGCAGACCTTTGAACCGGTACGGAACAACCGGCATTGGCAGGGAAGGCTCGTGACAGGTGAAGGAACCCCGTCCGAGACCAGAAAAATAACGCTCGATCTGGCGGCGATGAAGCAGAACAGCAAGAGCCGGAAGACGGGCCTGGAGACGGTGGAGATCGCACTCAGCAACATCGAGAAGGCGAATCTGGTACCGGAGATTTGAAAGACAGCTACTAGCCGCTAGCTCCTAGCTTCTAGCTCTTACCGAGCGGAAGCGGAGATAGCAGCAACAAGCTAGGAGCTAGCGGCTAGTAGCTAGGAGCTAAGAGAGAGTATGGCCACCAGCGTTTTGTATCAAAGTATCGAGCTCCTGAGCCAGGAGAAGGGCATCGACCCCGCCATTGTTGTAGGCGCGGTTGAGGAGGCTATTGCTCTGGCCACGCGCAAGTTCTACAAGACCCAGGAAAACATGCGCGGAGAACTGAACAAGGATACCGGCGAGATCCAGGCCTACATCTACAAGACGGTGGTCGCCGGCGAGGAGCAGATTGAAGATCCGGTGAACCAGATCACGCTGGAGGAGGCCAATGAAATGGCGCCCGGCGTGGAGGTGGGCAGCGAGATCCGCATCTATCGCGACACCAGCCCGCTGGGCCGCATCGCCGCGCAACTGGCCAAGCAGATCATCTTCCAGAAGGTGCGCGAGGCGGAGCGCGATACGGTCTTCCAGGAGTATGCGCATCGCGAAAAGGAAGTGCTGAACGCGACCGTGAAGAGGATCGAGGGCCAGGACGTCATCTTCGACCTGGGCAAAGCCGAAGCCCGCTGCCCCAAGCGCGAGCAGTCGCGCCTGGAGCAGTTCAGCGTGGGCGAACGCGTGCGCGTGGTGCTGCTGAAGGTAGATCGCGCGGCCAAGGGCCCGCAGGTGATTGTGAGCCGCGCCGCGCCGGAACTGGTCTCGAATCTCTTCCAGTCGGAAGTCCCTGAGATCTACGACAACACGGTAGTGATCAGGGCCATTGCGCGCGAGTCCGGCGAGCGCACGAAAATTGCGGTTCAGTCCCGCGACAAGGACGTGGACCCGGTGGGCGCCTGCGTAGGCATGAAGGGCATGCGCGTGCAGTCGATCATTCGCGAATTGCGCGGGGAAAAGATCGACATCATCGAGTACTCCGACGAGATCACAACCTTTGCCGAGAAGGCCCTGCAACCGGCCAAGGTGAGCCGCGTTTCCATCACGGATCTGGCGGAAAAGCAGTTGGAAGTGATAGTGGACGACACGCAGTTGTCGCTGGCCATCGGTAAGAAGGGCCAGAACGTGCGGCTGGCGGCCAAGCTCCTGGGCTGGAAGATCGACATCAAGAGCGAGGAAGAGAAGCGCCAGGAGGTCGAGCAGCAAATGCAGGCTCTGGCCGGCGCGCCGACGACGCCGATCGAGCAGGTCACGGAGCTGGGCGAAGGCATTATCCAGAAGCTGGTGACCGCGGGCATTACGACCGTGGAGGCGCTGGCCGACATGACGCCGGAGCAACTCGAGGAAATTCCGGGCATCGGCGAAAAGACGCTCGAGAAAATCTCTGTGGCCGTGCGGCACTACTTCGGCCAGCTTGAAGAGGCGGAGGCAGCGGCGGCAGCAGTAGAAGCAGAAGGCGCGGAGCCGGCAGCCGAAGCCGCCCCCGAGACCGCTGTGGAACCGGAAGCAGGCGAAGCGGTTGCAGCGGAAGCCGTGGCCGTCGAAGAAGAAACCGAGGGCGCGACCGAGGAAGCTGTGCCCGCTGAAGCGGCAAGCACGCAAGTTTCCGCCGAGGAAACAGCGCAGGCGGAAGCTACTGCTGGGGAAGAGACAGAGCAAGACAAGGAACAGAAGCAGCCGGCTAAAGAGGATGGCGCATAAGATGCGCCGCATCCCCCCGAGCTTGGCGTACGTTAACGCAACGTTGAAGAGCGGCCAGTGCCATGAGGTAGTTATGAGCGACTAAGGGCGATCTGGCGGCACAGAATTGAAAAGAGGCGGATGAGCAAGGTTCGTATCAACGATCTCGCGAAAGAGCTGGAAGTCAAGTCTCGCGCGATTCTCGACATTCTTCCGGAACTCGGTGTTGGTGCGGGCAAAACGCACTCCAGCTCGCTTGAAGGCGACGAGGCGGATAAGGTTCGCGCGCACTTTACGCAGGAATCGAAGCCGGCATCGCATGCCGCAGCCGGATCTGGCCGCCACGGCGCGCCGGCCATCGTTCCCAAGATCGATCTGTCGCACATCTCCAAGCCCGGGGATGTGCTGAAAGCCGTTCTGGCCAAGAAGAAGGAAGAGGAAGAAGAAGCGCGGCACCCGCGCGTGCCGGCAAAGCCGGCCGCTCCGCCTGCGCAGCCGGCGAAGCCGGTGGTTCATGCCGCGCCCGCCGCAACCCCGCCTGCGGCCGCAACGCCCACGCGCCCGGAACCGCGCAAGATTGTTCCGCAGCCGCGACAGGCCCCGCCGATTGTTACCGCACCCCCAGCACCTCCGGCGATTGCCAGCCGTCCTCCGGCGGGGGCCGTCGTGGCCAAGCCGCCGGCGGGCGCGGTTGCCGTTACGCGCCCGGTGGTTGTGGTGGCGCCACCTCCGGCAGGCACGGCGAAGCCGCCCGCGGCTCCAGTTACGCGCGAAGAGAAGCCAACAACGGTCAAACCGCATGCGGTCGAGGTAACAGCGCCGGTAGCCGCGCTGGAGCATACAGCGGCTGCAGAGGCCGTTCCCGAAGCTCCTGCGCCCGCGGTGGAGACTGCAGAGTCAATTCCCACCATCGCCGCGGAGTCGACCGGCGCTCCCACACAACGCGGACAGGGCCGGGTACATCCTGCAGCCCCTGCGCGCCGCACGGTCATGCCGCAAACCGGGCCCCGTCCGGTATACAAATCAACGTACGTTGCTCCCGCGGCCCCGGCGGCGGGCGCAAGTGGCGGAATTCAGCGCGGCAAGCCGATCTTCGATCGCAGACCCACGACCGGCCCGGCTGGACCAGGGCAACGTGTCCCCGGCGCTCCGGGTTCCTTTGCGGGAGGCCCGCGGCCCAAGCATCCCACACGCATCCCTACAGGCGGATTCCCGGCGGGCGGGCCGGCGGCTCCCGGCGCACGGCCTGGTTTTGGCGCACGTCCCGGCTTTGGCGCACGCCCCGGTTTCGGCGCGCGTCCCGGCCCCGGAGGCGCTGCACCGCCGCCGGAAACGCAGCGCCCGCCGCGCGCTGCATCGCGCGGCCGCGGCCGTGGCCAGCAGCAGTATCCCAAGACCAAAGAAGGCCCGATGAAGGGCTTTGTGCCGCCGCCACGCTACAGCGGCATGCAGTACAGCACGGAGCCGATGCCCATTACGCGCGAGATCACCGTCACCGAGGGCATCAGCGTGAAGGATTTGGCGGAGAAGCTCGACGTGCGCGCCAAGGACCTGATCGCCACCCTGATGATGGGCAACATTTTTGTCACGGTGAACCAGTCACTGGACTCCGAAATGATCAAGGACATGTCCGCCAAGTTCGGCGCGGCCGCGACTGTGATCAGCTACGAAGAGGAGCTGGCGAATCAGGCGATCGAAGAGGTGCTGGAAGCGGAGAACTCCGACGAGCTCGAGGTGCCGCGTGCGCCGGTGGTCACCGTGATGGGCCATGTGGACCACGGCAAGACGTCACTGCTCGACGCCATTCGCGAAACCGACGTAGCCGCCGGCGAAGCGGGCGGCATTACGCAGCACATCGGCGCCTACAAGGTGAAGTTCGCCAAGGAAGGCTCGCCTGCGTCAGGACGTGAAATCGTGTTCCTCGACACGCCGGGCCACGAAGCGTTCACGCGCATGCGAGCCCGCGGCGCCAAGGTGACGGACATCGTGGTGGTGGTGGTGGCAGCGGACGACGGCGTGATGCCGCAGACGCTCGAAGCCATCGACCACGCCAGGGCCGCCGAGGTTCCCATCATCGTGGCCGTGAACAAGATCGACAAGCCGGAAGCCAACCCCGATCGCGTGAAGAAACAGCTCGCCGACCGCGGGCTGATTCCCGAAGAGTGGGCTGGCGCGGGCCAGCAAGGCACGGTGTTTGTTGAGGTCTCCGCCAAGAAGCGGATCAATCTCGATTTGCTGCTGGAGATGATCTGCCTGGTGAGCGACATCAGGGCGCCGAAGGCAACGCCGGGACGCAAAGCCGTGGGCAGCGTGCTCGAAGCCAAGCTGGACCGCGGGCGCGGCGCCGTGGCCACGGTCCTGGTGCAGGATGGAACCCTGCGCCTGAACGAGAGCTACATTGTAGGCAACACCTTCGGCAAGGTTCGCGCCATGTTCGACGATCGCGGGCGCGCGCTCGACGAGGCCGGCCCTTCGACGCCCGTCGAAGTGCTGGGCCTGGAAGCGATTCCCGACGCCGGCGACACCTTCCTGGTGGTGGCCGACCGCGACAGGGCGAAGTCGATTGCGCAATATCGCAAGATGAAGGAACGCGAGGCGCAGTTGGCGAAGAGCTCGCGCATGTCGCTGGAAGGGCTGTCGGAGCAGATCAAGCAATCGGGCGTGAAGGACATGTCGTTGATCATCAAGGGCGACGTGACGGGATCGGTGGAAGTGCTGGCCGACTCGCTCATGCGCATGTCCACGGAGAAGGTGCGCGTGAAGGTGCTGCACTCGGGCGTCGGCTCCATTACCGAGAGCGACGTGCTGCTGGCGACGGCGTCGAACGCCATCATCATCGGCTTCAACGTGCGCCCCGAGCGCAAGGCCGCCGAGCTCGCCGCGCAGGAGAACGTCGAAATCCGCCTGCACTCCATCATCTACGAGCTGCAGGACGAGATTCGCCTGGCCATGATGGGCCTGCTCGATCCCACGTTCAAGGAGAACTATGCAGGCCGCGCCGAGGTGCTGAACATCTTCAAGATTCCCAAGGTGGGCACCATCGCGGGCTGCCGCGTGCAGGACGGCACGATCCGCCGCGACGCCGAGGTGCGCGTGATGCGCGACGGCGTGCAGATGTTCAAAGGCAAGATCGGCTCGCTCCGACGCTTCAAGGACGATGCGCGCGAGGTAAGCAGCGGCATGGAATGCGGCATCGGCATCGCCAATTACAGCGATCTGAAGGAAGGCGACTTGATCGAGACCTTCAGCACGGAGCGGATGGCCGCGGACCTGGGAGCGCTGACGTCGGCCAAGGCGTAGCTCTCAACCAGCATACAAGCGGCCCGCGGCTTTGATGAGCTGCGGGCCGTTTACTGCGACCAAAACCAGCTGTCATCCTGAGCGCAGCGAAGGATCTGCGGTTGTTCCTATCTTGCTCTGTTGCTTATTAATCTGAATCTCGCCCCATTTCCGATTCGCTAAGTCCCAAAGCCTCTCGCAATTCTTAGTCGACGGGAATGTCTCCGGGTTTGCCCTCACTATTGCAGTATTTTCCTCTCTTTCTCTGATCACATGTCTTTCAAAAACATCATCGTAGTAGTGATCCCAGTCCTCTGCCTTATTGGGGACTGGATAGCGTCCGCTCCATTTCAGGATTTCACTCAACCATTCTAGAGTCGCTTCTTGGTCATTCGAAAATGCAACCCCAGCGTCGCGCGCAAGCCTAAGCAACTCGTGAGTTTTTGGAGCTTTTCCGCCATTTGCAACGATGATGGCCTTAAGCAATAGCTCGATAGACAGGGCCGCATTTGTCAGAACTACCAGCTTCCCCCCGCGAATGGAACTTATATGTTGCTCAAGTACAGTTGCACCCTCACGGAAAGAAACAGCAGACGCATACCAAGACTCTTCATTTGATTGCTGGGTTGCAAATGTATGCTGCGTGACTTGGCGGATTTCTTTCATATTCATTGTGACTAAACCTCTGGCGGTTGTCGGATTGCAGGCGACCATCTCCTAGAGAGGCTAACTCACCGCCGGCCATGGTCGCCTCGGGCTCCGCTTTTGGGACCCGGGAAGCAAGAACCCTCAACTCGCCTTCCTCCGCCTCTCTGCGCTAGTGACAATCACCACAGGCTCCTGATTCGGAAACGCCGCAACCAGCATCAACCGCCCGCCCATCGCCGCAACGGTGCGCTCCATGGTGGAAAGCCGCGGGTCTTTGCGCCGTTCGAGGCGCGAAATCTGCATCTGGCCGATCCCCAGCTCCTTCGCTATCTTGGTCTGCGTGACCTTCCGTTCCTTGCGCACCTCGGCGAGCGTCATCCGCCTCGCAACGCGCTCGAGCAGCTCCTTTCCTCGCCTTTCGATCGCCTTTTGCCGCGCCTTTGGCAATTCCGCGATCACATTTTCGACAGGAATCATTCCGCGCATAATCCTCCCTCCACCTTGTTAGAGATTCTCCAAATGGTCTTTATACCTTCGGTCGGCCTTATCGATGAGCCGCTTATAGAACGTCTTTTCGCTGACTCCCGACTTCGATCCCGCGACCAGCAGAATCGCCGCGCGCCTCGGATCGAAGGCAAAAGCCACGCGCCAAACACCGCCTCCAGCCCTGAAACGCAACTCTTTCATATTGAAGTATGCCGATCCCTTCAATGTGTCGACCTCAGGTCGTCCCAGTTCCGGACCATAGACCTGCAGTGGTTTGAGCGACGCGAGAAGTTCGTTCTGAACCAAGGCCGGTAACGCGTCGAACTCGGTCTTGAATTTCGGATGGAAATACGCTTTCCAACTCACATCCACATTATGCCCTATAGAGCATAATCGGTGCAAGCTGCCGGATACACCGGGTCACGCTTTTGGGACCCAGAAGACCGCGATTCTCAACCCAGACACGTCTCGCCTTGCCCTCGGCGCGGTTGCCGCGTACACTGAGGACTCCTCCGCGCTCAGCCATCATGCTCGATTTCGTCCGTTCCTATCTCGACGAATTATTGACGGGTCTGTTTCTGCTTCTGGTCGCAGTCTTCACCGTCGCTCACCCTCCACTGTTCGCTACACACGGCGGCCAGCTGTTGGCGCGGGTTGCGCTCTGGTCGGCCGCCATTCTGGTTTGCATCCTTCTGGCCGCTTCGCGCTTCAGCCCGCGCGCCCGCGGCGCTCTGCACTTTGTTTTTGACTTCGGGCCGATTGTCGTGGCAGTGATCGGTTATGTGAGTCTTCGCCTGCTGGACGCCTACGCGATCACGGCGTGGCTGGGCATTCCCTCTTTCGACCACGAGATGATGGCTGCCGACGTGGCGATCTTCGGCAAGACTCCCTATCTCTGGTTCATGCGCTGGGGACTCGACAGCGGTTTGTTTGCGCGGGTCATGTCCGGCTTCTATGCCTTGTATCCGTTCACTCCATTGCTGGCCGTGGGCTGGTTTCTGGGTACAGGCGACAGGAAGCAGTTTCGCCTGGTGCGGCGCGCACTGATTGTTTCGCTCTATTCGGGCTACGTCTGCTATCTGCTGATTCCCGTCTCCGGTCCTTTGTCGCTGGCCGGCGCGACGGCCAGCAATTTTCTGGAGTCAACGCGCGTTTACTCCTTCCTGGAGTCGAATTACCGCTACCTTTACGACTGTTTTCCCAGCCTGCACACGGCCAATCCGTGGCTGATTGTGTGGCTGAGCCGGGGCAAGGCGCCGGGGTGGCTCATGGCGGCGGCCGTGATCGCAGCTTGCGGCATCACCCTTTCCACCATTGCGCTCCAGGTGCACTACGGAATCGACGTTCTCGCAGGGCTGGCGTGGGTCTTCCTGATAGCGGCGGTGGCTAAGGCTACGCTGCCCGGCGAGGGGCTGGCGTAATTGCTGCTGGCGTCGGAGGTTGCGGTTTCCTGATAATTTGTGCGTGATTTTGCCGGCCGAGTACAGTCACACTGCAGGCGTGCGCTGCCACACGGCGGCATCGAAGCTGTGAGCAGTTTCGTAGCCTTCGTCTTTGTAGAGCTGGATGGCCTCGGAGTTGGCTTCGGTAACGGTGAGAGAGATTTCAGCAACGCCCATGCGTGTGAAGCTGAAGGCTGCCTGCGCGAGCATCAAACGGGCCAGTCCACGGCGGCGAAAAGCAGGATGAACACAGACTTGGGTCAGGTGGCCGCTCTGTTCGCTGACGCGCGAGCCCAGAACCAGCGCCGCCAGCTCGCGGCTGGCGCGGTCCACGACGACGTAGGATGCCTGCGCGGCAAAGGTGCCGCAACCTGCGTAGCGCACGATGTTGTTCAAAAAGCGCATGGAGCCGTGCACGGAACGGTACTGGTCGTTGATCGCGCTATCGGGGTGGTTGCGATAGGCCTCGCAGATAAGGCGCGCGGCCGGAGCCAGATCGGATTCGCGCCAGGAACGGAGCTCGAGGTTGCCGGGCAGATCCGGAAGCGGCGCGCTCCAATGCCCTGCCAGGGACTGCACAAGGAAAAGGCGGCGGAAGACTTCAAAACCCGCCGCGCGAAAGGATGGAGCGAACATGCCGGAGGGATGGAGAAGCAACTGCGACTCGATGCGGTCAACGTGCGGCGAGTTGAGGAGCAGTTCGAAAAGGTGCCGCAGCAGCGTTTCTTCGCGGGAGTGGGCCGGGCTGGACGCTGCGTGGGCTCTTTCAGCGGGTAGAGCGAAGACGTCGCCGATGACCGCCTTGGTTTCCTCGTAGACGCAAAACACGTAGCCCGTCACCTTGCCGTCCTCAGTGGCGGCGTAGCCGGGCAGCATGCGGTTGTCCACGTACTGCAACAGCAGCCGGGATGAGGCGCGATAGTCCCAATGCAGGCGCTGGGCCCAGATCTCGCTCTCGGCATCGAGGAGGGGTCGCAGTACGGGAGCCGCGAAGTGCCGCAGGTCGAGAATCTCGAGGTTCGCGTCCGGTGTCTGCATTCTTCCCCGATTTCGCGCAAGCCGGGCTACCGCGGATGGCGCTTGATGCGTGATGGCGCCGGCGCAAGGCGACGCCTGATTTCCTCGCCGTCGGCTGAGTTGGACATGCAGCCAGCGCTGCCGATTCAGCTCAAGTCAAGAAAGACGTTGCGCGGAAGAGCGACCGCTCGGACGCGCCACGCGAAATACCCTCCCGGCCACTTTGCCACGAGTCCGCGTTGCGCCGCAAGTGAAGAAGCCTTTTAGCGGGCTCCAACGAGGTAAATCTCCAGCCCCTGTTCCGGCCAACTGAAGAGCTGCTGATACTGGCGGCCTTCCAGAAGCTCCTCGAGGGCCATCTGCGTATCGAGGTCGACGCCATGACGGCCCTGAACCCGCGCCACCAGCAGATGCTGCTCGTCGGGAACGCCGTTTTCGTCGTAGTTCACCACTTCGTGATCGCGGTAAAACGCGAGGCCGTATTCAACGTCGCGGCGCACGTGAAACACGGCCACGGTTTGGCCGGCGGGCGGCACTTCAGCGAGCTTTGCAGCAAGAGGCCGTGCCGAATACGTGCGGTCGAGCAGATGAATGACGCGCTTGGTCGCGGAGATTTCGGGAATCCCAAAGAACGGCCCCACGCCATAGATGAACAGCACAAGAACCACCAGGATCCAGCACGTAGCCGGCCGCAGCCACGCCACGCCAAAGCCTTTGGTCACAATCAGAATCAGCAGGCCGGCCCCGATGGCCGCCAGGGCGGCAGCGGTCAAGGCGTGCAGGGGCGGCATGGCCATGCTGTGCGATACGAACCATGGCATCAGCAGGACAGACATGGTGGTGGTGGCGCAAACCGCGGCATGGCCGAGAAGAATCCAACGGTTCAGGCCCGATTTGCGACGGCGGAACAGATAGTCGCCGGTGAGGATGGTGATGGGTGGAATTGCCGGAAGGATGTAGCCGGGCAGCTTGGATTGCGAGAAGGAGAAGAAGATTACAGGGATGAGCGCCCACAGAACCAGAAACTCGGGGAATGCATCGCCGGGCCGCGTGGGCAGACATTTGCCGGCGCGCGAGTAGCGCAGCCTCCACTCCGCCACCGAAGTGAGAATGCCGTCGATGAGCGCGCGCACCGCAACCACGGTCCATGGCATGAGCGCCAGCAGCATCACCACTAGGTAGTACCAGAACGGCTGCACGTGCTGATAACGGTCGGTGGCAAACCGCTGCAGGTTGTGCTCGAGGAAGAACTCGCGAAAGAATGTGGGATTTTGATGCTGCACGGCAATGAACCAGGGCAGCACCATGGCGAAATAAAGAAGGACGCCCGGCCACCACAGCGAGCGGAGAAGGATGCTCCACTCCTTGCGCAGAAAAGCAAACGCGGTAATGATGAGCACCGCGAGAAGCGGCGCGACGGGCCCCTTGGCCAGCGTGGCAAGGCCGGTGAAAAAGTAAATGTCGTAAAGCCAGAACTTGGAGCCGGTTTCGTACCACGCATACCAGCCCAGCAACCCGATGGCCAGAGGAGCGGCCATCTGCATATCGGTGGAAGCGCCGCGCGCGAAGCTCATGATACCGGCGCAGGCGACGGTAATCAGGGCCGCGTCAAGATGCCCACCGGGCCGGAATCGCCGCATATGCAGGTAGATGAGGGCCACCATGATGAAGGCAAATGTGGTGGAGGGAAGGCGGGCGCTCCAGTCGTGCACGCCGAAGTCCTGAAAGAGAAACATGGCGCGCCAATAATAGAGCGCCGGTTTTTCCAACCAGGGACGCCCGTAGAGATAAGGCGTGACACAGGCATCCAGCCGCCCGGTAAGCGTATGCGCCGAGTCGAAGTGCACCAGCATTTCATGTGCGATCTGGGCGTAGCGCGGCTCGTCGGCGCCCACCAGGCCCATGCCATCGCCGCCCAGTATGGGGGTGAGACCGTAGACAAGAAAAAAGACCGTGAAAGCGAGAAAGATGGCCGCTTCAGAGAGCGTGGACCAGCGCGGCACGCGCCAACGACCGCCTGACGATCGATCAAGAGCCGGAGGTTCTAAGGGATTTCCCATCTCTGCCATTTGTCGAGAGCCATTTCTCGAGGACCATTTCTCCGGGAGCGTGGATAGCACGCTTCTATCGGACATGGTCTCCGTATTGACGCAGGACGGATGGGGGCCCGGGCCTGCATGCTATCCGCACCGCAACAGGCGCGGACACGTTGCAGTATTTCGACAGGGACAAGGCTAACAGATTTCCTCAGTTTCTCAAGTGCGCCGTGAATTCACTCTTGATGGGAACGCTTTGCCTTCAGATTTGCCATGGCGCTACGCAACTCGCCGAGAATCTCTTTGAGCGCACGCGGCAGAGATCCATCGAGCGTGCAACCGGCGGCGTCTTGGTGGCCACCGCCGCCCAATCGAGCGGCAATCGTCGCAACATTCAATCGCCCCTTGCTGCGCAAGCTCATGCGGACGCGTCCGTCGGGCAGTTCGCACAGAAAGACTACGGCGTCAACGCCTGCCATGCCCAAAGCAACGTTGACGATGCCTTCGCTATCTTCCTCCGTGGCGCAGGTGCGCTGCATATCCTGGTGCGTTACCCACAGCCAGGCGAGGCGGCCTTCGCGTTTGAGCCTGCGAAGCGCTGCGCCCAGCAGCAGCAACCTGGAGGCGGGCGCAGAGAAATAGACCTCGTGGGCGATCGCGATGGGATCGGCCCCGGCCCGCACCAATTCGCGCGCCAGAGCGAAGGTCGACTCACGCACATTGCCGTAACAGAATCCTCCCGTGTCAGTGAGCACGGTCGTGTAAAGGCATTGCGCCATCTGCGGCGTCAAGACCACGCCCGCAGCCCGCGCCAGTTCGTACACCATCTCGCCCACACTCACCGCACTACGGTCGATCCAGTTGACTTGCGCGAACTCGACGCCGGTAATGTGGTGATCGATATTGACCAGGAAGCGATCTTCGAGCCCGCGCAGCCGCGTGCGTTCCAGGCTGTCGCATTCCAGCAAAATTGCCGCATCGTAGGGACCATGGATGCGAAGCATTGTGCGGATCGCATCGGCGCCCGGTAGTTGCCGGTACTGGAGTGGAATTCGATCGGCCGTTACCAGGTCGGCGCGTTTGCCCATCTGCTCGATCACCATACCCAGCGCCAGCATGGAACCCACGGCATCGCCATCGGGACGCGCATGCGAACAGACCAGGAATCGCTCGCCGCGATGCAGAACGTCGAGGATCGCGGCGAGGGGATGGGCGGTGGGAACTCTGGAAGCTCGCGCAGAGCCCGTCTGAGGCGCTGGTACCTGCGGGCCGATCCCAGGTTTTTGCGGAAGAGAATTCATGCGCTAATTCAGCAATGCTTCCTGGTCCGAAGAGGATTTCCTGTTCGTGGGGCTCGGTTGTGAATCACCCTGTTGCGATGCCGCAGGCGCGGCTGCGGCGGTCTTGCGCGATCGCGACCGGCTCATGAGCTCGTCAATGCGCGCCTGGAAGCGGCCCGAGCGGTCGGCAAGAAAGCTTAGATCGGGGACGCGGCGTACGCCCATGCGCTCCTGCAGTCCATGGCGAATGTATCCTTTAGCCGCTTCGAGCCCTGCGATGGTCGCAGCCTCCGCCTTAGCGACGTCCTTCACCGCACTGTCGATGGCAACATACACGCGCGCCGACTTTCCCCCGGGATTGAGCGCAACTTCGCTGACGTAGCAGAAATCGATCCGCGGGTCGGAGAGTTCGCCCTCGATCATGGCGCCGATCTCCAGACGCAACGTTTCCGCCACGCGGTCCTGATGATGCTTTCGCGCTCTATGCTCCGGCATGGCGCCCTCCACCCTGTCCAGAATGGCCCGTCCTCTGTGGCCCAGTTCAGACACAGGTAAACCATTAAGAATAGCAGAGGCGAAAGTTGCGCGCAGGGTTGGATAGCGGGTCAGTTTGAATTTGTTTTGAAAGGGCACGACTTCAAAGCCTGCCTTGAGCGAAGTCGAAAGGTGCCGCAAAGGCCCAAAAATGAAAAGGGGGCTTTAGCCCCCGAGGGATAGTTCATTTCAAGCTGACCCACTACCCAGCGTTGCCCCGCTGGATGGATCCCAAGACAGTTTCGTGCTCGAGAACCGGCTCGATCCGAGGCAGATCGCAGGTTATGCCGAAAAATCGACAGCGACCACCTCATGCAAGCCGATCGAGGTCGTTTCCAGATGAATCGTGTCGCCTTCCGTTCGGTAGGGAACGTCGCGCGCGGCGACGAGCAGATGAACGCGGCGGATGCGACGATCGGACGGAATCCGCAACGCAATTCTCTGCCCGGGGACGCGAACGATCTCGCGCACCGGGCCCTTCCACATCATGGGATTGGTGAGATTGACGAGATGCAGCGTCATTGAAGCCTTCTGCTCCCACACGGCCAAATCCAGAATTCCCTGACCCTCCACTTTGACGGGCGGAGCTTCGTTGGTTGCCCACTCCACCGCGTTACGCAGCAGCATTCCGTGATCCACAGCGAGCACCTGCCAGAACGTGCGGTCCAGATCGCCGGGGAAATAGACGACGCGGCCTTTGCCTACGCGTTGCACATAAGCTCCGGGAGAATGCGTGCCGCCGAGGCGGGGAAACACCGACTCCATCGGCAGGTCAGGGTAAGACGGCACGATGCGCAGCGACGCAAACTGGCTTTGATCGATCGGCGTCACTTCCACCTGGTTCACGGCGTTGATGATGCGCCCCGCATCTTCAAAGCCGCGAAGCAACGGATGCCATGCGCCGGCCGCGGAATTTTTTTCGAGATTCAAGTACGAGTTGAGCATGTTTTCCTGCGTTTTGCCCGCGTACGAAGCGCCGAAGAGCGAGGCCAGGCCGAAGTCCTTGCGCGGCACGCCCCACTCGTCGAAGAGCGAGGTCTGGTAGGTAGCCACCAGCCCGCCGCCGCGTTCCACGAAGTCGCGCAGGCTCGCGCATTGCGCATCGGACAATGCGGCAATGTTGGGCAGGATGAGCGTGCGGAACGGCGCAAGATGCTCCTCATCGAGGCAACGGTCGTGCACCATCTCAAAGGGAATGCGCGCCTCAACGAGCGCTTGGTAAAAGCCCAGTCCCGGCTCTTCGATCTTTTCGCGGGCCTGTTCTCCACCGTAAAACAACGCGCTCTGCTGCGAGTAGACAAGGCCCACGCGCGCCAGAGGGCGTAGGTTCCGGAGGTATTTCTCGTTGGCAGAATGCCAGGCAAAGATCTCTTTGACGACGGGCAGCCAGCGGCGATCGATGGGCTTGGCGTTGAATTTGATGAACCACGGCCGCAGCCCCTGCGCAATGCCGTCGGCAACCCAAAGACGAATCTCATCGCCGTTCTGCACCGAATCCTTCCAGCGATGCTCGTCGTCGATGCCGACGTTGAACATGCCGGCGATGGCTCTGCTGCCCATGGTGGCGCGGTATTCCTTTCCGTTCTTGCCGTTGGCCCAGGGAGCCATAATGCCGCGCCGGCTCTGGCGATCGGCAACCATAATGGGCGCAAGCTCGGCAATGGTTTTCATGTCGAGATCGCTCAATGCGCCGCCGCCGGCATTGGCAATGTAGCTTGCGTTGGGGTTGATGGCGCGGATTCTCTCGTTCCACAAGCGCCAAAGAGCGAAGAGGCGCTGTTGCCGCCAAAGGATGTATTGCTTGCGCGCCGGATCTTGAGGATTAAGGGTACGCGGCAGATCAAGCCCCGTGGCCTCGCGAAAGTTTTGCTGGCAATGTTCGCAAAAGCACATGCCGCTGCCCGCCCAGCGGTTGGTGAAGATGCCGTCCGGCTTGTAGAGGCGCATGATCTCTTCATGCACGGACGTCATGAAGTCAAAGTTGTAAGGGCCGAGTGCACAGGTCTCCCAATAGCGAGGATCGGAGGGATGCCGCACCGTCTTGCCGCTCGCATCCACGCGAATCCAGTCAGGATGCGCGTCGTACACCTTCTGCCAGCACGCGTGAGCGTCGGTCCGCGCGATCACGTTCATGCCCATCGTGCGGCAACCGGCCAGCAAGTCGCCGAACGCATCGCGATCGCCCAGCCATGGGCTGCGCTGCTGCAACGAAAGCTCCGTGGGATAGAACGCAACCACCCCGCCGGCACTCAGACAAGCGGCGTCGGCGTGAACATCGCGAAAGTAGTCGAGCCAGAATTGGGGATCGTAGTTGCCGGGATCGTCTTCGACAAACGCGAGCTGCGCCCAGCGCATGGGGCGGTCGTACCAACTGCTTGTTTCGCTTGCGGTCGGTGCGGCAGCCGTTTCGCCTGCCGCGTACGCGTTGCTGCCCGCGCCTGCAGGCAAGAGACATGCGGTTGCGGCCAGTGCCGATCCTTTGACGAATTCGCGACGGCTGCTCATCCTGCGGCCTCCCGTGATGCAGCCATTTCATCACGGTGAGCCTGTCGCGGGAAACATGGGAAGAAAGGAAAGCGCGTGACCTAGCCGGATCGTGAAAGCGCAGATTGCCGGCTCAACCAGCTTGCGCGGCGCGTTCCAGTGCGGCGATGTCGAACTTCTTCATCTTCATCATGGCCTGCATCGCCTTCGATGTCTTCAGGAGCTCGCCAATGTTCGCGGGCGTGACCTGCCAACTTATGCCGAATTTGTCCCTGAGCCAGCCGCACGCCACCTCCGTGCCGCCTTCGGTGAGCCGCGACCAGTAATAGTCGATCTCCTCCTGTGTATCGCAGCGCACGACGAACGAGATCGCGTCGGTGAACTGGTGGTGGGGTCCGCCGTTGAGCGCGGTAAAGCGCAGGCCGTCCAACTCAAAAGAGAGAGTAAGAACGCCGCCTTTGGGCCCAGGAGCGTCGCCGGTATTGCGCAACTCGCCGAGGCGGCGCGAGTTGGGGAAGATGCTGAGATAAAACGCGACAGCTTCTTCTGCATTGTTGTCGAACCAAAGAAAGGGCGTGATACGCGAGGATTCGCCAAGAGCGATCATAGTGACCTCCGGATGAATTGAAGTTGAGCCGCGCGGGCGGGAAGGCGGCGGATGAAAATATTCCTATCATTTGTAGATTGCAAAATGCAAGCGACTTGCGTAGGATGCATTCGTGGCCCGGATCTCCAAAGCCAAATCCCGCTCCGGCTGCCCGGTGAGCATGTCGCTCGACCTGCTCGGAGATCGCTGGTCGCTCTTGATCGTGCGCGACATGATGGTGCGCGGCTACCGCACCTTCCGCGAGTTTCAGCATTCCGGCGAAGGCATTGCTACCAACATCCTTTCCGATCGGCTGCAAAAGCTGGAGGAGGGCGGCATTCTCAAGCGCGAGCCGGCGGCCGAGGACGGGCGCAGCACGCATTACCGCCTGACGGCAAAGGGCATTGCGCTGGCTCCGGTGCTGCTGGAGCTGTTGATCTGGGGCGCGCGTCACGAGAAGACCGACGCACCCTGCTCCGTGATCGAGAAGATGGAGCAGAATCGCGCCGCCGTGATCGCCGAGGCCTACCGGCGCTGGGAGCAGCGCGATCCTGCGCCGTTGATTCCACCATTCAATGCAAGAGAAAAAAAGGCAAGTGTGAAAGCGAAGTCAAAATCCAATTTCCCGAAAGGAAAATCCAGACGATGAAACTGACCACATATCTCAACTTCCCCGGCACGTGCGCTGAGGCTCTCGATTTTTACGTCAAGCACCTCGGCGCGAAGATACTCATGAAAGGGACCTTTGGCGCGATGGCCGGCCCCGGCGGCCCGCAGAATCTGCCTCCGGGCCTGAAGCCGGAACACATCCTCCACGCGCGCATCCAGATCGGCGACACGCTGCTGATGGCCAGCGATGGGCCACCGGAGCGCGTGGAGCCCATGCGCAGCGCGTATCTTGCGCTTGCTGTGGACAGCAATGAAGAAGCGGAGCGCATCTACGCGGCTCTCACCGAGGGCGGCGAAGTCTTTATGAAGATGGGCGAGCAGTTCTTCGCGTATCGGTTCGGACAGTTCCGCGACAAGTTCGGCGTCAACTGGATGGTGATTCACGAGAAGCCGATGCCGCCACGCAGCTGAGATTCGAACCCGGCCGCATTGAAAAGATGGCCATGGACTGTTACCCTCATCTGTCCCGGTGAACCCCGCGGACGATAGGTACAGCCATGGCCTTCAAATTTCAGGGTTTCGATTTTCTCCATCTCGACGCGATTCTTACGGAAGAAGAATTGCTCGTCCGCCGCACCACGCGCGAGTTCGTCGACGCCAGCGTGATCCCTATTATCGAAGGCTGCTTTCGCGAGGGACGTTTTCCGCGCGAGCTCGTCGCCCCGATGGGCGCGTTGGGTTTTTACGGCGCCAGCCTTGAGGGCTACGGCTGCGCCGGCATGTCCAATGTGGAGTACGGCCTGACGATGCAGGAGCTGGAGCGCGGCGACTCCGGCCTGCGAAGTTTCGTGAGCGTGCAATCGGCGCTGGTCATGTATCCCATCTTCACCTTCGGCTCCGACGAGCAGAAGAATACCTGGCTGCCGGCGCTGGCCAGTGGCGAAAAGCTAGGCTGTTTCGGGCTGACCGAACCGGGATTTGGGTCGAATCCCGCGGGCATGACCACGCGCGCTCGCAAGTCCGGCGATGAGTACATCTTGAACGGCGAAAAGATGTGGATCACGTCAGGGTCGATTGCCGATGTAGCCGTGATCTGGGCCCGGCTGGAGGACGAAAACGGCGTCCTGGACGAGGGCGCTGAGAGCATTCGCGGATTCCTCGTCGAGACCGATCGGCCGGGATTTTCGGCGCACGATATTCATGGCAAATGGTCGCTGCGCGCTTCGGTCACGAGCGGACTCACGCTCGCAGACGTGCATGTGCCCGCGGCCAACCTGCTGCCCGGCGCAACCAGCCTGAAGAGCGCACTCATGTGCCTGAACCAGGCGCGCTACGGCATCAGCTGGGGCGCAATCGGCGCAGCCATGGATTGCTACTCGACGGCGCTGAACTACGCCAAGACGAGAAAGCAATTTCACAACCAGCCCATTGCCAGCCATCAACTGGTGCAGGAAAAGCTGGTGTGGATGGCGAGCGAAATCGCCAAAGCGCAGTTGCTTTCGTTGCAGGTAGGACGGCTCAAAGATGCCGGCAAAGCAGGCCATCAGCACATCTCCATGGCCAAGCGTAACAACGTGTGGATGGCTCTGGAGACGGCGCGCCTCGCGCGCGACATCCTGGGCGCGAACGGCGTCACGGAGGACTTCCCCGTGATGCGCCACAGCATGAACCTCGAATCGGTGAAGACCTACGAGGGCACGCACGACATTCATACGCTAATTCTGGGGCAGAACCTTACGGGGATTGGGGCGTATTGAGGCCGCGCGGACTGGCAAAATTTGCATCGACAAGCCTGCGCTGATGCCGCATAGTTTTAGTCATGCAGAACCGACGAGATTTTCTTCGTTCCAGTCGCAATAGATTGTGCTTGAGTTGTGCGTGCGCGTGGCTTGCCACGGGTTTTGTGGTTTTTGCCGCCGCGCAACAGCCGGCCACCGCGCCCATCGTGCTTCATGCGGCGCGCCTTCTCGAAGTCGATACCGGAAACGTGCTCCAGCCAGGTGAGATTCTGGTCGAGGGCGAGCGCATCAAGGCGATCGGCACTTCGGTCGACCACGCTCCGAATGCGAAGATCATCGATCTCGGCGATACCACGCTGCTGCCCGGCCTGATCGACGCGCATGTGCACTTGTTTCTGCATCCCGGCGCGGAGGATTTGCAGACGGTGGTGGAATCCGTGCCGTGGCGCACGATTCTTGCGGAGCAAGCGGCAAAGGCCGACCTGATGGCCGGATTTACCGCCGAGCGCGATATGGGTACCGAAGGCGCGGGTTCGGCCGACACGGCAATTCGCAATGCCATCAACCAGGGACTCATTCCCGGCCCAAGGCTGCGCATCAGCGGCAACGCCATCGATATTATGGGCGGCCACGAAGACGCCAATCACTTCAATCCTGCCCAGCACGTGCTTTCAAACGCCGACTACGCCAACACCGCCGACGAAATCGTCGCCGTGATGCGCGAACAGCACAAGGAGGGCTCGGACTTCGCGAAGATTTACGAGACCGGGCCGGACCGGATGGTCGACGGCGAGTTCCATACACCCTACCAGTACACCGAGGCGCAACTGGCCGCTGCGGTGGAGGAAGCGAAGCGGCTGGGCACGTTTGTGGGCGTGCATGCACAGGGCGAACCGGGCACGCTCTATGCAGCACAGGCCGGCGTGGCCTCAATCGATCACGCGACGCAGCTCAGCGGCGAGACCATGCGCCTGATGCGCGAGAAAGGTATCTTCGCCGTGCCGACCTTCACCATCTTCGAGTTTTTCGCGACGCATCGCGAATCGCAAGATCAAGCGGCGGCTGAGTCGGCGATGCTCGATTACAAGATTGCCGAGTTCAAGAAGCAGATTGCGGCGGGAGTGCCGTTTGCGGTGGGCTCCGACGTGGGACCCTTCCCGCACGGCACACAGGCGCGCGAGCTCACTCTCATGGTCCGCTACGGGATGAAGCCGCTCGCTGTGCTGCAGGCCGACATGATCAACGGCGCCAAACTGCTGCGCTGGGATGGACAGATCGGCGGGCTCAAGCCCGGATACTATGCCGACATCGTAGCCGTGCCCGGCAACCCGCTCGACGATATTACGGTGGTGGAGCGCGTGCGCTTTGTGATGAAAAACGGCGTGGTGGTGCGGCAGTAAGTCGTGCGCCCGAGTGTACACTCGTTCTAATCTGGAATGAAAGATCCGGCATCTCGAGTCCCCGCTCTTGAAAAACCGATTTCCTCAGGAGTCGAACCTATGCGCTTCCCTGCTCTGCTTGTTGCTGCCACGTTGGTGACTGCGTTTGCCGCGTCCGCCGCCGCAGCGCCCGATGCGCGTCTGCACGACGCGTACAAGTTCAATGAGGGCGGATGGACGTACGTGCATCTTCAGGGCTCGCCGGAACAGGTGGGCTTTCAGCACGGCTACCTGCTGGCGAGGGAGATTGAGGACAACGTTCTGGTGTACCGGGTGGAAGCGCCGCAACACGCCAAGCACGAGTGGAGCTTCTTTCGCGACGCGGCAAAAAATGTGCTGTGGCCGCACCTCGACGCCGAATACCAGCAGGAGCTGACCGGCATTGCAGAAGGCCTGAAGGCGCACGGGTCGCAACTCGACCTGTGGGACGTGGTGGCGCTGAATGGCTACATCGAGCTTTCTGATTACTACGTTCCCTGGTTCGATGCGAAGCAGGGCACGACGAGCGCGGACGAGCCCAAGGCGCCGGGCAAATGCAGTGCGTTTATTGCCACGGGGTCGGCGACCAAAAGCGGAAAGATCGTGATCGCGCACAGCAACTGGAGCTCGTATGCGGAAGGCGAGCGCTGGACCGTGGTCTTCGACATTGTGCCCGCCCGCGGGCAGCACATTTTGATGGACGGAATGCCGGGCGTGATCACGAGCCAGGACGATTTTGGCGTGAACGCGAGCGGCCTGATGATTACCGAGACCACGCTGCCCTTG
>JBEKIE010000026.1:0-48063 GCA_050011915.1 Occallatibacter sp.
ACGCCGCACTTGTCGCAGATCACGCCGCGGTGCTTCATGCGCTTGTACTTGCCGCACAGGCACTCCCAGTCGGTGACCGGGCCGAAGATGCGCGCGCAGAACAGGCCGTCACGCTCCGGCTTGAAGGTGCGGTAGTTGATGGTCTCCGGCTTGGTGACCTCGCCATGCGACCAGCTGCGGATCTTCTCCGGCGAGGCCAGCATGATGCGGATGGCGTCGAAGTCGGTAATCGGGCTGGTAAGCTCAAACGGATTGGAACGGAACAAGGTGAGCCTCCGGTTCTAGCTGCTAGTTTCTAGCTACTAGCTGCTAGCTTTTTGGCTTCCCAGGTTTGGGAAGCGGTTCATTTTCCAGCGGAATGTGCTCGTCTAAAAAAGCTGCCTGCACGTTCCGAAAATCTTCGATCACCTCGGCTGCCGGCTCCGCCACGATGAAGCTAGAGGCTGGAAGCTAGCAGCTAGAGGCTGCATTTAATCGGCCACTGCCGCCACTTCCGGCGCGGGCAACTTCTTGATGAGGTCCGCGCGCTTGATCAATTCCACGTCCAGGCACAGTGACTGCAACTCGCGAATCAGGACGTTGAAGGACTCCGGCACGCCCGGCTCGATAGCCGCTTCGCCCTTGACGATGGCCTCGTAGATCTTGGTGCGGCCGTAGACGTCGTCGGACTTGGCGGTGAGCAGTTCCTGCAGGATGTAGGCGGCGCCGTAGGCCTCGAGCGCCCACACTTCCATCTCGCCGAAACGCTGCCCGCCGAACTGCGCCTTGCCGCCCAGCGGTTGCTGGGTAATCAGCGAGTACGGCCCGATGGAGCGCGCGTGAATTTTGTCGTCGACCAGGTGCGAGAGCTTGAGCATGTAGATGTAGCCCACCGTGACCGGCTGCTCGAACTGTTCGCCGGTCATGCCGTCGAAAAGCGGCGTCTTGCCGGAGGAAGGCAGGTCGGCCGACTTCAGCAGCGCCTTGATCTCTTCTTCGCGCGCGCCGTCGAAGACCGCGGTGCCGAACCAGATCCCCTTCTTCATGCCCCGTGCAACGCGAATCAGCATCTCGTCGTCGAGCTCCTCCAACTGGCGCAGGACGGCGGTGCCCGCGAACTCTTTCCTCATGAGCTCGCGCGTGTACGCCACGTCGCTGTTGGCTTGCACCAACTCGGCAACCTTCTTGCCCAGCTTGTGCGCGGCCCAGCCCAAGTGCGTCTCCAGAATCTGGCCCACGTTCATACGGGAGGGCACGCCGAGCGGGTTGAGGACGATCTCGACAGGGGTTCCGTCGGGCAGATACGGCATGTCTTCCTCGGGAAGAATGCGCGAGATCACGCCCTTGTTGCCGTGACGGCCGGCCATCTTGTCGCCTACGCTCAGCTTGCGCTTCATGGCCACGTAGACCTTGACCAGCTTGATGACGCCCGGCGGCAGCTCGTCGCCCTTCTGCAGCTTGGACACCTTTTCGTTGGTGATCTTGCGCAGCACTTCGATCTGGCGCGAAGTCATCTCCTCGATCTCGTCGATCTGCTCGTTCACCCGCGGATCCTTGTCGTTATAGCGGATGCGCTTGAGGTTCTTGGTCGAGATGCGCTCGATGGTGTCGCGATCGAGAATGGCGCCCTTGGTGAGCAGGCGCTTGTTGGTGCGCTCGTCATGCAGGTCGGCCAGCACTTCCTTGCCGCCCAGAATCCCTTCCAGACGCTTCAACCGCTCGTCGGTGAGAATGCGGATCTCGTCGCCCAGGTTCTTTTCAAGCTTGGAAATGTACTCGGCTTCGATCTGCTTGGCGCGCTCGTCCTTCTCCTGGCCCTTGCGGCTGAAGATGCGCACATCGACCACCGTGCCTTCGATGCCCGGAGGGCAGGTGAGCGAAGCGTCGCGCACATCGCCGGCCTTTTCGCCGAAGATGGCGCGCAGCAGTTTTTCTTCCGGCGTGAGCTGGGTTTCGCCCTTGGGCGTAACCTTGCCGACCAGGATGTCGCCGTGGCCGATCTGGGCGCCGATGCGGACGATGCCGCTCTCATCCAGGTCGCGCAGCGCGTGTTCGCTCACGTTGGGAATATCGCGCGTGATCTCCTCGGGACCCAGTTTCGTGTCGCGGGCCTCGATTTCGAACTCCTCGATGTGAACCGAGGTGTAGTAATCGTCCTTCACCAGTTGCTCGCTGATGAGGATTGCGTCCTCGAAGTTGTAGCCGCGCCAGGGCATGAAGGCCACCAGCACATTGCGTCCCAGCGCCAGCTCGCCCTGCTCGGTGCACGGGCCGTCGGCAATCACCTGACCCTTGATGACGCGGTCGCCCTCGCGGACAACGGGCTTTTGATTGATGCAGGTGTTCTGGTTGGAGCGCTTGAACTTGATGAGCTGGTAGATGTCGGAACCCACCTCGCGCGAGAGCTGCGTGGGATGGTGCTCGCCTTCGACGCGCACGATAATGCGCTCGGAGTCGACCGAATCCACGATACCGTTGCGTTTGGCCAGAATCACGGCGCCGGAGTCGCGTGCGGTGACGCCTTCCATGCCCGTGCCCACCAGCGGCGCCTCGGCCGCGAGCAGCGGAACCGACTGGCGCTGCATGTTGGCGCCCATCAGGGCGCGGTTGGCGTCGTCGTGCTCGAGGAACGGCACCAGCGAAGCGGCAACCGAGACCAACTGCTTGGGGCTGACGTCGATGTAGTCGACTTCGGTCCGGTTGACCAGCACGAAGTTGCCTTGCCGGCGCGCATTCACCAGGTCCTCAGTGATCTCGCCCTTGTCGTTGAACTCGATGTTGGCCTGGGCAATGGTGTGCCGGTCTTCCTCCCATGCCGAAAGGTAGAAGCTGTAGGGAATCCAGTCGATGGCGCGCTTGCCCGCCTTCTTCAGTTGCGCATTGAGGCGCAGCGACTCCTCCTTCTCGATGTGATCGCCTACGCGCAGGCCGCTTTCGCCGGCGTTCACGATCTCCACAAATTCGAGAATGCGCGAGTCCTTCACCTTGCGGTAAGGCGACTCGATAAATCCGTATTCGTTGATGCGCGCAAAACAACTCAGAGAACTGATGAGGCCGATGTTCGGGCCTTCCGGCGTCTCAATCGGGCAGATGCGGCCGTAGTGCGTGGGATGCACGTCGCGAACTTCGAATCCCGCGCGCTCGCGCGACAGCCCGCCCGGTCCAAGGGCCGAAAGACGCCGCTTGTGCGTGATCTCCGACAGCGGATTGGTCTGGTCCATGAACTGCGAGAGCTGCGAGGAGCCGAAGAACTCGCGGATCGCGGCCATCACCGGCTTGGCGTTGATGAGGTCGTGCGGCATGGCGGTGTTCAGCTCCTGATACACGCTCATCTTTTCCTTGATGGCGCGCTCCATGCGCACCAGGCCGATGCGGAACTGGTTTTCCATCAGCTCGCCCACGGCGCGCACACGGCGGTTGCCGAGGTGATCGATATCGTCGACGTTGCCGATGTTCTTGCGCAGCTTGAGCAGGTAGCGGATGGTCGCGTAGAAGTCCTCGGGGGTCAGCGTGCGGTGATCGAGATGCGTGGCGTCCTGGTTTTCATACAGTTTGATGTTGAACTTGAGGCGGCCTACGCGCGAGAAGTCGTACTTGCGCGGATCGAAGAACATGCCCTCGAAGAGCGCAGTCGCGGTGTCGAGCGTGGGCGGATCGCCCGGGCGCAGCTTGCGGTAGATCTCGATCAGCGCCTCTTCCGGCTTGTGCACGGAGTCGCGCTTCAAGGTGTTCGAAATGATATTGCCCACGTCGTCGCGGTCGGGGAAGAAGACCTCGAAACTGGTGGCGCCGGAGGCCATGACCTTGTGCAAACGGTCGGCAGTCAGCTCCAAATTGGATTCGACAATGACTTCGCCCGTCGTGGTATCGACCACGTCGGATGCGGTGAGCGCGCCGTCGAGCTCAGCTGCCTCGACCTCGACCCTGGCAATCGCCGCTGCACGCAGAGCCTTGAGCGCATGGGGCGTGATCTTGCGGCCTGTGTGCGCGATCTCTTCCTTGCCGTGCAGAATGGCGTGCGCCGGCTTGACGCCCACCAGGTGCGTGCCCTTCGCAGCGTCCTGCGGAACTTCCCACTGCAATTTGCCGTCGGCGATATGCAGGCGGTCGACGGTGTAGAAGGTCTTGAGAATCTCCTCGTCGGAGCGCAGGCCGAGGGCGCGCAGGAAGATGGTTCCCAGGAACTTGCGCTTGCGGTCGATGCGCACGTAGAGCGTGTTCTTCTGGTCGTACTCGAACTCCACCCACGAGCCGCGGTAGGGAATGATCTTGCCCAGGAAGTAGGTGCGGTTGTTGGCGGTCTCGAAAAACACACCAGGGGAACGGTGCAACTGCGACACGATCACGCGCTCGGTTCCGTTCACGATGAACGTACCATTGGGCGTCATCAGCGGAATGTCGCCGAAGAAGACCTCTTGCTCTTTAATGTCGCGGATGGTCTTGTTGCCGGTCTCGGCGTCCTTGTCGTAAATGGTGAGCCGAACGGTGACCTTGAGCGGCGCGGAGAAGGTCATGCCGCGCTCCTCGCACTCCTGCTGGTCGTACTTGAGCTGCAGGCTCACCGGGTCGCCGCACTTGTTGCAGAAGTCCGGCGTGTTCTTGTTGTAAGTGCCGCACTTCTGGCAGAGCACGTCGCCGGGCAGGAAGGGATTGGTAATGACCATCGCGCCGCAATGCACGCAGGCCGTGCGCAGGTGGTGCAGGCCTTTCAGGTGGCCGCACTTGCACTCCCAGTTGCCGATGGCAAAATCCACGAAGTCCAGTTGCGAGATGCCGCGGAAGTCGGTAATGGGAAACACCGACACGAACACCGACTGCAGCCCCGAGTCGTCGCGCTCGTTGGGCAGCTTGTCCATCTGCAGGAACCGCTCATAGGAGCGCCGCTGCACTTCGATCAGGTTGGGAATCTGGGTTGCGGTGGGAATCTTGGAAAAATCGAGCCGGCTGCGAATCGCGCGCTTCTCGTTGGGCATGATCACTCCTGAGCCTCGTCGTTGCGGTGTCGGCCCTGCTTCTTGAGTGGCCGCGCCGGGCTGGCGCCCGAGTCTCGGTGGCGCCAGCAAGATGCCGAAATAAATCGAAGAATGTGACGAGCGAAACCCGAGATTCCAGTCCCGCAGCTGCGTTGCCGGCACGCCAAGGAAGCTTGCTTCGAAACTAGCGTCGAAACTCGTTTCCGGGGGCGTCCCGAAATGAACCCGGGTCAGACGGGTTCCCATGAAAGCTCGGTCAAAGTTCGCGGTTGATCTTGCGTGCAGCGGGCAGGTGCGCTAGACTGCGCACAAATGGGAGAAGCGAGCACAACGGCAGACTCCAAAATCAGGGTCGAACCGTAAAGGGAAGTTGTGCGCTTCAGCCTGCTGGAGAAACCAAAATTCTCCATGCAGAACTGTGGAAAGACACGAAAAGCCCGTAAGGACGCAATGCCTCACGAGCGCAGCTCAACGCCTGTGCTCCCATTCGAATTTTCTACCATTGCCCTCGCCGATCGCAAAATCCGCTTCCGCCGCGAATTGCCAGCTACCCGACCAAGTTCAACGGCCACCCTTGACTGACCACAAGGTAAACCGTTGACCAAAAGAACTTAGCGAAATCAAGTTACCGCGCCTGGAGATTGTGGAACGTCCCCGGGCAGCGAACGCTGGTGTGGAAACATCGCCACACTTTCCGTCGTCCCAACATCCCCTCCGGCAAGAAACCGGTCGAAGCTCGACTGGGGCCGCAGAGACGCGCAACTTACATGTTAGCGCGTCCCGGCGTCCCTTGCAAGTCTCGTGCCGTTTCCTTGACCCGTTACTTGATTTCGACGGTCGCGACGCCTTCGAACTTCTTCCGGATGGCCTCGGCCTCGTCCTTGGTCGCGCTTTCCTTGATGGCCTTGGGAGCGCCATCAACCAGGTCCTTGGCTTCCTTCAGACCGAGCGAGGTGACTTCGCGTACCGCCTTGATGGTGTTGATCTTATTGGCGCCAGCATCCTTCAGAATGACCTGAAATTCGGTCTTTTCCTCGGCTACCGGAGCCGCCGCGCCGCCGCCAGCCGCTGCCACGGCCACCGGGGCCGCTGCCGCTGCCGAAACGCCAAGCCGCTCTTCCAGCTTTTTCACCAGGGCCGCCGCTTCCAGCAGGCTCAGGCTTACGATTTGCTCTTCCAACTGTGCAATATCCGCCATTTTCTTCTCCAATCAAAATCCGTTTAAATTTGCTTCTTCGAGCCCCAAGGCCCGTCCAAAAGGCCGCTCCATGCAATGGTTTCCGATGCGCCAGACCCGCGCCCCATTCCGATGGAGGTACAGCCAAAACCCTAAAAGCAGCTATTAGCTCTTAGCCATTAGCTTATAGCCCCTTTATTACCCCCGCCAACGACTTCGGCGCCAGCAAGACCAAGCTAAAAGCTAATAGCTAACGGCTAGAAGCTTGCGGCACTTACGCCGCGGCAAACTTTTCTTTCTCCACGCCCTGGTTCAGCACCACGGCGATGTCGCGTCCCGTGGCGTTGATTACCGTGGCCAGCCGCTGCGCCGGAGCATTGATGAGGAAGAGCAGCTTCGAGAAGATCTCTTCCTTGCCCGGCATGGTGGCCAAAGCCTTCACTTCATCGACCGTCAGCAGCTTGCCGTCGACAATGCCCAACTTGAAATGGAACTCCGCCGCGTTCTCGCCGGCCCACTTGGCAAAGACCTTGGCCAACGCCACGGGGTCGCCCGCGGTGAACGCCACCGAGTTCACGCCCTTCAGGCCCTTCAGCGCGGCTTCAACCTGCGTGCCCGAGCCCGAGATTGCGGCCAGCTTGTTCTTCACCACGCGGTACTTGCCGCCGGCCTCGCGGATCACCTTGCGCAGTTCGTAGTCCTTTGACACCGTGAGCTTGCTAAAAGTGCCGATAATCGCGGTGGTTGAGGACTGCAGCTCCGTGGCCAGCCCTTTTACTTTCTCCGCCTTCTTCGCTCTTGAAATTGCCATTGCCTTCGCTCCGCTCGGACTAGGTGTCAGGTTTCAGGTGTCAGGTTTCAGAACCTTGAACTCGCCTTGAACCTTGCCTCTGCCGTCGCCTCTTGCGCCGCATACCGGCGCTCACTTCAAAATCCTCACGCATTCAAATCTGCGCGTCAGGAATCAATCCCCATATAACGACGAACCAACTGACCCCTGAAACCTGACACCTGAACCCTGCTCCTAGTGCTTGCCCGCCGCGTCGGCGACTGCCGAATCGAGCGGTACGCCCGGGCCCATGGTCGAGCTCAGCGTGACGCTCCTGATGTACTTGCCCTTGGCCGCCGCGGGCTTGGCGCGCACAATCGACGAGATCACCGTGGTGGCGTTGTCGATAAGCTTTTGCGGCTCGAAACTGAGCTTGCCCACCGGCACGTGCACCAGGCTGGTCTTGTCGGCGCGGAACTCCACTTTGCCGGCCTTGATCTCTTTCACCGCCGCGGCCACATCCATGGTCACGGTTCCGGTTTTGGGATTCGGCATCAGACCCTTCGGTCCCAGCACTTTGCCCAGACGGCCCACCACTTTCATCATGTCGGGCGTCGCGATGAGCGCGTCGAAGTCGGTCCAGTTTTCCTTCTGGATCTTTTCGACCATCTCCTCGCCGCCCACAAAGTCGGCGCCGGCCGCAGTGGCTTCCTTCTGGCGGTCGCCGGTGGCGATCACAGCCACGGTCTTGGTCTTGCCCAGTCCGTGCGGCAGAACCACGGTTCCGCGCACCATCTGGTCGGCGTGGCGCGTGTCCACACCCAGACGCATCGTCAGATCGACGGTCTCGTCGAACTTGGCGTACTTCACTTGCTTCAGGAGATTGACTGCTTCAGGCAGCGGATACGCCGGCTTGGTGATCGCGGCGCGCGCCTTCGCAATATTCTTGCCAGATGCCATGCTTCCCTCGTCTCCCACCGCTTTTGCCAGCCCGCTTTTGCGGGAGCGTTAGCCGCTTAGGCCCACGCTCAAATGCCGTGGTGCAATTGACTGCGCAGAGAACTCCTGCGCACATCTTTAATCATAAAGGAATGGCGGCCGGATTGCAAACCTCCAGCTACTGACTGCGCAATTCAGGCTTAGTGATAGACTTCTGCCGATGATCTTCGATGCACGGCGTGCGAGACAGAAACTCGAGCAATCCGAAGCCGAAGGCCGAGCCTATAGGGAAGCTTGGCTTCAGGAACAGGGCCAACTTCTCGCAACCTTACATAAACGTTATATAGAGCAGATTGCTAGCAGTTTAGACAGGACGATCGAAATCGCATCATCATACAAATCATCAGAGACGATTTATGAGAGAGAGAAGTTCTACAAGGAGCCAGGGGTCATTGAAACATTGCGCAATCCCGATCGCGACAGAAAGGAACAATTGCTTCCATTCAATGAATGGGAGGACGCCCCAGGAATGAGAGACCTCGTCAAAAAGCTGGAGGCGGCTGGATACCGGGTGAGGGCATCTCGGGTGAATGATTGTGATTCAAGTTGGGGTTATCATTCTGACGATCGAAGCGATTGGAAAGTTGAAATCTTTTGGTAGCGCTCGCCATTCATTTCTGCCGGGTGCCCATCCTAAACGCGCATTTTGCGTTTATGGTGGGAACGACGGACCTTTACCGCCCCCTCCCGCGCCGTAGGCGCACCGTTCGTTAGCCCGTGCTTCGGCTTTCGGTGCAATTTGACATTGTGTACACATTTGTGTTTACATAACTTGAGCGCGCGATGGCCGAGCAAGAATTCGAGTTCGAATGGGACGAGGCCAAGGCCAGAAGCAACCTGGAGAAGCACGGGGTCTCGTTCTTCACTGCGGCGGCAACATTCCGCAACGAGAGGCTTGAGACCATCGACGACCGCGAGGACTACGGCGAAGTCCGTTGGATCGCATTAGGACGCGCCGGAACGGAGGTATATCGTGTCATCTACACATGGCGGAGCGAGAACCAGATCCGCATCATCAGCGCACAGAAAGCAAACCAGAACGAACGTGAAACCTACTATCGTGAGTTACGCTCTTGGCGAAGTTGAGGCGATCCGGGAACGCGGAGAGGATCCTACGCGGCCAGACGCACCTGAGGCCGAATCCCTCGGAAAGGATTTCTGGAAATCCGCGCGTGTCGTTATCCCGCCCGGGAAGACTTCGGTTCACTTGCGCCTAGACCGCGACGTGGTGGAGTGGTTCAGGGCGCGAGGAAAAGGTCATCTTACGCGAATGAACGCAGTCCTCCGCACTTACGTTGACGCGCAAAAGCGCGGCGCTTAACCGCCCCAGCAACGGAGGCGCCGAACGGTAAACTAGACTTAGGAACCTTCCCGCCGGACTCGACGCCTTGCACCCGCTCCTCGCTCATCTCAATCCCGAACAACGCGCCGCGGTGGAGGCCGCAGAGGGTCCGCTGCTCATCCTGGCCGGGGCGGGATCGGGCAAGACCCGCGTGATCACGCACCGCATCGCCTGGCTCATCCAGGAGAAGAACGTCGCGCCGGATGCGGTCTTGGCCGTGACCTTCACCAACAAGGCCGCCGGCGAGATGGCCGAGCGCGTGAATCAACTGCTGGGCCACTCGTCGCTCGCGAAGCCCTTGATCTCGACGTTTCACTCGCTTTGCGTGCGCATTCTGCGCCGCGACATCGAAGTGCTGAAAACCGCGAACCAGGGACTCACGCGCACATTTACGATTTTTGACGAGAACGATCAACTGAGCCTGATGAAACAGATCATGAAGCGCATGGGGCTCGACACCAAGCAGCTGACCCCGCGCAGCGTGCAGAGCCGCATCTCCTGGGCGAAAAATCACATGGTCGATCCGCAGGATTATTTTCTTGGCTCGAAGGACCCGAACAGCGAGCGGATTGCGCACATCTTCAAGGCCTACCAGGACGAGCTGCTCAAGAACAACGCTGTGGACTTCGACGACCTGCTGCTCGATGCCGTGCGCGTGCTCGGGGCTTCGGGCGAGGTGCGCGAGCGCTACCAGCGCCGCTGGCGCTACCTGCTGGTAGACGAGTACCAGGACACAAACCGTCCGCAGTACGAGCTGATGAAGCTGCTGGCGGGCGAACACAAGAATGTGTGCGCGGTGGGCGACGAGGATCAGAGCATCTACTCGTGGCGCGGGGCGGACATCCGCAACATTCTGGAGTTCGAGAAGGATTTTCCCAACGCGCGCATCATTCGCCTGGAACAGAACTATCGCTCGACGCAGATTATCTTGGAGGCGGCCGGCGCAGTGGTGGCCAACAACATCCGCCGCAAGGGCAAAAAGTTGTGGACCGAGCGCCAGGGTGGATCGCTGATCGGCTACTACGAGGCGCCCGACGGCGAAAACGAAGCGCTGTTCATCGCGGACAAGATTCAGGCGTTTTTCCGCCAGCAGGAAAACTCGTCCGAGACGCAGAACCGCGGAGCGGCGGCGGTGTTGTATCGCACCAATTCGCAGTCGCGCCTGGTGGAGGAAGCCCTACGGCGGTACAACATCAGCTACACCATGGTGGGCGGATTCAGCTTTTACGAGCGCGCGGAAATCAAGGACTTGCTCGCTTATCTGCGGCTGGTGCGCAATCCGCACGATTCGATGGCGCTGCAACGCGTCGTCAACACGCCGGCGCGCGGCATCGGGAAGACCACCCTCGAAACAATGGAACGGCTGGCGCTTGAAACCGGCGTCTCGACGTGGGACGCCATCGCCGCGGCGATTGCGAATCGACTGATCCCCACGCGCGCGTCAATGGCTCTGGATTCGTTCCGCCAGCTGATCCTTGATGCGCAGGCCATGATGGATCCGGACTTTGCCGGCAAGCTCGCGGCGGACGTCGCGGAAGCCGAAGACGCGGATACAAGCTTCGGATTCGGCGCAGAAGACAGGGAGCAAGGGACCAAGGGAGCGAGGGAGCGAGACAGCAGGGACCAAGGGAATAAGGGACCGAGGGACCAAGAAAGCTCGCAGTCGCAACTTGGTGGAGACGAAAACCAAATTCCGCTGCTCGATGCTTCGCATTTTTCGCCTACTGCCAACACGCCGAAGCGTCCCTTCCTCGTCATGCCGAAGGAGAATGTTGCAGCTTCTGTGGCGAGCAACGATGCCGACCAAGACCCTAAAGCGCGGAGCGGGTTTCGCAAGCCGGGCGACTCGGCCACGCTGCCCGAACTCATCCGCTTCCTCATCGACCGCACCGGCTACATCAAGGCGCTCGAGACCGAGGGCACGCCGGAGGCCTTCAGCCGCATTGAAAACCTGAAGGAGTTGGCTAATGCCGCGCACGACGCCGAGGAGCGCGGCGAGACGTTGGCCGAGTTCCTCGACCACGCGGCGCTCGCGTCGGACACGGATCAGTTCGATCCCAATGCGCGCGTCACGCTGATGACGCTGCACGCGGCCAAGGGGCTCGAATTCCCTCTGGTGTTTCTCGCCGGCCTTGAAGAGGGACTGTTTCCGCACTCGCGTGCACTCAACAGCCCGGAAGAGCTCGAAGAGGAGCGCCGTCTCTGCTACGTGGGCATGACGCGCGCCATGAACACGCTTATTCTGACGCGCGCCCACTATCGCCGCCGCTATGGCAACGACATGCCGGAGATGAGCATTCCTTCGCGCTTCCTGGAAGAGGTGCCTTCGCAGCTCGTCGAAAATCTCGGGGGCCGCAGCCCGGCGTGGGCCACTCCTGCCTACTCGTCCGGGTACGGAGCCGGCCGGCGGCAGCGGCGCAGCGGCGACTCGGAGGGCGCGCACTTTAACTATGAGGACGAAAGCCAGGAGATCCCGCGGAGTTTTGCGCCGAATTCCTCGCCGGGCCGCGGAACTCCTCCAAAAGGTAAGAGTGCGGGAGCACCGCAAGCGGGCAGTCCCGACAATATCGGCAATATCGCCCGCTTCTTCGGCGGGAAATCCGGGAGCGCCCGCCCCGGCACATTCGCGCGCCCAGCGATGGAGATTCCCACGGCCCACGGCGCCCACGGCCTGAAGAAGGGCCACCACGTGATGCATGCCAAGTACGGCGAAGGCACGGTGCTGGTGCGCGAGGGCGACGGCGAAGATGCCAAGCTGACCATTCTCTTTGCCCGCCACGGCGTTAAAAAGTTGATGGAAAAGTTTGCCAATTTGAAAAAGATTTAGACGTGCAAGCGGGCGCGCGCTTGCGCCGCTCCGTTAGACTGAAAGCGCCATGCAATGTGGAAGAAAACCTGGCGCGCACGCATGTTCCGCGGCGTGGGTTGCTGCGCTGGCCGCTACCGTTGCCCTCGCCGGCTGTGGCATGCCCAGCGCGCCGCTGCCGCCCTCGCTCGATCTTCCCGATCGCGTTGGCGATCTCTCTGCCGTGCGCACCGGCAACCAGGTGGCGCTCACCTGGAACATGCCGAAGAGAGACACCGACAAGGTTCTGCTGAAGGGCAACGTAACGGTGCGCATCTGCCGCAATGAGAGCGCGGCTGCCGGTTGTTCTGCGGCAGCAACGTTCGACCTCGCTCCGGACGCCGTTGGCGCATTCACCGACACGCTGCCGCCCGCGCTGGCCGAGGGCGCGCCGCGCGTGCTCACGTATTTTATTGAACTCGACAACCGCAAGGGCCGGTCTGCAGGTCTGTCAAATGGGGCGCTGATTCTCGCCGGCGAGGCGCCTGCCGCCGTTGACGGCCTGGCAGCCGAGATGCGCCGGGAAGGCGTTCTGCTGCGCTGGACGCCTGCGCCGCCTGACGCAACGCCCGTCGCTGTACGGCTCGAGCGCAAGCTGGTTTCGCCGCCCGCTCCGTCAAAGTCCGCCGAGGGCCAGCTGGCTCCGCGACCAGAGCCTGCTGAACGCAACCTGCTGATTGAGCCCGGCACTCATCTGGATCGAGCCCTCGACAGCAGCATTCAGTTTGGCGCGACCTATGAGTATCGTGCGCAACGCGTGTCGCGCGTTGCCGTCAACGGTGAAACCCTGGAGCTCGCCGGGCCGCTCTCCTCCCCTGTTCGCATCGCGGCCGTGAACGTGTATCCTCCTGCCGTGCCAAAAGGTTTGGCGGCAGTGGCAACTGCCGGCGCGGAGGGCGCTGGACCCGCGATCGACCTGAACTGGCAGCCGAATACGGAGACGGATCTTGCGGGCTACGTCGTTTATCGGCGCGAGGCGGGGACGGAGGGCGGCTGGCAGCGTATCTCGCCAGCGCAGCCGGTGGCCGCGCCCGATTATCGCGATGCGAACGTGCAGCCCGGCCACACCTATCTGTATGCGGCGAGCGCCGTCGATCGGCAGGGGCACGAAAGCGCGCGCTCGGCCGAGGCCGAGGAAACGGTTCCCGCGCCATAAGTCTGCTCCGAGACAAGGAGAAAGATGAAATACTGCCGATTTTTGCTTTACGGCCAAACCCACTACGGTATGGTTGAAAACCGCGACGGCGAGCTGTGGATTGCCGATGTGGCGCCAGCCCCGGAAGGAGACCTGGCCTTTCGCGTCGAGCACGGGCGCTCCAGTTCTCTCGCACTCGGATTCGAGCCCATGCCGCTTTCCGCCGCCGATCTGCTTCCGCCGGTTACGCCGTCGAAGATTATTTGCGTGGGCCGCAACTATCGCGAGCACGTCGCAGAGCTGGGCAATGAGATACCCGCCGAGCCGCTGCTGTTCTTCAAGCCGCCTTCCTCGCTGCTGCGGCCGGGCGGCGCGGTGGTTTTGCCCACGCAGTCGGAGCGAGTGGATTTCGAAGGCGAGCTGGCACTGGTAATCGGCCAGCGCACGCGTAACCTGAAGCCAGAAGCCGATTGGCGCGAGGTGGTGCGCGGCTTCACGCTGGCCAACGACATCTCTGCCCGCGATCTGCAGAAGAAGGACGTGCAATGGGCGCGCGCCAAGGGCTTCGACACATTTTGCCCCGTCGGCCCGGTGGTGAGCGACGAACTGGACATCGATGCCGGCGTCACCCTCGAGACGCGCGTCAACGGCGAGCTGCGCCAGCAGGCTTCCACGCACGACCTCATCTTTTCTGTGCCGTTTCTGCTCGGCCACATCTCCGCGGCCTTCACGCTGGAGCCGGGCGACCTGGTGCTGACCGGGACCCCTTCCGGCGTGGGACCGCTCAAACCCGGCGATCGCGTTGAAGTTTCCATTGCCGGCCTCGGCGTGCTCACAAACACGGTGGAAGCGGGTTAGGTTGCGTTTGTGGAGTTGGAGCGCGCGTCATTTGGATTTGCGTCCGCTCTGCAAGTTGAGAAGAGTCTCGGCAGGTTTTTTCGGCGGCAGCTTTCCATGGACGTACCTTCCCAGTTCTTCCAGGAATCGGGGCCGGTCCGCCAGTTGATCGGAGTAGACGATTTTCGTGCCGTCAGTTCCGGTAATTGTCAGCGATCCGCCGAACACGCCGTCTTTAATCTCCGTGATTTCTCCCCATCGAATTCGCTTCTCGCCTCGCAACCAGAAATGCTGCGTCAGGCCGTCGTAGACGACGGCCACGGTCCCCGGGAGCTTGAAGAGCTCGACGGCGGCCGCGGAGAGCATCACGGCCAGAAGCAACAGACCCCAGAATTTGCCGGAGCCATGACGCTCATAGTCATTGAACGCCGCCCATGCGGGTAGAAGGACGATCGCCGGCAAGGCGAAATAGGCGAGCGGGTCGGGAGTGAACTCCACGCTTCCGTCGCTGCGGTCAATCGCGTCGCGCACTTTACCGCTTTTGCGCCAGTGCAGCCAGATAAGAAGCATTGCCGCGACCAAGCTGGCAACCACGGGTGTGAGTTTCCAAGGCATCGAGATCATCTTAACCCGAAAAGGATTCGCCGATGGCCATTTGGAATTTTTCTACGTGACGGATTGGCATGCAACCGGCTTTCAGGCAACGCATCATAATGAAGAGGTACACTGTTGCCGTAGGGCGCCCCTCGCAATCGCCCCGTCCCCGCAGGAGGAATCATGCCGCAGAATCTGCTTGAACAGCTACGCCAATACACGGTTGTCGTCGCCGACACCGGCGATATGGAAGCGATGGAAAAATTCCATCCCCAGGACGCGACCACCAACCCCTCGCTGATCACGGCCGCGGCGCAAATGCCGCAGTACCAGCCCATTGTGGACGGCGTGCTCAAAGATGCGCGGAAGGGGTTGGGCGAGAGCGCCACCGACCAGGCGGTCGCCAATCTCGCCTTCCAGCAACTGGCCATCGCCTTCGGCAAGAAGATTCTCAAGATTGTGCCGGGGCGCGTTTCAACGGAAGTCGACGCGCGGCTCTCCTACGATACCGATGCCACTATCGCGCAGGCGCGCACCATCATCAAGCAATACGACGCCGCGGGCATTGGCCGCGATCACGTGCTCATCAAGATCGCGTCCACCTGGGAGGGCATTCGTGCCGCCGAGGTTCTCGAGAAAGAAGGGATCCACTGCAATCTGACGCTGCTCTTCGGCCTGCACCAGGCCATTGCGGCAGCCGATGCAGGCGTCACGCTCATCTCGCCCTTTGTAGGCCGCATTCTCGACTGGTACAAGAAGGACACGGGCAAGGACTACCAGGGCGCCGACGATCCCGGCGTGCAGTCGGTGACGCGCATTTACGATTACTTTAAGAAATTCGGCTACAAGACCGTGGTGATGGGCGCGAGTTTTCGCAACATCGGCGAGATTACGGAACTCGCCGGCTGCGACCTGCTCACCATTTCTCCGCAGTTGCTGGCCGAGCTCGAAGCCACGCAGGGCGATCTGCCCCGCAAGCTCTCGGCCGATGCCGCCAAGACCCTGCAGATCGACAGGATCGCCATGGACAAGGCGACATTCGATAAGATGCACGCCGCCGATCGCATGGCCAGCGACAAATTGAAGGAAGGGATTGAAGGCTTCTCCGCCGCGCTCGTCAAGCTGGAGACACTCCTGGCCAAGCGGCTGGCGGAGCTCGAATCGCGCACGCCGGCGACGGTGTAGGCGAGACCGCGGCGTAAAGAGATCTTCATTTCACGAAAAAAGGCAGCCCGCGCGGCTGCCTTTTTCGTCCTGCGCCTGAGAGTCGTTGCATCGCGGGCCGTGGGGTTTGCAATCGGGTTACGTGTCTGCCAACAATGTTGGCCCTCCCCTCTTGACCAACGCAACTCTTCGGCTAAGCTCAGTGTTACAGCCATGTGAATCGGGCCGCGGCCGGCAACTTCCCCGCGCAGCACGACCAGGAACAGCCGGGGCCCCAACGAAAACCGGTTGCACGCGCTCAGCCGCAGCGGTACGCACGGGAATTCTCTACAATTCCGCGCACGGGAGGTGTGTATGCAGACCCAGGCTCATTCGCTCGAACCCTTCTTTCAGCAGGCGGTTCGCAATAGTTACGAGGGCAAGCTGGGCCTTCACGATCCCGACGTGACTACCTACGTGGCGCGTTTGCTATGCGAATTCTCCGATGCCGACAATCTTTATTGCATCCGCGACGGTTCGGGCCGCCCCATCGAGGAGCTGGAGGAGATGGAACGCGCCGCCGACCCCGTCCATGGCAACGCGCCATCCTTCGACGCCGAGCGCGCGCTGCGCAAACACATCGGCGACTACGCGCTGTTCGTGGCCGGCATGTATCCCGAGGCCGCGGGATCGAGGCGCCGTTTGCGCAATCATTCGCCGAGCCTGGCCGAGCTCATCCGCACGGGCAAGGAGAGCTACTTCATCGTCAGCCAGTTCAATCTCTTTGAGTACGAGAAGGAGGCGCCGCTCTTTGCGCGTCTTTCCGATAACTTTGAGCGCTGGCTTCTGGGATTGACGTTGGTTCGTGAAGAGCTCGGACCGCGCAAGCCGCTGCAGCTCCCGCCGCGTGTGAATTGAGGCTTGGTCTCCCACCCATCCGCCGCGTTTGTTCCAAACTGCGCGGATAGGATGGGGCAACCGCGGTTGGGGGTCAGTCCGGCAGCTTGGGATCGTGATGGCGGCGTTCGAGCACAAACTCCGTGAACAAGTGCCCGCCGATCCGCGTGGCAAAAACCAGGCGCGACCCCACGAAACCGTCAATGGCCGTGTGTCCGGGAACCCAGTACGCGTTGGCGATGATCGGGCCAGTCATGTCGGTAATCGTCGGGGTCAGCGTAAAAAATCTGTGTCCATCCGTATCGTGGCGCGCCGTCACCTCGGCCAGCAACGCATTCTCCAGTTTTCTCTTCGCAGAGCAGCCATGGCAAGGAATGTATCGCAGATCTTCCTTGAAGAGCATTTCCATGCCATAGCGCACATTGCCATCGATGACAGTCACGGCACTGGAGCTGCCGAAGCGCTGCCCGAAGCCCGGCCAGTCCTGGCCCCACTCCTCCGGTTTGCCCCTGCCCTGGGCATAGACCGCGCGCACTGAGGCGCGCGTCAGCGCTGGCCATTCATAAGTGTCCCGTAAATAGTCCTTGTACTGCTCTTTCGGCGTGGGGCGCACATACGGCCGCCCGTTGATCATTACGGGCGCGGTTTTCGGCTTGATCGCGGTCGCCGAAACGGCCGGCTGCGCGCCGCCGAGCGTGGTGGTATTCTCCGGCGCGTTGGGAAGTTTGATGGCGCCTGACGGCGCAGAGTTGGGATTGGTCGGCCGGGCCTGGGCCGCACTTTGCAGCGGCGTTTGCGCCACTCCGGCGCGAGACGCCAGGATGCAGCACGCCACAACCAGCAGTACGAATACGAATAGGTTCGTACGCGCACTCAGATGGGGAAGAGTCCTGATAACGCTCCACATTTCAACGAATACTTGTCTGGATTGTACTCTAAACTTAGAAAGCTTTAGCCCAGACCTTTGCGTGCGCTCCAACGTGTTGCATGGAAACGGGTTCGCTCGGCCGCGAGGCGCGATATTACGCGCTTTCTTCAGCCGCCGGGGCGGATGCGCGTACCCGCCCCAGTAAAGGCTAGCTGGATCTTGGGGTCGCGGGCTCCGTTTTTCTTATTCCGACCACACGGCCAGCACGTTGCCCACTCCGTCGGAGAAGTGAAAACGGCGTCCGCCGGGAAACTCGAATGTGGGCACAACGATGGCGCCGCCCGCCGCGACAATCGCCGTCTCCGTGGCTTTCAGATCCTTGGAATAGAGCACAATCAGTGGCGCGGCGCTGCCGCTTGTCTCCTCTGGCTTGCGCAGGCGAAAGCCTCCAGCGATGCCGCCGGATTCGGGGGCGAAGTCGATATACTCCGGCCCCCAGTCCTTGAACTGCCAGCCAAAGACGGTCGAATAGAACTGCTTGGCGCGCGCCATGTCGGCAGCGGTCAACTCGATGTAGTGAATCTTATGGTGATTTTCTGCAAGGCCCATAACTCATCTCCTCTGCGCAGTGTGGGATCGAGGGAAGACGGCGCGACCGCGAAGCGCGGACGGCCGAGGTACGTGTAGAAGGTAGCAGAAATCAGTGCGCACGGCACAAAAGATTTTTCCATGGCGGCCGGGTTATCGTCCCAGTTGCAGCGCAACCCCGCCCATGATGGTGCGCGGCGGCATATTGACGCCGGTAATCTCCTGGTACCCGGTATTGCTCAGGTTCGTGAGGCGGAGATAGGGCCGCAGTTTTCCTGTGTCGTGTGTGATTGTCGCGTTCCACACCGGATATACGGTCTGCTGATAACGCTCTGCGATCTGGACAGCATTGGTCAGAACAAAATCGTGGCCCAGCGCGGAACTCCACGAAGCGTGAATGTTCTGGACGGGGTAATTGAATACATACTCCGACTCGAGCCCGTGCAGCGCGCTCTGCGCGCCGTGTACGCCGGTCCACGCGATGCGCACAGTTTGCGATTTTTTCGGAATCCAAGTGAGCCTGGTTTCGACGCCGGAAAAACCAAAGCCGTTCAAATTGTCCGCGCACCAGATGCTTGCCGGGCAACCGGCGGGAAGAAACGGATTCGGAAGCGTCGCGCTCTTCACGTAATCGATGGTGTCGTGTTGTTTCGAATAGAATCCGGTTGCTGAGAGCGTGAGCTTGGTTGACGGCGCCCAATCCGCGCCTGCATCGCCGCTCCAGGCCGACTCCGGCTTGAGGTTGGGATTGCCGAGCGTCGAAGGATCGGAGTAGTAGAGATCGGTGTAGGTGGGAATCCGGAATCCGTAGCCGCCGCTGGCGCGCAGCTTCAGAGTCTTTGCCACGCGCAGGCTGCCGGCCAGCTCCGGCGAAAACACGGCCCGCTCTCCGCCGGAGAAAATTTCTTCGCGCGCGCCAATGGACAGGCTCCAGCGCTGCTTCGCGGGGCGCAGGTCCAGGTCCACATAACCTGCGCCGCGATTGCGCGCATGAACGCCAAGGGCGGGCGTGCGCATGACAACATTGGAAGCGTTGAGATTGGAGAAGTTGAAGCTGTTGATGCTATCGCCGTCGGCTTCGAGTCCCATCAGCAAAACGGAATCCTTGCGCACCGTGACAGTCTCCCGCAGCGAGCCCTGCCACGAGCCGTCGATGTGATTGTTTTCGTAGCCCGCTGGATCGTTGCGCCAAAGCACATAATCGTCAGTGTGGCGGCGATAGCCGAAGGACGCAACCGTCCGACTGCCGAGTTCCTGCCGCGCTGAAGCGAACCAGCCCTTGGTCCGCTCCCAGGAGTTATAGTTGCCGTAAAACTGGTTGGCGCCGAAGGAGCGATCGCTTGAGGCAACCAGCACATCTGCAACGCCCAGCCGCGTGCCAAGCCAGCTCTCCACCGACGCGTCTTCATTGCGGTAATCGCGATCGTCTTGACATTCGCGGTACTGCAGAGTGCAGGCAGGCAAATAGCTCGGGTTGGCGTATCCCTGGTCGGCCATGAAACCGGTAGAGAAGTTGCGCTCCGCGGTGATGCGCCCGCTCCATGGTCCGCGCGTGGCCCCGCCCAGCAGCGTCTCCTCGTTCGACTCAAAACTTCCTTCGCCGGCGCGCAGAAACAGCGCATCGTGATCCGGCGCCGCGGTTAGAAAATCCACGACTCCGCTCAGCGCGTCGACTCCATGGAGTGTGGATCCCGCACCCGCGAGCGCCTGGATGGAATCGATGGCATCGAGAGGCACAGGCAAATCGAGATTGTGGTGCGAGGTCTGCGCGTCGTTGATGCGAAAACCGTTGAGCAGCACGAGAGTCTGCTCGAAACTTCCGCCGCGCATGACGATATCGGCCTGGCCGCCTCCCGCGCCGCGTTCCTCAAGGAAGATCGAGGAGTCTTCGCGGAGAAAATCCTGCGGCGACTCGGCTGCAAGCGACTGCCCCTGCACCGGCAGAATCTCAACCGAGCGCTGCGACTCGGTCAGCGGCACCGGCGTGGCCGAGCCCAACACGACCATGATCTCTGTGGGCCCTTTGACGGGCGCCTTCGGCTGCGTTGCGGCATCCTGCGCGAACGCCGCAGGCGCCAAAGCAGCCAGCAGCAGGAATCGCGCGTCCGGGAAGAATCGAAATAGGCGCATCAACTCGATCATCGCTGCCGCTCCTGGCCCCTACAACCATGATTTCGTATCATAGCGAATAGTTGAAGTGCTAAACTACTTTCCGGTAGCCATGCGTATCGACGCCTTTCTCAGGGAAAGTCCCATGTTCGCCGTCAACCGCGCGGCGCGCCGCTTTGACGCGCTGGCTTCGCGGGCGCTCGCCGCCGACAGTCTCGGCTTTCTTGAGGCATTGGTGCTGGCGGCGTTGTTTTTCGAGGCGCCGCGCCAGGTAAAGCCCTCGCAGCTGGCGGAAACCTTTGCCACCACGCGCGGCAACCTGAGCCACTGCATCTCTTCGCTTGAGGCGAAGGGATTGCTTCTGCGCAAGATCGACCCCGACGACGCGCGCGCCTATCTTCTTGCGCTCAAGCCGCAAGGCAAGCGTTGCGCCCTGCGTGTCATCGCCGCCCTCGACGGTCTGCAGAAGGATTTTGAGAGCGAGATCGGCAAAACCGCGCTCGCCGAGACGATCAAGTCCATCCGCAAGCTGGAAGCTCGCGCCGTGGCGCGATAAAGACGCGGGCGATTCTCAGGCGCGCCGAAAACCGGGCGGCAGATTTTCCCACTGGACCGGCTCGACGCGGCGCACCAGGAAAACCCACGAGCAAGCGCCAACCAGCGCTACTGCGCCGCTCACGGCGAAGGCCAGTCGTGCACTGCCTCGCGTCTCGACAATCAATCCCGTGAGCCACGGCGCGGCAATCCCGGAGAAATTGGCAAAGCCGTTCTGCAAACTCGACCAGCGGCCGGCCATCTTCGGTCCTGCGAGGGTTTGCGCAATCGCCCAATGATTTGAAGCGTAGCCGCCATGGCCGATGCAGGCGATGGCGAGCAGTCCCAACGCGATTAATGGATGCCCATGAACGAGCGTCAATGCAAGCAGGATCGACGCCACTGCCTGGCCGCCCGCGACCAGGGTGAGGCGAACTGCCGTGGGCGAAGCGCCGCGCGCGATCAGGCGATCGGAGATCCATCCCGCGAGCACCGTGGTGCAGGCAATCAACAGGAATACTGCGGCGGTGAGCCTCGACATGTCGCGAATCGACAGGTGTTCCTCCTGGACGAGATAAGTCGGCAGCCACGCCAGCACCAGATAGTAGAAATAGTTTCCGCAAAAGTGGCCGATGAGAGCGCCCCACGCGCAGCGCAATCGCAACATCTTGAGAATGGATGGCTCCGAGACGGCGTGCGAATTTTCTCGCTCCTGTGCGACAGCATTTTGACTTTCGGCATGCTGGTCACGCGGCATCGCGAAGTACCACGGCACAATCCAGACCAGCGCGCCGACGCCAAACGCCAGGAAGAGCATTCTCCAGCCGTAATGCACCAGCACCAGTCCGCCCAGGAACGCGCCTGCGGCCGGGCCGAGCTTGGTTCCCGCGTCGATGAATGCGTTGGCGCGTCCGCGATGCTCCTGCGGCATGGCGGCAAAGATGCGCGAGTAACAGGGATACGCGACCGACTCGCCCACCCCCAGCACGAGCTGCAGCGCAAAGAGCGCGGCATAACTGGGCGCGAAGCCGAGGCACGCCATGGCCAACGACCACAGCAGGTACCCGCCCATCAGCACCCAGCCCGCCGAATATCGATCGGTCAGCCAGCCCGCGATGCCGAGGAGTTGCACAAGCGCGTAGGTCCAGAAAAATGCCGAGAGCAATTCGCCAGCCCGCAGAGACGAAAACGCGAACTGCCGCTCGAGAAGCGGCACGGCCAACGAAAGGTTGCTACGATCGACGTAATTGACGAGGACGGAAAAGACGAGAAGGCCGACGACGATCCATTCCTTGCGCGACATTGCGGCGCGATGCGGCGCAGTTTCGGCCATCGTCTCCTCGCAGTCTGCAGCAAATGCTATCACGCATGCCATCGAGCTACCCCTCGCCGAATGGGGTATCGCTCCGAGAAGTTATGGCGCGGTTGCGCTCGTGGTGGATTCCTGTGTTGCCGCAGCGGCGTTCGCAAGCGCATTCGACTCCAAAACGATCTGCTTGAGTTCGCCCTTGCCGGCAGAGAGGAAGACGCCGGTTCCTTTGAACGCGCGGCAGTTGCGGACGACAGCGCCGGGCGTATCGTGCAACTGTACAACCGGCGACTGCGCGGCCGGCTTGCTCGTGGTCACATCGTCGAGCTCAAGATTGCTCGAGTGCGCGACGCTGAAAGCCGGCCCCGACGTTGGGTTCAGTTGCACATTGTGCAGCTCCAGATCGTCGGTGTAGGTAGCCGTCATCCCCATCTTTCCCGTTCCCATCACATCGCTGATGTGCAGATTCTGAATCGGCATCTCGGGAAGCCCGGCGATGTCGATCAGCGTTTTCGCTCCGTTGATCGTCATGTGGCTCAATGCAATGTTGCGAAAGATCGGCGTGGTTCTTGACACTGGCTCGTCGCCCCGGCGCGTTTCGCCTTCCATCAAGTAGTAGTTCGTGACCACGATCGCTTCGCCCACGTTTTCCATGGTCCAGTTGTCGAAACGAATGTTTTCTACCACGCCGCCGCGCCCGCGCGCGCTCTTGATGCGCGCTCCGTTCTCCGTGTCCTTCACCGTCATGTTGCTGGCCGTAATGTTGCGGATACTGCCTGAGGTTTCGCTCCCAATCGATACCGCCCCATGCGCGCGATGTACGGTGCAGTTTGTAATCGCCACGTCCTCCGTCGGCCGGTTGACGCGCAGTCCATCTGCATCCTTGCCCGACTTGATGACGATGCCGTCGTCGCCCGTATCAATATAGTCATTCGCAATCCGCACAAACCGGCTGGAGTCGACTACGATGCCGTCGGTATGCACGCCGGGATAGGTTTCGATCACCAGGTTCTCGACGGTCGCATTCTCGCTGTAGAGCAGATGCACGGTCCACATGGGCGAACCGATGAAGCGCAACCCTGAAACCAGAATGTTCTTGCTGTTCATGAAGCGGATGAACGACGGCCGCAGCTCCGCGGCAGCGTCTCTGTATTCCTCTTCAGGAATCTTCTTGCCGGCATTTAAGTCGGTCAGCAACTGCTCCCAATGCGGCCCGTTGGCGCTGCCGGGGTCTTCTCCCTTCGGTTGTTGCCGGCCGTGCAGCTTCATCCAGTCGGCGTTGTTGCTCATGAGCACGCCGCGGCCCACCACGGCCACATTCTCAAGATCGTGTCCTCCGATCAGTGGGACCGGTGTGAGCGTCTCGATTCCCTGCTGGCGGCCTGGAGTGAGCGGCAGCACCGCGGCCGGAAACTCCACGAAGGCGCCTGCGTCGAAGTCGAGCGTCAAATTGCTCACCATCTCGATGGGGCCCGAGACGTAATGCCCCGCCGGCACAAAGACCGTACCTCCGCCAGCCTTCTGCGCGGCAGCAATCGCCGCGCGAAACGCGTCGGCCGCATTGGCCGAGCCATCGTTTTTCGCGCCGTAATCCAGAATGTTGAAGACCGGCAGGTTGGCGTTCGGCTGCGCTTGCGCGAGCGCGCAAACGGAAGAAACCATCAGCGCGGCCGCAAACCCCCACAGCAGTCTCAAATTCATTGCAGCTCCTGATGGATGCGCGCCGCTCACTTGGGCTCGATGGCAATGACACACAGCTCGGTGTCGCCCAGGTTGTGGCCTTTGTGCGTCTGGCCGGGCCGCCATGCAACTTCGTCGGTCTTCAGCGTGGAGGGTTGAACGCTTCCGTCGGGCAGGACATGCTCCAGTTGCGCGCCGCTGAGGCAAACCACCACGCGCGCGTGATGCGTATGCTGCGGCTCCCAGGCGTGCGCGGCAATCAGGATCTCGTAGGTGCGGCTGTGCCGGTCTTCAACAAGCACCTTGTAATTGGGCGGCAATCCCGTCATGCCCCAGGTTTCATCGCTGCCTGCCGTCAGAAACTCCACGCGTACCAGCTTCAGCGGAGCTTGGCCGGCGTTGGTCACGATTCGCCGTCCCGCCGCCTCATTCATCAGTTCACCGCGATGCACGGCTGCGATCTTCACCGCGCCATCGGGAAACTTCGCCTGGACGCCGTCGCCACTCAGGAATACGACTACGCTGGCGTGCTCACCGGCCACCGTTTCCTGCTGGCCAGGCGCCAGTGTCTCTTCGGTCACGATGACTTTGTCGTTTCTAATCAATTCTGTCGTCGCGGCAAACATTGGGGCAGTGCCGAAGACGAAGAGCAAACCCGCGCCGATCCATCTTGATGTTCGTTGCATAAGAACTCCAAACTCGCTAAACGCTGAATTGATTTTCGCAGAAAACTCCCGCTCGCGATCCACGCGCTGCCTCGAAACAGGGGAGCCATCCTATCACCCGCGCGTCCCTCCGGCGGGTCGCCCTGCGGAAGAGTTCAGGGCTTACCACCCGGAGCGGTTGGCAACGTACCGTCCGGGCCTAAGGGTGTTGTGGGCTTCGTCTTGTCGGGGGGTGGGACACTTTTCGGAGCTGTGGGCAATGTCCTGTCCGGAGGTGGCGGAGGGGGCCTGTTCGGACCTGTCGGCTGAGTGCTGCCTGTGCGCGGTGGTGGAGCGCTCTTCGGACCTGTCGGCTGAGTGCTGCCTGTGCGCGGTGGTGGAGCGCTGTTCGGATCTGTCGGCTGAGTGCTGCCGGTGCGCGGTGGTGGAGCGCTCTTCGGACCTGTCGGCTGAGTGCTGCCGGTGCGCGGTGGTGGAGCGCTGTTCGGACCTGTCGGCTGAGTGCTGCCGGTGCGTGGTGGTGGAGCGCTGTTCGGACCTGTCGGCTGAGTGCTGCCGGTGCGTGGTGGTGGAGCGCTGCTGGGAGCTGTGGGCTGCGGCGTGGCTCGCGGCGGCGTGCTGCCCGGGCTCGCCGGTTTGCCCTTGAGTGCCGAGCCGACCGCCTTCGTCGCGGCAGGAATCAGCACGTAGTTGCATAGCCGCTGGCCTCCGGCCAGCCCGCGCTGATAGTCCGAGACGCTGTTCACAACGCCGACCTGCGGCGTGGTCATTTCGGTATAGAGGCTCTGGAGGACAAGAGACTGGCCCGGCTGCAGTCCCCAGGCTTGCGCTGCCTGAACAAAGTTGCCCTGCGCGAAATAACCCGCCCCGGCCGCCAGGTTAACTAGGCCGCCTTGCAGGTTCTGCAGGCAGCTGCCAATCCCGTCCACGAGGCCTTGCAGGTAATTGCGTTCGTCCGGGGTTTGGCTCGTGGGTTGAGGCGTCGGCTGCGGCTTCAGCTGCGCCACGGGCTGCGGCCCTGGTGTCTTGCTGCACTCGCATCCCGCGGGACGCGCGACATTGGGATAGTCGCAGGCGTTATAGTTCTTGGGCCCGGCGGGATAGCACGGATCTGGCGTTGGCTGCGTTGAAGTCTGCGGCTGTGGATCGTTCGAGATCGTGATCTTGAAGATTGGGTGCCCGTCTTGCCCTTTTTCCTGTTGCACAGAGGATCCCGGCGGAAGCGTCGGAGTTGGGAGGTTGCCGAAGCACGACATGTAGCAACCGTCCGACGGATTGGCTGTGCATATCCAATCGTACGAAGGCGTACCGAACCCAATCCCACCACTCGACGGGATGATGATCTCCTTGCCCGGCATTGCTGCCTTCTGGCAGTAGTGGCAGATGTTGCCGGTCTGCCCTGCCGGCGTCGAATCCTTTCCTCCGACGGGCGAGCACTCTCCGTTCGCAGCCGCCGGCGAATCGAAGCAGACCGCCGGATCCGGGCTGTCCATAGCCAGGCTCGAGTGGTTCGTCTTGTCGCAGTTGCTCGAGAATGAGTCCTGGTAGACGGAGGTACCGCTGCTGCCGCCGCCGTTCGACGCAAACACATCCTGCGTCCACGCCTTGACCGCAGCAAACGACAAAAGTGCCAGCGCCCCTAGGACCGCACAATTGCGGGTCCGTCGTTGCTTCGTCATGGAAGTCTCAACCTCATTGGGGATCGGGGGAACGTGCTGACCCGAATTCTACCGCAACTTCGGCAAACTTCAGTCAAGGCGTGCTCGCCTGCCGGGCATCTCCTCAGCAACTCTTGGCTCGCCCCATGGGATAAAGCGGGGAGACGCTTCGGAGGTCAACCGATGAGTTCAGATTTTTCCGGAAAGGCCGTACTGGTTGCAGGTGGCGCCGGCGGGCTTGGCGCGCCTTGAGTCTCGTGTTTTTTGAAAACGGCGCGCAAGTGGCCGTCACCTGGCGCAATGAGAAGGAGTTCCCGGCGCTGAATGACGCCGCCGGCGAAAGCGCGATTCGCCTCGCCGGATCAATGGCCGCAACCGGCGGCGACAGCGGAGGCGCGATGTGCGCTGACGTAAAGTGCAGCGCCGCTATGCCGAACGCATTCGACAGAAGCACTCGCAGCGCCGTTCGGCCGAGCGACAGGGAAACAATCTGCCGCGCAGTCGCATCGCTTTCCGCCATATTCTCCAGAACGGGGTTTCCCGCCGGCCCATCACTGCTGCGGATGATTCTGCTCGTCCTGCAGGTGCTGGTCGATCCTCTGCTGATGCTGCAGGATGTCCTGCATGAACTGCTGCGGGTCGGCCGTCTTGACGTTATTGCCCTGGGCGAACTGCTGTTGAACCGTCGGAGGGGACGGCGGCTCGAGAGGTTCGGCGGGCCGCGGATCGGGTTCATCTTCCGGCGTGTTGCGGTTCGCGGCGGTCTGCGCGCCGGCAGGTAATTTGATGCTCAAAACGATCTCAAGCGGCGGGTCAGCGTCACGGCCCCCAATCATGAGCACGTTGTATCCGGAGCCCTCAAGGAGGTTCAAGAGCACGTCACGCCCCGGTCCGGGACCGTAGCTGCCAAAGATGCGCTGATCCCGTGTGAGTCCTTCGAATTTGGCGCCCGTTTCAGCAGCGACCTGATGCAGAATCTGGTTGAGGCTGGAATTGGACGCGTCGATTTCGAGGCCGCGGCTGTCCCAACTCACCCTGGCCTGGTTGGGAGGCTGGTTGGCGGGCCAGATTGGAGCCGGCGAGGCAGGTGGTGAATCGGCTATCGATCCCGGAGCGGGCTGGCCTTGCGCGGCAGCAGCATGGACGCCCGCGGCAATACGGCGGCGCGCCTGGGCCGGCTTAACAGTGGCGTTTCGCCGCTGCGCCGGCTTTGTGGATTGCGGGGAAGGCGTCTGCGCGAAAAGCTTCTTTCCACCCAGGATCGCAGGCACGGCCAAAAGCGCAAGGACCGAAAGCGCAAGTGCGAAAACCAGTGTCTCAGGAACTCCACGGCGGCGCAGGTGCGAAGGCGTCGCTGGGCGGGTCATCGTCTTTGGCCGTGGCTGTGTCACCTGTTGCATTGCCGTCTACTGCCGAACTACAGTCAGGAACGTCATCGCGCTGTCATCCTGCATAAACATTTTCGCACTTACATACTGCGTAGGCCAGCGCCAGACAAACGAAAACGTAGTGCCGCGCTTCGAAGCATCAACAAGTGCATCGCAATCGGCGACTAATTGTTCGGCGTCGACTGCGATTTCTTCGCGGACGCCCTGGCGTCTGCATCGCTATACGGCATCAAACCCAGTATCCACGAAAAGTCCTGTAACGTGGAGTTGGGAAACGCCGGCGTGCAATTTCTGTTCTGGTTTTGGTTGCAGGCGTACCCAATGCTCGGCCAACCTGGCGGCGGAATTCCGTAATGGTTTTCCGGCGCGCCGTGCGGAGGCCGCTTGCCATCGAAAAACGCATATTGGTGGCAGGTGATGCACGAAGATTTGCCGGGCGGCACGCCCTGGTTGAACTCGACGAAAGAATTGCCCAACTGAGTCGGTTTTCCATCCTTGGTGACGAATTCAGTCTGCACTCCCGTAAGGAAGTAATTGTTAAACGCCGGATTCAGATGCGCCTCCGCCATGGCTCGTCGCAGTTCCGGACTCTGCTGTGCCCTCTGTGTCTTTCCATAGGGTTCGTTCGACGTGGTTCCCCATCGATCCAAACAAGCGCCGTAGAGCATGGGGTCGCAGCGATTGGGATTGGTAACGTTGTTGTTGGGCTCGAACGTCGCCCACAGCCAATTGAGCATCACTTTGGCGGAAACGTGGATGCCCACCAGCGCGAAGCACGTGCCGTTGATCGTCTCCGTGTACAGACTGTTGGTCGGATCGGGACAGGCAAAGGCCGGATTGGTGAAGGAAGTCGCCGGCGCCCAGTCGAGCTTCACTTCCAGGGAGTCGAGATCGACACGAGGATCGTTTTGGGCGGTTCCCGGAAAGTTGATTGTCAAGCTGTGCGTGTTGCCGTAGTCTTTTTGGCCGGCGAGCGTGGTGAGGCTTTTCGACTTCAAAAAGTCCGCTTCCACCGGGTTCACGTAAACCTCTTCGCAGAACATGGCGTTCTGTTTCAAATTGGAAGGAGCCTGATATCCCATGATCGGTGTCGTGGTCATTGGGCTGCATTCACCAACTGGAGACTTCCGGGTCCCGGCCAATGGGCTTCCGTGCAGCGTGCGCACCTTGACCTTGCCTCCCGCTTTCTGGGCGGCCGCAATGCTCGCCGCGCTGGGGCATCCAATCACATTGGGATTCAATTGACATTGCTCCGTCCAGCTCTCAAAGGTCGGGGAACCGTTGGTAGGCGTCATGGCATCCAGGAAGAGAGCCCAGGCGACAGAGGCAAAACTGGGACCATACAGCGCGTCGCCCTCACCCGGGTCTGGCAGGGCCCCCATGTTAGCTGCCGGCTGCTGAGAGGCCGCGGCAGATTTTTCGGGCTCCTGCGGCCGGGTTGTCGCCTCCACGCGGTCTTTAGAGTAAACGCCAAAACCAACGGCTACAGCTACGATCGAGAGCAAACCAGCGGAAAGCCCGATGTAATTTTTCATGTAAGTATTCTCACTTTACTCCGTATGTCGCACCGAACAAAATGCCGCTCCCCCGGGGAGCGGCAAGCTGAGAGTTAGATTTCTTTTCTTGGTGTGAGAAGGTCGGAAGCGGAGCTGTGGACTGCATTCTATTGAACCGCTACCGGAATCGATCGCTCCGGTTTCGCTGGCAGTGTCTGCGCCAGCATTCGGCCTGCATAAGCGCCAAATGCTGGAGGTGGTGACGCGCGCCGGGCGCCGCGCAAGAGCCCCTTGACGAAGCTGCAGCGGATGTTGGCGAAATCAGAATCGCATGGCCGCGGGGCATCCTAAATACCCATCCGGGTGGTGTTTCCTATTGCTGGGTCGTGAGCTGCACGGTGGTGGTTTGGGTTTGACCGCCGCCGGTGGCGCTCACGGTGATGGTGTAGGTCTGATTCGACGTGAGCTTTGCAGATCCGCCGCAACCGTTGAGCGTTGCAATCGTGCCGAGCCATGCGACCGTTAGCAAACACATCGCGATCAGCCGTCTCCGCCGCTTGCCGGGTAGGAAGAATAGCCCGATAACTCCCAGCGTGGGCAGGGCCAGCGGCCAGCGAGAGTCCCTGTTCGATGCCGTTGTTGCTGCCATCTGAATCGTCAGCATCGAACTTGCCGGCGAACTGCCCGGAGTCATCGGGTTTGGCGAGAAGGTAGCCGTAGCTCCGGTGGGAAGGCCCGTTGCCGTCAGCGTAATCGCGCTTGTGAATGCGCCGTTCTGTGGAGTCACAGTGATGGTGTAAGTCGCAGATCCGGGGAGTTGAATCGTTTGCGCGCCCGTTGGCGAGCTTACCGTAAAGCTTGGAGCCACAGCGGTCGTCACCGTCACCGAATTCGATCCCGACGAAGTGCTATAGATCGGGGAACTGGAGGAATCCGGCGTGTAATTTGCCGTCAGCGTGTCGGTGCCGGTTGCTAACGAGCCGGCGGGAATGCTGATCGTGGCGCTGCCGTTGGCGAGATTGACTGCACCCGATGTGTAGGCACCGCTGGTGAGCACAACCGACCCGGTTGGCGTTGGGGTGCCGCTGAGGGCGACAGTTACCGACAGTCCCTGCGCAGTGGTAACGCTGGACGGAGAAGGTGTGACTGTCACTGTCGGCGCAATTGGAAGGGTGACCGTAACGGCGTTCGATCCCGTGGCAGTTGTATAGATTGGGGAGCTTGACGAGTCCGGCGTATAGGTAGCCGTCAGTGTGTCGCTGCCTTTTGCGAGGGATCCCGCGGGAACACTGATCGTGGCGCTGCCGCCGCTCAGGGTAGTCGCCGCGGAAGTATAACTGCCGCTGGTGAGCACAACCGACCCGGTTGGCGTTGGGGTGCCGCTGACGGCGACAGTTACCGACAGTCCCTGATTAGTGGTAACGCTGGACGGAGAAGGTGTGACTGTCACTGTCGGCGCAATTGGAAGGGTGACCGTAACGGCGTTCGATCCCGTGGAAGTTGTGTAGATTGGGGAGCTTGACGAGTCTGGAGTATACGTAGCCGTTAGCGTGTCGCTTCCTTTTGCGAGGGATCCCGCGGGAACGCTGATCGTGGCGCTGCCGCCGCTCAGGGTAGTCGCCGCGGAAGTGTAGCTGCCGCTGGTGAGCACAACCGACCCGGTTGGCGTTGGGGTGCCCTTGACGGCGACAGTGACCGACAGTCCCTGGGCAGTGGTAACGCTGGACGGAGAAGGAGTGACTGTCACTGTCGGCGCAATTGGAAGGGTGACCGTAACGGCGTTCGATCCCGTGGCACTTGTGTAGGTTGAGGAGCTTGACGAGTCCGGCGTGTAGGTTGCCGTCAGCGTGTCGCTTCCTTTTGCGAGGGATCCCGCGGGAACGCTGATGGTGGCGCTGCCCCCGCTCAGAGTAGTCGCCGCGGAAGTATAACTGCCGCTGGTGAGCACAACCGACCCCGTTGGCGTTGGGATGCCGCTGACGGCGACAGTGACCGACAGTCCCTGAAGAGTGGTAATGCTGGACGGAGAAGGAGTGACTGTCACCGTCGGCGTAGCTACAACAGTCACCGTGCCTGTTCCCGTCGCCGTCGTATAGGTAAATGAACTTGCCAAGTCCGGCCCGTACGTTGCAGTCAGAGTGTCCGGCCCATTCGCCAGCGCCCCCGCTGGAACTGCGATGGTTGCGCTGCCGCTGGCCAGGGTGACTGCACCCGACGTGTAGCTGCCGCTGGTGAGCGTTACCGACCCGGTTGGCGTTGGGGCGCCGCTGACAGCGACGGTGACCGACACTCCCTGGGCAGGGGTAATGCTGGACGGAGAAGGAGTGACTGTCACTGTGGGCGTAGCCACAACCGTCACGTTACTTGTGCCAGTCGCCGATGAATAGTTTGTTGAACTTGTCGCGTCGGGCGTGTAGGTGGCAGTCAGAGTGTCAATCCCATTCGCCAGCGCCCCCATGGGGACTGTGATGGTTGCGTTGCCGCTGATAAGAGTGACCGCTGCCGACGTGTAGCTGCCGCTGGTGAGCGTGACCGAGCCTGTCGGGGTGCCGCTGCTGCCGGTAACTGAAACCGGCACGGAAAGCGACTGTGCAGTAGTAATGTTCAATGCGGCCGGCGTGACTGTCACTGTGGGCAAATTCAAAACGGTAATCGGCACAGTCGCAGTCGCGATGGTTTCGTATTCGTATGCGTTCGTGGATGAGACATTGGTTATGTAGATGGTGCCTGTTGCCGGCGTGAAGGTTAACGTGAGCGCTTGCGTGCCGGGACTCAGCACCGTTCCTAAGGGCGGATTGTAAGTAAACGTGCCATTGATCGGCACTGTCGTCCACAAGCCGGTGCCGGCGGCGGGGGTGCCGGTGGAGTTTAGACCTGCAATCTCCATCTCCGAGGCCGTTGCATTCAACTGCGTGGCGCTCAGCGCCGTGCCGGCAGTAATGCTGGCCGGCGCCGGCCAGGTGATGGTCGGCGTAATCGGGCAGCCGTTCGGCTGGCACGAATAAGGGTTCTGACGTTGTATGGTTGTCCACGGCGCCATTGTGCCGCCCTGGCCATTGGAGGTGTCGGTGACGTTGAACGTCACTTCGAGGGGGTCAGTCTGACCGGCTTCCTGTGTGCCATTGGTCGTCGAGAAACCGTATGTTCCGGGGTTGCCGGCGCCGGGGTTTGGCAGTCCCAGTACAAAGAAGTAGGTGCCCGTCGTTTGACCCGGTTGCCCGTTATCGCATCCAGTGTTCGTCGTTGAGTACACACTCGATGAATACGTGAGGTTGCTGGTCGCTGGGATCGAGTAGGTTACGGTCGGGCCGCTTGTATCCCCAACCGTAAGCGTGTACGAAGTGCCATCGGTGCAGGCGATGTCAACCTCGCTGTACGCCGAAAAGACCCTGATTGACCCTGCCTTGTGGGTGCCAGGCATTGTCAATTGATATTGTGTCGTAATGGTGTCGCCGGTGTTGACGGTGATGTTCTGGTTCAATGGCAGCATGAGGTCTGAACCCCAATTCCAGACTTCGCCGGCCGGGAACGCCGGTTTGCCGGTTCCCCACCACGCCGTCCAGTAATTGGGATCGTAGGTGGGTTGCGCGCCGGGTTGCAGGGAGTCTGCGAACAGCCAGGATTCCTGAGGAATTGCCGGGGCATTCGGGCCGGTCGTCGTACCGAACAGGAACCTGTTGATCGTCGGCTGCGTGGCGTTCTGCTGGTAGGCCGGCACGACGCAATGGGAGTGGACCGTATCGACATAGTAGCCAAACCGGTCGCCAATGCCATAGTTGTTGTAGATGGCTGCCGTTGCCAATGAATCGAAGGTGGCGGATCGATCTCCCAGCCAGTAATATGCGCTGTCGCCGGTTTGCAGCAAAGCTCTGGGCGCGACCATGGCCATCAACTCAAAATGATCCTCCGGCATTTTGTAGACACCGGCGCCCGTATAGGTCAACTGCGTTGAATCGAACCAGTCATAGTCCGTGTCATTGACGTCCTCGACGCTGCCCTGGCTCTCGATCTCATGCGAAATGCGCCATGAGGGTGCGCCGCCGCCGCCGTTTTCCTGGGAGATGACGAGAGCAATCCGCTCGTCCATAGCGCCGGTCCACAACGCCATCTTTCCGGCGTAGGAGCATCCCGTTGTCGCCGAGTGCGTGATATCGAGCGGGAGCGCCGTATTGGAGGCGCACATTCCGGAGTTGGCGTTGCAGTAGGCCTGCGATGAAATTTCTTCCAGGCCGTCAACGATGCGGCTCAGTGCAAAAGCCCATGCGGCGTATTCCCCCGAGTTGCTCCCATTGGGGAAGCCATCGGCGACGGTGCATGCACCTGCGCCAACAGTTGCTCCCGCGCACAGAGTGGGATAGAGCGTGTAGAACCCATCTGTGTTGTGAGTCCCATCGGTAGTGACATATGCGCCAAAGGCCGCGTATGCGGTGCCGAAATTGACGGTCGCCGCACAGCCGGTTGGGGACACTGTGATGTTAGACCCCCCTGCCGTCGCTGTGGTAAACGCGGAGCCTGGCCAACTTCCAGTAGGCCCTGTCATGCCGATGATGATCGGCCACCCATTGGCGGGTACGGGACCACAGGATCCAGCCGCGGACGAAGTCGATGGCGTAAATGTTGCTGAAGCCGGTGGCAGAACAATTGCAGCGGTCGTCGTGAGCGTTTTCGTGGTAGGCGTGGAATTCAGTGCCGAAGTCGGCCCAACCACTGTCACTGTGATCGACAAGGTGTAGTTGTTACCCGAGCCGTGGGTGAAGGACGCGCTGCTGACGGAGCAGGTATAGGCGACGCCCAGAACATTGTCTGCCGAGGTTCCCGTACAGGCGGGCTTTGGACCTACCTCGGTTTGCAAAATCGCATCCCGCCATTCCTGGCGGTGCTGCTCTTCCGAGGCCCAGGTGGTGTCGCGGGTTCCATTGCGGAATACAAACGGATCCGGCAATTGCCGCATGATCGGCGCCTGAGCCATCGAGGGGAGGGTCCCCGTCAGAGGCAGGTTTGCTCCCGAATTCTCAACGGTAAAGACCAGAGGGGGTGCCTGGCCATAGACAGCCGGGCTGGCAGCGCAAAGAAGCAGCGCCGCCGCTAGCCCAAGAGATATCCGGGTGAAATGCAAATTCCTGAGAAACCTACCCATGATGCTACTCCAGTCCTTCAGTTGGTGTGGATGATCAAGTTTGGGATTGCGGTGCGGTACCGGAACTTACGCGCCGCGTAGATCGCGCCCGCATTCTGAGCGTCACAGATAAGGCGGAGGAAAGAGCTGTTCGACATCTTCTCCTGTGCGAATTCTCCCGAGGTGGCAGCCGAAACGCACTGTAACGCGCCAACAGGCAATACGACGATCTGTCTGGAGAATGTCCTGAGCTTCATCCTGTTTACCTCCTACTCGAAGTTCTCCGAGCAGGAGTGCGGCCACGGTTACCCAAGGTCACGTTTGATCGACCGCGACGTGCAGTTTGGATACGTCTCCGATCAAGCCTCTCCCAAGGAGCTAGGGGAACGGTATTTTTGGTCTCGGGGAAACGGTATTCAAGGCCCATCAGGCGGTAGTTCGCATGGAAGTTACCGCAGAATCCAACATTGATTCGCAACACGAACTATAGGCGCACGCGAAAGTCGTTGTCAAGAACAATAGCGTTTCATTGAGAGGAGAAGGCGATTTACCCGGTTGAGGCCGTATTCCTTTCATTTCCGGTGAAGCTGAGTTCCATCTCCATAAGCTCTATCAATGCTGTTTTGTTTAGTTTATGTCGCGAAAAAACGGCGTCTGCAGCTTGAAATGCTGCCCCACGGCATCATGAGCCGGAAGCTATCAACCCCTGTCCCGCCAGGACATCGAATCGCCGTTGAATCAGGTGGTTAAAGCGTCCGCTCCTTAAAGTGGCTTAGATGCGGAGTCTTCACCACGCCACGGCCTTTGACTTATCTTGTGAGGTTGGTCGCCGGCTTCTGCGACGGCGGCGCGCTCTCCACCTGGAGAACTTGACGTTGCCGTGGCGGCTCGCTACCCTTCCGCGCGGCCAGGCTTCGCGTTCTTGGTGGCCAGAGGTTTCCGCTTGATCCTGGCGCATTGAGACGCCGGAACCCTCCCATTTCCTTCCATTGTGGACCCGGTTTGAAGATTGCTTTGTGCGGCGCGCCTGCACGCCCATGCGTTATTCACTCACATATAAATGACGAGTAGGCGACCCGCAGGGCACTCAGAAAATGCCGCGCAACACGAGCCGTGACGCAGGTTCGCGATTCCCGGAGACCCGACGGGCCGCGCGGGAAATGTCGGTAATTGACGTGCTGTGTGGCGTAAGGCATCCTAGGGGTATTGTGACCATTGAACAGACTCAGGTTGGCGACAAGGCTGTATTGCGTGTTGCAGGCCGCATGGACGCCGAGAATGCCATTCAATTTGAACAGCACTGCGATTCCTGCATCGCGGGGGGGTTTACGCACCTCGTCGTCGACTTGGGCGATCTCGCATACGTCAGCAGCATGGGACTTCGATCTTTCGTTGCGACCGCCAAGAGGTTGCGAGACAAAGGCGGAGAGCTCCGGATCTGCCGCTTGACCGGCCTGGTCCGGCAAGTGTTCGAACTCACCAGGCTCGACCGGGTTTTCCCTTTGCACGACTCAGTTGAATCGGCGCTTATGGAGGGCTAAGCGAAGGGCTTGCCTGAGACACCTCAATCGTTGATGCTGGTCGCGAGAGCCGAATCGCTCGGCCCGGCCACCGCGTTCGTCAGCAAGGGGGCGCGGGAAGCGAACCTGCCGGAATCGCGCGTGCACGAGTTGGAGCTTCTGATTGAAGAGATCCTGATGAACGTATCACGCTATTCCTATCCGGAGGGCGCTCCAGGCGTGGTAACCATTACGTACTCGGTCCCCGCACCAGGTGAGTTCGCGGTCGAAGTCGGCGATCAGGGTGTTGCATTCGATCCGCTGGCGGCCAGTCCGCCAGACCTGACTCTCGATTTAATGCAGCGGCCGATCGGAGGCTTGGGCATCTTATTGCTGAAGTCGTTCGCCAAGTTGGTGACTTATCGCCGCGAACAAGGCTGGAATCGCTTGATATTCACGATCTCGGCGAGTTCGTGATGTACGCCTCGATGCACAGTGTCGAAGTACTTCGGCTGGCATTAGCTTTGGCGCCGGTGCTCCTGTTTCTTGCCGTTCTACGCGGGCTGGACAGCTATAAGCTGGTTTCATCGCGCACGGTCTTCGCAGCGCTCGCGGCCGGCGCCCTGGCGGCGGGGCTCTGCTTCATCATCAATACCTTCATATTTCGGCAGTTCCCTGGGTATCAGGATCAGTACGCCCGCTTTGGCGCTCCAGTAGTGGAGGAATCAGCCAAGGCCGTTTACTGGATGCTTCTCATTGCCACGGCGAGAGTGGCGTTCATGGCCGATTCGGCCATCTGCGGGTTCGCCGTTGGTACGGGGTTCGCATTGATCGAAAACCTTTCCTACCTTCACCTGCTGAAGGGAAGCGAGATGGGTATCTGGATCCTGCGTGGGTTTGGCACCGCCGTGATGCACGGAGGCGTGGCGGCGCTCGGGGCGGTTATTTCGGCCTATCTGCTCGAGAGCCGGCAGTGGCGCGGCGCGCGCCTTTTTGCCCCCGGCCTCCTCACGGCAGTTGTGCTGCACTCCTTGTTCAATCAAAATGTGCAGTTTCCCGTAGCATCGATGCTGGCGGCGCTAGTGGGCCTTCCGTTGATCTTCGGCGCCGTGTTCTACCTCAGCGAGCGGTCCCTGCGGCGATGGCTGGGGGGAAAGATGGACCGCGACATCAACGTTCTCAATATGATTGGCTCTCAGGAGTTCCAGCAAACGCGGGTTGGCGCCTACCTGTTGTCTTTGCAGGAAGCCTTCCCGCCGGAACTGCGCGGCGACATGTTGTCGCTTCTGTACTTGACCACCGAACTCAGCGTGCGCGCCAAGAGCGATCTTATGCTTCGGGAGATCGGCCTGGAAGTTGCCCCCGACCCCGAATTGAAGAGTCTGTTCGCGGAGTTGCGGTATCTGGAGAAAAGTATCGGACTCACTGGAATGCTGGCGGTCCGTCCGCTGCTCTCGCAGACTCCGCGCGATTTGTGGGAGATGCATCGCCTTGGCCAGGGGCTGCGTTAGAGCGGTTCCGCAGTTGCTATAACTGTATCTAGCCTCGGAGGAAGGTGGATTTTACTTCCACCCCGGATCGGAAAAATCCACTTGGCGGCTATGGCATCGGGACACAGTGACTGCGGAACCTCTGTAAGGCTCAGGAGCGGGATGTCGGCAAACCGGCACAACGCCGCACTGCCGGCTGTATCATGACGATCCGGAGATCAGGAACTATGAATCCCGAAGGCGAGATCACGGGCCTGCTTACCGCCTGGGGCAAGGGCGACCCGAATGCGCTCAACGAACTCATGCCACTCGTATACAACGAGCTGCATCGCATGGCGCGGCGCGCCTGGAGCGGCCAAAATCAAGGCCACACTCTGCAGCCTACGGCGCTGATCAATGAGGCATATCTCAAGCTGGCCGGCTCCGAAAACGCTTCGTTTCAAAATCGCGGCCATTTTTTCGCTGTCGCCTGCACGGCCATGCGGCAGATCCTGGTGAATCATGCGAAGAGCCGTCATACCGGAAAACGCGGCGGTGGGCAATTCGTATTGTCGCTCGACGACGTGCAGCCGGCCGTGAATCAGGAGGCCGCCGAGGTCGTAGCTCTTCATGAAGCGCTCGAACGACTTGAGGCTATCGACGAGCGCAAGAGCAGGGTTGTCGAGATGCGCTACTTCGGAGGTTTGAGTATCGAGGAAACGGCCGAAGCCCTGGGCGTATCCGTTATCACTGTGAATCGCGATTGGCGGCTGGCGCGTACATGGCTGGTGCGCGAGATGCGCAGCGAGAGGCCATGAGCCCACAGGCTGATTGGGAAGAGATCGAACGCCTTTTTCACGCCGCGATCGATCTTCCGGCGCGCGAGCGCCAGGTTCTGCTCGCATCTGCCAGCGCCCCCGTGAGGGCGGAGGTCGAATCGCTCCTCAAGGCCGACGACGAAGCGTTCTTCGCCGCGCCGCCAGTTCACCTCGCTGCCGACCTGGTGGAGCATCAACCCGGTGCGCTTGCGGCAGGCCAGCGTGTCGGGAACTACGAGATTGAATCCCTGATCGCGATCGGCGGAATGGGCGAAGTCTATCGCGCGCACGACCCGTCGGGAATCCCGGTCGCGTTGAAGATTCTGCGCAGCCATCTTGTGGCGAGCCCACATGCCGTGGCCCGCTTCGAGACGGAAGCCCGCGCCGCCTCCGCGCTGCACCATCCCAACATCGTCACGGTTTTGGAATCCGGAGACTCGCCTGCGGGAATGTTCATGGCCATGGAATGGGTTGAGGGCCGCACCTTTCGCGAAACCATCAGTGCCGGCCTAGTGGATGCCGCACAGGCCATCGCCTGGGGTCAACAGGCCGCTCGCGCTCTGGCCGCGGCGCATTTCGCAGGAATCCTGCATCGCGATATCAAGCCGGAGAACATCATCATCCGCACCGACGGAGTGCTGAAGGTCCTGGACTTCGGTCTCGCCCGCCTTGCCGGACCTGTGCGTCTGGAGGTGAATGCTCGAGGCGCGTCCGGAACCATATCCGGCACGCTCTCGGGCACGCTGCTCTACATGTCTCCTGAAATATTTCGCGGCGAGGTGGCGAGCAGCGCTGCAGACGTTTTTTCGCTGGGCGCATTGTTATACGAGATGTGGGCTGGGCGGCATCCTTTCGCAGGGGAAACTCCGCTGGACGTGTTTGAGGCCATCGAATGCCGTCTGGTCGCGGCGCCTTCCACGCTGCGTGCCGGCGTACCTCCGGAAATCGATGCCCTGATTTTGCGCATGCTCGATCGCGATCCGGCAATTCGGCCTGCAGCGGGTGAAGTCTGCGATGTGCTCAATAGATTTTCAGCGAGAACATGAATTCGTGCCCGGTGTTCCCGGTGTCGTCGCGCGATGCCGCGAACCCGGCCGAGAAGGTCGACTTCACCTGAGAGAACAACACCAGCCGGAAGTCGGCTTGACCACCGCCGTCCACGTAGCCGCTGCGCTGGTCGCTGCCCAGATTCGTCCCCAGAGCGCCCGTAAACAGGGCCAGCCTTACCCAATTGCAATAAAGCATCGTAGACCCCAGATCGCGGAAGTGCAGCGGCGTCAGATCCCATTCGCCCAGAGACTTCGCAAAGCTGTTGGCGCCGATCTGATCGATCTGCACGCCGGGAAAACTATAGTATTGGCGATAGCGGCTGGGGTCGCCCTTGTCGACCCAGTTGTTGCCGAAGGCGCCGAAGTAAAAGTTGGCGAACGGATCGGTCGCATCGCCGAATGCCTTCCCTGCCGACGAGCGGATCCAAAGCGACGAATTCCTGAGCGGGAGAAGGAATCCGCGAGTGTATTCTCCCCACACGTGGGGAAATATCTTGGGGAACGTGTCGTCCACCTCCCCGCTCACCTTCCACTGCGCGCCGCTTTCGTCTTCGATCGCGCCCAGCGATTTTTGCAAATCCGAGTATGCCAGCTCCGCCGTGGCGCCGATAAACTGCGTGTGCACGGCGGCCACGTTTTGATAGTCAGGAAGCTGGTCCAGACCGGAGTAACCGGCCAGAGTCATGTTCAGGTTCATCGTGCGCTGCGAATCGTAAAGGAGATTCTTCTTCTTCTCGCCGATTAACCCGAATCCGCGGCGTCCCACTTTCGTAGGCCCGAACAAATCGTAGAAATCCGCTCTGTTGAAGTACGCGAAAAGCATCCAATCCCAGTAGGTGGCTTCCAGCCCGAAATGGAATCGATCCCGCAGCCCCGCGGATGAGTCAGGAGAATAAGAAAGCGTCGTCGTGATATGGCTGAGCCCCAGACTATCTCCGAAATCCAGACGCACACCCCCGGCCTTCGCATTCTCGTAGCCCTGGGGAATGGGATAGGCCGACTGCAGTTGGATGTGACGCAGGGGCCGGTAGTAGCCCGCGTATGTACGCAGCTTGAGGTCGTCAATGTTGTTGCGCGACTGCAGCTTCCACGATTTCAATTCCGGATATTTCTCCACTACGGATTGCCCCAGGTAGGGAATCGCGTTGACGTCATCGATCACTCGAATCGGCAAGCTCACAAGGCGAAACCCCAGGGCCGAATAATCGAACGCTGCCAGAGTTCCGTCCGGGAGCGGCAGCGGCCGGAAGAGCCCCGTCTCAGAGTTACTGAGCGCATCGAGCTTTTTCGTCTCCAGATCGAAACGAAACAGATTCGAAGCGCCCGTCAGATAGGACGATCCGAACAGATACTTGCCGTCCGCCGAAAAGGTGAAGCTGTCCGGTGAGTCGAACTGGAAATCGTACAGGACTTCGTGCGTCGTCTTACCCGCCAGCAGGTCGGCGGTTTGGTACCGGACCAGCCGTTGCGTTGCGGTCTCATCGGTCAGCGCGCCGGTCAGTTGCGTGCCGTCCGGCGAAAAGTCGAGATTGAAGAAATCGCTGGCATAGGGGAGCGTATAAAGCACTCTCGGCGACTTGAAGGGCGCCTCCAGGCGCACAATGCTGGAAAGACCGTTGTCATGCGTCACTCCCCAGAGCGAACCGTCCTTGCGGCAGAAGACAAGATCGCCCATCCGCAGGTGGGGCGCGAGGAGGGTGGTTTTGCGGGTTTTCAGATCGAAGACATACAAACTGCGCAGTCCGCGCGTGTCGTTGGTGGCAAAGAAGAGCCGGCGCCCGTCGGGATCGAAGGCCAGAGACGTTACATCGTAAATACTGCCGCCCCGTACATCGGTCAGATGTTCCACCCGCCCCGAATCGAGATGAATCGCTGCGAGGTACGGCATGGGGCCGGTATGCCGGACGGCGACGTAAATCACATTGTCTTTCCCGTCGTAGTAGGACCGCGAAATCGATCCCAGGATTTTCGGCGAGAGGGGCTTCACCGGCGTTACCGGATACTGCCGGATCAACTTCAGATTGGCCTCTTGCCAACTGTGCTCGTACGCGATCCAGCGGCGCCACTCGTCGTGGAGCGGCACGCCATATACTTCGCGAAACTGCGTCTCGAAATAGGCGTGGCTCGAGCTGGTGCGGACGATCCACGAAGTCAGCTTCTCGGGACCATACTGGTTGGCCAGATAGTTCATGAAGCGCGTCCCGTACAGATACGAATTCGCGCCCACCTGGAAATCAGCCGATGTTCCTTCCGACTCCAGGCCCACCACGTCGTACATCGGCCGATGGTCGCGGACCTTGGCACGGAACGTCATCTCGTCGTAGCCCCCCAGGGCGCGTCCCAGGCCGCCGCCTAACCATGTTTCCATGAATACCGCGGCGCCTTCATGAAACCAGCGCGGGGAGTACACTCGCGGGCTGCCCAGAAAACTGAACGGGATCGAGATCGGATCGTCGGTATTGGGCATGATCTTTCCGGAGAAGATGGTCCGGAACATGGCGTCGCGTGGAGCTGGCTGGTCGCCCATCACAATGTGCATCAGCTCGTGCTTCGACATTAATCCCATGCGCTCGGCCGAGGGCAACGTTTCAAACACCAGATTGAATGGCTCGATGCCGATCTGAATGGAGTTAGTGGGGACAGTTCCGGCGCCTCCGTATCCGAAGTCGTCGAAATCCTGAATCAGGATGGTAATTTGGCCGTGCGGCTGGTAACCGAATTTCTCTCTATAGAATTGCGCTGCGTTTTCCAGCGAGCGGATCAGCAGCGGAGCAAGATATTCGTGCTGGGGGGAGTAGTAGACGATCCGGAACTGCTTGGTTTCCTGGGTATAAAGCCGCGGCTCGGCACGCAGCGAAAATCCGCCCGCCAGCATCGCGCCAAGCAGAAGCGCGCAAATGCCTCTGGAGGAAGTCAGTTTTCGTGCAGGCTTGATCCTGCCCCCTCCTAAATTGCGATCCATGAGCAGATTCCCGAACATCCGCAGGCTAAGGGCAGTTCTCCGGAATGGGCGCCATCGACGCCATGCGGAAGGCGCCCGCTTCCAGAACGCCTATTCCGGCTTGATCGCCATCTGAATCTGGCCGGTGGTCAGTTGGTTCAGTTGGCCATGGTTAAATTGAAAAAGTTGGCCGCTATTCAACTGGAACATCTGGCCGCTGCTCAGCTGAAACACCATGCCGTCCTTGATTTGATTCATCATGCCGTTCTTGATTTGAAACATCTGGCCGGTGGTCAGTTGGTACATTTGGCCGCTATTCAGATGCGCTAACTGGCCGTTCTGCAGTAGGAACAACTGGCCGTTCTGCAGTTGAAGCATTTGGCCGGTCTTCAGCTGGAGCATTTGGCCGTTCTGAATTTGCAATAGTTGGCCGTGGCTGAATTGATACATCTGCCCGTTTTTCAACTGGAAGAACTGGCCGTCCTGTAGTTCCGGCATCTGGTGGTTCTTCATCTGCTCGGCGGCCGCCTGCTCCGCCACCGGCGCAGCGCCCGGGGTGACGGAAGCGTCAGCTGGCTGCTCCGCGCGATACACGTCGCGCTTTCCGATTGCACCCTGTCCGTTACGCGTGGAAGCTGGAGGATAGATGCCGAGCCAATAGATCAGACCACCAGCCACGACTACCGCGGCGCCCACGAAGAGCACTAACTTCTTCGTATTCATGACCGTCTCTCCTCGATTCGATTGTCAGCGGCGAAGGGGTCCGTGGAGTGGCCGCTCACCCTTTATAACAAGATAGCCGCGCAATTCGTATCATGGATCAAAATATTATTTGGGCTTGGCCAGCCACTCAGCTGTGTGGGTTTACGCATAAGGTGAAAATCTCCCACAGGCAAAATCAATGACTTAGCGCATGCGGTACTCCATAAAGTGAAATTGAATCACCTCATGAAATGAAAGTTTCTGCGCAAATTGATGCACAATGTGAAAGTTTCATTCAGCGAAAATTACTTGCGCGGTGCATATTGCTGATTCCATTGTAAAACTTTAAAACAGACAAGTGCACCGAATAACTTCGGATTCGCGGCGAGACCCTCAGATCTTTCAAAAAGTCGGGCGCACCACGCACAAAGCAGGGGAGTTCAATTGAACCTCCAACCCCCTGGTCCCGAACCAAATGAAAGTCAAGATCTAGGTGCCTCATCTGGTGCCGCCTAGCGGCAAATCACCGGACCTTCTCTCACCTTCAAATGTACCGAAGCTGTACCGGGAATGCAGACCACAAGATTGTAGGCCATCCATGGGGAATCCTTGGTGCCATGCGCCTCGCGGCGCGGGGCGCCGCAGCGCGACTCGACCGGCCTGCTGTCTCGTCTCTTGGGCAGGAATATGACGAGAAGAGCCCAAGAGTTCCCAGTGGTCAAGAGCCTTGACAGCTTCGACTTCCTCGCCATTCCGTCTCTCAATCGGACACCGGAACTGGATACGGCCCGGCGCGAGTTCCTCGTGAAACGAGAACGTGTTGCTGCTGGGCAACAGCGGCACCGGCAAGACCCATATCGCCCTTGCCCTCGGCCTGGCCGCCTGTCAGCGCGGCCATCGCAGCCGCTTCACAATTGCTCGATTGATTCAGCTTGAGTAATATGACCGTGCTGGATTCTTTTCTCCGACGATTCATTACAAAAATGGATGAAGTGGAGATCTCATGCCGACACCTCCCATCTCACGCCGAGAGTTCCTCGCGACGGCAGCAGTTGCTGCATCCGCAATACCCATCCTTGCCGGAGCAGGGCGCACCGTTTTTGCTTCGACTCCGGCCGCTCGCTTCACACCTCCCAATTCTCCACGCGTCCGGATCAACTTCAATCTGAACTGGAAATTTATCCGTGAGGACGTGGCTGGGGCGGAAGCTCCCGACTACGACGATTCGCATTGGACAACCATCAGCACGCCGCACAGCTTCAACGATGTTGACTCGTTCCGGAAGATCATTTCGCACAGCGGCGGCGACCTGGGAACTTACAAGGGTCTCTCCTGGTATCGCAAGCACTTCAAGCTTCCGGCCGGCTACTCAAGCCGTAAAACCTTTCTCGAATTCGAAGGCATGCGCCAAGCCGGCGACATTTTCCTCAACGGGAAAGCGATCGGCTTGTACGAGAACGGAATTACCGCCTACGGCGTCGACATAAGCGATCTAGCGCGATTCGGGCCCGAGGAGAACGTGCTCGCGGTGAAGGTGGACAACCGCACGGACTACAAGGAGCGTGCTACCGGAACTCCGTTTGAATGGAATGCGAACGATTTCAATCCCGACCATGGTGGCATCAACCGCCATGTCTGGCTGCACGTAACCGGCAAGATTCACCAGACGCTTCCGCTCTATTACGGTTTGGAAACCAGCGGCATTTACGTGCATGCCGCCAACTTCGACATCCCGATGAAGACGGCCGACATCACCATTGACTCCGAGGTCCGCAACGATTCGGGCGAGCGCGCCGCCGTGAGTCTTTCTGTAGTGATCGTCGACCACCGCGGGCAAATCCGCGCGCGGTTCGAGGGCGATCCAGTGGACATCGCCAATAGCGAAAAGAAGCTGCTGACCGCATCGGGCGCACTCAGGAACGCGCGCTTCTGGAATACCGGCGATCCTTACCTCTACAACGTGTATACCGTCCTCAAGGTTGGCGGGAAGGTTGTCGACGTCGAGAAGACTGTCTCCGGATTTCGCAAAACAGAATTCAAGGGCGGCGCCGGTACGGGTGGTGTCTATCTCAACGAAAAGTTTGTTTACCTGAAAGGCTTCGCGCAGCGCTCCAGCGACGAGTGGGCCGGCCTCGGCGGGGCCACTCCGGACTGGCTGCACGACTATAGCGCCAAACTTATGCGCGATTGCCATGGCAATTACATGCGCTGGATGCACATTTCGCCGCAGAGGGTAGACGCGGACGCGATGGCCCGTTACGGCATCATCCAGATTTGCCCGGCGGGCGACAAAGAACGCGAGGTCACAGGACGGCAGTGGGAACAGCGCCTTGAAGTCATGCGCGATTCGATCATCTACTTTCGCAACAACCCCAGCATTCTCTTCTGGGAGTCGGGCAACACGATTGTTACGCCGGAAGAGATGGAGCAAATGGTCGCGCTGCGCAAGCAATGGGATCCTTATGGCGGTCGGGTAATGGGCTATCGCGATAACGACGATCTTGATGCCAATGCCGCGCTCACACCCATCGCGGAGTATTACGGCGTCATGATCGGCCAGGATCCAAAGACGGATGCGTTGGCCGGACCTAACGACATGTTTCGCGGATACACCGCCTACCGCCGCGATCGCGCTCCGCTGGTCGAAGCCGAGGATTTCCGCGAGGAAGGCGCGCGGCGATTCTGGGACGATGACTCGCCGCCTTACTACAAAGCGAAGAAGGGACCGAACGACACATGGAGAAATCGGTCACGGTATCTCTTCACTTCGGAGAGCTTCGCGCTCGCCGGCATCGAACGTTATTGGGCGTACTGGCAGAATCGCATCTCCAATCCCGATCCCGCTCATTCGAAGTGGTCCGGCTACGCTTCGATTTATTTCTCGGATTCCGACGCCGACGGCCGCCAGGATTCGAGCGAAGTTTGCCGTGTGAGCGGCAAGGTGGATGCGGTTCGCCTGCCCAAGGAGATTTACTTCGCGCATCGCGTGATGCAGAACGACAAACCGGACCTGCATATCCTTGGGCATTGGAGTTATCCGCTGGAGCAACCCGCCAGTCCGGAAGAGCCCGCCGTGCCGGGTCGGCCTGCAGCGCCCGGTCGACCTCCCATGCCTGACTTGCCGGCAATCCCAGCCCAGCCCGCGCATAAAACAATTAAGACCGTCTACGTAGTCGCGAACACCGACTCCGTGGAGCTGTTCCTCAACGGAAAATCGCTGGGCATCAACTCGAAGCCGGAAAGCGGCTTTGTCTTCGCGTTCTCCGATGTAACCTTTGTGCCCGGGATCCTCAAGGCAGTGGGCAGGATTGCGGGTAAAGCGGCAGCAGCACAGGAACTCTCCACGGCCGCCCCCCCCGTAGCGATCAGACTCACTTCGACGGTTGGCCCGCAAGGTCTCCAGGCCGATGGGCAAGACGCGGCATTCATCGACTTCGAGGTCGTCGACGCGCGGGGCCGCCGCTGCCCGACGGATGACGCAAGAGTCGACTTCACAATCTCAGGCCCCGGCATTTGGCGCGGCGGCTATAACAGCGGCAAGATCGACTCGACAAACAACCTGTATTTGAATACCGAATGCGGCATCAACCGCGTCTTCGTGCGTTCGACTCTGCAAGCCGGGATCATTACCATCACCGCCAGTCGCTCCGGCCTCAAATCGGCCAAGGTTCAGCTCGTCGCCAAGCCGGTGAATCTGGCAGATGGTTTGTCGACATTGGTTCCACAACTTCTGACGGGCCCTGCCGAAGCATGATCGCGACGAATGAGCCAGCGCACAATTGGCACAAAACCAGGCTGTCGTACGCCTAGCTACAACCCGATGTCGACCCGCAGCTCATGCAGCGGTAGCAACTGCCGTTGCGCACCATGATGGCGCCGCAGACGTTGCAACTGGGCGCGTCGCCCATGTCGTACATGTCGCGCATGGCGTCGGCTGCGTGATACAAGCCGCGGTCCTGCAGGCTCGGTATGTGCGAGGAGCTTGCCGCCGGCGCTTGGCGCGGCTGCGCCTCGGGGGCAATGCCTCCGCCTGCCGAGCCGCCATGTCCGCTCATCTGATTCAACCGCTTGGCCACTTCCTCAGCGAGATGCGTCAAGTGATCGCTCGACGGGGCTGCTTGCTCCGCCTCGACATCGCTCTCCTCGAGCAGGCTGGGCGAAGCCGGCAGCGCCGGCGTCTTGGGAGCCAGGCCCGCGAACAGCGTCAACTGCTCGCCCGAGAGGAAGCGCAGGTTGAGCCAGCGGAAGATGTAATCCATCAAGCTTTTCGCATAGCCAATCTGATCGTTGCCCGTCCAGCCCGAGGGCTCGAAGCGCGTGTGCGCGAACTTCTCGCACAGCACTTTGAGCGGCACGCCATGCTGCAGCGCCAGCGAAACCGACGTCGCAAAAACGTCCATCAGGCCGCTGACCGTCGATCCCTCCTTGGCCATGCGGATAAAGATTTCGCCCGGCTGGCCGTTGGGATAGAGCCCGACCGTGATGTATCCCTCGTGCCCGGCAATGGAAAACTTGTGCGTGATGGACGCGCGCTCCGCCTGCAGACGGTGGCGTATGGCGCGCGGCGGTGCGTTGAGATCCTGCTCGCTTTTGCCCATCTCGCCGGCGCCCGTCTCTATATCGACCGAAGGCGTTGCCGTGAGCACCGGAACCGCGGCGGCAGTGGCAATCTCTTCAATCGCCTTCTGGAAGGCCTGCGAGACGGCGAGCAACTGCTTCGCGCTCACCTCCAGCTTGTCGGATCCATGCGTCTCGAGCGTCTTCAGATCGGCTTCGGCGGCCGGTTGCGACGCAGACAAATGACTGAGCACGCGGCTGCCCACAGAGTCCAGCGCGGAAGGTTCCTTCTTCGCATCCATGCTGGTGTTCAGCGGCTGCGTTCCCTTCGAGCCGTCGCGGTAGATGGCCACCGCTTTGATGCCCATTCTCCAGCTCTCGGCGTACGCCTCGGCCACTTCGTCAATGGTCGCTTCGTGCGGCAGGTTCACCGTCTTCGAGATCGCGCCCGAAAGGAACGGCTGCGCCGCCGACATCATCTTGATGTGCCCCATGTAATGAATGGACCGCGTGCCCTTGGCCGGCCTGAAGCTGCAATCGAACACGGCCAGGTGCTCCGGCTTGATGCCCGGCGCGCCCTCGATGGTGCCCGTGGCGTCAATGTAGCTGACGATTGCGTTCACTTCGTCATTCGAGTAGCCCAGCTTGAACAGCGCGGCCGGCACCGTGTTGTTCACAATCTTGATCATGCCGCCGCCCACCAGCTTCTTGTATTTCACCAGCGCCAGGTCCGGTTCGATGCCCGTGGTGTCGCAGTCCATCATGAAGCCGATGGTGCCCGTGGGCGCCAGCACCGTCACCTGCGAATTGCGGTAGCCGTGGCGCTCGCCGTAGAGCAGCGCCATGTCCCAGCACTCGCGGCTGGCGTCGAGCAGCGCCCCCAACTGAGCCTCGACCTGCGGCACCATGAACGGCTCGCCCAACGCG
>JBEKIE010000027.1:0-66146 GCA_050011915.1 Occallatibacter sp.
TACCTCGTGCAACAGGGCGTAGTCGCAAACTCGGTCAGCGCGACGGGCTTCGGCAATACTTTGCCGGTAGCCTCGAACGATAACTCCGCTGGACGGCAAGAGAACCGGAGAGTGGAACTGGTGGTATCGGGCGAAGCCATTGGAAGCCCGGTCAACGCAACCACTGGAAGTCTGCGCTAACTTCAACCCATCGTCCTCTGCGGACCAGGAAAAGGCCGCAGAGGATATGAACAGAACGACTGGAACGCCAATGGCCCTTATTAAGAAAATCGATGTTGACAATTATTTCGCGGCAAAGCGAGCCATGAGGCTGGGCAGGATAGGGATGGTGAGCCAACCCGCTGCGGCCGGGACCGTGCCCGCCGGAAAAGTCAAACGCGCTCCCCGCTTGATTGGCAATCGCGGCCGGGTAAGCTCTTTTCAGAGCGTTCCAGCCACTGTGATTTCGATTGCCGCCGATTCTGGGGTGAAAGAGGATCGTGCTTTGCCGGCAAGCAGACATGAGTGAAGTGCAATAGTAGGCATAGGCCGAACCCTTTCTTGCCGCGTTCAGTCACCAACGTCAGATACGCCCTGCGCTGAGATTTCTGCGCCGGCTCTTCGGTAGAAACTCCGCAGCGGCATTTGATTGAGAGATTCGACAACCGAGTACTGAATCGAGCTGCCGCAATAAATGCAATCTGTCTTCTGCTCGCGATCGCAAGAGCCGTTGATAGGCTGGGAGAAGGTCCGCAGGCACTCGTGGCAGGCAATCGTAACGTGGGCCTCTCTGAAAGTGTCGCTTCCGCTTCGTTGAATCGGAAGAGGCGCCGTGACGCGGGCCGGAAGCGGATCTCGCCGCGCCATGAGCGGTAAGGATTCGATGATCCGCAACAGGGCACCCATGCTGCTGCCTTTTTGATAGAAAGCGTCGGCGGCCACCCCGGAAGGCACTTCGTCGCCGGAGAACGCGCCGCTCATGGCAATCACCTGAATTGTGGGAAACCGGCGGCGGACCACCCGCAAGAGTTCGAATCCGGACATTCCCGGCATGTTGAGATCGGAGAGGAGGATATCGGGGATTTCCTCTCGCAACTCATAGAGCGCGGAGAATCCGTCCTGGGCGGATCGCACAGAATACCCCATCTCCGTAAGCTCTAACGATAACGACGTTCGAATCAACTTCTTATCGTCTACGATCAGCAGTCTGTCATTTGCGAGGGGCATCGTTCGCCTCACCAGGGGATGAAGTTGGGTACCAGGACGAGTGTCCCACGCAAGGAATCGTGAAACTGTTCAATTTTGTACAGGGACTGCGGGGCAAGTCGCCGGCTGGCTTGGAGTTACTCCCTCTGAGCGGAATAGCTCAGACACTGCAAGTCAACAACTCTAAAGTGAAGTTACCTTGTGCGCCTCAGTGCGCGGAATTCAGATGACGCTGCGCATGGGTAGAAAAGGTGAAATAAATGAAGAAATTCATGACGTTAGTGGCATTGGTAAGTTTGGGTGTAGCAAGCACCGCCGTGGCGGAAACTCGCGAAGATGTGCAGAATCGCCTCGAAAATGCAACCTTGGTGCTGCACCAGATCATGTCCGCGCCGGATAGAGGCATTCCGGAAGAGGTACTGGAACACGCGCGGTGCATTGCTGTCGTTCCCCACATGATCAAGGGCGGCTTGGTGTTTGGCGCGGAGAACGGCAAGGGCATCGCCACCTGCCGGACCGCAAACGGCTGGAGCGCGCCTGCGTTCTTTGCCATCACCGGCGGAAGCTGGGGATTGCAGATCGGCGTCGAAGGCGTGGATCTGGTCATGGTTTTCCAGGGCGAAAAGGGCATGCTGCGCCTGGAAGACGCTAAGTTCCAGATTGGAGCTGACGCCTCTGCGGCAGCCGGACCAGTGGGCCGCCATGCCACTGCCGATACCGACTGGAAGCTGAATACCGAAATTCTGACCTACTCGCGCGCCAAAGGCGCGTTTGCCGGACTCACTCTGACCGGCGCCGATGTTCGTCGCGACAACGATTCCATGGACGCTCTCTACGGGCCTGACGTCTCCACACACCGCGTTCTGCGCGGCGAAGTGGCAACGCCCGCATCCGCAGACGCGTTCATCGACGCAGTCCGCCAGGCAAAGGCGCAGGCCATTGCTTCGAATTAACCAACGATCGTGAATGCGTTGTGTGCGTCTGAGCCGGATCTCCCGTCTCAGGCGTTCGCAATCGAGAGAGGTGTTCTAAAATGCTCTGGACAATCTTCGTTATCCTTCTGGTTTTGTGGCTTCTGGGCTTCAGCCTTCACATCGCCGGTGGCCTGATTCACATTCTCCTGGTGGTCGCGTTGATCATCCTTGTCATCAACCTGATCACCGGACGCCGCAGCGCTTTATAAAGCGGCCTGGGCGCCGAAAGGGCTGGTCGGCGCCGGCGGCCCGAATCTGTGGAATGCAAACTCGCCACGACAGAAGGCGCCCCACGCCTATTTGGCCCCTGTCTGGAGTTGCTTGTATTCGTCAGCAGGAAACGCATCATAGGGATTGCGATAGCGAAGGCGATGGGCCAGGTAAGCCTTCCGCCATGTCCGCTGAACGACCAGGACCCACGGCCTCAGGAGACAATCCCGTTCCGTGCATCCGTAATAATCGTCCGGCCTGAAATAGTACCCGTGACTCATGCACGCCCCCAGGCCATCGTCCGCGCATTCTGAGTCGGAAACCGGGTTTCCGTGGACTTCTCCCATCAAAATGTCGAGGCACACATAGCCGATGGGTACGTTCATCGGTTGTGTAATCGCATTCCCTTCAAAACGCATCCGCGTGATTCTTCCATCGCTCAGGCAGTCGATAAGCAACGGAAGACCCCGGTCGTGCAGCCGAACCAGTGCAGCGACAGGCTCCGCAGGCATCAGATACTCATACGGCTTCTGGCTGCTTTCGGGGAACAAAACCGAAGCATCTGCCGCGCCATCTTCGTAGTAACTTGTGCGAAAGTCCGTCACGTTGAGCAGCGGGTCGATGGAATGGCGGTACGCGCCGGGGGTCGATAGCTTTGCCTCAGGAGGCAGTGCCGATAAAGACCAGCTCGAGATTACGAACAGGGTGAGGGTGAAAGCCCACTTGCCCCGCCAACGGGTTTTCGCGATGGCATTGTTCCCTGGTCTCACAGCAATACAAATGTAGCGCACACGCCGCCAGGCGACCCGTCCTACTGCGCTCCTCACAGCACGGTGCACAAGGAAATGCATTCACCAACGAAAAGCGGCGGAGCTGGTATGCTCCGCCGCTTGTTGTCGAAACTGCTGTCCGATCCAGCAGCTACAGTTTAATGACCGCCTTCATGTCCACCGCCGCCACCACCTTGATGTCCACCGCCGCCGCCGTGAGACCCGCCGCCGCTGGGAGCTGCGTGCGAAGCAGGCGCGCGCGATGCTGTTGCGTGCGAAGCTGTTGGGCGCGGAGCACTGGTGCGCACCGCTGCCGCCGGCCGGCCAGCGCTGGGACGCGCCCCGTTAGAACGCGGAGCGGCAGTGTTGCCGCGGGCTGGGCCGCCGCCGCGTGCAAAACTGCTGCGATTGGCCGCTGCGCCGCCGCCGCCGCGATAGCTTCCGCCACCATCCGCGCTGAACCGATGGCTGCCCCAGCCGTGGCCGTAGCCCCACCCGGCCCATGGACCCATGCCCAGGAAGATGCCGTTGTAGAAGTATCCTGGCCCGTAGAAGCCATAGGGCGCGCAGGCGTAGGGTGAATAGTCGTAATAGCCGTAAGAGCAAACCGGCTGCACGCCAATGTTGACGTAGATCTGTGACTGAGCCGCTGGCGCCAGGGCCAGGCCGGCGAGCAGTGCCGTCGTACCGAATAGAATCTTGATTCCGCGCATATGAGACCCCCTTTAGGTGTCTGCTGTGAGAGTGGGCCGCTTTGGCGCCGTCAGGATCAACCCGGCAACAGCAGCCTACATAAGGGGTTGAGTCGGTACATGAATTCCCGTTGCTTGATCGGGTCCATCATTGATTTGCCCTTACATACTCGAATCTAGTCTTGCGGCAAGCACCCGTCTGAGCAATAGGAACCGTGCGTTGTGAAACGATTGCCGCAGAGCCTCGTTGATGGGCGCTCGGCGTTCCCCGCGCACGCTCGCCACGGTGAATGTGTGTCGAATTGCTCATTTTTTTCAGCTCCAATGTAGAAAACTTCAGAATGGCCGTCGGCGAATCGTCGAGCGCGATACGCTCGGCGCAATCGAAAGCAAGTCACAACCCGGGATGCCCGGAGTGAAGAGGAACGCAAGATGCTGATCAGTCTCATCATTGTTGTGGTGCTGTTGTTCGCCGGAGGCGCAGGATACTACGGCTACGAAAGTTGGGGAAAAGGTGGCGGCGCCGGCGCTGGGCTTGGCACAGCGCTTGTGATTCTGGTCGCGTGCTACCTGTTGGGACTGCTTTGATAGAGCGATCTGCGGCAAGCTCGGCTCGCCGTCGGAAGACTGGCGGCTTCCCAGGATCACGAGCACTATGCCCTCAAGAGATGATCGAATCTGACCGTTTTTGAGAACGGAACATGCAATAGGATGGACCCGATACTGGCGATCGCGTCTTTAGTTGAGCGACTGCACACGGTGGCCCGATCGGGCCTTTGTAGTTTGACCGATTGGAAGCTGCCCCGGCCGCCAGTTACTATGCGCTCTGAGTTAGCTCTGTCGGCCGAGCCCGTTGCAATCTCCCTATCTGAAAATCCCCAGCAGGTAGCACACCAACAAGATGACCAGCACCGTGCCTAGCCCGATGCCTGCGCCTCCGCCCCCGCCCCACCGGTTGTAGCCGTAGTAGCTCCCACCGCCGCCGAAAACCAGCACCAGAACAATAATCAGAACGATGATGAGCATTTCAGATCTCCTTTGATCTGGGGCTACTACCCCGTGGTTATGCCGCCGATGTGACTGGGGCGATCATGTTTCCTCGCGTTGATGCTATCGAAGAGCACACGGCTCAAACCTCCGCATAGGCGCTTGGACGTTGGCTCGTAGCGCTCTTCTCGCCAGTTTGCATAGAAAAAGCCAAGTGAGCTGGATGCCCGTGATTGGCGCGCGCTTGTCTGAAGGAGCGCATATAAGATTGCGCTACCCGATTCCAGACCATCTCGCGTGCATAGAGGTAAGCGCGTTTGCGCATGGCGTGACGTTTCGCATCGTTGTCCAGGAGATCAATTGCCGCATCGGCAATAGCGGCCGGATCCTCAAAGGGAACCAGCGAACCGCGCCCATCGTCGAGGAGTTCGGCGGCGTGCCAGTAGGGAGTGGAGATAATGGCCTTGCCTGCGCCCATGGCAAAAGCCAGGGTCCCCGATACCGCCTGCGCCACGTGACAGTACGGCGTGATGTAAATGTCGGCCGACCCTACCAGCGAGGCCATCTCCTGTGGGCTGAAGAACCTGTTGTGGAAGATTACCTCTCGCTCGACTCCCAGTTCCCTGGCCATAGCCTGTAGCTGATCCCGGTATCGATCGCCTTCGCGAGCCCTGACATGCGGGTGGGTGGCTCCTGCGATGACGTAGACAACGTCCTTGTGGCGGGCGAGGATGCGCGGCAGGGCGCGAATCACGCTCTCGAATCCCTTGTTGGCGGACAGCAAGCCGAAGGTAAGCAATACAAACTTTCCCGCGAGGTCGAGCGCGTCTTTGTAAACCTCTGACTGCACGAAGGGTAAGTCGGGAATGCCGTGAGGCACGAGATCGATCTTTTCGCCGGGCACTCCAAATATATCCCGCAGAACCCGAGAGGAGTACTCGCTCATCACAATAAGACGATCGGAGCGCGCGGCGATCTGCTGCATGACAATTCTTTGATCGCGGTCCGGCTGACTGAGAACGGTGTGGAGCGTTGTTACTACCGGCATGGTCAGGCGCTGCAGCAGATCTAGAACATGGCTGCCCGCCTTTCCCCCAAAGATCCCGTACTCATGCTGCAAACACACTAAATCCACATGGGTGGCGTTAAGAAAATCGGCGGTTGCCCGATATGAGGATATGTCGCCTTCGTCAATCTGATACCGCACCCGCGAGGGGTAAGCGTACGAGGATTGCGGGTCGTTGACAGCCACAACCGACAGTACCGCGGCTCCGTACTCAGCAGTAATCGCATCGCTCAAATCGGTTGTAAAGGTTGCAATTCCACATTGCCTGGGAAGATGGTTTCCGATCACCGCTATCCGGGTGGGAGATGGACGGCTGGGCGTCGGCCGCAGGGCGAATACCGGTATTCCTCCGAGTAACGGAGTCCGCGCATCGCGCAGAATCGAGGCCCTCGGCTGCAAATTTAAGAAGAGGTTAGGTGCGGACATCGCAGGCTCCTGAAGTCACACATGTTAACGGCCAAGAACAATGCTCGAATGCTGCAAACCGAAATCAGCGGCGAAGCGCCACTATCGTCGCCACAGCCTCACTCGCGACGAAGGCCAGAAGGAAGAGCGCGGCGCCGATTCCCGCCAATTGCTTGCGGGGCGTGCCTGCGGCGCGATAAGAACCCGCCGTGTCCGATCCGTTCTCCCCTATTGCCCCCGGGCAGAAGCCACGCATCAATGCGAAGCTCCCCGTGGCGGACACTGCCAGGTCCAGCAATAGCGGCGGAAACTTAAGAATGCGGCGCGCAAAGGAATTCATCATTGCTTGACTCTAACGCAGTCAGTTTTGCATAGATGTGCATTTTTGAACGGTGAGAAGAGTTCGAAGGGGATCAAGCTATCAAGCAAGTGAAAGGGGCGGCGACAGTGTGGAAAAGGCGCTGCCTTCGGGGAAATCAGCCGCACGATCTGGCATCACTGCCGCCGCCTTGGGGAGGGCGCCTGACGACAATGTCGCAAATTCAACCTCAACAATACTGAGCATTATTGCTCACAGTTCTTTAAACGATCGCGGGAGTCTCACGCTTCTCCAGGGAGGAAGTTCCCCTGGACATCGTTCTCAAACCAATTTGGAGCAAGTTCTCCCCTAACGCCGATCAACAGGCAATGTTTCCTTGCGCTCACAACTGAAGCCCCTCGATCGGTTCGCCGAGAGTATCTTGCCTGTCGAAAACGATAGGCGGCTTCTGAGAGTTGTGCTCAGGCAATTGATCGAGCAGGACCACATTGAGCAGCGACTTATGCACCTGGATGCGGTCGTTGTAGCTGATAAAACCGAGCTTGCGAAAGCGATTCATAAAGAAGCTGACACGCGATCGGGTGGTGCCGATCATATCCGCCAGTGTTTCCTGCGTAATGGGAGGGATGAAAGTCTCCCGTTCTCCGGGCTTGCCGAATTCCGCCATGAGCAGGAGAATTCGCGCCAAACGTTTTTCGCTGGAGTTGAAAAGCTGATCGACAAGATCGGCCTGGGTTCTCATGCTGCGGGCCAGGAGGAATTTCAGGAACATGTCGGAGAGAGTATGCTCCTGGTGCATCACCTGGATCATCTCCTCCCTTGCAATTCTGAGCGCAGTGCACGTGTTGATCGCAGTGGCCGTGGCCAGGCGCAGTCCAGGCACCGCTGCGAGGGACTCTTCTCCCACGAAATCGCCGCTGGAGAGAATCGTGATCGTGGCCTCTTTGCCTTCGTGCGAAACCACAGTAAGTTTCGCCCGGCCGCACTGAAGATAAAAAACAGAGTCTGCCGGATCTCCCTGGGCAAAAAAGTTCTCCTTCGGCCCCACGTCGGTGATTCTTCGGCCAACGCCCGCGCGCGCAAGGTAGGAGATTGGGTCGAATGTCAAGTTACTCGCCGCAGTATTTGCCATGGGACCTCCTTCGAGGCAGTTCGGGGCCGGATTGCGGACTGCTGCGGGTTGATCGAAGGCTAATGACGATGGGCTCCCGGCTCGCGGCTATATTTCACAACTCTAGGTCAAAAGGGATCGCCAAAGATGTTCAACTTTGCTCACAGTGGGCCCGGGGCGCATAGGTTCACTCATGTCAGCGCATTTATAACATTGCCCCGTGGGAGCCTTCGCCCATCGAAGTTCCAACTGCGTCTCGAGATATAGACATGGCTCGCTCTTTTGCCGCGGGTTTCAGATTGGCTGTCTTGACATGCCTTGCAAGGCCGAGCTTCTGAAGGAGAAGAATGCCATAGTAATTGACATCGATTTCATACCAGGCCAGCCCATGACGGGCCGATACCGGATATGCGTGATGGTTGTTGTGCCATCCTTCCCCACCGGTCAGCAGAGCTACCCAGAAGTTGTTCCGCGAGTCATCACTGGTGGAAAAGCGCCTTGTACCCCACAGATGCGTGACGGAATTGACCATCCAGGTGACGTGAAATCCGATGGTTGCCGGCAGAACTGCGCCCCACAAGAGCCAGGACCATCCTCCGAGCGCGAATAGCGTAATGCCAACGACCGTCAACGGAATCCAGTGGTACTTACTGAGCCAGACATAGTATCTGTCCCGCGCCAGATCCGGAGTATAGAGCTTGAGCGCTTCCGATTTATTGCGAAGCGAGCCGTTCAAGATCCATCCCATGTGGGACCACCACTTCCCGTCACGCGGCGAGTGTGGATCTCCCCCCTTATCGGAATATCTGTGGTGGATGCGATGAACGCCGACCCAGTAGATGGGCCCGCCCTGGAGGGCAAGCGTAGCGCAGGTAGTTATGCAATACTCCAACCACTTTGGAGTCGAGTATCCGCGGTGAGTCAGCAGGCGATGGTAGCCCATCCCTATCCCGACATTCTGCGCGAGTGCCCACATCGCCACAAACACAATAAGAGCCGACCATCGAAAACAGAACAATGCGGCCAGCGCGGCAAGATGAAAGAGGCCAAAGGTTATGACAAAGATCCAGTTGGTCCCGCTTCTCACCGCCCCAGAGTGAAGCGATGCCTCGCTGTCAGAAGCAGGAACAGACTCGTGCGCGGTTTGCGGGCTAAGAGGAGACTGCATTTGCATCTCGGTGATCCTCCAGTTTCATTGTCTGTGCCCAGCGGTCAGGCGGCTTAATTCGTCTTTGTTAACCTGCACCTGTTCGTGATCTCTCTTGCAATGGTGAACGGGACGCCGCGCAGGATGAACGGCCTCCGAGGCCAGTATCGCCGATGTTGCCATGCATTGGCGCACCTCTGCCATGGTCTCCTCGAGCAGCGCAATCACAACTGTTCAGTTTTACTCAAGAACCGCTGAGGACACAATCGCAACTGGCGCCTCAAAGATTCTCACTTGTTGATCGGGATCCAGGCAAGCGATGATCGCCTCGATCACTCGCCTGGTCTCATTGGGGCTTCGAACCGGAAAGGAAATCACGCCTGCCTGTTCCGCCGGGTAGTCGTTTCCTCCTGGAAACAACGCATCCCCTACGTAAATCATCTCTTTCAATGGGACCCCAAGAATATCTTTGAGCTTTCTAATTCCGTAGGCCTTGTCAATCCCCGGTTTGGTGATGTCGATCGACGTGGCGCCGCCGATGCGCACTGAGAAATCGGGAATCAGAACCTCGAGGATTTCTTTGATCTTCGTTCGCTTGGCAAAATCCGCATCCCATTTCACTTTCTCTTTGAGCGGCGCCTGCTGGCCGAGTGCGGAATATGTGATTTGGCTGCCGCGATCCTCGATGGTTTCACCCCAGGCTTTTTCGACATGGAAGCCGGCGGTTTCGATCGCATTGTTCAAAGCGCGGCCAATCTTCTCTCTTTCATCCGTCGTGAGGTCTTCCGAATAGAGTTTTTTCCACGCCCCTGTGTATTGAAAAACTGCGTGCCGCGTTGTTGTCGACCGTCGATCGATCGCTTAGGGAAGCTAATGGCCATGTGGAACCCATGCCAGGTCGCCGCTGAGGACATAGATGGAGATCGCCGCAAACATGAAGACCGCGCCTAACCAGAAGCGCCAGTCGCGATGCATACGCTTCCAGTAAGGGCCGGGTTCGGGTTCACCGTTGTCGGCGCTGTTTCCTTCATGATTGTGCTTGCTTCCGGTCATCTCTTCTCCATTGCCGCGTCGTATTCGCTGCGGCGCGCAGCCTGATTGCAGCGTGTCCGATGAAACGCTTTCGAAATCGTGGACGAGCCAGGGATAGTGAACGCCGCTCCGATGTTCGGATACAGATCCTGCTTCGGGTCTCTAAAATCGGCCCGCGGACGTGCAATTCCGGCGGATTAGCGCGAGAACGAAGACCCTTGCCAATGGGCCCGCTCTAACTTCGTTTCATGAACCATCCGAGGAGCGCCCCTGCCGTGGCGCCTACGGCAAACGTCGTCGCAACAGTGAGCGCAAGATGCCGCTGAAGACGATGAGTTGTATCATTCAAGATTGCTTCCCCAGCATCGCAACCTTCCTTCGCGGCATGCCGCACGGCGCATACGCCATCCTCTACCGCATCGGCAATCGCGCACGTTGCGCGAGAAGCCTGATGCGCCGATTCGGCGATGTTGTCAGCCGTTCTCTCCACTACAGTTTGTAACATTGAATCCTCCTGCGCCCTTCGCGGGCGAGATTCCAGTTGTCGTCAGAACTTTGACCAGGATCAGTATTCGACTTCTCGTTTCGAAAGTCTGGCTAGATTTGACCTGGACGCGATTTCATCGCAAATTGAGCAAATTTGGCCAGCCCTCCTGACGCGGCCTGCTTCACAGTTGACATCTGTCGTCCGTTTGCCCGGCCACGCCGCTCCAGTTGCTGCGATCATCCGATGCAAAGGAGAACGCTATGTCCCAACTTACGATTGTCCTGTCGATCATGGGCGTTTTTGTCCTCATTCTCGGCACGGCTAAGGCTGTCAGAGCTTACCTTGAGAATCGCGCTGAAGAAATGGCGCCGTTCCGCCATTATTTCGGGCTCGCATACGAGCGCGACCTTCTCCGGCAAAGCTCCTTGTGCGACGACGAGAACCTATTTGATCGTCGCGCTCGCATTTACGCCATCAATGTTCGCGATCGGGGCGCCACCGAGCGATATTCAAGAGGCAGCGGTACAACCCGGCGGGATCGCAACCGGGATTGATCCGGGAGACCTTCGCGCTGCGACCGCGGAAGGCATCCCCCCCGGTTTCTCTTACATCCCTTTCAATCCCACGGTGTGCAATTGTGGCCATCATTCACGCGCATGGCCGCCCATGATGGATTCTGCGTAGGTTCTTTCCCCGTCTGCAAAGCCTCTCCCATTCACTTTTTGCGGTCGCGGAAATCCCGCACAGGAGAATACAATGTTTCATCTATTCACGAATGCCCAGATCATTATTGCGGTGACTGTACTCGTCATGGTTGCCATCTTCGTTGCCGAATATCTCAGGCGCCGCAAAGCCACCACCGCGGCACTCCGCAATCGTTTCGGAACGGAGTACGACCGCGCTGTCCTGGAGCATGGCTCTTTGGATGCGGCCGAGGAAAAGCTGGCCGATCGTGAAGCCCGCGTGCACTCGCTAACGACTCGCGAACTTGGCGCCGGCGAGCTGGCGCGATTCATCGCAGAGTGGCAAACCGTGCAATCCCGCTTCCTCGATCACCCCGAGGCCGCGGTCACTGAAGCCGACGACCTGATCGCTGCGCTCCTCGAGGCCCGCGGCTATCCCAAAAGCAACTTCGAACAGCGCGCCGCGGATGTCTCTGTCACGTACCCTCGCGTGATGGAGAACTACCGCGCGGCGCACGCCATCGCGGTGCTGCCCTACCGAGCCGAAGAGATCACTGAAAAGCTTCGCACCGCAATGATCCAATACCGTGCCACTTTCAATGAGCTCATCCAGCCTGACCTCCCTCAACAGACAAGGTCCGCCGCATAGCGCGAATTCCTTGAGCGCGAAGGGCATCTGGATAAGGCGGATGTCCTGGAAGGTCACAAAATGAGACGACTCACAGGCCTAAGTCGATGGGTCCGCAAGTTAGCATCCTCCTGCTTCGTGCTCGCGGGCTTATTCGCGCTTGGAATTACCCCGGGATTCTCCAGCAGTCCAGGTTCAGAGAAGATTCAGGCCACATACGCGAAAGACGGGAACGTGGTCCGCGTCACGCTGATCGTTTACAACTACACCACTTCCGCGGATCTGCAGGTTCTTTCACTGGCATTCCGGGAGGGCCAGGATCGGGAATTGGCCGCCTTGCTCTCCAAAACCAAAGCGGCCGGTCTTTGCTCAATGACCGGAGATCTCAGCTTTGACGTCGCCTTCATCCAAATGGTTGTAACGCCAACCGGGCGAGAGATCGTCTTTATCGCCGACCGTCCGCTTCAATCCGATGAGGTCAATCGGAGCCCGGATTCGCAGTCCTACGATCTTATGGTTGGTCAATTCGACATCAATGACACCGACAATGCTAAGAGCACAGGATTCCTATACCCGGCCAGCAGGCTCGTGATGGATGAGCAGGGAGAATTTCACTATGATCTGGCCGGCAATCCCTGGTCGCTGGTCAACGTTCTCGATTCGAATTGGGCTCCGGTGTTGGCTGGGCGCGATGCTCCGGATGCAACTGGCCAGCCCCTCCAACAATCGCTCAAATAATTTGCGGTGAGGCTGCGTATATCAGCGGATCGAATTCGCTCACGGAATTGGGGGTTGGCGGGTCTTTGTGCGTTGTAGTCAGGCAATTAATCGAACAGGACCGCACTGAGCAATCACTTATGAATCTGAGCGCGGCGAGAACTATCGGGGTTCCCGGCGCATTGCCGCCAATTGAGGCTTGCCACACCGCCAAATGCCGAACGTCGTATGCGCTATCCGGGACCTTGATTTCAGGAATGAAGAACCAAAGTTGTTCACATGCCGGTCGCGGACAGAGGATTTGAACCCATGCTCGCCGGCCAGACTAACTGCTACCGAATCAGGGCGATAAATTCACAATGTTTTCCGCTGGCTCGCAGCTGCCAATGCGTCCTTCCAGAGTGAGCAAAAGAGAACAGTACCGTTGCGCGGCCTTTGAGATGCTTCGATCAATCTCGTCTGGGAGGGTTTTGCGAACTCATGAATTCTAGGCAAGTGACGCCAGGTTGCTCGTGCCGAGGTGAAGCCGATGGGGAAAAACCCCGACAAGACCGTTCTCCTGATCGAGAATGATCCCGAACAAGCTCGCATCATCCGCATGATGATCGACGATCATGGTTCACACTCCTTCAAGTTGACACACGTCGAATGTTTGGCGAATGCCGAGACCCATCTTGCAGGGCATCCCGTTGATATTGTGTTGCTGGACCTGGGATTGACCGATGCAGATGGAATTGAGGCGATCAGACGGACGCGCGCAGCCGCGCCCCACGTCCCCATTGTGCTGTTGGCCGGCCCGGACGACGAGCTGAAGGCCATGCAAGCCATTCGCGAGGGCACACAAGGCTATCTCATCAAGAGCCAGATCGAGCCGCACACACTCATGCAAGCCCTGGGTAATGCCGTTGAGCGCAAAGCGAGCCAAGCGGTCCTGATCGATAAAAAGGAACGCGCCGAGGCCACGCTCGAATGCATTGCAGATGCCGTGATCTGTACCGACATGTCGGGAAACATCACCTACTTCAATCCCATCGCGGGCAGCATCATGGGCTGGCGGCTGCAGGAGGCGGTCGGCCGGCGCCTGACTGAGGCCTTCCATATCGTGGACGCCACCACGCGCAAGGCAGTCCTGGATCCGATCGCAAAGGCGGCATCGGAAAACCTGAATGGCAAACTGCCGATGAATTCTGTACTCATCCGCCGCGACGGTCATGAAGTCTTCATTGAAGACTCAGTTGCCCCTATCCGCGATCATGAAGGGAAGGTCACTGGAGCGGTGATTGTCTTTCGCGACGTAAGCTCGGCGCGGGCACAGTCGGAGCAGATGACCCGTTTGGCCGAACATGATTCTCTCACCGGTTTGCCCAATCGATTGCTCTTTTGCGACCGAGTTGGCCAGGCGATCTCTCTTGCGCGCAGACACGGGGGGCAGGCCGCCGTACTGTTCGTGGATTTGGATGGCTTCAAACACATCAACGATTCTCTGGGACATGCGACCGGCGACAAACTTCTGCAATCTGTCGCAAAACGCTTGCTGGCCTGTGTACGCGACCCTGATACGGTCAGCCGGCACGGAGGCGATGAGTTCGTAGTGCTGCTGCAGGATGTGCATCGGTCTCAAGATGCCGCTGCCACAGCAAGAAGATTGCTCAGCGCGCTGGGCGAAGTTTATGCGGTCGACGGCCACCAGCTTCACGTCACCGCAAGCATCGGTGTGAGCATCTACCCCGACAACGGCCTAGATGCGGAGACGCTTATCGCGAATGCAGACGCCGCAATGTATCGGGCCAAGAAGAACGGGTGCCAGAGCTGTGAGTTCTACAATTCTGAGTTGAAGGTCTGCACATTTGAGCCTCAGTTCACCGGGGAGGAACTGCAGCGCGCCCTGGAACAGAACGAATTGACGCTGCACTACCAGCCCAAAGTCAATCTGAAGACGGGAGCCTTTACCGGGGCTGAAGCGCTATCGCGCTGGAACCATCCCACGCTCGGAACAATTCCTCCGGGGCAATTCATTCCCATCGCAGAGGAAACCGGTTTGATTCTGCCCATCGGCGCCTGGGTCTTTGATGAAGCATGCTCGCAAGCTCGAATCTGGGCGGATGCGGGTTCGCCCGCAAAGACGATGGCTGTCAACGTCTCCGGAGTGCAGTTTCAGAGCGAGGGTTTTTTGGATGGGCTGTCCGCAGCGCTCAACCAGACTGGCCTGGATCCGTCGTTCCTGGAGCTGGACGTAAACGAAAGCGTTCTCATGCGCCATCCCGAGCGCACAGCATTTGTCCTCAAGGCACTCGGGGACAAAGGCGTGCATGTGTCGGTCGATCATTTCGGCACCGGCAACTCCAGCTTGAGCAGTATGCAGAAACTATCCGTCAATGCTCTCAAGATCGATCGGTCGTTTCTCCGCCAGATCACCACCGCTCCCGGTGGAACGGCCGCCCTCAAAGCATTCATCGATCTGGGCCGGGGCCTTCACCTCCGCGTTAACGCTCAAGGAGTTGAAACGGCTGAAGATCTCGAGTACTTGTGGGCGCACGAATGTGACGATGCTCAGGGGAACTTTCTTGGCCGGCCCGTTCCACCTGACCAGTTGGCCAAGCTGTTCCAACCAAACTGAGCCTGCACCACGTAATAGCCGCATGGAAATCGAGATCGTAGCCAGAGGGACTGAATTCTCCGGCGCGGAGGCGGCAGGCGGTTTTCCTCAAGGTGAGACCGGCCGACGCGACAAACTGTATAAATTTGACCATCTTTAACCTATCGTCTCCCTGCAAAATTCTAGTCGCCGAGGAAAAAGCAGGAGGGCTCGTTGTCCGAAAAATCGACGATGAGGGCTCTCGCTTGCGCGAGCACGTCCAAAACGGCGCCGAATCGCTGCGTTTTCCTGCCGCAAATGTTATGTTGATATTGCAATTCCCCTCGGCGGCAATACAATTCGGGGGGAATTGGCGCGTATTCAGAAGATTCCAGCCGAAAGCAAACGAGGAGGAAAAGGTATGTTTCACTTAATCTGGTATGTTGTGATCGGGCTATTGTCGGGGTTAATCGCGAAATCGGTGATGCACGAGCACATGACAATGTTCTGGACAATCGTGCTCGGCATCGTCGGATCGCTCATCGGCGGCGGCATTTCGCACATGATTTTTCGCTCGAAAAACGAACGATATCATCCCGCCGGCCTCATCTTTTCAACTCTGGGCGCGATCCTGATTCTCTTCATTTGCTACAAGCTGAAGATTCATCTCCCTATGATCGCGCCGTAGCCTGAGAAGTTGTCTGAGCGTGGTCTCGCTGGAGTGTGCAAAGGCCCACGGCTGACCGTGGGCGTCTGTTCCTTCATCATGTTGACCACCGACCGCGATGCGGCCGCGCGCGCGCCGGGAAAACTTTCCAGTGGTTCTCCGATCCCGAACCAGTGATCGCGGTGGCCGTGCGTTATATAAATCGTCGTCAGGTTCTTGCCGCTGGCCCGGACCCAATCCACCAGGACGTCGTTCTGGATGACGGTCATGAAAGTGTCGACGAGGACCGCGCCCCGCTCGCCAGAGTTAAGCGTGGATGAGATCGGCGAGAAGTACCTGCGCTTTTCGCCGGGAGGCGGGTCGCTTTGGCCTGCCCGGTGTTTTGCACCATCGGGAGAGTTGGTGTAGCGCAGCTGTAATGCGCGTCCTATACCAGCCGAAGCAGCACTGCGGAGTAGGCTGGAACGCGAACGCTCAACTTGCCGCTATTAAGCTTGAGCGGCTCGCCGAATTGCGCTTGAAATTGTTCGGCGCTCGTTATTGCGAGTCCATTCAACGTAACCCCATCCTTGGCGTCGATGGCCGAGGCTTCAAGACGTTCGGCCGTAGCTCGCTTGAATCCGGCGGGAGGCCCGGCGATCGTCATCTCCAAATCGCGGCTATCTTTATTCAAGATGGCCGCTAAAACTGTCGCACCTTCTGTCGCAGCTGCATAAGCTGTAACATTCGCCCCGTGCGCATCCAGCGTCGTCCCATGCAAGGAACGCCCCGCAAACTGCTGCGCAAGCATGAGGCCGTAATACTCCGGCCGGGCAGTAAAGCCGCTCGCGATGGAGCCCACGATGGGCGAATAATAGCCGTTTGCTCCTCCGTGCAGATTGACGCCCACGCAGCCCAGAGACGCCATCTCGAGGCAGTAGTCGGCGACCCAAAGCGCGGACGCAAACGTATCGCTGACTCCCGGCTTTCCCGCGTTATAACAGGAGTTTCCTTCCGTCATGCGGAACGGCAAGCTGGCAGCTTTGGCAGATTCGATTGCCTCCCCGCACGAGCTGTCGAACTTGGCCCCGGGATGCAGAAGCAGATCGATCGTCATGTTTGGATCGGCAGGCGGCCCCTCAGGGTAGTAATGGCTCGTTGCCATCACAACCTCCCTCGGGACATCCTGAGTGAATTGCTTGACCCATTTCTGGTCGGAGGCGGTGTCCGGCCCCGCCACCGCAACGTGGGGCAGCTTTTCATGAAATGCAGCGCGGAAGACCTTCCACTTGGCAAGATACTCGTCGAAGGTCCACGGCCTGTTCCCCTCATCGTGATGCCTGAAGAGTTCGGGCTCGTTGCCGAACTGCGCGAACATCAGTTGGTTCCCGAGCGTCTTGGCCACAAAGCTGCCCTCGGCCAGAGCCTGCTCCACTGCGCCTCCGCCAAGGTTCAGGCCATAGATGCAGCGCCAGCCGGTCGCGCTCAGAAAGCCTTGCAAATTACGGATGGATTGCGGCGTGATGTGGAAAGTGCGCGGCTCACGATGGCCCGGATCGGGTCCCACCAAGCCGCCGGCTTCCGGCGGTGGCGTCGGCTCCGTCTCTGACCAGACAGTGAACTCGCTGAGGTTGCCGCCGAGTCGCAGCACGCCCTCCGGGCTCAGCATACGGAACATCTGGACCAGGGCCGTGTTTTGGGGCGAAAAGAAATCCGGATAGGCAAGCTGCCCGCTCTCGTAACTCAGCCCCATATAATCCGCGGGGACATGGGCAATGCGGGTTGCCGGGTCAATGGTAAGCGAAGCCTGAAGTACGGCAGTTTGCGCCAGGAGCCCATTCGGTGCGTTTAGCGCGGATGCCCCAAGGGCAGCCGCCATGGAACAGAACTCTCTTCTTGTCGGTCGAATCATATCGCTTTCCGTTTCTAATTTTTTTGAAATTGGCGCGCAGAATTTAAGGAAGGTTGCGCCCGCTCGTGATGAGCGGGCGCAAAATGAAAGTGGTACAACCGAGTGGAGGACTAGAAGGTCAACCGCCCGCCCAACTGCATAATGCGCTGGGTGTCGCCGTTGGATGAGTTGGCGGTTGAGGTGATGGTGCCCTGAGAGCCGCTTGTGATATTACCGGTGGACGGGTTGTTGAGGTTGACCCAGTTCATGACGTTGGTGACTTCGAAGCGGAACTGGAATACCATTTTGCCCTCGAGGTTCACGTCGCGAAGCAGGCCGGCATCCATCTGCTTGAGGCCCGGTCCGATGATGGTGCCGCGTCTCACGTTGCCATCTGCGCCGCCGGGTCCGATGCCGCCAGTAACGCCAGGTCCGTTGAGAATGTACGACATCCCAGCCGCCTGGGCTGCCGACAAATTCGTTTTGTCAGCGGAGACATACGTGCTGTTGAACCATTCGCCGGTTACTGAAGTTGCGTTCTGGGTACCAAGGGCGCCACCGCACAAACGGCAGCGGTGTACGCCGAGCTTGAACGGAACGCCTGTAGAGTTGGGGCGGCTGTTGCCCTTCGAGTCAAAGTTCAGGTTGGATCCGGATGACACCGTATTCGGCAGGCCGGACTGGAAATAGACGATGGGCGAGATCGTCCAGCCGTTGACCAATTCGCTGACGATCCTGTTCGATCCGTGAAAGTAGTTGGGTGTCCACATGCCGGAGATGGCCGCATTTTGGTTCCGGTTGTTAGCCATAGGCTGATATTCCTGCCCAAGTCCGCCGCCGACGGCGCCCATCAAGTTATTTTGCGCGGTGAATGGCTTACCGAAATAGCCGTAATCCTGCACGCCGGTCATCTCGCCATTCTGCACGAACTCTCCGCTTTCCAGCGCGCGGCTCCAGACATAGAAACCGTTGACTGTGAAGCTGCGGGCCAGCGCCTTGGATGCCGTGACCTGGAGCGCGTTATAGTTGGAGGTCTGGTCTGAGAGCAGGTAGGTGATTCCGTTGAGGGTTCCAGGCGTAAGGTTGATGCCGCCATCGAATTGACGACGCTGCTCGTAGCTTGCGGCTGAAGTGCTGAGTGCGCCGACCAACGCGCCGCCGGAAGCGTTGACCGTCGCGTAAGGCGCGTAGTTGAGATCGATGAAGGTGCCCAGGTGACGGCCCATCGTGCCTACATAAGCAGTCGTTACGTTGATCCTGTATGGCAACGAACGCTGCACGCTGAAGTTGAACTGGTAGATCGACGAATCCTTGAAATTCGGCCCGATGGCTTCAATGCTTCCACTCGGGTAGAATTTCGGACTCGCCGGGTTATAGGTATACGGGAAGATGCCGCCACCCGCTGCCGTGCTGGGGAACCCGACATTGTAAATATTGGTGAGAGAGGTTTCCGAGCCAAAGGCGTTGCGAATGGCGAATGGCGAGTTGTTGCCGGGCTGATTCCACTCATTGCCGCTCTTGGAGCCGTAGAAGATGCCCGCTGCTGCGCGAATCGAGGTTTTGCCATCCCCAAACGGGTCCCATGCAAAACCGAGACGTGGCGAAAAGTGGCTCAATGGCGTGCTGACGATGCCGCGACCGATGCCTTTGTCCCCAGGGAAGACCACGCCGGCCGGAGCTCCCGGAGCAATCGTGGATTGTTGGCCGGGAATAAAGGACTCCGTCCTGTTATGAGACTCCGTGGGAGGCGTATCGATATCCCACCGCAGTCCAAGATTGACCGTGAGACGGGGCGTCACGCGGTAGTCGTCCTGCGCAAACCCCGCGACATGCCAGGTGCTGATATGCGTGACATACGGCGAGTCCTGCTCAAATGCACTGATTTGGCCGGTCAGGAAGTCCGCAAGTGCAACACCCGTGCTGGTGGGCGCGGAGGTCGAGAAGGTGATCTCGCCATAGTTATTCAGATTGGCAAGAAACATGGTCTTGTCGAGAGCGAACTCGCCGCCCAGGGAAAAGTTGTGCTTGCCCTTGGTCAGGCTGACCATGTCGCGCAGCTCATAGTTGTCAGAACCCGTCACAGGGCCTGCGTTCGGGTTACCGGTGTTAAAGCCGGCGCCCGTTAGCTGGGGCAATGCGGACGGTCCCTGGATCTGGAAGTTCGAGCCGAAACTGGCGAGGGTCTGGCTGCCGGGGCCGACCACAGGGACCATCGTGCGGCCGCCCATGGCCCGCGTGAAGGTTAGCCACGCCTGGTTGGCCAGGGTGGGCGAGAAGGTGTGAACGTCGCTGATGTTGGTATTGGTTTGAGCGGAATGGGACTGAACTCCGGTCCAAAGGACGTTGCCGCCTCCGCTGGGAGTTGAAGTGGTCTTGACGTAGAAATAGGTCACTCCCAAACGGTCCTTGGCGCCGAGGTTCTCGTCATATTTTGCCAGGTATTCGTTATCGTCTGTCGGAGTGTTGTAGATGCCTGACCATAATGCGCCGCCGGTCTTTGCAACCGCAGCGCCGTTGGGCAACGGAATGGAAACGAGGCTTGTGCCGGGGTTTGTGGGCGCAAGGTTGAGAGCGGTCTTGTCCAGGTCGGCTTGCGCAATGCAATACCCGGCTGTAGCTGCGGATATGGTCTGGCAACCGGGGCCGCTGTTCGTTCCATTCTCAAGAACCGTTTTACCGGTGCCGGGCTTGTAAATAAGGCCCGAGGTCAGCGAGGACTGGGTAAAGTCGCCTTGGCGCTCGGCAAGGGTGGGCACCGTAGCGCCTGAGACTGTTCCGCCCTGGATCTGGCGCAGGCCGGCATAGCTGAAGAAGAAGAAGGACTTGTCGTGCATGATGGGGCCGCCGGCGGTGCCGCCAAATTGGTTGCGGTGGTAAGGGGCTTTTATGGAGCCGGCAGCCGGATTCCAATTCCAGGCATTGAAGTCAGTATTGCGGTTGAACTCGAACGCACTGCCGTGGAACCTGTTTGTTCCCGACTTTGTAATCACCGAAACAATAGCGCCGGAGAATTGGCCGTATTCGGCCGCGAATGCACTGGTATCGACGCGGACCTCTTCGACGGCGTCGGGGTTGGGAGCCGGGTTGCCGTAGTTACGCATACCGGTAATGTTGTTGCCGCCATCCAGATAAAATGCGACGGTCCCGTTGCCGGAGTCGAGCGAGCCGTTGACCTGGATATCCTCGGACGCAAGTCCCACGGTGAAATTGGGCGTGCCGGCGGGATTCTGGGTAGTGCTGCTGCTATTGGCCATGATGCCAGGCGTGAGAGAAAGTTCGGTGTATACATTGCGGTTGACCAGCGGCAGGCCGATAACTTCGGCCGGCTCAATGGTTCTTCCCAACGTCGCGTCAGACGTATTGACCACCGGGGGAGCCTCAGTGACCGTGACGGTCTGAGTCTGCGCGCCCACGGCCAGCGTGATGTTCACCGCCAGAGTCTGGCTGACGTCGAGCGCGACATTCTTTTGCACAAAGCGCTCAAAACCGGGAGCCGTCACCTCGATGGTGTACGTGCCCACAGGCAGGTAATCGATGCGGTATTCCCCGTAGCCGTTTGCTGGCGCTGACCGGGAAAACCCGGTATCCGGGTTAGTTGCTCTCACGGTTGCTGTGGTCACGACCGCGCCTTGTTGATCCTTCACCGTACCGACAATCGAACCGGTGATTTGCTGGCCAGATGCGATGATGCTGCCGGCGACGATGAAAACCAGCGCCGCGACCATTCGCGCGCTCGCGCAAAGCCGCGAATATCCTGACGAATTGCGTATGTTCATGTGTTGATGCCTCCGAATGTTTCTGTCTTTCTGTAACGATTCGCTGACCCCGCCCTCACGGGCATTCCCATGCTCGGTGCAAGTCAATTCGCTGCGATACCGAACACACAGCGGATGGGTCTTGGATCATCGACAGGAAACATAGCAACCTCTTTCCGAACTTGTCATGTAAATCAGAAGTGAAAAATAAGAGTGGTAAACGTTAAAACCAAATGCATCTCGGAGAATGCTGAAAACATGCGCGTTGCCGCGGTTCTTTTAGGCCGAAATTCCGGGACGTTAACATTGTTAAAGTACCGGCAAGTGTATTGTTATTAGAAGGTTATGGAATCCAATGGAGCACCACAGCTACCGGCAATCTGAGATTGAGGGTGGGGCTATGCCGAACGGACGGCCTTCGCCGGGGCATGGGAAGGATCAAATGTAGGTGGCGGAGAGACAGGTTGGAGCAGCGAGGAAAGAGCAGAACTGCCTGCCGGCTTCGGGCATTCGGTTACACGAAGAATGCCGCCAGCGCTCCGACAGGTTTTCAACTACGAACGAGATGAAAACTGCACGGCTTGGCGACCTCGCCTGTGAGAATGCGGAGGGCACCACCAACAGGATGAATCACCAGATCAGTCTCGGGCCTTCGCTTTGTCAGTACGAGGCTCAGCAGCGACTTCGATTGCGTTGACCTCCGGGTTATTGACCACTGGCATGAACGAGAGTTCGATCCTACCTTGCGCAGTCGGCTGAATATTGTCGAACGTTTTTACGACGGGGTTGGTGCCGCCCTCCGCCATGATGTCGAAGTTCTTTAAAATGAAGCTCCCGTTGCAAGATACATCGAATATCCGGCTCCCGGGTCCCCCGCTCACCAAATCTTTCTTGCCGAACCATGGTTCAAAGAAAAACAGCGTGACACGATAGTTGCCTGGTGAAACAACAGGAATGTTGTAGCGAAAGCTCCCAATTCGATCGTAACTGTATATGCTGCGATTCGCGATCTCCCGTGAAGGGGAAACCTGGCCTCTTCGACCTCCAACGTAGTATCGATCGGAGAGCCAGAGCTTATTGCCGGAGTCTTTAATCGAATTGGGACTTGCAGCGATTCGAATCGGCAGCAGATTTTCGGAATCCGAAGGCAGAATCTCGACCGCATTCAGCAATGAAACTTCGCTGGTGTATTCCAGATGGATCATGCCATCGTTCTCGGGACGAATTCCTGTTTGAACAAAGGACGTCGCAATGCCATCTCCACCTGCATTGTCGACGACATCGAAGTGGATATCAGTCCCCGCATTGATGGAGAGGAGAGCGGGCCTCGTCACAGGCTCGAGATCGGAGGTCTCCGCAAAGTGAAAGTGAATCTCGTACTCGCCCGGTTTGACGGGGAAGGTGCAGTGGGCGATTCCACGAATGCCGCCCATAAAGAGGTATGGATCCTCAGTTCCGACGATTTTCTGGGCGGTCGCTGTCACGCTGTCGCCGCTCGTGCAGTAATTGCCCGGCGCCCAGGTATATCCGGAGTGATCGACATACGCCTTGCGGCCGGTACCCATGAGCGCACGGATTGTGTGGTCCGGTAGCGGCAGAGCCGCCGGCCGGTCCGGGGTTGAGGCTACCACCGCCTTCGCTGTTTTTCGGTGCGCGAAAAGGAAGAAGCCGCACAACAGGAAGACCGCCGCAACGACAGCGGCGGCCACAAGCCATTGTGCGAGTTGCTTTGGCAGAAGCTTGACGGCGGCAATATGGGCGTAACGAAGAACCTGTTTCGGCCATGAAGAGGCCGATTCTGGTGTGTCACGCACGTCCAAGGTGCGGTCCGCTCCCGTATCCACGAAGAACGGCACATAATGGCCAAGTGGGATCAGGATATGGACCGGCCGATTCAGCCCGTCGGTCTGGTAGATCTCCTGCAGGCGCTTCCGGAGGGAATGGGCAGTTACGCGAACTATGGTATCGGCCTGCGGGTCGAAATCGTCGCGCCTCCCCAGTGCTTCGGTCGCGACCATGTATTCTGTGACCTGATCGTCCTGATTCTGGAAGTGCTTCTCGCAGACAAAAGTGAGCATCCGGGCGAGGTTGCTCGATCGGCCCAGTGCCCCAGAGGTCAGCAGCCAATTCAATTCTTCTTTCTCGGCTTCGAGCCTGTTAGGGGCCACCTGCGTCAGCACGCCAAATCTCCGATTTGAACGAAACTTCGATCTCGCCTATCCGGCTATGACGCAATATACCACCGCTTAGCGCCACCCGGGGGCTCCTTTTCTCTTACGTGGATGCGCAGCGCCCCGAAAGCCATCGGGCAGGCTAGGTCCTTCAGAATGCATCTCTCTGTGTAGACCGATTGCCCTGTCCCTCGCCAAGACTCCGTATCGTGCCAAACCTAATCGCTCAGTGAGACCTGCGCACCCGACACCGAAGAACCACATGCATCGACAGCGATCGGCAGGCGCGCAGAGCCTATTCAATCAAAAGCGTTTGGATTCGCTTAATTGCAACAGGTTTCCATGGACGATGCGACCTGTTTTGAGAGCAGCAGGTCTGGGTTCGAATCTCTCCGCCCCTACCGATATTCTTCAATTGCTGAGAGAGCAATCTGGTCGACCTCTTGGCAGAGCCCAATCCCTTTTCGACCGCTCAGGGTCTAAATTGACCGGACCTCCTTACTTTTCATACAATATATATAGGATGCATTCATCGATCCCATGCTGTTGTTGTTGCTCCTCGCGGGCTTGTCCTGACGAGTTGAGCATCGGGGCGCGAATCGACGGCCGCCTCTAATTCCTCGCCCATCTCGAACAGATTCTGACAAGCTCGCAAGCACGCGGCAGTTGCAGCTTTGCAGGCGCAAATTTGTTGACCTCCTGATGCAAGGGCTCGCGGTTTTTGATTCATCCCGGAAAAAGACATGCTGGTGACTTCCAATGCGAACTGAATGCGGCGAAATCGAACTGGGCTCCTCGCTGGAGAGCCGAATCGGCAACACTCCGCTGATTCGCATGGACCGCGTGGCTCGCGGGCTGCCGGGAATCACGTTGCTGGCCAAAGCGGAGTGGCACAATCCTGGTGGAAGCGTGAAAGACCGAGCGGCAATTGCCATGGTTCGCGCGGCCATCGCGGAGGGCCGGCTTGGTCCCGGCAAAACTTTGCTCGATGCGACCAGCGGAAATACGGGGATCGCGTTGGCCATGCTCGGCGCAGCCATGGGAATTCCCGTTCTGCTTGCCATGCCGTCGAATGTGTCCCCGGAACGCAAGCGCATTTTGAGAGCCTATGGGGCGCAGGTGGAGTGGACCCGGCCGGATGAAAGCTCGGACGGCGCGATTCGGCGTGCGCGCGAGCTGGCGGGCAACAATCCGGAGAAATTCTGCTACGTCGATCAGTATTCGAGTCCGGCAAACTGGCGCGCACACTACCAATCGACCGGGCCGGAGATCTGGCAGCAAACCGAAGGCCGCGTGACGCACTTTGTGGCCGGGCTGGGAACCAGCGGCACGTTTGTCGGCACAACCCGAAGACTGAAAGAGCTGAATCCGGAGATCCAGGCGATCAGCATGCAGCCGGATTCTCCATTTCACGGCCTCGAAGGCCTCAAGCACATGGCCACATCGATCGTGCCGGCTATCTACGATGCAGCGCTTGCCGATCGCGCTCTCGAAGTGGAGACGGAAGCCGCCTACGCAATGGCTAAGCAGTTGGCGCGGGAAGAGGGGCTGCTGGTGGGAATCTCGGCTGCGGCGGCCGTTGCGGCCAGCTTGCGGATTGCCCGCGAGGAGTTTGCGGCGGGCCGAAGCGCAGTCATCGTGACGGTACTGCCGGATTCCGCGGACAAGTATTTGAGCGAGCGGTTCTGGGAGGAATCATGAGCGTACTGCGGATGACCAGAACTGTTTATGATGCGATTCGCACGTACGGCGAGGAGACGTATCCGCACGAGTGTTGCGGGGCGCTGCTGGGACGCCCAACCTGGGACGGCTGGCGCATCGAGGCTGCAGTGAAGGCGGGCAACACGCGCACCGATTCCGCGCACAACCGCTATCAGATTGCACCGGCGGAACTGGTCAAGATCGAACGTGAGTCGCGAAGCAGGGGTTTGAGCATTGGCGGCTTTTATCACTCCCATCCCGATCACCCTGCACAGTGGTCGCCAACGGACTTTGCCGAGGCGCACTGGCTCGGCTGTTCCTACGTGATTACGGCTGTAGCGCAGGGCAAGGCGACCGTAACCAACTCGTTTCTGCTGGCCGGTGTAACCGAAGAAGATAAGCGATTTGAGAACGAAAACATCGAAGTGATCGAGACAACTGAGCCTTTGGACGCTCTTACTGAATCAAAGAAAGCGTAAGTGAGGAACCAGGCCGAATGACGATCTATATCCCGACTCCGTTGCGGCCCTATGCCGCGGGCAAAGACGCACTGGAGGTGCAGGCCGGCACTGTGAGTGGCGCGCTCGACGAGTTGACGCGGACCTTTCCCGATCTGCGCAAGCACCTGTATACCGGGGAAGGCAAACTGCGGGCCTTTGTGAACGTGTACCTGAATGACGAGGATGTGCGCTACCTGCCAGAGAAAGATGCCACGGCGGTTTCAGCGACCGACACGCTTTCGATCGTCCCCTCGATCGCCGGCGGCCGTTAGCGGCGCCTGCGTTCGAATCGGCGCATGAATTTTGTTCGTGAACTGGAGTGAAGACCATGGCTACTCCAACCGTACCAGTGGAACTACCCGAACTGACAAAGGACGAACTGTCGCGCTACTCGCGTCACCTGATACTGCCTGAGGTTGGCGAGGAGGGTCAGCGCAAACTGAAGGCCGCGCGTGTGCTCTGCGTGGGGGCTGGCGGACTGGGCTCGCCGCTGGCGCTGTATCTGGCCGCGGCCGGCGTTGGCACGCTGGGCCTGGTGGACTTCGACGTGGTGGACGCGAGCAATCTGCACCGCCAGATCATCCACTCGACTGCGGACATCGGGCGCAAAAAGCTGGACTCGGCCGCGGAAAAACTCAAGGCGCTCAATCCGAATCTCAACGTGATCAAGCATGACACGCTGCTCTCCAGCGCCAACGCCCTCGACATTCTGAATGACTACGACGTGATCGCCGACGGCACCGACAACTTTCCCACGCGCTACCTGGTCAACGACGCCTGCGTGCTGCTGGGCAAGCCGAACGCGTACGGATCGATCTTCCGATTCGAAGGCCAGGCCAGCGTCTTCGCCACAAAAGATGGGCCGTGTTACCGCTGCCTGTATCCGGAACCGCCGCCGCCGGGCCTGGTGCCGAGCTGCGCCGAGGGCGGAGTCCTGGGAATTCTTCCCGGCCTGGTCGGCGTGATTCAGGCCACTGAAACCATCAAGCTCATTCTTGGCAAAGGCTCGACGCTCGTGGGCCGCTTGCTGCTCGTCGACGCGCTCAACATGCGCTTCCGCGAATTGAAACTTCGCAAGAATCCCGAGTGCCCCGTGTGCGGCGCTCATCCGACCGTAACCCAATTGATCGACTATCAGCAATTCTGCGGCAACGTGCCGGCAACGAAAGAGGAAATCAAAATGAAAAATGGAGTTCCACAAATTACCGTAGCCGAATTGAAGCGGCGCATCGATGCAGGCGAAGACCCGTTCATTCTGGATGTGCGCGAACCCTTCGAGTATCAGATTGCCAACATCGGCGGCAAGCTGATCCCGCAAAACGAAGTCCCGCAGAGACTAAATGAGATCGACCGCGATCGCGAGATTGTGGTGCAGTGCAAATCGGGTGGGCGCAGCCAGCGCATTGCGGAATTCCTGAAGCAGTCCGGCTATCCCGACGTGGTCAACCTGGCGGGCGGAATCCTCGCCTGGTCCAGTGAAATCGATTCGACAGTTCCGAAATATTGAAGCGAATTGGGAAAAGCTAAGGCCCGCCGGCCGCGAAGCGTTTCAAAAGCAGCCTCTCTTAGAAATCTCCAAGAATCGCCGAGAATCTTTGGGCCTTCCAATGCCCCTCAGCATTCCGTCTGGGGGATTCCGTGCCCATCGCTGCTCCTGTGTCCGCGCGCGCCGCCTCACCCGATCGCCGTGCGTTCCGCCGTCTTACGCTTAGCCTCCTTGGCTTCTTTCTTCTCTTCGCGCCCTGCATGGCATTTGCGGGAGGGCCCAAATACATTGCTGGAACCGCCTACTTCAACACCGCCGTCCTGGGCCAGCCGGTGCACTGGGCCAATGGCCAGGTCAACTACTACGTCGATCAGGGTTCGCTCTCGAACACCGTCACAAATGCGCAGGCCACGGCCATGGTGGACGCTGCCGCAGCCTTGTGGAGCGCGGTTCCCACAGCCGGCGTGACGCTCATCGACAAAGGTCCGCTGAACGAGGACGTGAACAGCTCCAACGTCCAGGTCAACTCCTCCGGCCAGATCGTTGCGCCCGCCGACATTACGCCCGCGGCCGTCAATTACCCCATCGCCGTGATCTACGACGCCGACGGCTCGGTGATCAACGCGATCTTCGGCAACACAACCAGCGAGCCCGACGCCTGCCAAAACAACGCCGTCTACGTGTGGCTCGACAACATCGACACCGACGCGACCGCGGCCCACGGCGTCATTCTTCTCAACGGCCTTTGCGCCACCAATGCCAACATGCTGGAGATGATGAGCTTCGAGCTGGAACGCGCCTTTGGCCGCATCCTCGGGCTGGACTACTCGCAGGTAAATCCCGGAGCGTCGAGTAGCGGCGAAAATGGCGGCACGTTGGGCTGGCCGATCATGCAACCTTCGAGCGGCGACTGCGGCGCGAGCGGTGGCGCGTGCATCCCCAACCCCACGGTCCTGCGCTACGACGACATCGCCGCGCTCAACCGCCTCTATCCCATCACGGAAGCCGACCTCGCTGGTTTTCCCTCGAAGCAGCTCACGGCAGCGAACACCATTTCCATTCAGGGCACGGTCAGCTTCCGCACCGGCTACGGCATGCAGGGCGTGAATGTGGTGGCACGCCCGCTCGACGCCAACGGCAATCCGCTCTACCAGTACACGGTCACCGCCGTCACCGGCGCGCTCTATAGCGGCAACCACGGCAATCCCGTCACCGGCTGGAACGACGCCAGCGGCTACCCGTTGGCCAATTGGGGATCGAACGATCCCACTCTGCAGGGCGCGTTCGATCTGAGCGGCATTCCGCTGCCGCCCGGCATGACCTCAGCCAACTATCAGGTGACACTCGAAGCCATCAATCCGCTTTATATTCTCGAAAACTCCGTCGGGCCCTACGACCAGGGACAGCCGACGCCCTCGGGAACACTCAACGCGATCTCATTGCCGGATCTTTCCGCGGGAAGCTCGCAAACTCTCACCGTCACCGCGCCCGATTCCGCCGTGGGCGGGTACTCCGACGCGATCGGGACACAGGCCCAGCCCCGTGCCATGCCTGCCGGCGGCTTTTGGTGTGGGCGCTTAAGCCAGGTGGGCCAGAGCGACTGGTTCACCTTTCCCGTGCGCGGCAATCGCATCTTCACCGTGGTTACGCAGGCCCTGGATGAAACCGGCGCTCCGACCGAGACCAAGGCCTTACCTTCCATCGGCGTGTGGGACGCATTCAATCCCGTGGGCTCGACGGCCGTGGACGCGGCGCCCGGACTGAATGGCGACGCCACCGGCGAAACCTGGCTGCGTGTGGCCACCAACGGTGACGACATTGTGCGCATCGGCATCGCCGACCTGCGCGGCGACGGCCGGCCCGACTACGCCTACAACGGCTGGGTGCTCTACGCCGACACGGTTTCGCCCACGCGCCTGCCCGCATCGGGCGGAACGATCACGATTCAGGGCATGGGTTTTCGCCTTGCCGACACCGTCACCGTCGGCGGACTCGCGGCCATCGTTACCAGCATCTCGCCGAACCAGATCACGGCCATCGTGCCTCCCGCGCCAAAGGGCGTCACCGGCTCGGTCGACGTTGAGGTCGACGACGAGCCCGCCTTTTACGCGGCCGCGATCATTCCCGGCGGCGTCAGCTACGACTCGGGCACGGGCGACGCGCTCACACTCAACGCCGCGCCTGCGAACACCGTGCCGATCGGCGAACCGCTTCCCTTCTCCGTCACCGCCCTGGGCCCGGATCTTACGCCGGCCGGCGGCGTGAGCGTGATTTACACCGTCACCACCGGAACGGCCACGCTCGCGTGCGGGTTGCCCGTGTGCACGGCCGTGACGACGGGCGACGGGCGCGCCACCATGAACATAACCGCGGTCAATAGCAAATGGTCCACCGTCACCGCCGCGCTCACCAACGGCTCGACGCTCCAGGCGCAATTCGTCGGCGGAACGCCTCCCGTGCTTTCGTCGCTCACGCCGCAGCTTTCGCTCGCCGCCGGCGCCGCCTTCACATGGACCGTGCAGGCGTTGGTGCTGAACAACGGCGTTCCTTTGAGCGGCCAGACCGTGACGTTGCAAAACCCGACCTCTGGCATCGGGAGCCCAAGTCCGGCATCGGTCTCCACCAACTCCTCCGGCATCGCCACGCAGTCGCTCACCGTGGGCCCGCTCGCCGAAGGCCAAACCGCCAGCATCAATGCCTGCCTCAACGGAACCAGCCAGTGCGTCACCTTCACCGCTTTCGGCGCGCGGCCGGAGTACGCCGCGCTCCAGGCCATCTCCGGAACCGGCCAGAGCCTTGCCGCCTCGGGCACGCCGAGCCAGATCGCGCTGCGCCTTCTCGATATGGACGGCAATCCGATGGCCGGTGGCACGGTGGCGCTCTACCAGGCGCTCTACGCGTGGACGCCGCCCTGTTCGCCCCACGTGGTCTGCCCGCCGGGAGCACTGCTGGCCACGCAAGCCTCCACGGCGACTTCCGCAATCGACGGCTCAGTCACCTTCGTGCCCGCATCGCTGCCCGGTGTGGCGACGAATCTCATGGGCCTTGCCGCTTCAGGGAACACCGCGACGGTGAACGTTTCGGTCGAGCAGCATCCGTGAAGCAAGGAGCAAGTCAGCGAATTAGCAGGTGATCGAATTGGAGTGTTAGCAGGTCCGTAGCGCCCGCGGAATTCATATCCGGCTCAAGCAAGCCTCGGGGCGCGCCGATCCGATCTCAATTTCACTGGCCCTGACGGCCAGCGCGGTCGGCTTCGAGCGAGGTGCGGCCGTCGGGCAGTTTCCAATGCCGCGCCGCGATGATGAACCAGACGAAGAGCCCGAGCGCCACAACCCACGTGGCGATATAGACCGGAATGAAATATGGGCTGTTTGTGTTCATAAAAATCAGCGGCGAGCTCACCAGCAGGCACTCGACGGCCGCGAACCCGAGCGAAAAGGCGAACTTCGACCAGCTCCACTGGCCCGCGCGCTGCGCCCGGCGAATGCCGGAGACGATAACGAAGACCATAAACGCAAGGAAAACAATCCAACCCACGCTTGCGAGCCTCCTCGGAAAAACGATGTCGGCGGTGCTTAATTCTGACCAGCCTGACCTTGGGCGGACGAAGCCGCTAACCTCTGCGCCGCGCGCGCGGCCTTCTGCTTTGCCTGCCACTTGATCGCCCAGACCATGAAAGCCACGAAGAGCACGCTATCGAGCGCCATGGCCGCAATGAAGACCGGCTTGGACCCCGGGTGGTTGACCCACAGAATTGTGGCCGGAAGCGCGATGGCGTAGAGGAGAACGACGAACAAGAAGGCAATCGCCCCAACGCGCCAGTTCATCTCGCCTTTCTTCGCCGCATCGCGCAGCACGAAAACCTTCCATAGCATGTTGAATATCTCAAACATTGTCGACTGCCTCCATTGCCCGCATCGCGAAAAATCCCCGCGCGCCCTGCTTCACTTCGATTCGCCGCTGCCGTGCACCTGCGTGGTCTCGAACGAGCCGGACCGGCGCGGCGGCCCTCTGCAATTCAGTCTTTTGTGCTGGCAAGTGTGCTGCGTCCGGCAGAAAAAGGGAAGGCCGGAATAAAGAAGATGTCAGAAAAAAGTTTGGGCAAACCAAGAATGATCGAGAAAAATCCTTCTCGGTCAGGGGATGGGAAGGAGTATATATGCCGTATGTGAAGGTTGCAACGGCAGAAAAGGAAACGCACGGCTGGAACCCGCCCCGGCTTCGCGCTCTTAGGCCCCGCGCCCTACAATGAGAACGGAACCCCAAATCCACGAGGAGAATCATGCCGCTTTCAGGAGAAGCCATCCGGCTGATGAACTACATTGACGACGTTGCCGTCACCCTGCGCCGGGTGCTGGCTACCGTGCCCACGCTGTCCGCCGAGGAGCGGGCCAGGGTGGCCGAGCATCTGCTCCGCGCGCGTCCCAGCGCCGAGGAAGTGGCTCAGGCCCTTGCCGCCAAGTAAGCCCCCGTGACCACCGTTGCCATCATCGGGGCCGGGCCACTGGGGCGCTGGCTGGCGCTGGGCGCGGCCCGCGCCGGGTTTCGCGTGCTGCTTGAGGACGTGATGCCCGCAAATCTCCATCACGCGCGCGAGGCGATTCGCGAGAAGCTTAATCCTCAGGCATTGCCCGCGGTGGCCTTCGTCTCTACGATCGAAGACGCAGTGCGCGAAGCGGATCTGGTGATCGATTGCGTTCCCGATGAGCTGGAATCGAAGCTGGAGATTCTGTGGCTCGTAGATCGCATGGCGCCGCCACGCACCGTGATCGCTACGCCCACCACGAACCTCTCGATTGCGGATCTCGCGAGTTGCACCAACCGGCCGGAAAAGTGCATCGCCATTGCCGTAGCGCCCAAAGATCTGGCGGCGGGCGAGGGACCGGACATCACGCTGCGCACCGCCCCGGTCACGAGCGAAGAAACTGTGGCGCTGGTGTGCGATTTTTGGCAGAAGCTCGGATTCAGACCGGTGGTGGAGCGGATCGCGAAGTAGTTGTCAGCGATCCCACCCTTGCCGCAAGCGACGCGGCAAAGGATGGGGCGCCAATTTAAGAGCTACAGCCGGCAGATCAGCAGTTCGCGCTGGTAGATCATCTCCGGCGGCAGGTGGTCGTGCACGTCGATGAACAGTTCCTCGTGGCCGAGGATCTCCGCGCGCCACGCGGCGCGGCTCACCTCCTGCATCTTCTCGAATTGCTCGCGCGGGAAGTTGAGCCCCGCCCATTCCATGTCTTCGTAGTAAGGCGTCCAGCCGATGGGCGTCTCCTTGCCCTGTGCGCGGCCGTGCACGCGGTCCACAATCCACTTCAGCACGCGCATGTTCTCGCTGAATCCCGGCCACAGGAACTTGCCGTCGTCGTCCTTGCGGAACCAATTGACATTGAAAATGCGCGGCGTCGAGCTCAGGCTGCGCTGCATCTTGAGCCAGTGACGGAAGTAGTCGCCCATGTGGTAGCCGCAGAAGGGCAGCATGGCCATGGGATCGCGTCGCACCAGGCCCACAGCGCCGGTGGCCGCCGCCGTAGTCTCAGAGCCCATGGTCGCGCCCACGTAAACGCCCGCACTCCAATTGAATGCCTGGTAAATCAGCGGCATGGTCGTGGAGCGCCGCCCGCCGAAAACGAATGCGCTGATCGGCACGCCGTGCGGATCTTCCCACGCGGGATCGATCGACGGGCACTGTGCAGCCGGCGCGGTGAATCTCCCATTCGGGTGCGCGGCCTTGGCGCCGGTCTGCTTTGCGATCTCCGGCGTCCAACGCTGGCCGCGCCAGTCCAGACACTCGGCGGGCGGCTCGTCGGTCATGCCCTCCCACCACACGCCTTCAGGGACGCCGTTGCGCAGCGTTAGCGCCACGTTGGTAAAAATCGAGTTGCGACTCAACATGGCCATGGCGTTGGGATTGGTCTTGTCGCTCGTGCCCGGCGCCACGCCGAAAAATCCCGCCTCGGGATTGATGGCGTGCAACTGGCCGCTCGCATCCGGTTTGATCCACGCAATGTCGTCGCCCACCGTCGTCACCTTCCAGCCCTTGAAGGCCGGAGGGGGAACCAGCATGGCCAGATTGGTCTTGCCGCACGACGAAGGAAACGCCGCCGCCACGTAGGTTTTCTCGCCCTGCGGCGACTCCACACCCAGGATCAGCATGTGCTCGGCCATCCAGCCTTCGTCGCGCGCAATGTTTGAAGCAATGCGCAGCGAAAAGCACTTCTTGCCCAGCAGCGCATTGCCGCCGTAGCCCGAACCATAGCTCCAGATCTCGCGCGTCTCCGGAAAATGCACGATGTACTTGGTATCGTTGCAGGGCCAGGGCACGTCCTTCTGCCCCTCCGCGAGCGGCATGCCCACCGAGTGCATGCAGGGCACCACGCGCTTCTCGTCCTTGTCGATCTCCTTGAGCACTGGCAGGCCGATGCGCGTCATGATGCGCATGTTCACCACGACATACGGCGAATCCGTGAGCTGCACGCCGATGCGCCCCATGGGCGAACCCACCGGCCCCATGCTGAAGGCCAGCACATACATGGTGCGCCCGCGCATTGCGCCGTTGAACAACTGCTTCAGCGTGCGCCGCATCGCATACGGGTCGATCCAGTTGTTGGTGGGCCCGGCGTTATCCTTCGCATGCGAGCAGATGAAGGTGCGGTCTTCCACGCGCGCCACATCGCGCTGGTCCGAGCGCGCATAAAAGCATCCCGGCCACTTCTCCTGGTTCAGGCGGGTCAGCGTCCCCGACGCCACCATCTCGTCGCACAGCCAGTCGTACTCCTGCTGGCTCCCGTCCACCCAGTGGATCGCGGCGGGCTGCGTCAGCTCGGCCATCTTCTCCACCCAGCGAATCAGGTGCTTGTTCGTCGTCAATGGCTTCGCCGTGCTGGTTTTTCCCTGCTTCATACTTGTTCCGCTTCTTCAGGCGATGGCAGTCCGGCTGCAGAGTCTCTGCGACCGAGGGTACACATTCAGCTTTCCCCTGGCCGTCCTTTTCAAACACCGGGCAGGTCCACATCAGCCAGATTTTCTCGGGGCTCTCGACTTATTTATACGTTAATCCGGCGTAAAACAGCAAGGCAATGCGGCGCAGTGCGCGGGTTTCGCCAGGCGGATTCCCCGGCGGCGGATGGGCGGCGGGGCAAGAAAGACATTGAAATTGAAAGGTCCAAAGCAGGCCTGGCGGATGATTAAACTCCTGCCCGCTCAGTGCGCGGGAAACCGGGCTCGGCGCTGCCCTCTACTCCACGGTAAGTTGCGGCGTGAGCGAGTGCGAGAGCGATCCCGAGTTTGCGGTCACTGAGAACGTGAAGTTCTGCGGTGCGGTCTTCGTGCCGCAGCTCGTGAATCCCACGGCCAGCGAAACGACGATCGCAAGCAGCACCGCCAGCCTGGCCAAACGCGCCCGCCCCTTGCGCAGTCTGCCGGCGACGGGCAGCAGAATCAGTCCCAGCGCCACCGGCAACGCGCCGCCGCCGAACGGGCTCTGCGGCCGCTCATTGGCGGCCTTGCCCGGAAGGGTGATGGTCATGGTAACAACCGTAGCCGCGGAACCGGATGCAACCGAAGCTGGACTAAAGCTGGCCGTCATGCCCAGCGGCAGGTTGCTCGCGCTCAAGGTCACGGCGGCCGGCAGCAATGTTCCATTGGTCGGAGTGACCATGAGGGAATACACCGCCTGTCCTCCGGCGGAGCTGGTCGCTGAGCCGTTGCCGCCCGTGAAGGTCAGCGTAAAGTCCTGAACCGTCTCGGAAACCGCGCTGCTCGTGGCCCCCTCGTAGTTGGCATCGCCGGAATAGGTCACCGTAATCGACTGCGTTCCCGCCGGTAGCGATGTGACAGTGATCGAGGCCGAGCCTCCCGACAACGTTGCCGTGCCCAGCACCGTCGTCCCGGAGTAAAAAGTCATGGTGCCCGTCTCCGCGGACGCATAGGAGGGAAGACTGGCGGTTATCGTCACCGGGGCGTCCGCGAAGATCGGATTGGGCGACACGGTCACCGTGATCGTCGGCGTGCCCGGAACTACCGTCAGCGTCACGCTTGCCTTCGCGGTGGTGTAATCCGTCGTATCGGTGGGCGCGAGGGTCACGTTGAGCGTCTGCGGCCCGGTGCCGAGGATGGTTCCCGCCGCGGGCGCGTATGTAAACGCGCCGGCGACCGTTGATGTGGCGTCAAGTTGCGCCGCGCCGAGCGGCGTGCCGTAGACAATGTTCGCGGGCGTCGGCCAGGTAATCGGAGGCACCTGCTGGAAGATCACGTTGTCGGTAGCCGAGGGGTTGGTGGAAAAAATCGCGCTCGAAACCGTCGCGGTAATCGTGCCCGAGTAACTCGAGAGCGTAGTGTACGAGGCCACGCTGATGGTGAGAATCACGGAATCGGTGGTGCTGGCTGCCAGGCCGGTGGTGCGCGAGCACGATGCGGTCGCGACCGTGCAGATCCAACCGCCGGTGGGATCGCTCATGGCGGTAATGGTCAGCCCCGTCGGCAGCGCGAAGCTGAGTACCGCGGAGGCGTCGGTCTCGTTTGCCCCGCTGTTCACGTTCACCGTCAACTGATCGGTGGTATCGCCCGACTTCACCGTCAGTGGGCTGGGAGTGAAGGCGATCGTGAGCGTGGGAACCACTGTCGGTTGCACGAATCCCGAAAGATCGAAGAGCGCGTATTCCAGCATCTCCTCCTGCGGGGTCATCGCATAAGAAGCGCTGAAATTGTTCGGAGCTGTAGCGCTGTAGCTGGGGCACTCCTTGGGATAAGTATTGTTGCTACTGGTCACGCTGACGTTGATAACGTGATAGTCGTTGTACATCACGCGCCCGCACTGGCTTGATGCGGGCGCGCCGAACGGCACGTTGAAAGTCATCTGCATCACCGGAGTGGCGCTGCCCTGCCCGGAGTAAGAGCCGCTGTTGAGTGTGACCCACGATTGCGCGGGCGCAACCACGCTGCCCACGTCGGTGCGCAGGGTGCTGATGTTGATCTGGTTCGTTGTGCCCGTGTTCGTTGATCCGATGTCATGAAGCCAATCAGCCAGGATGATTCCGTCGCTGAAATTCTCCTGGACCGTTCCCACGCCCGAGGTGATCTGTTGCTCGGCGCTTGTCGTCCAATTCGCGACCGTGCCGAACTGCGCGTCGTAGGGCGAGGCAGGATCGAGCCACGCATAGCTGTAATGCGTAGCAAAAATACGCCCGCCCGCTTCCGCAAAGTTCAGCAGATTGGCTGGCCCAACCCCGGCCGGCAAGGCCGGCGGATCCGAGGCCTGGTCGCTGGCACCTCCCTGGCAAGGAAACATCACCATGTCGTAGCCGTTCAGAGGCGTGGTTGACGTACCGTTCATCAGGAGGGTCTCGGACGGAGACGGAGTCGAAGCGATGATCTCCGCCCCAGGCGATTCACTGCCCCTGTATAGATGGATGTAACCGCCGGAGTTGATACCGCTGGGACTGGCGGCCTGCGTATCATCGGTAAACTCCGTGTCGGCGATCCCCATATCGCGCAGCACGCATTCGGCGCCATCTACCGAACCGGTAGCGATCGCGATTTTAGGAATGTTGCCCTGGGTGTGATTGGCCGGCATGCCCAGTTGCAGCCCTGTCAGCGCAGTTGTTCCCACCGGCTCGTCGAACTGGCGCTGCCATTTGCCCGCCTGGATTACGACCGTGTAGGTCGCGCCTTCAGGAATGTTCTGCAGGGTAAAGGTGCCGTCGTATCCCGTGTAGGTATAACTGACCACATTGGCGCCCGTGGGCGTCTGGTTGGCGTAGGTAAGGCACTGCGCACCCGAGGCAGGCGGGGTCACCGGAGTCAGCGAGGCGTATACCAGCACGTTGGGCAGAGGCAGGGGATTGGGCATTCCGGCCGCCAGTCGCGGATCGTACACCGTGCCGCTGATGGTGGTGTTCTGCGCGGCGGCCACTCCGCAGGCGAGCAGAAGCAGACCGAGCAGGGCGATCCCGCCCCGGTAGCGTCCAAAATGGCTGTGCACGGCCGCGAAATAAGAACGATAAGAGCGGAAGAATGCGGTCATGGCGACGTACCTCTTTCGCATGGGCCGGTCTCGTTCACTCCGGGTGACGCAACGACTTTCCACGTTGCGCCGGCACCGTTCTCCGAGACTGCTTCCGAAACCGGTCAGAAGTCGTAGAGACCCATGATACACATTTCGACGCAAGCCTGACCCGATTCCGCTTACACCCCCCGCGCAACTTCCTTCGCATCCTCCACTCACTTGGGCGTGATATCGCTCCGCGTTGCCTGCTACTCGATCCTGCGCATTGCCTCGGCCACGTGTGAACGCATCACCCGCTCCGCCTCGTCGGGGAGGTTGTTGCCGAGTCAACGAGCCTTTTCCTGACGGCTCGGTTCGCGCCATCCAAAGGCGCTCTCAAAATGCATGAATTCAGCCGCCTTGCCCGGTTCCATGTACACGCTGATCACATCGAACCGCACCTGCGGAGCAGCGCCGCCCGGCAGTTGCCTGACGTATTGGCGGGCCAGACGGCGCAGCACGTTGCGCTTATGCAGGTCGACCGCAGTTTCCGCAGGAGTCAGATCGCGGGCGGTGCGGGTTTTGACCTCAAAAAAGCAGAGTAAGGGCCCTTGCCAGGCGATCAAATCGAGGTCGCCGGGCTGGTTGCCTGCCGACCATCGCCGCGCCACCACCGTATAGCCCTTGCGAAGCAGGTGGAAACAGGCAGCTTCTTCGCCTTGGATCCCGGTGAGCAGGTGGGCTGGCTGGCTGGCCGACCGGCCGCGGCGCGCAGCCAGCGAGTCAAGGCCGGCCAAGGTACGCTCCAGCCATTCAGCGCGCAATTGCAATGCCCGTTCCATCGCCAACCATTGTGGCCCGGACGGGCGAGGGGCGCAAATGGCTCCACCGCCTTTCTCCTTAGTCCCTCAGTCCCTTAGTCCCTCAGTCCCGGTCCTAAAGAGCGCTCGCGGGCTCCACTCGTTGTATCTGCGCCCCTCCCAGATTGAAACTCGCGGGTTCAATTCCGGAACCGCCGTGTCATCCACCGGACGCTGAAGGTGTTTGTTTTGCTTAAGACGCCCGAAACTGAAGCTATACCGGCAAGGAGAATCGGCCATGGCTCATGGTTTGTTTGGAGGCCTGTTTATGCGCCGCGATGCAACGCCGCCGTCCACCGGGCTGGCCGGGCCGGCGCCAAGCGCATCCCTCCCTGCCGCCGAGCCCGCCGTCGAAATCGATCGTAGCTTCCAGTACGCGTTGGATGCGCTGCCGGCCAACGTGATGTTTTGCGATCGCGATCTGATTCTGCGCTTTATCAATAAGTCCTCGCGCAAGACGCTGCTCGGCCTGCAGCAACATCTGCCGCTAGCGGTGGACCAGCTCAACGGCAAATCGATCCATGTCATGCACCGGGATCCCGCGCGGATCGACAAAATCCTCGGCGCAAAAGAACACGCCGGAAGGCACCAGCTTCCCCACAAAGCCACCATCGATCTCGGCCCCGTCAAACTCGACCAGGAGATCGAGCCGATGGTGAACGAGCGCGGCGAGTACATCGGCGCCGTACTCCTGTGGGGCATCAGCACGCAGCAGACGATTGATGCGCTCAGAAAAGCGCAGGAGGCGCAGCGCGTCGACATCGAGCATTTGAACGGCAATTTGCAGATGGTGGCCACGGCCACGCATGAGATCGAGTCCAGCATCGCGGAGATTGCCAGGAATGCGGCCGAGCTTGCCAACGCATCCGAGAAGTCGCGTCAGGCCAGCTCGGATAGCAAAGCCTCGATCCTGAGCCTGCAGAGCTCAAGCAGCGGCGTGGCCAAAGTGGCGGACCTGATTGCTTCCATCGCCACGCAGACCAGCGTGCTGGCTTTGAACGCGAATATCGAGGCCGCGCGAGCGGGCGCGCACGGCAAGGGATTCGCGGTGGTGGCCAGCGAGGTGCGCAAGCTCGCGGAGCAGACGGCCGCGGCTACCTCGCAGATTCAAGCCAAGGTGACGGCGATCGGCGTCGATGTTTCCACCGCCATCGCAGCCATCGACAGCATCGCCGCACAGACCGAAGACCTGTCGGGGCTTTCGCACCAGATGGCTGCCGCGGCGGAGGAACAGCACCTGGCCACGCAGGAGATGGCGCACAACCTGGAGCGGGCCGCGCACCGCACCGCGGAGATTGCCAACATGCGCCTCGCCGAATAGTCCGGCTGCGCAGCAAAAACAAGTGGGCCGCGAGGATCGTGCGATCTCCGCGGCCCAAGTCATTGAAAGCAGCAAAGCGGCTTGAGCGATCAGGCCGTCGCCGCCGCCACCGCACTCAATTCATGCTCTTTTTCAGCCACCGTCAGCGCCTCTTCCAGAATGTCAAGCGCGACAGTTGCCTCTTCCTTGCTGACAATGAGCGGAGGCGAAAGCCGCAGCGAGGTTTCTCCGCAGCCCAGCACGATGAGGCCGCGCTCGAAGGCCAGTGTTTCAACACGATTTCTCAAATCCGCGGCCGGTTCGCGCGTCGCCTTGTCCTTCACGATCTCGATACCGATCATCAGGCCGCGCCCGCGCACATCGCCCACGGAAGCATGACTGTGTTTCCAGCCGCGCACTCGCTCCAGCATGAACTCGCCCACGCGCTTCGCGTTGGCAATTCCTTCGCGCTCCAGGATGTCCATGGTTGCCAGCGCCGCGGCAATCGACACCGGATTGCCGCCGAAAGTCGAGGCGTGCGAGCCGGGCGCCCAGTCCATGATCTCGGCCTTCGTCATGCAGATGCCCAGCGGCATGCCGCTGGCAATGCCTTTGGCGATGCAGACAATGTCGGGTTCCACGCCCGAGTCCTCAATGGCCCACCACTGGCCGGTCCTTCCGCATCCGCTCTGCACCTCATCCGCTACCAGAAGAATTCCGTGACGGTCGCAAATCGCGCGCAGCTCGCGCAGAAAATTCGCCGGCGCGGGCACGAAGCCGCCTTCGCCCTGAATGGGCTCGATGAAGATCGCGGCCACTTCTTCCGCAGGAAGAATCGTCTTGAACAGCTTTTCCTCGATGTACCGCGCGCAGTCCAGGCTGAAGGCATCCTGCTCCTGCGGCCCGCCGGTGCAGCCGCGATAGACGTAGGGGTAGCGCACGTGCGTCACGCCCGGCACCAGCGGTGCAAAGCGGCGCTTCTGCTGCGGCTTGGAACCGGTGAGCGAGAGCGCGCCCATGGTGCGGCCGTGAAACGCGCCGAAGAACGAGATCACCTGCTGGCGGCCGGTGTGATAGCGGGCAACCTTGAGCGCGCACTCAATGGCCTCGGCGCCGGAATTGCCGTAGAAGAAGCGATGCGGGCCCCGCATGGGCGCCACGGCCGAGAGCCGATCTGCCAGATCGGTGAGCGCCTCGTTGTAAAAGTCCGTCCCCGAGATGTGGATCAGCTCGGCGGCCTGCTTCTGAATGGCAGCCACAACCTCGGGATGGCAATGGCCGGTGGAAACCACGGCGATGCCGGCGGCGAAGTCGAGAAACTCGTTGCCGTCGGGATCCTCGATGCGGACGCCGCGCCCGCGCTTCGCAACCAATGGATAAGAACGTGTGTAGCTGGGCGAGATCAGCCGGTGGTCGGCCTCGACGGCCGCGCGAGCCTTGGGTCCCGGCAGAGGACAGACAAGTTTGGGTCCGTAGCGCGTGTGCAATTCCTGATTGGTCATCCTAAATTCTCCTCGGCAGATTCGGTTTTCGAGGCCGGTGCACCCTGAATCCAATTCACTTTGACTATTGATACGGTGCGGCCGCGGATCCCGGCTCGTGGGATCATTTAATTCCGTAGGCCCCATTGGGCCCAATACAGGCGAGGATCTTCGGCGGAGGGTTGTGCTAATCGCCGCCGAAGAGGCTAGGTCGCGGACGGGAGGGCAGCACGCTCAGGCGCCGCCGCAGGCAAGTGCCCCACACACGCGACCGCGACCAGCTTTTCGTGGCTGGCGGGTGCAGCGACTCCAATTGGACGCGCGTTTGCATTCGATTTCCGCTCTTTCCAGAGGATAGCATGCAGAGAGTTTCCTTGCCACGCGCAGCCCGAGGACACGACTGCTGGATTCGCGGCCTCGTCCCTCTTTGTGGCCCTTCTTACTGGGAGTCGTGTACGAAGGAGTGTGGAGGAACCAACTCGGGGAAAACTTCGCCTTCGAGTGTTACCGGAGCCCTCTGGAAGGCGCGCAGGCTCGGCCAATCGGTGGCCATCGTCATCCAGCAAACGGCGCCCTTTGTCAGCACGGTGCAGGCGATCTCGAAGGTGAAGGGTTTCTCGGGATGTCCTTTGGGAGTTCCCTTGGCGCGCTCGATCCAAATCGCGTGGCTACCCAGCGTGTAGTTGCCTTCCACCGGATCGGTGACATCGAACGTCTGCTTCAGGCCCTCTGCGGCGCCGGCGCCAAAGTTCGCCAGATCGCCTGGCTTCATGGTTTGCCCATAACAGGCAAAGGGCAGCGCCATCACCACCACCACTGAAGCCGGCGTGCCGTTCTTGGCCGTGAGAACAACTTCCACGCAGGCATCGCCCTTCTTGACTGACACGGCGTCGGGAAAGGGCACCGTGGCCTTGGGAGCCGGAGGCGGCGCTACAAACTCCCAGTCCGAAGGCAGGCTGTAGCTGAAGCCCACGTCGCTGTTTTCAACCTGAGGCGGCTGCACGGGAGCGGCAACGGCGGGCGCAGGCGTTGTGGCGGGCGCAGCTGTTGTGGCAGGCGCAGCCGTGGGAGCTGGCGCCTGCGCGAGAAGCGTTGCGCAACTGAGCACGAAAACACACGTGGTGAGGGCAACTCTCATGGGTCCACCTCTACTTCGCCGTCAGTCTACAGCAGGTCTCTCGCATGCGACAACAGTTTTTCGCGCGGTGGCAATCGCCCGGTGCCCCCGGTCCCTCGCACTTGGGGACCGCGGATGAAGGCGTTACTTCAGCAGGAAGGTCGATGCCGCCGAAACAACACCCAGGATGGAAAAGACGATGCCCAGGTACCAGTAAATGCGGCCGCGCGTAAGCAGCGTAACCGACGAGATCACAAGGCCGATCTCAAGCAGCGCCTCCGCCAGATCGAAACAATCGGCGCGGGCCTCGGCCTGCTCCACCTTGCGCTGCAGCCCCTCTGCCTGATCCTGTTCTTCCTTGTCTTCCTCGTCCCACTTCTTCAGGTGGTCGGCGTAGCCTTTGGCAATCTTCTCCGCTGCAGCTTTGTCGGAGATCGTCGTCACTTGCAATAGATCTTCGATCAGGGTTGTGTTGTATGACCGAATCTTGTGCGCCTGGTACTCATTCCACGTGTCCGTCGCCTGGTTCTGAAAGAGAATCGCCTGGGTATGCGTGCGATGGTCCAGCACCGTGGTCACGGCAACCAGCACCGCCAGCACGCACATGGTGAAAGCGACAGGCATAAGCTCCGATTCGTTTGAACCACGCTCCGTGATTTCCTTCAATTCCAGTGCTTCGTTGTTGTCCATCTCATCGATCTCCGCGTTCGTTTGCCATAGGCGTTGCTGTCCGCCGCCCAGGGAATTTCTGCTCCAGCACAATCAAGCCAAGAATTGCCTCTTCAATTTTCCCTCCAGCGCCCCTCGTCCACGCCCCGCAGCAGAAGCCAGAGCATCAGCTCGAACTCCGCCAGGAAACCGACCGGAAAAATCACCATTTTCGCATGCCGCGCGACCTCGGGATTAAGGTACGCAAGCCAACCCAATCCCGCCACGATCAGGGGCCAACCAAGCCAGCGCGGCAGGAACCGTGATCGCAGGATCAGCACGCCCAGCAGCACGCAGAATGGTCCGAAGAACACCAGCGGATTCAGGTCCGCGAGACCCCATTCGTGGCCCCAATGCAGCACGTGCACCCCATCCGTAACGCACCCCGACAGGCTGCAAAGGGTCGCCGCCAGCGCCAGCAGCGGCTGTGCGCGGCGGAAGAGCCGGTACAGTAAAATCGTCACCGTCGCGTACAGCACGTCCGCAAGCCCGATCGCCACAACGCTCGCCGGAAGCTTGTGGTTTTTCAGGAGTAGCCCAAGAATCGCCGTCGCAAAATAAATCAGATACACCACTCCCGTCGCACGCGCGTGTGAGCGGCGGCGCGCCTGTTGCGTGGTTTCAACCATGACTCTGCCCCCTCGAGCGGTGCGCTCACTCGTTACGGCTGGGAGCTATTTCCGCTTCCACCGCACCCCGTCCTTCGAATCCTCGATCACTACGCCTTTTTCCGCGAGCTCGTTACGGATCGCGTCGGCGCGGGCAAAGTTGCGCGCCTTCTTCGCCGCCGTGCGCTCGGCCACCAGCACTTCGATCGCCGCATCGGTCAGCGATTGCGCGGCGATCAGTTCGGGAGCCACTTCGCTCATGCGGCCCGACTGCTCGGCCCACTCGAGCGCCCGCCGCGTAGGCTCTGCGTCGCGGTCCTCCAGCACATCGAAGACGGCATCGAAATCCGCCAGGACGGGCAGCATCGCGCCCCGGTCGGCCGTGAAGAGTTGTTCGTCATCTATCGCCGTATTCGCCGCGCGCACCAGCTCAAAGATGGACGCCAGCGCATCGGCGGTGTTCAAATCGTTGGCCAGCGCTTCAGAATATGCGGCGCGCGCGTTCTTCGCGGCCTCCTGCAGCACGGGATTTTCGCCCGCCAGAAACTTCCCGGCGTTCAGCCGCGCCTTGAACGTGCGCAGCCGGTCGATGGCATTGGTCGCGTCGGTGAGGCTGTCGAAAGTGAAGTTGAGCGGACGGCGATACGGCACCGAGACCAGCGCCAGCCGGATCGCCGAAGCCTTGAATCCCTTCAGCAGCAGGTCGCGCAACGTGTAAAAGTTCCCCTCGCTCTTCGACATCTTGCGCCCATCCACAAGCAGGAAGCGCACGTGCATCCAATGCCGTGCGAATTGCTTGTGCGTCGCGGTCTCGCTCTGCGCAATCTCGTTTTCGTGGTGCGGAAACATCAGGTCTTCGCCGCCGCAGTGCAGGTCGAAGCTCTCGCCCAGGTACTCCATCGCCATGGCCGAGCACTCGATGTGCCAGCCCGGCCGCCCACTCCCGATCGCCGTCTCCCACGAAGTCTCACCCGGCTTGGGCGCCTTCCACAGCGCAAAGTCGCGCGCCGAATCCTTCTCGTATTCGTCCACGTCCACGCGCGCGCCGTCTTCCATGCCGCTCAGGTCCTTCTTGCTCAACTTGCCGTACTCAGGAAACGACTTGAGCCTGAAATACCACGAGCCGTCCTCGACTTTGTAGGCCGCTCCCGCCGCCGCAAGTTTCTCAATCAGCGTCACCATCTGCGGGATGTGTTCGGTGGCGCGAGCAATCTGCTCCGGCCGCTCCACGCGCAGCGCTTCCAGGTCCTCGAAAAACGCATCAATATACTGCTTCGTGTACTCGCCAATCGGGATCCCCGCCTCCACCGCGTTGCGGATGATCTTGTCGTCCACGTCGGTAATGTTCATCACGTGGCGCACGGCCACGCCGCTCAGCTTGAGAAAGCGCCGCAGAATATCGATTTGCAAAAACGTGCGGAAGTTGCCGATGTGGCCGTAGTCGTAGACCGTCGGCCCGCAGGCATACATGCGCAACGCCTTGCCGTCGGCCGGCTCGAGCGCATCTATTTGTCCCGTAAGGGTATTGAACAGGCGGACGGTCATCGCTGGCGCAATTCGTGCATGATGTTGCTTTCGATTGTAGCAGCGCGGCTGCGCGCCGGGATGAGCGCCGCGCGGCCCTTAGGGAGGGTCCCCGATTATCCCATCGCGGCCGCTGCCGCCACGCTGAAAAACACGATGATCAGCCACCATCCGAACACGGCAATGTAGCCGGCACTGCGCTTCACGCCCGCCACCGTGGCCACGCCGATACTCATCAACACCACCATCCAGATCGTCACCGCATCCAGCGAAGTCGCCAGCGCATAGAGCCACTTGGCGGTGTCGGTCGGATCGAGGAAAGCGCCCAGGTTGGTCGGCGCAAAGTTTTTGATGTTGAACGACTCGGGAGCCATGCCCGCGTAGATCACCGCGGTTCCCAGTAGCACCTTCACGACACTCGGGAGCCACGCGTAGTACGCCACGGCAAACAACTCACCAAACTTCGCCCTGCCTCCAAATCCAAAATTGATGGTGCCCATCAGTACAAGCGCCATCAATGCCGCTCCGATCATTCCCAGGATCGGCCCGCCGAGAAAAACCCCCTCGGTAATCCCGATCGAGATCTTTTCCCCCATCGCGCGCTGCTCCGGCGACGCATTAGCCATCCGTTCCTGCGTCTTTGGATCCATCCGGATCTGGTTTTCCACGACCTGCGCAATCGTGATCTTTTGCGCCACGGCCGCGAACAGAATGTACCCCGCCAGTGCGCCGATAATCAACGGCAGCCACCAGCTCCGGTTGCCGCGCTTGATGTCCTCAAACGTCTTCGACGGCGCAGTAAATGTGTCGGCCACGCGCTGCCATTGCGTAAGTCCTGCGGCTGCCGCTGGTTGCACTTCACGCGCTGCCATTGCGTAAGTCCTGCGGCTGCCGCTGGTTGCACTTCAGGTTCGCTCATATTTTCAGCCTTTCGATGTGCCTGGGATCTATTTGCCAGCGATTGTACCCCCGGCGCGCGCCAGGAATCGAATGATTTTTTAGAGGGCAAGCGGGCCGGCGCCTCTCCGCTTGCAAACTTGTCAATTCCACGGGCCGCCCTCGTTCCCTCGCCCCGCTCGTCTCTGCTTTCACCCGCGACCCTGCCGTTCGCCCACTTACACCCTTTGTGCTAGTCCAAATCCCAGCCGGACGTGGCACACTGAAGTTTGGCGCCGGGTCAACGGGACACGACGGGGGCAAGGGAGGGCATGACGATGCCAGAAGTGGATAAAGATCAGCTGGAAGCATTGCGGATTCGGGTGGAAACGGACTACCTCCGGGTGGAAGAGGAGTACCGCAAGGCGGAAGAGAACCACCGGCGGGCGGAAGAGAACTACCGCCTCGATATTGCAGCCATTGAACATCTGCAAAGCCGGTTCTTCGGCGCCTTGAGCAGCATTTCCACCGGCGAATACTCTTCCCTCAACGGGTTAGACATTAAGCCTCCCGCCACGATACAGCCTCCACAGCCTGCACCGGCAGCGAGGGCCAGCGAATATTCTTTCGGCACCGGATTGAGCAGTAAGCCTCCCGCCACGATACAGCCTCCACAGCCTGTATCGGCAGCGAGGGCCAATGAGGAATGGGAGATATTTAAGTCGATCCACAAGTAGGACGGTTCTACCCGGGATTTCCCTTTTGCTTTTCCGGCCGGGTGTTCCATCCTGGCTCTGGCAGGGCGCGAAACCGATCATTATCCACTGACCACTGCCCCTTTAGTCCCTCAGCCCCGCAGTCCCGTAAGTCCTTGCCTTCTCGCTCCCTTGCACCCCCGCTCCCTCACCGACCCGCTAGACTTATGGCATCGACATTTCTCCGCAAACGAGGCCGCTCTCTTGAAAAAAATCACCCTCCTCACCCCCGCTGCCGCCGCCCTGAAGCGCCCCCTGCTATGGGGTCTCATGGTTTTTCTACTCCCTGTCCCCTGTTCCCTATTCCCTGCTTTTCTGCTTCCTGCCCTCCGCGCACAGAAGCCCCAACAGGTCGCTCTCATGCCGCAAACGCCGGCGCCAGCGCCCGTTTCGCTTGAAGATCGCCGCAAAGCTCTCAACGACATCTTTCACGAGTACTGGGAGGACCGGCTCAGGCACGATCCCGAGTTTGCCTCCTCCATCGGCGACAAGCGCTACAACGACCAGACCAGCGACTACTCCGTCGAGGCCGTCAACGACGCCCTGGCGCGGGAGCAGAAGTTTCTGCTGAAACTCGCGGCCATCGACCCCACCGGGTTCACCGGCCAGGAGAAGACAAGCCAGGATCTGCTCATTCGGCGATTCGAATTGGACGAGGAGGGCGCGGAGTTCAAGGAGTGGGAGATGCCTATGACCCAGATGGGCGGCATCTACAGCGACTATCCGCGGCTGGCGGCTCAGTTGAGCTTCGCCACGGTGAAGGACTACGACGACTGGATCGCACGGCTGCATGCGCTGCCCGCGGCCTTCGCGCAGGTGACGGAGAACATGTCGATCGGCATGGAAGATGGACGCGTGCCGCCGAAATATCTGCTCGAAAAGACGCTCGAACAGGTGGGTGAACTGGCCAACCAGAAACCCGAAGACTCGCCGCTTGCCTTGCCGCTCAAGAAGTTTCCCGCCGCCATCCCAACGGTCGAGCAGGAGCGGATCAAAACCGACATGCTGGACGCGATCGCCAAAGAAGCGCTGCCGGCCTACCTGCGCCTGGCGCGTTTCCTTGAGGTCAGCTACATTCCCGCAGGCCGTGAGAAACCCGGCATCAATTCCCTGCCCGACGGAAAGAAGTACTACCAGTTTCTGATCAAGCGGACGACGACGACCGACTTGACGGCGGACCGGATTCACCAGATCGGCCTGGACGAAGTAAAAAAAGACGAAGCCGAGATGCTGGCCATCGCGCAGAAGCTCGGCTTCCAGGACCTGAAGAGCTTCCGCGAAAGCCTGAAGACCAACCCCAAGCTGCACCCGGCTTCGGCTGCGGCCCTGCTCGACACTTATCGCGGCTACCTGAAGCCGATGCAGGCCAAGCTGCCCGAACTTTTCGGCACGCTGCCCAAGGCGCCGTTCGAGGTGGTCGCGGTGCCCGATTTCCTCGCCAAGACCTCGGCGCCCGCGTATTACCAGGGAGGCACGGCAGACGGCAGCCGGCCGGGACGCTTGTTCATCGACACCTATAACGCCACCGAACGCAATCTGTATGCGGCGGAATCGATCGCCTATCACGAGGGCATTCCCGGCCATCATCTGCAGATTTCCATCGCGCGCGAGATGACGGGTGTGCCGGAGTTTCGCAAATACAGCGGATATACGGCATACATCGAAGGCTGGGGGCTCTACGCCGAGCGGCTGGGCAAGGACGTGGGCTTTTACCAGGACCCCTACTCCGATTACGGCCGCCTGGAGGCCGACATCTGGCGCGCCATTCGCCTCGTGGTCGATACCGGCGTCCACTCCGAGGGCTGGACCCGCGAGCAGATGGTCCAGTACTTCCACGACCACTCGAATGTGGATGAAACCAGCGTCCAGTCCGAGGTGGATCGCTACATTGCCACGCCCAGCCAGGCGCTGGCCTACAAGATCGGGCAGTTGAAGATTCTGGAGCTGCGCGCCCGCGCGCAAAAAGCGCTGGGGCCCAAGTTCGACATTCGCGCCTTCCACGACCAGGTGCTGGACGTGGGCGCATTACCGCTGGACGTACTGGAGCAGCGCATCGACGCGTGGATCGCGGCGCAAAAGGCAGGGATGTAGGGTGGGGATGCGGGAGTGCGGGCGACTAAGCCAAAACCATTCATGCCCGTACGCCCAGTGGTCGGGAGCAATGACGAAAGCATCGCCGGTTCGTAAAAGCAAGACTGCAAGACGGTTATCGTTTATGCCCCAAAGGTGTCATTGACTGTGCGGAAAGGGAAGGCTAGAGTCCGATAACAATTACGTTGATTGATGTCGGGCGGCGATTGTTGCCGCAACTGAAACTGCGCTCGAACCGTTACTGCTGTGGGCTGGCCCAAGGGTACAGCCTTGTTCCTGTCGGAGGTGCGCTATGTTCAGCAGCGTGCTCGAAACCACCATCGTTGCAATCGCCGCACTCTACTTTTTCTATCGGGTGATGAGCCTCCAACAGCAAAGAAAATTTGCATGGCAATTGCTTTCGGCCAAGTTACAGCCCAAGAGTCCCGGCGCGGAACAATGGCATCAACTCAATCTGGATGGGGGACAGTCTGCCACATGGGAGAGGTGGCGGAGCATGCAGAGCGCCGGCCTGTGGTCGATGTACGTCAATGCCGGTGTCATGCTCGAGATTGCCAACTTTGTAGACCAAAACTGCACAGGGGTTGATCCGGGGCTTATTGCAGCCTTGCGGGACGACGCCATGCAGATTCGCAGCTGCTCGCTGGTTGAGCTTACCAAATACGCTTGCAGTCAGGTGAGTGAAGGGACCATTGGGAATGCGGCTCGCGCGGCGACATACTACGCCGACATGTTGTCCAAGACGGCCCTGCTGATGGAGGGAATCAAAATCGAGGAAGCTCTCAGTTTCGCCGGCTCGTTGGGATAGAAGCAGGGGATGGGGACGTAGAGACTGAGGGACTACGGGACTGCAAGTGGTGCAAGATGACCGCGTATAAGCCTACAAATTAAATGTGTTTTTGACCGCCTATGGACGTACGTTCTGAGCGAAAAGATCGGTTTTGCCTGAAATGACGGGCTCGAACCGGACAGATCTTGCGCAAATGCCCTGTTCCAGGGGATCAAATCGCTGCGCAATGCCCGATTCCAGGCGTGCAAAAAAGTGAAAAACAACCTCTAAACGCAGTTTCCCGGTCTGCTTTTTGCAGATAATTACGCGCTTTTGGCTACGCTTGGATCAGAGGTCGAGAGAGCGAGGCAGCAAGTTATGGTCGAGATGGAGCGGAAGCTGACGCGAAAGAAACTGGATGCGGAGATGAAGGCCTTCCGAAGCGCGGCGAAGGAGGCGAACCCCACAAGTGCCTTGCTGCGGGCGGTACGGCAGGCGCTGTCGATTCCCGTGAAGGAGATTGCAGAGAAGATGGGAGTGGGGCGATCGACGGTGAACGATCTGGAGGCGAGCGAGCGGTGCGGGACCATCTCGATGCGATCGCTGGGGCGGATGGCGGAGGCGATGGGCTGCAAGGTGGTATACGGAGTGGTGCCGGTGAACGGCAAGACTTTCGAGTACCTGGCAGAAGAGAGGCTGTGGAGAAAAGTATTAGGAGCAGTGAATAGTTATTAGGGGTTAGGGGTTAGTGAGTAACGAATAGGAGTTGGCGCGGGAGGCCGGGGGGCTTCCCGATTTTTTTGCGGGCTGCTCGACGGCAGGAGTGTCAGGCCGGGATAGGTGGCGAAATGGCGGAGATACGGTTGGGAACGGTGGACGCGAAAAAGGCAAGGGGCAAAAGTGCGAATCGGGTTGTGCCTTGGCCCGAGAAGCTGGACTGAGGGGGCGAGTGAGGAGGGTGAAGCTTGCACTTCGGAACCTGTAGGTGCCAGGCGCCGGTGGTTCCCGGCAGTACCGAATCAACGGCAGCCGCTCATTGTGTAGGAAGCTGGTAGCCCTCGCGGCGAAAGAGGTTGACGCAGGCCTTCACCGCCTCAGCGTCGTACAAGATGCCACTCTTCGACATCACTTCATCCAGCGCCGCGTCAATGCCCCTTGAGGGACGGTAGGGCCGGTGCGAGCTCATGGCCTCGACCACATCCGCAACCGCCAGGATGCGGGATTCGAGAAGGATCTCATCCGCCTTCAATCCCCGCGGATATCCTGAGCCATCCAGCCTCTCATGATGCTGGAGAATCATCTGCGCGATCGGCCACGGGAACTGGACGCGCTTCACAATCTCATAGCCAAGTTGCGCGTGCTCCTTGATAAGGTTGTACTGGTTTCCAGACAGGCGGCCGGGCTTGACCAGAATCTCGGAGGGAATGCCTATCTTGCCCAGGTTGTGAATACTGGCCGCCAGGCGAAGACCCTGCGTGCGTTCGCTCGAAAGGCCAAGCTTGCCCGCGATAGCCACGCAAAGATCCGCCACCCGGCGCTGGTGGCCCGCGGTGTAGGGGTCGCGCTGGTCCACAGTTTCCGCGATCACCTCGATGGTCTGCTCCAGGCTCACGCGCAGGTCCTCCTGGTGTTGCGCTTTGGCCAATGCAGTGCGTAGCGTGCTGATTCCGTACCCCAATGCCGACGCCACCCGATCCATCAGCCTGCGCTCCGGTTCGGACCAGCGGCTAACCCGCACTCCATATACCGTCAGACACGCCAATTCATCCTCAAAATGCCGAAAGGGGATGGAGATGCACGACACATAGCCCCGCTTGGCCCCCTCTTCGCGCCAGGGAGCGGTCGTGGGATCCGCTGCGAAGTCTCTCACCACAGCAATTTCCCCGGTGCGAATGCACCGCCCGACCGGGCCTAGCCCGTGCTCCGCGTCAGCCCAGGTCGCGTTGACAATCTTCAGATATCCCTCCTCATGTCCGTATTGCGCAACCGGAAGAATGCGTTTCTCTGGTCCCTCTTCGGCAAAGCCAACCCAGGCCATCCTATAGCCGCCCACCTCGACCACGATCCTGCAGTAATCTGAAAGCAACTCCTCCTCGGTTTTCGCGCGCAGCAGCGCGCTGTCGATGTCGCTCAGGATGTGCAGCTCCCGTACTTTTGCGACCAGGTCGGCCTCCATCGCCTTCTGATCCGTGAAATCCTCCATGAATGCCCGGTAATAAAGTGTCTTGCCGTCCGGCTCGCAGATTTTGCGCTCCGACATGATGCCCCAAAAAAGCGTGCCGTCCTTGCGCCGGAATTGACGAGGACCGCTGCGAGCTTCTTCTTGATGTTCCAGAACTCGCACAAAGGCGGCTCGCTCGGCAGGGTCGAACCATACCTGGCGGCCCCAATCGTTGAGGACGGCAATTGCCTCTTCGGGCGAGTCGTACCCAAGCATCATTGCCCCAGCCGGGTTCATGGCAAGCGTCTTGCCCTCCTTCGTGATGCGAAAAATGGCCTCCGGCGCGAACTCGAAGAGTTCGCTATACTGCTCTACCGATTTGCGCAACGCCTCTTCAGTGGATTTCTGCCGCGTCACGTCCTTGCCGAATACGGAGACGCCGACCTTCCGGCCATCCTGCATCATTGGGCTGAAGGCCAACTCAAGGCAGCGGCCGTCGTCGAGGCGATACTCGGCCGAGCATGGCCCTTCGCGAAGAGCTTTCTCATAGAGTGGGGGGAAAAATGCCGCCTTCTCGGGCGGGAGCAGATCGCGCGGAGTCATTCCAGCTGCGACCTTCACCCCAAAGCGGCGCGCGAAAGCGCCGCTGGGAACATCGTTGAAGGTTACGAGGCGGTGATTCAGATCGACGGACCAGATGACATCCTGGGTGCTCTCAATCAAGGCGGCCAAATGTGCGGTGGCAAAGGCCGGCAGCTGGTTTTCCTGTGACTTCTTGCGAGATGCATGCTGTTTCAGCATCTTGGTATCCTCGTGGACCCAAGATCGTCGTCTACAGAGCTTTCTTGCGCAGCCTGGGGAGGGCGCTTGGGCAGTGCCAGCGAATTAATGCACTGTTATCCACAGGCTAGTCTCATATGGTGAAACAAGCAAGGGGAATCCATGCAAGGCCGCGGCCGCCAGCTCTGCAAATCAACGGAGTATGGGGAAAGCCTTATTCCTTATGGACTCCGGCCGCCGAGGTCATTTTATCCCCGGCTGTACTTTTCCTTCCGTTGCAGGGGCAGCAGGAAACTCGAATTGGAATGCCCTTTTTCCCGAGCGCGGCCTTTCATCGGAAGCCGGCGTACAGACGGCCGGAGAGGCAGCGCCGAATCAACGGCCGCCGCTCATTACGGAGGAAACTGGTAGCCTTCGTGGCGAAAGAGGTTGGTGCAGGCCTCCACGGCCTCAGGGTCGTACAGCGTGCCACTCTTCGACAACACCTCATCCAGCGCCGCGTCAATGCCCCTTGAGGGACGGTAGGGCCGATGCGAGCTCATGGCCTCAACCACATCCGCGACCGCAAGGATGCGGGATTCGAGCAAGACGTCCTCCGCCTTTAATCCCTGCGGATAGCCTGAGCCGTCCAGCCTCTCGTGATGCTGGAGAATCATCTGCGCGATCGGCCACGGGAACTCGACTTTCTTCACAATCTCATAGCCAAGCTGCGCGTGCTCTTTGAGAAGGTTGTGCTGGAATTCAGTCAAGCGGCCGGGTTTGACCAGAATCTCGGCGGGAATGCCAATCTTGCCCAGGTCGTGAATACTGGCCGCCAGGCGAAGCCCCTGCGTCCGATCACTCGAAAGGCCAAGCTTGCCCGCGATAGCCACGCAAAGATCCGCCACCCTGCGCTGGTGGCCCGCGGTATAGGGATCGCGCTGGTCCACGGTATCCGCGATTACCTCGATGGTCTGTTCCAGGCTCGCGCTCAGGCTTTCCTCGTACTGCGTTTTGGCCAATGCTGTGCGTAGCGTGGTAATGCCGAACCCCAGCGCCGACGCGACCTGATCCATCAGCCTGCGCTCCGGATCGGACCAGCGGCTAACCCTGACTCCATACGCCGTAAGGCATGCCAGGTTGCCTTCGAATTGCCGGAAAGGGATGGCAATTGAAGACATAAACCCGCGTCTTAACGCTTCCTCGCGCCAGAGAGCCATCATCGGGTCTTTCGCCAGATCGCGGCTGACGCAAATCTCTCCTGTGCGGATGCAGCGGCCGGTCGGCCCCTGACCGCGTTCCGTGTCCGCCCATGTGAGATTGACCAGCTTCAGGTACCCGTCTTCATGCCCATAGTGCGCAATCGGAATAACGCGCTTCTCGGGTCCCTCTTCGGCAAAGCCAACCCAGGCCATCCTGTAGCCGGCCACCTCGACCACGATCCGGCAGTACTCGGTAAGCAGCTCCTCTTCGGTTTTCGCGTGCAGCATCGCATCGTTCATCTCGCTGAGCACGTGCAGCTCCCGGACCTTTGAGCCCAGGTCGACTTCCAGCGCCTTCTGCTCGGTGATGTCTTCGGCGAACAGGATGATGCCGCCCACCGCGCCCTCGGCGGTTCGCCAGGGAATGACCTCCCACCGAATCCATTGCACCGTGCCGTCGGCGCGGTCAAAGCGATCCTCGTCGGCGCGCAGCGATTCGCCCGCCAAGCCGCGCCGGTGCGCCTCCTTCCATCGCTGCGGAATGTCGGGAACGATCTCATAGTGTAAGCGCCCGACGACATCTCGGCCCACAAGGGAGTACTCTTCAAGCCAGCGGCGGCTAACAACCAGGTAGCGCATCTCGCGGTCGAACATAGCCAGTGCTGCCGGCGCGTGTGCGATGAACAACTGCAGCAGATCCTTGCTCTCGCGTAGCGATTGCGCGCTCTCGCGCAGCGCCACCTCCGCATACTTGCGCTCGGTAATGTCTTCAAGGAATCCCTGCAAGTAAAGGGTTTCTCCGCCCGGCCCGCAGATCTTGCGCGCCGTCATGACGCCCCAAAGAAGCGTTCCGTCCTTGCGCCGGAATTGACGAGGACCGCTGCGAGCTTCTTCTTGATGTTCCAGAACTCGCACAAAGGCGGCCCGCTCTGCGGGGTCGAACCATACCTGGCGGCCCCAGTCGTTGAGGACGGCAATTGCCTCCCCCGGCGAGTCGTACCCAAGCAACCTTGCCCCAGCCGGGTTGATGGCAAGCGTCTTGCCTTCTCTTGTGATACGAAAGATGGCCTCCGGCGCGAACTCGAAGATGTCACGATACTGCTCTGCCGTTCTTCGCAGCGCCCCCTCGGTGGATTTCTGCCGCGTCACGTCCTTGCCGAAGACGGAGACGCCAACCTTTCGGCCGTCCTGAAGGATAGGGCTGAGGGTCATCTCAATGCAGGTGCCGTCCGCGAGGCAATAGTCGGCTGAGCATGGCCCTTCGCGAAGCGCTTTCTCATAGAGGGGAGGAAAGAGTGCTGCCTTTTCGGGTGGAAGCAGGTCGCGCGGAGTCGTTCCGGCGGCGATCTTCGCTCCAAAGCGACGCGCGAAATCATCGCTGAGAGCCTTGTTGAAGGTGACGAGGCGGAAATTAAGGTCGACGGACCAAATGAGGTCCCGGGTGCTCTCAATCAAAGCGGCGAGCTGCGCGGAGGCAAACGCCGGCGGCTGGTTTTTCTGTGGCCTCGCGCGAGACGTGCTTCGTTTTGCCATTTTGGCGTCCTTGGGGGACCCGAGTTCGCCGGCAGCAAAACCTTCCTAAACGGCGAACGGAAGGAGCATGGGGTGCCCACAATTTGGTGCACCTTTGCTGGATACAGTAACCCCATTATTGTGAAACTGGCAAGCGCAATCTGCCCGCAGCCGCCAGTCATGCGCAAGCATCCAGCAGCTACAGGGAGAGAGGAGGTGTCCTAGCGTAACCCTGCTCGGACACCCCTCCAGGCCCTTAACGCAGCGAACGGGAAGAGATTGGGCAGAGCCCAAGATTTGATGCAGTGTTGCTGTAACGTAGCTCCATCCTTGCGAAATTTGCAAGGGAAATCTGCACGCGGCCGCAGCCGCCGGAATTGCAGGCGGATCGAGCATAGGGAAAGCCTTATTCCTTATGGACTTCGGGGCTGAAGGAGCGAGTGAGGAAGGTGCACCCGCTTTTGTGGGAATTGCAAGGGTGGGCCGCCCGCCAAAGCTTCCATTCGCCGCCGCATGCTTGCGGATACGCGCCGCGGCTCAGTGACCGCCGATGAAGAAGAAATACCTCCCGGCGTGATATTCTTTCCGGTTCCCATTCAGGGCGGCTGACGCCGCCTATCTATAATTGTTGCCAATGCGGCTCAAGCAGCGGCTCGAAAGGTTTTATGAAGCGTTCCTTTGTTGTTTTTGGTTTGATTTTGGGATTTGGATGCGGCTTGCATGCGCAGGCCGCGGCGCCCGTGGATGTGGCTGTGTGCGACGTGGTGAAGAATCCGGCGTCGTTCGATGGCAAGATGGTTCGCATCAAGGGCACGGTGGTGGCCGGGTTCGACGAGTTCATGATCAAGGATGCGACCGACCCCAACTGCGGGTTCCAGGTGAACGGAATCTGGCTCTCCTATCCACAAGGATCGAAGGCCAAGTCGGGTCCGGTGGCGATTGTGACCGCGCAGCCGGCGCACAACTTTGCCGGAACCCTGAAAACACCGGCGCGCACGCCGGTAACGCTCGACAAGAGCAAGGACTTCAAGCAGTTCGACTCGCTGCTCTCGCAGCCGCACCAGAAGGGCGCCGACATGTGCCTGGGGTGCGCGCGCTACGAGGTGACGGCGACGTTCACAGGGCGCCTCGATACCGTGGCCGATGCGGCGGTCAAGCGCGATAAATCCGGCAAGATCGTGGGTTTGGGCGGATTCGGCAACATGAACGCCTATCCCGCGCGGCTGGTGCTCGAATCGGTGTCGGATGTGACCCCGAAAGAAATCGATTACTCCAAAACCGACGCCATCGCCAAGGGCGATTCGGTGCTGACCCCGCCTCCCGGCTCGGGCAGCGGTTCCCAGTTCGACGACCCCTTTGCCGCGGCGGAGCGGCTGGATTCGCACGTCGCAGCAGGCCCGGCGGGGGATGAGACCCATAGAGCCATTGCGGTATTTCCCAAGTCGTCGAGAGAGCAGAACGGCGTGAGCGTTGTCATCGGCGGAGCGGGCAACGAGGTCACGCCCGATGGCCCGGGCGCCAAGGATTCCCCTGACGGCGTTCTCTACAACTGCTTTCTGAACCGGGATCACTTGCAGGGGCCCTCGATTGTGGTGGCGCTGTTTCACGTGGGCCAGCATGTCGCGGATCTGCGCAGCCCGACGCCCGACAACGCGGACGCCCCGCTCATCGCGAACGAGAACGACGCCTGGGTGGTTACCTCGATCGCAGCCATCGTCGGCGGCCAGAAATATCTGACACTGCCCGGCGCGTATCTGTTCTACAACGCGGCCTGGACCGCGGATGAGCGCCAGGACAAGATGGAAGCGGCGCTGAAAGACTTCCTGAGCAATGAGGCGCTGCTGAGCCGGTAAGCTCATTGCATCGAAGGATCTGAGCAAGGCGCTGGCCTGGTAAAGGCTGGCGCCTTCTTCGTTTCGGCGGTTCGCAGGAAGTCTGCGCGAAGAGGCCGGGACGCGTATTCTTGAAACGGCACCACAACTTATGTCGAGGAAAAGAGAAAAAATGGCTGAGATCGCCGTTGAGGCGCCGGGGGTTCCGGCGCAGTTGCCTAAGGTGCGCGTAGCCGTGCTGGGCGCCGGCAAAATGGGCGGCATTCTGCTGCAGGCGTTTTTGAAAGAGAACCTGTTTGCCGCCGACAAAATTCACGCCACCGTGGGCCACGCCGAGCGGGCGCTGGCGCTGAGCACGCAGTGGGGCGTGGACGTGAGCACGAACAACATCGAGGCCGCGCGCAAGGCCGACCTGATCCTGATCGGCGTAAAACCCTTCCAGGTTCCTGATCTGATCGCGGAGATCAAGCCCGCGCTCACCCCGGCTAAGATGCTGGTGTCGTTTGCCGCGTCGGTCAAGACGCGCGCCATTGAAGAGGCGGCAGGGATGGAGATCGCCGTGGTGCGCGCCATGCCCAACACACCTTCAGCGCTGGGCGCCGGCGTAGCCGCCCTCTGCCGCGGTCGCTTCGTCAAGGACGATCAGATGGCGCTGGCCGAGCGCTTGTTCGCCACCGTGGGCCGCACCGTGCTGGTGGATGAAAAGCACATGGACGCAGTGACCGGGCTTTCCGGCTCGGGACCGGCGTATCTCTACATCATTATTGAGGCTCTGGCGGAGGCGGGCGTGAAGGTGGGCTTGCCGCGCGACATCGCCACGCAACTCGCCGCGCAAACCGCGTACGGCGCAGCCAAGATGGTGCTCGAGACCGGATACCACCCGGCGCTGCTCAAGGATGCCGTGACCACTCCCGCGGGATGCACCATCGACGGCATTCTGGAGCTCGAAGAGGGCGGATTGCGGGTGACGCTCATCAAGGCTGTGATGCGGGCCACGGAGCGCGCGCGGCAACTGGCTGCGGGATGAGAAAGATAGGGAGCAAGGGGGGAGCGATGAACGCTGCCGATTTTGAAAAGTACGGTCTTAAGCCAGTGGCGCGTGTCCACATAGAGGGCAAGGATCTCAAAATCAATATTGTCGACCTGGAAGCTGCCAAGCTTGAGAAATGCATCTATGCATTCCTCATGGAGGACGGGTATTTTCGCATCGGGTCCAGCAAAGAGCCGTTAATAGGCCGCCTAAAGGACTACGAACGGGACATTTCTCATGCGCTCAAAGAAGAGAAATCACCGGCACCGCCTGAGGAGGCTGAGAAATGGAGAAAGGCACTACCGCCGGGAAGTTCAGGTGTTATATATGCCCGTCAAGGAACAACGGTCACAACTCCCATAGGGACGTTTCACGCTTATATGGACGAGGAAAGCATACTGATTGGAAAGCTATTCGATGAACATCCGCGCGATCACATCTTAAACCGTAACAAGCACCGCTAGGCTTCGCTCAAAAGGAGAATCACGAGAAATGATGAACATTCGCGAAGGAGCAAGACGACTGCGTTGGATGGGGATGGTGACGGGAATCGCGCCCCTGGTTGCATGGGTGCTCTACTTCCTGTATCAGATCGAGCCGTTCGCCTCCCATTCCGGCTTCGGCGGCTTTGAGGTCACGTTCTCGAGGAAGATTCTGGCCGGCGCGATTGTGCTTGCCTGCCCCGGCGCGGTGCTTTGGCTTTCCGGCTGGGTTCTCGACGGCTTTGCCCAACCCATCAAAACCACCGATAAGCCGGCGTCTTAAATTCATTCCCGATGCAACGCCCTCTATGGCTTCCAAATTATCTGCCCGAGCTTGACGGCCTGCGCGGACTGGCCATTCTGGCGGTGGTTCTCTATCACTGCCATCCGCGGCTGGAAGGCACGTGGATCTACGGCGCATCGCTCTGGGGTTGGGCCGGCGTCATTCTCTTCTTCGTTCTCTCGGGCTTCCTCATCACGTCAATTCTGCTCACCACGCGCGACAAGCCGCGCTACTTTCACAACTTTCATGCGCGCCGGGCACTGCGCATCTGGCCGGTGTATCTCCTGCTGCTGCTTGTGGTCTATCTGAACGCGCCCTGGTTCATCGGCCCCGGCGTGTGGGAGGCCATCAAGACCGCACCGTGGCTGGCTTATATCTTCTGCGTGCAGAACCTATTCCATCTGGCGCTTCCCCCGGCTATCCAACCCACGTGGGCGCTGGCCATCGAGGAGCAGTACTACTTCGTGTGGGCGCCGCTGGTGCGTGTTCTGCGCCGGCCCACAAACACACGCATTTTGATGCTCGCCGCCCTGCTGGCCGCCACCCTCATCGCCTCGCCCGTGCTGCGCCACGCAAACTTGCATTGGATGACGTCGACCAATACGCTCATCCACCTGGACGGCATCGCCTGGGGCAGTTTGCTGGCCATCGCGTTGCACACCTTGCCGCTCAGCCGGCGCGCGTGGCTCTGGATGGGCTTGGGCGGATTGGTGCTGGGGTTTCTGGCAGCGGGCACCATCGCCGGCGGTACCGCGTACCTTGATTCCGCGCTCGCCGTGGGCTTTGCCGGAATGGTGCTGGCGCTCATCGCATCCACGGGCGCGCGCAACCCCATCAACGCGGTGCTGCGCGGCGGGCCTGCCGCTTTTTATGGCCGCATCAGCTACGGCCTCTATATGATGCACATTTCGGTCTTCGTCTTCATCGGATCATTCGACGCGGCAATGGACCGTCACGGCTACGGCATCGCAGGCAATCTCGCCGTCGTAGCCATGCGCTTGCTTGTCAGCACGCTGGTGGCCACGGCGCTCTGGTACGGCTTTGAATCGCAGATTCTCAAATTGAAGAAGCATTTTTGAGACCCCACCGCGTGTCCCGATGCACATGACTCACTACCCGGAATAGCGCCGAAGGCGCGGTTGAGTTATTCTCAACTGTTCTCAAAAAGGAGACTCGTTCATGTCTCGAATTGGTGTGTCTTCATTTTTCTGCGCTATGCTCTGCCTTCCCTTGTGCGGAAGCGGGAGCGGGCAAACCGCGCCCGCCTCGGGCGCGCCGGTGACGACCATTCGCACCAGCACCGATCTTGTCGTGGTGGATGTTGTGGCCAGCGACTCCAAGCAGAACCCCGTGCATCAGCTCGCTCCCGCAGACTTTACGGTGCTCGAAGACGGCAAGCCGCAGACAGTGAAGATCTTCGAGGAACATCGGACGCAACCCTCCGCTGCGTTGCCGCCCGCGCCCAAACTTGATCCCGGCATTTTTACAAACATTTCGATTGCGCCCCCCAACGGCGCTCTCAATATTCTGCTGCTCGACAAGTTGAACACGCCCTTGGACGCGCAAACCGTGGTGCGGGACCAGGTGCTGAAGTTTCTCAAGGAGGTGCACCCGGGCACGCGTATCGCCATTTTTTCGCTGACCACTGAATTGAAGCTGCTGCAGGGATTCACGTCAAATCCCGAATTGCTGCGCGCGCTCGTGGAAGGCAAGAAAGGCAATCAGGGCGCCTCGCCGCTGATGAATAACGCGATGGAAGGCGATCAAGCGGGCGCCGACGACCCGCTGTACGACACGGAAGCCGATGCGCTGGGCAACGATCCCGACGCCGCGATGATTATGGCCAGCCTGCAGCAATTTGAAGTCGAGCAGCAGTCGTTCCAGTTGCAGCTTCGCGCCCGCTATACGATGGACGCACTCAATCAGTTGGCGCGCTACATGAGCGCGCTTCCCGGCCGCAAGAACCTGATCTGGTTTTCCGGCTCGTTTCCCGTTAACATTCTGCCCGATCCCGACATCTTGTCTTTGTCCGCGAATTCGACCGCAACCTCCGGCGCCTTTGCGCCGGATCCGTTTACGGGTGTGGCTTCGCTGGAGGACGAATTCAGGGAAACCGTGGATCTGCTGGCGCGCAGCCAGGTGGCCGTGTATCCCATCGACGCGCGCGGCCTGATGACGGCTCCCATGTTCAGCGCGACGCAGAGCGGCTCAACCATGATCAGAAAACCCAATGGATTTGCCAACGCGAACACAAAATTCTTCCAGCAAACCAACGAAGAACACGGCACCATGGAGCAGATGGCCCAAGCCACGGGCGGAAGGGCCTTTGTGAACACCAACGGCCTGAAAGAGGCCGTGGAAAAGGCCATCGACGCGGGATCGAATTACTACACCATTGCCTATACGCCCACCAACCTTAAGTGGAACGGCGACTACCGCAAGATCCAGGTGAAGCTCGACCGTCCGGGAGTGACGCTGGCCTACCGCCATGGCTATTTTGCCGACGATCCCGATGCGCCCGCGCACAACAATCGGGCGCAAGACGCCAAGCCCGACCCCAACCAATACAGCGCCCTCCGCGCCGCCATGCTGCACGGCGGACCGGAGCCCACCGAGTTGATCTTTGCAGCCAGTGTGCGCGCCGCCTCAACGGATAACGAAGCGGCGCTTGTGCCCGGTAATCAGGCCGCGAAGAAAGTCTCCGGACCCTATCGTCGCTTTGCGGTCACGTTTATTGCCAATCCGAAAGAGCTGAATTGGGCCACGACTCCCGACGGCGCGCGTCGCTGCGTGCTCGAGTTCAGAACCTTTGTCTACGATGGCGACGGAACGCTCATTAACGCCCAGTTCAACGGCATCGCCGCAGCCGTTCCGGAGGCGCAGTTTGCCACGGTCGAGAAAGGCAATGTCAAATATGTGCAGCAGATCAGCGTTCCCGCAAAAGGCGATTACTACCTGCGCCTCGGCATGCGCGACGACGTCTCCGACCATGTGGGCGCCGTGGAACTGCCGGTGGCCGCGGTGGCCAACCTGCCCCCCGTTGCTATGCCGTTGCCTGCGATTGTGCCGCAAGCGAAATAGCTAGGGTCTGCCCACACTAGTAAGGCCAGCGGCCGACGATCACGAAAAGCGCCATGAGACAGAACGTGGCATCGAGCACCGCATGCTCGTGGCGGCGCGCGTGGTAAATCCCCACGCCGATCATCAGAAGCGCCAGGCCTGCAGCGGATAACCGGGCAATCAAATATTCGGGAGCCACGCCCACTGGCGTATACATGTCCGGCATCAACACGCCGAACGCCAGGACAACCTCGATGAGGCCGATGATCTTGGCCCCCATGGGCGCCATCGTTTCGTGAATGTTCGCTCGATTCCCAAGCGCCTGCATCAGCGGTCTAGACGCAAAGAGCTTGAGTGTCCCTGAAATGAGGAAGACGCCTGCCAGCGCCACCTGTCCGATCCATATAAAGCCGTTCATTCGTCTTCGCCTCTCGACTTTTTCCTACCCGCGAAGGCGGGCGATCCCATTACCAAGCCTCTGCATTGCTGCTGATGACGCGGCCAGAGTAGCTCTGGTCTGATAAAGATTCTATAAAGAAACCGTGAATTCGTCACCTGTTATGCGCTGGATGTCCCCTTTCGGCATCCGAACGGTCTACGCTCAAGACTGGAGTGCCGATTTAGGCAGCAAGAAGTTCATCGCGGCGGCGCCACTCCCAAAGAGCACAGGCCAACGTCCATGTTGAACGAATAACAATCATCGATTCATCTGTATGTGACTTGAATCACCCGGCGGTCTCAGTTGACGCTGCTACGCTTGAAGCAGCACGCAAATCCCCCTTTTGCGAGGTGCACCATGCTCGAATCTGCAACCAGCGAGTCTGCGAATCTAACCCCGTTGAGCCCGGAATTGCTTGCCAAAATGGACGCCTACTGGCGGGCGGCGAACTATCTTTCCGTCGGCCAAATTTATCTCAAGGACAATCCCCTGCTGGAGCGGCCGCTGACGATCGACGACGTGAAGCCGCGGCTGCTGGGCCACTGGGGTACGACGCCGGGCCTGAATTTTCTTTATGTGCACTGGAACCGGCTCATCCGCGAGCGCGGGTTGAACATGATCTTCGTGATAGGCCCGGGACACGGCGGCCCGGGGATCGTCGCGAACACGTATCTCGAAGGATCGTATTCGGAGATTTATCCCTACATCGGGCAGGATACGGACGGCATCAAGCGGCTGTTCCGGCAATTCAGTTGGCCTTATGGCATTCCCAGCCACGTGGCGCCGGAGACGCCGGGCTCCATCCATGAAGGCGGCGAGTTGGGCTACTCGCTGGTGCACGCGTACGGCGCGGCCTTCGATAATCCCGATCTGATTGTGGCTTGCGTGGTGGGCGACGGCGAATCGGAAACCGGGCCGCTGGCGACAAGCTGGCACTCCAACAAGTTTTTGAATCCCGCAACCGACGGCGCCGTCCTTCCCATCCTGCATCTGAACGGCTACAAGATCGCCAATCCCACGGTGCTGGCGCGCATCCCGCATGCGGAGCTGGAAAGCCTGATGCGCGGCTACGGCTATGAGCCGTTTACGCTCGAAGGCGACGATCCCGCGGTGATGCACCAGCAGGCCGCGGCTGTTTTCGATCGCATCTTCGATCGCATCGCGGCCATCCAGAAAGCCGCGCGCGGGGACGGCGCCGGCGAGACTGGAAAGCCTGGACGGCCGGCGTGGCCCATGCTCATCATGCGCACGCCCAAAGGCTGGACGGGACCGAAGTTTGTCGACGGCAAGCCGGTGGAAGGCACGTGGCGCGCGCACCAGGTGCCGCTGAGCGAGTTGCGCGAGAAGCCCGAGCACCTTCGCCAATTGGAAGAGTGGATGCACAGCTACAAGCCCGAGGAGTTGTTCGACGACAAGGGCCGCTTGCGCGCGGACCTCGCGGAGATCGCCCCCAAGGGCCGCGTGCGCATGGGCATGAACGCGCACGCCAACGGCGGATTGCTGCTGCAGCCGCTCGTCGTTCCCAACTTCCGCGACTTCGCCGTGAATATCGAAGGGCGCGGGCAGAAGGATGTGGAATCGACGCGCATTCTGGGCCATCTGCTGCACGCGGTGATGCAAGCCAACTTGGAGCAGAAAAACTTCCGCGTCTTTGGTCCCGATGAAACCGCCTCGAACCGTCTCCAGGACGTCATTGTAGGAACCGGCAAGAGGTGGATGGCGCAAACGCTGCCCGTCGACGAGGAGTTGTCGCCCACCGGCCGCGTGATGGAAGTGCTGAGCGAGCACCTTTGCCAGGGATGGCTCGAAGGCTACCTGCTCACCGGCCGGCACGGGTTCTTCAACTGCTACGAGGCATTCATCCACATCATCGACTCCATGGCGAACCAGCACGCCAAGTGGCTGAAGACCACGCGCGAGATTCCCTGGCGCAAGCCGATCGCTTCGCTCAACTACCTGCTTAGCTCGCTGGTGTGGCGGCAGGATCATAACGGCTTCTCGCACCAGGACCCCGGCTTTATCGATCACCTGTTGAACAAGAAGGCCGACGTGGTGCGCATTTACCTGCCGCCCGACGCCAACACTCTGCTCTCCGTGTCCGATCACTGCCTGCGCAGCCGCAATTACATCAACTTAGTTGTGGCCGGCAAGCAGCCCGCGCCGCAATGGCTCACCATCGACGAGGCCATCGCGCATTGCACCACGGGTTTAGGCGTATGGCCGTGGGCGTCAAACGACCAGGGCAACCCCGAGGTGGTGATGGCCTGCTGCGGCGACGTGCCCACCATGGAAACCCTGGCCGCGGTCATGCTTTTGCGCGAGCGCATTCCCGATCTACGCATCCGCGTGGTGAATGTGGTGGATCTGATGGCGCTCCAGCCGCAGTCGGAGCATCCGCACGGGCTGCCCGACGAAGAGTACGACCTCCTGTTTCCGCCGGGTGTGCCCACGATCTTCAATTTTCACGGCTATCCGTTGTGCGTCCATCGGCTCGCCTACCGGCGGCACAATCATCACAATCTGCACGTGCGCGGATACAAGGAGGAAGGCACCACCACCACTCCCTTCGACATGTGCGTGCTCAACAATATTGATCGCTTTCAGCTCACTCTCGACGTGGTCCGTCGCGTGCCCAGGCTCGCGCCGAAAATTGCCGCGACCGAACAGTGGTACTCCGAGCAGATTCAGCGGCACAAGCTGTACGTCTCGGAAAACGGCGACGATTTGCCCGAAATCAAGGATTGGCGGTGGCGGGAGAAATAGCCGGCCCACTTACTCCGTGCCCCATCCATTTCCGCGCTCTTTGCGGAATTGGGTGGGAAACCTCAGCAGCCCATGGCGTGACTCGCTGACTTGCTAACTTGCTGACTTGCTTTTTCGCCAGCCCAATTCGAAAGGCTTTCCACTTCATGTCTTCATTGCCGGTATTAGTTCTGAATAGCGGTTCTTCTTCCATCAAGTTTTCCATGTACGAAGCCGGCAACGGCCAGCGGCTCAAGCTGCACGAGGGGGCGGTCGACGGCATCGGCACCGACCTCGGCAAGTTCTGGATCAAGGACGCGGCCGGCAAAAAGCTGGTGGATCAAACGCCGCCCGTGCCCAGCCGATCCGTGGCATTCAAGCTCGTTGCGGACGCGTTGCACTCCGGCGAGTTTCCGGTCCCGGCTGCTATCGGCCATCGCACGGTGTGCGGCGGACCGACCGTCCGCGAGAACCAACTCATTACGCCCCAGCTCATCGATGAAATCGACAGCTACGCCGCACTGGCGCCGCTGCACACGCCCATCGCGGTCTACATTATGCGCGAGGCGCTGCGCCTGTTTCCGGGCATCCCCAACTTCGCGGTTCTCGACACGTATTTTCACCGCACCATGCCCGAAGTCGCCACACACATGCCCATTCCTACCGAGTACGCCGACATGGGCGTGCGCCGCTACGGCTATCACGGCATCTCTTACGAGTCGATCATCTACCAACTACAGCCCAACGTGCCGGAGAAGCTCGTTGTGGCGCACCTCGGCAACGGCGCGTCCATCACGGCCATCCGCAACGGCCAGTCCCTCGATACATCGATGGGCCTTACGCCGACCGGCGGCATTATCAGCGGCTCGCGCACCGGCGATATCGATCCCGGCGTGCTCATCTTCATTCTCAAGCAGATTGCCAAAACCGCTCCCAACACCGCCGACGCCGCGGAGCAGCTTGAAACCGTCGTCAGCAAGAAGTCGGGCCTGCTGGGCGTGAGCGAGCTTTCGAACGATATGCGCGATCTGCGCGAAGCCATCAAGGACGGCAACGCCAAGGCGCGGCTCGCCGTGGACAAATTCTGCTGGACCATCGCCCGTTGGATTGGCAGCTACGTCGCGGAGCTGAACGGGCTCGACATGCTGGTCTTCACCGGCGGCATTGGCGAGAACGACATTGACTCACGCGCCGAAATCTGCGCGGGACTGGGCGCGCTCGGCGTCGTGCTCGACGCCCAACGCAACAACGTGCGCGGCGCGGCCGTCATCTCCGCGGGGAATTCGCCGGTAACGGTGCGCGTGCTTCCGCCGCTCGAAGACCTGATCATCGTGAACCACGTGGTGCGGCTGCTCGGCGAGTAGCGCAGCGCTCAGATCTTTGCGACGCGCCGTTGTTCTACACTGGTGGGTTCCTTGCGGAGTCATCTCTTATGTCT
>JBEKIE010000028.1:0-53917 GCA_050011915.1 Occallatibacter sp.
CGCGGCTTGCGCGGCCACCATCTTCGACAAGGGCAGCTTTACCGCGTGGTTGCCGTCCCTGGATTTCAATTACCGTCTGAAGAACAACTGGTCGGTCTATGCGCAGGGCGCGACGGGCAGTATCGTTCCACCGAGCGCGGTGTACGACTACAATCAGACCGCTGCTTCAGCCAGCGCGGCAGTGCCGCAACTGCAAACAGCTCCCAAGCAGCAGCGCTCGACGACCTACCAGATTGGCACGGTTTACAAGGCAAACAAGTTCACTTTCGACACCGATATGTACCGCGTTCGCTTCCAGAACACTTACTCGTCCACGATCGACAACATTCCCGGCGATGTGGATCTGGGCGACACCATCTTTTACCTGCAGCCCAGCTCGATCACGGAAGGAATCGAGTTCGAAGGCACCTTTGTTCTTACGCCCGGCCTCAGCCTTTACGTGAACGGAACCGCCGACAACGCGTACTACTCGGGCAATATGAATGCCAACACCACGAGTACCGCGCAAACGGCCCCGGTTATTGAGCAAGCGCCCAGTGGCTTGTGGGTGGCGCAGACGCCGACGGATACAGAAATGGAGGGTCTGACCTACGACAAGGGCGGCTTCGACCTTGGCATCTTCAACAAGCGTGTTGGAGACGAGCGCATTGACAACGGCCAATACCACAACCAGGGAATCATTCCGCAGTTCAGCTCGCTCGGAACCTATTTCAACTACACCATCCGCAACCGCTCGATCTTCGATCAGACGAAGATCAGATTGAGCGCGACAAATCTTCTGGACGCGCATTACGTACAGAGCAATACGCTCGCGGGTTCGCCGAGTCTCATTTACCTGAATGGCGGAGGTGCATGCACCAGCCCGACGGCAAGCAATCCATGCGATGCGTTCCGCACCAACGGGCCCACACTCATCAACGGGCAGGATACGCCGGGCCTTATGGCAGGACGGAGCTTCTCGATTTCGGTGACGTTTGGGTTTGCGCCGGAAGGGAAGAAATAACGACTCAGATAGAAACAGAAACCAAGGCCGCGTTCATGGAGAGATCGATGTTGCGATTCAGGGCGCGGCCTTTTTTCGAATGCGGCAATTCAGGTTAGAACTCTCAGGTCAGCACGGGTGTGTCCGCCACACCGGCCACGCCAAAGACACGCCGGTAGCGGTCGACTTCCGCAGGGATACCAAGCGCCTTGGACTCATTGTCAGAGAGTTTCACCGCGGGACGGCCATCGACTTCGGTCAGCTTGCAGACGAGCCCGACGGGATTGAAGCCGTCGTTGCCCTGAGGATTGCAGTTGCGGAAGTCGTTGGTGAGCAGCGTTCCCCAGCCGGCGCTGAAGCGAATGCGGCGCTGGGGGACCCAGCGACGGGCGTCGTGAAAGTCGGCGGGTGCATGGAAGTCGTCAGGCGTTGCGCCATTGCGAAGCGATCCCGCAAACCAGGCGTGCAAGCCGAGAATCTGGTCCACGTCGAGCGCATCGCTGGCGATCAGACGTTTCTGACGGGGATCGCACCGGTGGCGTTCCAGCCACACAATGTACTCGTCGCCGGCCACATAGGCATCCTTGCTGTCGATGCGCTGGCCCGTCCAGTTCGCGACCCAGTCCGGCGCATGGCGCAGAAATTGCGTGGTGCCGAAAGTGTCGGGCAGAAGAATGAGCAGTTCGCCCTGATAACTTTGCTGCCACAGCTCCAGCAGCCGGTATTGCGCGGTGCGCAACTCCTCGTCGTCGCGCGCCAGCGCTGCCATGGCCATGGGCAACTCGTGGCCATTGGTGCCGATAGCTTCAAGATCGTGCTTATAGGCTAGGAACGCATTGGAGGTGCCGGAAAAACTTGCGCCGATGGTGTCGCACATGGCATTGACTACATATTCATGCCACAGAAAACTGTGCCTGCGCCGCGTTCCGAAGTCGCTGATGCTGAGATCCGGCACGCCGCGCAGTCGCTCCATCTTTTCCCAGAGCCGCGTTTTGGCGCGCGCGTAGAGAATGTCGAGCTCGAGCTCGCTCAAATGCTTGAGCGAGGCACGCGTTTTCAATTCGCCAATCTGGGCGAGCGCATAGATCTCCCACATCGATGTTCCCGACCAGAGGCCCTCGAAGCGGAGATGCACCTGGCCATCCTGCACGGAAAGTTCGTAATCGGAGAGGCGAAAATCGTGCTCCAGCCAGTCGAGGAAGGCCGGCTCGAAGATGCCGCGGCGGCCAAAAAAGGTATTGCCCGCCAACCAGACGAGCTCCGATTTGCGAAAGCGCAACTGGCGCGTGGTTTCGAGTTGCTCGCGCAGTTGCTGCACGCCGATCATTTCGCCCACGCGCACGGAGGGGGTGCGGTTAATGAGCGTGAACGTGGCGCGCGTGCGGGGAAAGTGCTTCCAGATGAACTGGAGCATGAGAAGCTTGTAGAAATCCGTGTCAAGCAGGGAGCGCGTGATGGGGTCCATCTCCCAGTTGTGATCGTGCGCGCGCCTGGCCAGATCGATAATCACAATGAATTCAGTTTACAGTTCGCAGTTCATAATTCGTAGTTTCTTGACGGGGCCGCTCGCAATACCACGGCTGGAACTGTGAACTGGGAACTACGAACTGCGAACTACGAACTCTAGTTCTCCTCTAAGTTTGAGGAATCTTTGTCACGTTGACCGTCTTGAGCGGAATGGGCGTCGCCGGCAAATTGAAGGTATCATCCGGGTCGGGCGCCGCTGGATTAAAATCGGGAACATCCTTGGCCAGGTATCGGCGGAGCGGAAGCTTCGCTTGACGAATTCCGAGCACAACACAACGCGCCAGCTCGTACGCGCCGTAGCCGTTGAAATGCGTATCGTCGTTGATGGCTTCCGCCTGATTGGGAAAACTGCCTGCGGGATAGTGCATAAAAGCCTTGAGCGTGCCCGCGGGTTTCAGCGCTTCAAAGAGTGTCTTGCTCATGGCATTCAAATCGATCAGAGTTACGTGTTGCTGTGCGGCAACCTCGCGCATGGCGCCGGGATACCCCGCGAGTGAATTGGTGATTCTCCCCTCGGCATCGAAGGTGCGGCGATTCATGCTGGTGACCAGCACCGGCACCGCTCCCTTGGCGCGCGCCTGGGCAACGGTTTCGGCGAGCAGCTTCTTATAGTCGTCGAGGGAGACAGCATGGGGCTTCTGATCGTTGTGGGCGAACTGGATGAACAGATAATCGCCCGGCTGGATCAGGGACATGATCTTGGCGAGGCGCTGCTCGGTGACAAAGCTGCGCGTGGTTTCACCCGACTCGGCGTGATTGGCGACCACCACACCGGGCCGGAAGAAGCGGGGCAGCATTTGGCCCCACGCCGCCCATGGCTCCACATCCTGGTCGACAACAGTGGAGTCGCCGGCAAGATAGATGGTGGTTTCGTGAATCGGCGCGATGCGCAGTTCGCGGAAGCTGGGATGGTCGCCGTTGAACTCGAGAGTGAGTTTTGCATCCCAGTCCAGGTTGCCCACTTCACGCGGCTTGAGGTGCACGGTGTCCGAGGCGTCGCCGGCGATGGCCGGCACGCGCAGATTGACATCGAATTTGCGGGTAACGGAGCCGTTGCCCCTCACGGCAATCTTCTCAAGCATGAGCCGTCGCGCTTCGGCCCAGACTGTGGTCGAGGAGGGCTGCGCGCCGCCGAGCGTGACGGTGACGCGGTAATTGCCCTCGGGCAGCGCAAGCGAAAAAAAGAAGGGCCTATCGCTCGAACAAGATTCTGCGTCAAGCTGCGGCGATGTCTGGAGATCGAAGCCTGGTGTTGTGGCGGAGTAGATTGAATTTGCGGTGAGCGACGTCGCACCCGCGCGAGGTTTCCCGCAGACGAAGGTTTGCGCAGGCGAGGCGAGCGCGCAGGTGAGGAGCAGAACAAAAGCGGTCTTCTTCATGACGAACTCTCCCCGAGAGGCCAAAATTGCAATCTTCTTGCGGATTGCGGCTTAAGTGCGTGCCTGGAGGCCCGCACGACAGCCGGTGTAAACGCCGGCGTTACGACGCAATGCTCAATGCGTCGGTTTGGGGTCGACGGGATTGAACTGGCGCGCGAGGTCGGGTGTGGACTGGAAGTCCGTGGCCGACGGATCGGCCTTTGCGACCTCGACAGCAAAGATATAGCTGGGCCCGAACATATTGCTGGTGAAGATCACGAGCTTCTTGTCAGGCGAGAAGCGCACGTTGGGCTCTTGGCGATAGTTGTGGTGCGACATGTTCACCAGGTGCTCGGCGTGGAAGACGCCGGGCTGCCAGAAATCCGGCCCGTTGAGCGTATCCGCGGTGAGGGTGAGCATCTGCGGATGGAGCAGCTCGATCCACTCGCCATTCCTGGCGCGTGCCACCTGCCCCGGATCGCCGCCGTCATCGCAGAATCTATCGAGATCCTTCGTCAGGTTGAAGTGGATGCCCCAGTCGTCACGCTCCATGTGAAACGCGGTGCGCTTGCCGGTTTTCAGGTTGTAGCCGGCAAGGTAAAAGACTTCGCCCCTGGGGTACTGCCAATCGTACCAAATGGTTTCGCCGTCGAGCCCCCAGAATTCGTGGCCCGCAATCTCGTCCGCCATGGTGCGTTTGTGGATGAGCTGATTGTGCGTGCCGTCGGTGTGGATCGTCCAGATGCGATCGACCTTGTGCCATGGGCCTTCGTGGCAGTACATCAGCAACTCGGGATCGGTGGGCGAAAAGAGCAGGTGGTTGATCCAGTCGGTGGAGTGCAGCAGGACCTTGATGTCGCCGGGCTTCTCGCCGTTAGGGCCGGGCTCGAGGCGGATGGTAAAGAGCTGAAGCGGCAGGCGCGCGGCCAAGCGGCGCTCCATCATTTCGCCCTTGTCGAGCGGCTGGTAGTGCGGTCCCTGCTCCGGGCTGGCTACGCGATTGTCGGGCGAGCCTGGAGAAGATTGCGGCCGCGGCGGCGCGTTCTGCCCGTATTGCTGGTCGGGCCGGTTGCTTTCATCGAATGTGCCCGCGGCGAGGGTCTCATCGGCATTGATGCAGACGATCATGTGCCGTTCCGGCAGATCGATGAGCTTGCGAATCTCGCCGGAATACACGTCGGCCTTGTAGACAGAGGTGACTTGGGTCTGCGGATCCGTCTGGGTGTAAAAGACGCTGTTGGTCTTGAATCCTGCGACCAGCGCGTGAACGCCAAAGCGGAAGAAACCACCGGGCCCGGGAGGGGCGCCGCCTGGGCGGGGAGGATTTGGAACTACGAGACGCGTCTTCATGGTCTCCATATCCATGGCGTGGATGCCGTCGGGCGCGGTGTAGATCATGGTTTTGTGGTCGGGGGTGTAGCCATTCACGTTGAAGTAAAAGCCGCCCGAGTTGGGCTCATCGGTGAGCCGCCAGACGCGATGGCCGGTGTCCTTGTCGACCCAGGTCCTGGGCGGGGCAGGCTGTGCAGTTTGGGCGGGGATGGTGCCCTTGGCTTCCTGGGCAGCGAGGGTAGCGGCTGGCACGAGAGCAAGGCAGGCAACGGCAGGGAGCAGGCTGCGCAGCATGGAGAGAGAGTTCCTTTGGCAGAGAATGGGCGCTGCGCGCGGCAGCCTTTTGGATGAGTATTTCCCTTGGGCCGGACGCGCCAGAGAGTTATACACCGTGGAGGTTGCGGTTGGGAATAATTTATCTGCTGAATCTTCATGCGCGCAATCGAACGCCTGTGGAATGGGCCCGCGCGAATGCTGGCCCGCGGCAACTTGCGCGTTTTGGTTGGCTTCAGTAGCTCAACTCCAGCACATTCACCGAATACGGAGCGAAAGTCTGAGTGAATTTGAGTCCGGCGGCGGGTACCTTGCGCACCACGGGCACCACCGCGTCGGGATGCGTGATGCTGTTGGTCGCGTTGGATGTTTTGCCGCTCATGGTGGTAAGCGTGGCCTGCGGCGCGAGCTTGGTGACGCCGGTGAGCGCGATCGAAAGTGGTTGAGCCGTCGAGGTTGCATTCACCACTTTGACAAAGAGCTTGCGTTTCGCGTCGTCGCGCGTGACGGATGCGAAGAGCCGCGCGGGCGCGTTGTCGAGCGTGCTCGAGACCACCTCGGTTCCGAGATGGGATGAGAACATGACCTGCGTCCAGTAGCTAGGCGAACCGTAGCTCGTGAGCGCGTCATAGCCGATGAGATCGGGAGCCCATTGCATGCCACCCGGATTCACGTTGACGAAGAGCGGCGCGTAGCTTTCCATGATGATGAGATCGCTATTGCGCTCGAGGCCAGTGAGCCAGGCTGCGTCGGCGAGCGCCGCTTCGAGGTTGGGCGTGGGGTCGCCTTCGCGCGTGGCCCACTCACCGACAAAGATCTTCGGTCCCTTGCGGTCGGCGACGTCGTAGTGGTGCGCCTGCGAGAAGGACTCCTGCGCCGACATGTAGAAGTGCTCGTCAAGCACATCGGGCGTGATGCTCTTCACCGGCGTGGTGGCGATGATCTGCAAGTTGGGATAGCGCTGCTTGATGGCATGGTAGAACTGTGCATATCGGCCATCGTAAGTGTGCGCGCGGTCGAACTGGTCTTCGTTGCCCACCTCCACGTAGTGCAATGGAAATGAAGCCGGGTGGCCGTCTTTAACGCGCTCGGCGCCCCATTTGGTGTCGGGGCCGCCGGTGACGTACTCGATCTCGTCGAGCGCATCCTGCACGTAGGGCTCGAGTGCCGGGCCGGGATCGACGTGCTCCTGTTGCAGAGAGTAACCCGCATAGACCGCGAGCACCGGTTCCATCTTCAGGTCCTCGCACCACTCGAGAAATTCGAGCAGGCCCATGCCGTCGGACGAACGATAGCTCCAGGGACTGCGATGCGTGGGGCGGTCGGTCCACGGGCCGATGGTCTTCTTCCAGTCGAAGCGCTCGGCGATGTGGTCGCCCTCGAGGTAATTACCGCCGGGAAGGCGCAGGAATTTGGGCTGCATGGCAGCCAGCAGATTCATGATGTCGGTGCGGTTGCCGCCGGGCCGCGCATGATACGTGGGCGGAAAAAGCGAAATCAGGTTGAACCAGACCGTGGCCGGGTGCGCGACGGTGAGGATGAGATGGTTGTTCGACGAAACCGGCGCGTCGCCGGTTTTGAGCGTGTAGGAGAACTGCTTCCAATCGCCGGTGAGGCCGGTGATCGTGGTAGAGGCCGCGACCACGCCGGTCTGATCGTTTTGCAAACTGACGGTGACGGGAAGGCCTGGAGTATCGGTCTTGGCGTAGAACGATCCCGTATACACGGTATGCGGGCGCACGGGAATGCCCCAGTAGCCGTCATTCTCGACTCCCGCTGGCGAGTCGGCAGTGGCCGCAGAGACCGTGACGCGAAGACTGCGCGTGAGAGTGGCGCTCGGACCGGTAGTTTCGTCGAGGGAGACATTCACCACGGAGTTGCCGCGCGCCACTATCGGCCAGCTTCTGAGTGCGTCCCAGGCGCGGCTCGGCGTGCGATCGCGCACCAGCTCGGCATAGATGCCGCCGTCATAGGAGAAGTTGATCTCTTCGGTCATTAGACCGTAGAGCGTGGGGCTCACTTTGGCTGTGGGGTGGTCAACCTGGATGGTGAAGGTCGGCGCCTGCGCGGGCAGAGGGAAAGGAAACACGAGTGCGGCAAAGAATGCGACGACTGCGGCTGGTCTGTTCATGACCCAGCAATCCTACTGGGAGGGCAGAACGGTTGACAATCTGGAAAACGCTTGCTGGAGCCGGTAGTCAGAAGCTTGTAGCCTGTAGCAAGGTTTTGGGATCGACAAGGTTTGAGCTACAGGCTACGAGCTACATGCTGTTAACTCGCCGTTCTCTCAATGGCTGCGGTGATGGCATCGCGGACGGCATCGGGCAAGGCGGGCATGGCGCCGGACTGCGAGGCCATCCAGCCGCCCCAGCGGTTCCCGGCTTCGTTGAGCATAGCCAGGTCGGCTCCGCGCAACATGTAGTGGGTCATGGCGGCGGTGAAAGCGTCTCCAGCGCCGATTCCGTCGGCAACTTTCACGGGAAATCCGGGGTGCTCGTCCCATTCATCGCGCGTGGCGAGCAAACTGCCGCGGCTGCCGCGCGTGGCCGCGACCATTTGCAGAGAAGGGAACTCGGCGAGCAGGCGCTCGGCCGCCGCGCGCAGATACTCAGCAGTCGATAAGGTCTCGCCGGTCACGGGCGCCTCATCAATGCCCAGGCCGAGCAGATCGAGCACCAGCGGAACCTCGGCGTCGTTCATCTTGACCACGGTTGCAAGCTCCAGCGACTCATCGATGACTTCAGCCGAGTAGAAGGGCGTGCGCAAGTTCACGTCGAAGACGCGAATGCAAGCGGCAGAGACCTCGGCGGTGAGCGCCTGGATGGTTTGCCGCGCCTGCTCGTTGCGCTGCGCCAACGATCCGAAGCAGATGGCGTCAGCCCGTGCCGCGAGTTGAATCCACTCGTCGGTTAGCTCCAGAAAGTCCCACGCCGCGGGCTCGTGAATGGTGTAGTGCGGCTCGACCTCCGCAAGGCTGACCGTGACACGGCCGGTTTCGTGGGGTGGGTCCACTTGAAGGAAGCCTGTTTCCACGGGCATCGGTTCCAGGCGGTCGATGGCCTGGCGGCCCAAGTCGTCGCGGCCGATGCGGCTCAGGACTGCGGCATGATTGCCAAGCCGGCCCGCCATTACGGCGAAGTTGGCCGGTGCGCCACCCAGGCGCATGCCGTCGGGCACAATGTCCCACAGCAGTTCGCCGATTCCCAGGATCAGATGCGGTTCCTTCATGCGTACCCCGAAAAGCAGGGAGTTGACAGGCAGTAATTAGTGCCAGCGATCCGTCGCTCCAGTAGCTGTCTGATCACTGCTCACTAATCTCTCTCCACTACTTTCTTCCGTTCCACTGGTAGATCGAGCAGTCCTCCCAACCTGGAGCCGCGTACTCGCCGCCGGGCTGCTGCGTGAGAATGGTGCGATCGGCCACGGCATCAGCGTGGGAGCGGCGAATCTGGCCGCCAAAGAGCCGCACAAATCCCGGCTCGCAAGCCAGCACGTTCTTCTGCTCATCATTGACGTACAGAATATCGAGCTGCCCGGTGCGGCTGGCAAGGTTTTGTTTCCACGATTGAAGAAGCCGCCGCAGCACGGTTGCGCCAAAGGGATTGAAGAGAAACACCAGGCAGGGGCCTGGCGGAAGCGGGAAATCCACGGCGTCGCGGCAATGCATGCGCATGGGCACGCGGGTGCGGCCAGCAGCGCGCCACAGCGCAAGATTGCAGCGCGCGATCCGCGCCAGAGTGGGGTGCAGTTCGACTCCCACGACCGCGCGAAAAGGATACGCGGCAGCCAGCAGCAGAGCGCGGCCCATGCCTGCGCCGAGATCGATAAATGTGTACGCATCAATAGGCGCAACGGGGTTCGCGATGGGTCGGCATCGCCGCCAGCGCACCAGAATGCCTTGAAAGATGGAAGGCGCGACTGCGTAGTAGGCAGTAACGTGCCGGTCGTGCCGGTGGCCGGCATTCAGATGACGGCCGGCGACCAGCCCGCTGGTGCGCACGCCAAATTCCAGGTCGAAGGGGTGGCGGATCAGTCCGTCCTTCACCGCCAAACCCGGCAAAAGCCGCGGCTTTGCGCTGCCTTTTGCAGCCTTTCCTGGCGCGCCGATGCTCACGCTTGAACCTTAGCACAGTCCGTTGCAAGGACGATGTCGCAATGGCTTGCGTGCAAAGCGTCACGACCGGATTGAGCCGCAGATAGGCCCGAGTTTTCCACGGTCCCGCGCAGAATTGACGCCAGAATTCTTCTTGACTGTGCTGGAGCGATTCTGCAAGACTGCGTTCGCACTTTGCACACGCGATTCTGCACATGAACCGCCGGCCCGCTCTTTTTTTGCGTCACGGCAGAGTGGGTTTGCGCAGACCGCGTTGCGAAGGTCCGAATCCCCCATTTTTTGAGATCACCGAGGAGGAAGCATGAAGAAATACTTCGCGGAACTTGTGGGCACCTTCATTCTGGTGCTTTTTGGTTGTGGTGTGGCCGTGGTGGCTGGCGACAAGGTTGGCATCGTGGGCATTGCGCTTGCCTTTGGGCTGGCGCTCATTGGCGCGGCCTACGGGATCGGCCCCATCTCCGGTTGTCACATCAATCCCGCGGTCAGTCTGGGCGTTTTTGTGGCGGGACGAATGTCTGTGAAAGACATGATCGGCTATTGGGTGGGGCAATTCGTAGGCGCGATCCTTGCGGCCTGGGTGCTGTTGGTGATTGCCGTGGGCACGGCGGGATACAATCTTGCCGCCAACGGGCTCGGACAGGACGGCTGGGGGCCCGGCTACCAGGGCGGATACAACATGGCGTCGGCCATTGCTTTTGAATTTGTCGCTACCACGATTTTCGTAATTGTGATTCTGGGCTCGACGCAGAAAAGCGCGCCTGCGGGCTTTGCCGGTTTGGCGATCGGCATTACCCTGGTCGCAATTCATCTTTTCGGCATCCACATCACGGGCGTGAGCGTGAATCCGGCGCGCAGCCTGGGACCGGCGCTGTTTGCAGGCGGTCACGCGCTCAGTCAGGTGTGGCTGTTCCTGGTGTTTCCCAGCGTGGGCGGCGTAGTGGCAGGGCTGTTGTTCCGCACCAAGCTGCTGTCTGCGGACTGAGAGCGCACAAGAAAATCGGGGAGCAGCCTTGCATCGATTGCTCCCCGACCTGGGCGCTCTCGCGCAGTTGAATAACCAGCCCCCAGGCAGCGTTGGTACACCGCATCCCGTCAGGCCGTTGCGATAAAGCGCAGACGCACATAATCGGCTGTCCATTGGCCATCTTCATCGCACAAGGCCGGCGCGAGAAGAGCAACGGTTTCGGCGATGGCGGTCTTACGCAGATCCTCCGGCAGCGCATCGAGCGCGCCGCGGCAGAATGTGTTCAACCAGGCAGTCATGCCGCCTGCTCCGAGTGGAGTGGGACGTGGAAAGTGAATCATGCGTGCGACGGTAAAGCCGTGCGACGTGAGGCGGCGCGTGTAGGCGTCCGGAGTGGGATAGTAGTTGCCGCGGTCGCCCAGGACCGCGTAGCCGAGGCGCGTGAGCACCGCTGCAACGGCGACGCGGATGGCGGCGATGTTGCCGTGGCCACCCATCTCGGCAATGAAGCGCCCACCCGGCCGCAACACGCGGCGCACTTCTGCCACCATCGCGTCCTGTCCTCGCACCCAGTGCAAAGCGGCGTTCGAAAACACAGCGCCGAAGGAGTGATCCGCATAAGGCAGTGACTCTGCAGAGCCTTCCTCGGCGGCGATGCCGCGAGCGCGCGCCGCGGCAACCATCTTGGACGAGGCGTCGATGCCGGTCACGGTGGCTCCTGCTCCGACGATGCGTTCCGTCAATTGCCCGTCACCGCAACCGAGGTCGAGGATGTGCTCCCCGGCTTGCGGAGCGAGCCACTCCAGCACGCCGCTGCCGAGCTGGGGAACGAATGCGGCATCACGGCTGTAGGTTTCAGGGTTCCAGGTTTGCGCCAAGATGACCTCCATCCTTCGCGCTGCGGAGCCTGAGAGAAACATCGCTCAGGAAAACGCGGCGCGCACAAGCAGGCCCGAAGCATGCGGAACGCTCGCCGTAAAAATTCCGTCCCTGAGCTTCAAGGGAATCTTAGAGGGCGGGATCAATGCTTCGCGGCTGTCGAGCCCCGAAGCCAGCAAAGGTTGCGTGACCACGCTTGCGGCCCCGGCATCCTCGAAAGTCAGGCGCAGCGTAAGGTCATTGTCCACATCCTTGTTCAGAATCACAACCGCTGTTGTTCCGTACTCCATCTTGGCTGCATAGGCTGTGGCATTGACGCCCGCTGCTTGAAGCTTCTCTGTGAATCCGGCATCGATCATGGTTCCCCCCGCGAGCGAGCCGGCAAACTTGAGTCCGTAAGCGACCGGTTCAAGCATGTATTCCGAACCGAACGCTGCGATGGGCGCGTAATACGGATGCGGGTGCGTTGCGATCTGCTCCGGCGTCGCGCCCTGATCTTTGAGAACCTCGTCGCCGAACATGACTCCGCCCAGGCCGCTCGCGATAATCGGCCCGGTGCCTCCATGCAGATTGATGCCGGAATAATTGTTGACGGCGAGGAGGAGCGAATAGTCGGCGGCCCAAAGAGCCGCAGCGAATACGTCGGAAACTCCGGGCTTGCCGCCGCGATAGCAGGTGTTGCCTTCGGTCATGCGCACGCGAATGCCCATCTGCTTGGCGGATGCTGTCGCCGTATCGGCCATGCCCTGAACCTTGATCATGGTTGCGGGTTTGAGCAGGTTGGGGATGTTGACGTCGGGATTGGATGGCGGTCCGCCGAAGTAGTAGTGGTGCGAAAGCGTCGTCACGTGAGGAGGGTTCTCGACCGAACCCCACGCATCAGCGATCGGCGGCAGCCAGGAAGTGTCGGTATCGACATCCGGCATTCCGAATCGGGCTTCGGGAACGCGGGCGGCGATGGCGCGCGCGAAGGTGAGCCACTCGACGAGGTAGGTCTGCGCGGACCATGTTTGCGGGTCGCGCAAGTGGCGGCCAAACAAATTCACTTCGTTGCCGATCTGGAAGTACTGCAAACGGTTCCCGAGTATGTTGGCGGCAAATTCAGCTTCTTCGGCGGCGCGGGCCGGAGTGTTTGTTCCCATGTTGATGCCGTAAAGGCAAGTCCAGCCGGTCTCTTCGAGAAAGGCCGCCAGGTTGCGCACGGCCTCGGGTGTTACGGCATAGTACTGAGCTTTGGGCTCGCCCACCACCTCGCGCGTTTGCGGGTGCTCAGGCTCGGGAGAGCCGGGAGTGGATTTCCACCATGCGAACTCGCCTGTGTTGCCGCCAAGGCGCAAGACGCCCCGTGAAGAAATTGCTTTAAACGCGCGAATCAAGGCGGCGTTCTTCGCAGAGAAGAAAGCCGGATCTCGAAGCTGTTCCACCTCGTAGGAGAGGCCGACAAAGTCGGCGGGCATTTGCGCGCCCTTGGCCTCGGATGGAATGACGAGATTGACCTGGATCTGTTTCCGGTTCTGCGCACAAAGGCGCGTGGCAGCAAGAGATAAAGCGGTAGTAGTAAGGAATTGGCGGCGGCTGACTTTCGGTCTCATGATTCGGCGCGGATTTCCTCTCGAACAATGCCGCTATCCATTCTAGTGCTATGACCACACGGTTTCGTAATCGCTCAAGAAGTTGTGCGGGCGAGGACGCCCGCACGACAGCCGGTCTGGAGACCGGCGCTAGGCTTTGGCGGTTACTGGATGGTGCGGACACGGTGCTAGATCGACTGCACGGGCAGGAGCGTGAGATCGTCGACCAGGCCAACCTCTTTTTGCACGAACGGCTCGCCGTAACGGACACCGGCCAACAGGCCGTAGTGACGAGCCTCGGCAAAGGTGCGCTCGCGAATCTCTTCTTCAGGAACGAAGAGCCCGCTGCCGGCCGACTGGTTCGCGTATTGCGACCGGTAAGCCATCAACGCCTGATGCCGCTGCTCGATGAATGGCGTGATGTCAACGACGAAACTGGGGCGCACGTCGGCGTAGAGGCTGGCGTAGACGATTTTGAAGGGGCGATGCGGATCTCCACCCCGGATGTCCGTGGGGATCCCGGTATCGATCTTCTTGAGGCCCGCGAGGAAGCAGGCGTCGTAGCCCAGCGTCCCGGTCACGGCGTGGTCGGGATGGCGAGCCTGCCAGTAGGGAAGAATGACGACACGCGGACGAAGCCGGCGAAGAACGCGCACGATAGCAACGCGATTTTCGAGGGTGTTTTCGATGGCGCCATCGGGCAGTGTGAGCGCCTGCCGCCAGCCAACGCCCAGAATGCGCGCGGCTTCATTGGCCTCGCGGGCGCGGTCCTCGGCGCTGCCGCGGGTTCCGGCTTCGCCCTGAGTCAGATCGAGAATGGCAGTGCGCAGACCGCGCGCTGCCATGCGCAGCAAGGTCCCGCCGCAGGTCTGCTCCACGTCGTCGCGATGTGCGGCGATAGCCAGGACGTCGGAGCGGAAGTCGATGGCCTCAATGGTCATGGGAGTTACCCCAAAAAATGTGCGTGCGTGGACGCCCGCACAACAGCCGGTCTGGAGACCGGCGCTACGTTTGATTAGTAGACGGTGTTGTCGGCGTCGGTGATCGAGTCGATGTAGGCCACGTCGTACGCAGTGCCCGTCACAGTTACATACTCGTTGTTGATTGACGAGCCATCGACGGTGGAATAAATGTACACCTGGCCGCCTTCGGCCGCGTAAAGCTTGTGCAGGCCCAAAACCGCGGCAATGCCGGTCGCGTCGCCAATGTACGGCTCAATCAATGTCACCTTGTTGGTGGAGGTGTTGTACATGGTCAGGCAGCCGTAGCCGCTTGTGGGATTGGCCGCAGAGCGCACACCGCTGGTGCAATTGGTCATCGCTATCCACAGAGTGTTGTCGTCGGCTTCGAGGATGCGGCTCATGGCGCCGGGTTGACCGTCGCTGATTGCAGTGCTGCTCGCAACGGTGTTGTTAGCCAGATTGACCACGGTCAGATTGCCGCCCCAGTAGGTTTGGCTGGAGGGGGCACTCTGGCATTTGCCAAAGGCGCTCGCCAGCTCCGGGCACTGGCCCACGACCCACATGGTCGTGCCGTCGACGAGCGCGTTGCTGGCCCCGCCGGGAATGGCGACGGTCGCGCTCGAGAGAGCGCTGGTGGTGGGCAAAAGCCCGGACCACTGGCCTTGAAGAAAGATCATGGGCGCGATGAGAACCCGCGTGTAAGACGCGGTGGCGCCTCCGCACTCCGGTCCGCAGCTGAGGATGTACGCTGTGCTGCCGTCAGACGAAAAAACCGCCTTGATCGGGTGATCGAAGGTGAGCGGCGCGCCATAGTTGTTACCCGTAGAGTCCACATGATCGGGACTCTGCATCTGAAACAGGCACCAAAAGGGGGCACTTTGCGGCTCGCAGTCAACTGCGGCCTTGGGCCACGTGGAAGGACCGCCGGAATAGGTGACCGTTTGCGCGGCCGTAAGCTCGCGCGGGTAGTAGACGTAAGGGGAGTCCTGCACGAAGGCCAGAGCAACAGAGCCGCCAGGATTGACACTGACGCGGTACACGTTGGCAAGTGCAAGACCGATCGAACTGCCCCCGGCTTGATTCTCGATGGTGAACTGGTGATTGGACTGGCTGGCCGCGAAAACGAGCTGCCCGTTCCGGGTAATGAATATGCTGGATGAAGGACCGGGAAGGCTGCTCACAGTGCCAGTCGACTTCTCGCTCGCGTAGTTGACGAGACCAAGGCTTCCGTCGCCCGCGCCATAGATAGCGCCGAACTGCTCTTCAGGCATGTTTTGGATGGTGATGGGAAGCGCGCCACCGTATCCGGCGATGGAAAATGAGCCCGGCGTGCCATTGTATCCGCTGCGCTCGTCGTAGTAAGCGTCGACAATCTGTAGCGCTCCCTTGGAGAGGACGCCGGGGTTCTGGATTGCGATGACGACGCGGTTCACCAGCCCGCTGGGCGGCAATACACGGCCGTCAAAATAGTAGGTGCTGCCGCAACCTGCCAGCGCGACGGCTGCTGCCAGAGCGGTACTTGCACTGATCCAAAGGCTTTTCTTCTTCAAAATCCCAACCCTCGATTGATGGAGCGGCGTAATGGGCCGCGTCGACAAAGAAATGGCAATGCGTACACACGGAAATCGTTCAAATTACAATGCCCGGAAGCGATTTCCTCGCAGGTTATGACTCCCGAAGTATAACAAAGCGACCCGGCTGCTCGCGGCGCTGGAGCGGGCCGGGGGAGAGCGCTGCCTTCGGGGCTTCTTCCTGCCGTGGAAACAGGGGCAACCTCCGATCGGAAACCTTTGGCCGGGCGCGGCCGATGCGGCCCGGACTTCCGATGAAGGCGGATACAATTCCGCCAGCGATGCGGTAGCATGACAACAGAATGACCCGCTTTTCCGAGATTTTTGCCGACCGCCCCATACTCGCCGATGGCGCCATGGGCACAGTGCTTTACGCGCGTGGCATCTTCGTCAACCGCTGCTACGACGAATTGAACCTCTCGGATCCCAATCTGATCCTCGCCGTGCATGAAGAGTATTTGCAGGCAGGCGCGGAGATTCTTGAGACCAATACCTTCGGCGCGAACCGCTTTCGCCTGGCGCGTCACGGGCTGACCGGGAAGATGGCCGAGATCAACGCGGCGGGTGTGCGCCTGGCGCGGCAAGCCGTCGATCGACTGAAGGAAAAGCAGGCACCCGACGCCGGAGTTGCCGCGTGGGTTGCGGGTGCGGTGGGACCGTTGGGCGTGCGGCTGGAACCGCTGGGCAAGACTGGGCTGGATGAAGCGCGCGCGGCGTTTGCTGAGCAGATCGGCATACTGGCCGAGAGTGGCGTGGACCTGCTGATTGTGGAGACCATGCCGGCTTTGAACGAGGCGCGCGAGGCGCTGGAAGCTGCAAAGTCCGTGGCGCCGCATCTGCCCGTGCTGGTGATGGTCACGGTGGATGATGAGAGCGAGTGCCTGGATGGGGCTTCGCCCGCACAGGCAGCGGCCCTGCTGACCGAGTGGGGCGCAGACGCCGTGGGAGTGAACTGTTCCACGGGACCGGCCACGGTGCTGACGGCGGTTGAGGCCATGCGTGCGGCGACTGGGCTGCCGCTGGCGGCTATGCCCAATGCGGGCGTGCCGCGAGCTGTTGAAGGCCGCAATGTCTATCTCTGCTCGCCGGAGTATATGGCTAGCTTTGCGCGCAAGGCGGTCGCTGCCGGGGTGCAGATTGTTGGCGGCTGCTGCGGTACAACCCCGAATCACATTCGCGCCATGCGCTCGGCCATTCGGGCCATGGACGAGCAAACCCACGTCACGGTGACCGGCGCGGCGCCGGAGGTCAGCAAGGAGACGCCTCCGGCTCCGCTTGCGCAACGCTCGCGCGTGGGCGCACTGCTCGCCGAGGGGCAATTCATCAAGCTGGTGGAGTTCGTGCCGCCGCGGGGCATCGATTGCTCCAGGGAAATTGAAGGCGCGCAACTGTTGGCCCGTCTGGGCGTCGACGCCATCGACGTCTACGACGCGGCGCAGGCTTCGGCGCGCATGAGCGGGCAAAGTCTCTGCATCCAGATTCAGCAGCACACCGGGATGGAGACGATTCTGCATTACACCTGCCGCGACCGGAACCTGCTTTCCATCCAGTCGGATCTGCTGGGGGCTTCGTCCATCGGCCTGCACAACATTCTTTGTGTTACCGGCGAACCGCCCAAGCAAGGGGATTATCCTGACGCTTCCCAAGTCTTTGACGTTGACTCCATCGGTTTGGTGAACGTCGCCAAGCGGCTGAATCATGGGCTCGATATCGGTTCGAACTCCATTGGCGCAAGCACGAACTTTACCATCGGCGTGGCCGCCAATCCCGGCGTGTCCGAAATCGACAATGAGCTGCGGCGGTTTGCCTACAAGGTGGAGGCGGGCGCCGAGTACGCCATCACGCAGGCGGTTTTCGAATTACGGCTGCTGGAAGAGTTCCTGGAGCGGATTAAGGATCACCGCATTCCGATCATTGCCGGCATCTGGCCGCTGATCAGCCTGCGCAACGCCGAATACATGAAGAACGACCTGCGCATCGCCATGCCGGAAGAGATCATGTTGCGCATGGCGCAGGCGGATACGCCGGAGACCGCGCGCGCGGAGGGCATTAGGATCGCCCAAGAGATGCTGGAGGCGGTGCGTCCTCTGGTCGAGGGTGTGCAGGTAAGCGCTCCCTTCGGCCACTACGATATGGCGGCCGAGGTAATTGCCAGCGCACTGCCGCGGGGAAAATAACAGCAAGAGGGGAACGCCATGCCGTCCTTTGAAGAATCGCTCAAGAAGCTCGAACACATCGTCGAACAACTGGAGAAGGGCGATCTGGCGCTCGAGGATTCGCTCAAGCTCTTTGAAGAAGGCGTGAATCTGTCGACTGCCTGCAAGCAGGAGTTGGAAGCAGCCGAGGGCAAGGTGCAGATGCTGGTGAAGCAGCGCGATGGGTCCATGAAGCCCGAGCCCTTCCTGACGGAGAAGCCGTTCTAACACAGAATCGTTCGCCATTTCATCAGCTGGTTCTCGACGGCGGGAGATGCAATACGGGCAGTTTGCTCAACGGCATTTCGACACCGGGAGCACGAAGATCAGGAAGTTATAACCTTAGCTTAAAAGAATATGCCCAAATCCCAAGAGTCGCTGTAATCTTAAAGAAACCGCAGGATGGGGGATGCCATCCCATTCCTGGGGCCGTCTTGACGCGCCTGCAGGCGCGATCATTGCGCGTTCGCATTATACGTTCCTTGGGACATATTGAACTTCCATACTTTTTCATCCGAATTCATTGGGCTATCCGTCGTCGCGACCGGAACCCTTTCCTTTGAATCGATGATGATCATTACGTTTGCCAGTACCGGCGTATTGCTCGTTGTCATCCCAGCCTTGTCGACATAATCAAAGGCTATTCTCTGCTCGGGAGTAAAATCCTTTGTCCAAAAGAAAAAAGGACAAGAACGCTCCCCTGGCATGAGCGAAGCAGGTTTCGGGAACGGTGTCAGCGTGAACTGCTCTTGGAGCACTACCTTAGGTATGGCTTGGCCGTTTGCGAGAACCATCGGGAGCGCACCCGCAAGGATCGTGAGAACCGGGACAAAAGCGAATGACAATCGGCGGTTCATTTATTCACCTTCCAATTTCCACAATCTGGAGTTTCCATTCTGCCTTCTCGGCAACTCACCAATATACGCCCAGTTGCGTCCGTTCGGCATCTTTTCACATTCGTTCCAACGCTAGAAACGCCGGCGTGCCCGGCTGGGCCGTCTTCAGATTCACAAGTCAACTTCAAAATGGAAATGTAAGTCTAACCCCAAAGTCTCAGTCGAAAACTATTCAGGCTTCCGAAGCCGTTTTTCTTCGCGCGCCGATCCGCGCGGCCAGCGCCAGGAGCGGCTCGTCACATCCGCGCGCAGCAGCCAATTGTATGCCGCCATGGGCGCAGGGGATGGCGACTGCGGGTACGCCGGCCAGGCTGAACGGCGATGTGTAGCGCAGCAGACGGCTCCGCGTTTGGCTATGGTCGGCCCCGGCCACGAGGCGCGCCACGGGAGCGCACGGCAGCAGAATGAGTTGATGCTCTACGAAGAGTTGATCCATGCGCGCGCGGAAATAGGCGTGACGCTGCCGGAGGGCGGCGACTTCACCAGACGTGAGACCGGCGCCCCACTTCAGGCGGTCGCGAATCGAAGGCTCGCAGCGGTCGAAGTTGCCCGCATGCAACAAAGCGGCCTCTGAAGCCTGCAGAGGCGCGAAGATGTCGACTGAATCCTTCCACCACTCCGGATCGATGGGCTCGGCCTCGAGCCCCAGGGCCTTGAGTTCGCCGATTACGCGGCGAAAGCTTTCCATCACCTCTGGCTCGCAATCGTGGAGAAATTTGTCGCCGAGAAACGCGAAATGTTTGAATCGAATCTCTTTGTGATCATGGCTGGTCGCGTAGGGCGCAGCCAGGAGGGGCGCATCTTCGAGGCTGCGAAAGAGCCAACCCATGGTGTCGAAGGTGACGGAGAGATGTGCGCCGCCGCGCCAGTTGCCGCGGCCGATGGTCGCGCGATAGCCGGCCAGCCCGCCGAGTGCTGCGGGTACGCGCACAGAGCCTCCAGTGTCAGTGCCGATGGCGGCAACGGCCGAACCCTCCTGCACGCTGGCGACTGCGCCGCTCGAGGATCCGCCGGTGAGCGCGCCGGAATCGCGTGGCTGGAGGCAATCGCCAAACTCCGGGTTCTCGCCGGTGATTCCATAGGCCAGCGGATGAAGGTGAGTTTTGCCAACGATTACTGCGCCAACGGCGCGTAGTTGCTCCACCAGCCAGGAGTCGCGCGTGGCTGTGCCGTTCAGATCGCGATAAAAACGCACGCCGCACGTGGTGGGCGAGCCGGCAAGATCGAAGCAGTCCTTCACCGAGATGGGCAGGCCCCAAAGTGCAGGGCGGCCATCGCCGAACGGGCCGCCACTTGAACGCGGCTTCGCCTCGGCACGGGCCGCTTCCGCAAGGGTCCACGCCGCATCCTGCCAGAGATACGTGTTGCGGCTTGCATTCCCGTTCGAGCGCGCGAGCGCGGTCTGGGCCAGTTCTGATGGGCTTATGGTTCCGTTGGCGAGCGCGTTGCGAAGAGCGTGGAGAGTCCACGGGACGGCGGTCATAGAGAGATTGTAGGGGCTTGAGGGCTCATAGACGCGCGGTCGGGATAGTGGCCTCACGAGCGCAACGAAAAGGGCGGCTTCGTGGAGAGCCGCCCTTCGGGAGTTATCGAGCTGTGTGCATCAGAAGTCCAGATGCAGTGCCATTTGAATCTGGCGCGGGCTGCCGATGGTGTGTTTGGTGATGCCCAGACCGCTTGGGCAGTTGTACAGCCCGCCTGCGACGGGATTGGCCGTGCCGCATCCGGTGGGCAGGGCCTCCGCGGTGGAACCGACTTGGACGGGAACGTTGTTAAATGCCTGGTTCTGGTTCACGTTGTTCTGAGGAATGTCGAAACTGGCAGTGTTGAAGATGTTGTATACGTCGAAGCTGTAGTGCAGCGTATACCGGTCGTGAATGGGCAGTTCTTTGGTTAACGATGCATCGGCGCGCCGCTGCCAGGACTGGCGGAAAATATTGCGTTCGCCGGAGACGAAGTTGGTCTCGAATTCGTCGCCATTGGGTACGCCCATGGTGCCGGGCTGCAGGATGGGAACGCCGAAGCAGGTGGCCTTGAGCGCCGCGCCGGCGCCGGTTTGGATGTTGTAAAAAGCGCCATTCTGACCCGTCAGCGCGTTTTTCCGGTTGCATCCCGCAGCCAGCGGAACGACGGGGTTGGTGATGCCGTCAAAGGTGCTGTAGAAAATGCTGCCAACGGCGCCCGAGTAGTCGATGACGCTGTACGGCTGGCCGCTCTGCACCGTGGCCACGCCGTGAATTGCCCAGCTATCGAGCGCCTTGCCTGCAAGCGTGTCCGTGGCAAAAACCTTAGGGGTGGTGTAGCCGTAGGTGAAATTGAGAACGTGCGTGCGATCGAAATCGGATGAACCGTAGCCGCTGCGCAGATTGGTGGGATTGTCGCCGTTGTAGAAGAGGCCCAGGCCGCTCTGTTCGTCGGTGGCATGCGAGAAGGTGTAGGACACGCCGGCCTCGAGGCCGTGACTGAGGCGCTTTTCGAGGTGCGATGTGAGAGCGTGGTAGGCCGCAATGCCTGCCGCGGTGTAGGACTCGGACTCCGAGGAATAACCGATGTACGGCACGCGCAGGTCAACGTTGCCGCCCTCGTAATTGTTCAACATCGAGCCCAGCGAGCCGCAGTTCGATGCGCCGGGCTGATTGACGCACATGGGCACGTAACCTGTCGCCGGGTCGAGCACCGTGTAGCCGTAGCTGTAGTACTGCGTGGCCCGTCCGCCTGGGTGGGTGGGACTGCCGGGCGTGGCGATCTGGGCCTGGTTGAAGGGCACGGGAATCACCTGATGTCGGCCCAGGTTGCCCACGTAGCCAATCTCAATCATAAGATCGTTGCGCGGTTGGTATTGAATGTTCAGCGTGAAGTTAATGCTGTAGGGCAGCTTGTTGGCGCGGTTGTAGACGCCGAGAATGAAGGGTTGCTGCGCATTGCCAGCGCTCGCAGGGCCACCCGTGACCGTGCCGTCGATAATATGCGCGGCATTGGGGAGATAGTTGGTGACGTCGGAGGCTTTGGGATTGGAAGGACCTGCGCCCTGTTTATAGCCCCAGGGGTTTGCGAGGGTGTATTCCGCTCCTGGCCCCGGAAGATTGAAGCCATCTCCGCTGCAAATCGGAATGTATGCCAGGTAGAGGAAGGTTGGGTCGTTGGCGTTGTAGGAAGAAGAATACGGGCAGTGCTGCTGGGTCACGAACGGAGGCGTCTGCATAATACCGAAGGGCCCGCCTTCTACCTCGCCTGCTGCATATCCCGGCGAGAGATAGGTGAACAGCTCGCCGCGATCGTAATAGAAGCCGCTACCGCCGCGGACCACAAATTTGGAGTGGAAGCTGGACGGCTGCCAGGCAAAGCCGAGGCGTGGTGCAATGCCCCACTGGCGGCCGGTCAGCGTAGTCTTGCTCACGCCGGAGGTCCCATTCTTGTTGTTGCCGGCGATGATGAAACCAGAGCTGGTAATGGTGTCCGTGGTCGCGCTGTAACTGTACTGCGAGGGATCGAAGTTAAACAGGTCGCCGTTCTTCTCCGTCAGGCCGCCATTCCAGTCATAGCGAATGCCGCCCGTGATGCTAAGGGTCGGCGTCACCTGGAACTTGTCCTGTGCGAACAAACCGGTCTCGTTGGCGCGGAAATAGCGATTGGCGTTGCCCTGCAGGTACGTGGATGCCGTAAAATTCTGCGTCGAGTAGGGCGTCACCCAGTTATCGAGGAAGGAGACATAATCGGGCGAGGCCACACTGCCCGTGCCGGTGCGACGGTCACGCAAATTCAACTGCGTATAAGCCCAACTGCCGCCGAAGCTGAGCGCGTGGCGTCCCTTGGTCCAGATGGCCGTGCCCGAGGGCATGATGCGGTTCTGAAACACCCCGGTGTTTTCGGCTTGGTATTCCGCATCCGGGCCAATGGAAAGCGACGGAGAAACCCCGCCGTAGAGCGGGCCCGCCGGCTGTGGGGTGGTACAGTTTGGGGGGCCGCTGCAACCGGCGAAATCGTACGCATCGCCGATGGCATCGTTGATGGTGTAGCCGGGGAAATACGATCCAAAGGACGAATCAATCCCGACGGATTGGGCTGAGAAAGGTTGATCGTTGGTGGCGTACACCTTCTCGCGGAGAACGCCGACGGTCTCAGAGATGCTCAGGCTCGAACCGATGGTTTGCACGTTATTGAGCGAACCCAGCTGCGAGCCGGTGTCCATGTGACCGGTGAAGCCGGGCACGTTGGAGTAAGCGTAAGGTGAGCTCGAGGGATCGTGCTGATAGTAGTACTTCGCCGCAAGAATGTCCTTGGAGCTCACATTCCAGTCAAGATCGGCGACGCCCTGGTCGGAGATGAAACGCGATGTGCCGGGGAGGAATGCGTTGTAGGGCGAATAGACGTTGGGCATGGCGTTGGGCAGGGCGCTCGGAACCAGATAATTTCCCGGCTCGCCGGGTTGCGCCGGTGCGGTGAGCAGGCCATAGGCGACGGGGTTTGACGACTTGCTGAAGTTGTTGTATGTGCCACCATAGGTGGGATCGAAGCCAAAATTGTTTTGTTCGTTACTGATATTTGCCGTCCAGTTGTTATTGGCGACCGAGATCAAGTTTGATGCACCGCGGTTGGTTGCGCTCAATCCGGGCGGAACGTCGAGAAGCTCGTCGCCTGTCTCCTGATCGGAGATATGCAGGTGCTGGTAGCTGACGAAGCCGAAGAGCTTGTCTTTGATGATCGGTCCGCCAAGATCGCCGCCCAGAATGTAGCGGTGCAATTCCGGGTTCTTATCACTGGCCGGGATATTGTTGTCTTTCTTGAAGAAGAACGGCGCGGCGTTGATCCAGTTGGTACCGCGATGGGCATACACCCCGCCGTGCAACTGGTTGGTGCCTGACTTGGTGCTCATGTCGATGTGCGCGCCGCTGTCGGAGCCCTGCTGGGCGTCGTACATCGAAGCGTTCACGCGAACCTCCGCGATGGTTTCAGGCGCGGGCGTGGGGATGGCGTTGCCAATAGACAGATAGACCGAAGCGGCACTGGGCACCACGCCACCGGCGGCATTGTTGGCCTGACCGGTGTTGTTGGAGACGCGGAACGAATCCACCTCGCTGGTGCTCTTGCCGTTGAAGAGATTGCTGGCGTCGACGCCGTTCACCATAAACGCATTCGAGGTGTCCCGCTGGCCGTTGGCCCAGATGGGCGCATTGCCCAGGCCGGAGTCGGAGCCTGTACCGCCGGGCAGCTCCGCATTCACGCCAGGCGAAAGAATCGCGAGGCCGGTGAAGCTGCCGGTCGGCAGGGGCACGGCGTCGATCTGCTGCGCCTCCATCACGTAGCCGTTGGTCGTGTCCACGGCGTTCATCAGCGGCGCGGCTTCCACTTCCACCGTGGTTGTCGCCTGGCCCACCTTCAGCGAAGCGTTCACCGTGGCCGTGCGGTCGGCTTGCACCGTAATGTGCGGAGTTTTTTGCGCCTGATAGCCGCCGGCCGAATAGGTGAGCGTGTAAACACCGATGGGCAAGTTGACGAAGCTGTAGCTTCCCGAGCCGTTGGTTTTTGTGGAGCGCGTGAGCGAGGTCTGTTCCTCGGTCACCGTAACCGTCACGTCGGGAATCACGCCGCCCGAGGCGTCGGTCACCTCGCCGGTAATTCCACCCAGAGTTTGCTGTGCGCGAACCGGGTTGGTCGAGAAGAACGCGGTGGTGACGATTGCCAGCAGAATAGCGATACACAAGGTGGACGTGCGCATGGAATGCTTCAAAGGACTGACCTCGAAATAGAGATTTCCCGTTGTGAAAATCCGGGATTTCAAAAAAAGAAGCAAAGTTGAATGTGAGATCCGGCGTTTGCGTGCGTGCAACTTCCAAACTGAAAAGAGTTATGGTTTTGAACGGAAACCGTTCAAGGATTTGGAACTCAACACCGCGCGGGTTAGTGGCATGGTAATGTCTGCAGCATAAAGTTCATGTAAAGATTCGTTATAAAAGCGCGTCCATTAGGGACGCGTTTTCCACATTGCGTCAACGATTTGCACGCATCGCCCGCCGAACGCCGTACCAGCCTAGCCCCATGGCGATGTAGACGAGATAAAGCCACGGAATGCGCGCGTGAACCGTGTCGGCCGCGGAGTTGAGGTCAAAGATCGCGATCAGAACGACGATGGCCACGGTGAGAACGCTGATCGCGGCAAGCACGTGAGAATGCCTGCCGAGCGCGCGCCGTGCAAAGGGAAGCGCCACGGCCACCAAGGCGTACGCAGTGAGAAAACCGAAGACCGAAAGCGAACCGAGCAGATCGTACATGGTTGAGCCGGTGGCGCCGCACAGAGCGAAACCTGCGGTAGCTGCGAACATGAGAGCGGTGGAAAACGCGATCGCAGTTCCCGGAGTTCCATGCCGCTGGTTGGTGCGCTGGAATGCGACGGGCAAAAGTCCATCGTGCGCCATACGCAGCAGCACGCGCGCGGCCGCTGTGGAGCAGGCGAGCACGCACGCAAACATGCTGATGAATGCGCCGAAGTCAATGGCCACTCCAAGCGGCGACACCCCGGCCTTCGCGGAAAGAAGATGCAACGGGCTCGTGGTATCGCTGAGCGCCGCGGATTGGCCGCGGAAGCCGACCACCTCAGAGTAGGCGCAGAGCATGAAGAACACGCCGGCAAGCAACGCGCATTGCAGCACGGCGCGGGGGATCGTCTTGAGAGGTTCGCGCGCCTCGCCGCCCAGCGTGGTCGCGCTTTCAAAACCTGCAAAGCTGAAAATGGAAAGCACAAGCGCCGGTCCCAATCCTTTGAACGAAATGCCTTGCAGACGGAATTGGCTGGTGTCGATCTTCAGTCCCATATGAATGGGCAGCAGAAGGAGCACAATCACGATGAGAGTGACCGAGATGGCTTCAATCCACAGCATGACTTCTGCCGACAGCTTGACATCGCGATAGGCAATGAAGCCCGCGACCAGGCAGGCCGCTATCAGCGTGGGGATGGCCGGCGGCGCCCAATGGAAGAACTGCTGGCAAAGCACGGTGGCGTAGTAGAGCGCTCCGCCGGCCACCGATGCGCCGGTGGCGAGATAGGCGAGCAGCAATCCCCACGCGGCTACGACGCCGAACGCGGGCGGCAGCGTATCTGCTGTGTAGCTGTAGAGCGATCCCGGCGAGGATGAGAGCTTTGCGAATCGGCTGACGCAGAAACCCACAAGCAGCATGGCCCCCGTGGCCAGCAGATACACGAACCACGTGGCGTTGCCGGCCAGCGCAAAGACCAGCGGAATGGTGAGCGACGCCGAAGTGCTGGGCGCCATGGCCGAAACGGATTGCGCCAGCGTTTCTGCGGGGCCGAGCACGCCCGCGCGCAGGCCATAGCTTTCGGCTGCGCCCTCCTGCGCATACACATGGCCATTTGTGGTCGTTGTGCCGGTCACATGCCTGCCTTTTACTGGTTGTGCTTGAACTACCGCTCGACGGTGGCCTCGATCGTACCATGCGGCTCGTCGATGGGCACGAAAATGTGATTCGGATTGTCGAGGCCGAAGACGCTCAACTCGGCAAGCAGATGGTGCAGATTCGGCATGGACAAGCGAATGCGCGCGATTTCGGGCGCGGCGGCGAGCGCGGCTTTGCCCATGTCGAAGAGCGTGTGCTGCACGCTCAAGCTATCGTGCCGGGCAAACTCTTTCAGCAGCGCAGCCAGAATCCGCGCACGCACCTGCGCATAATCCGGCGCAACTGCCGTGTATTCCCAGGTCACAGTGGCGCGCGTGCCCAAGATGCGGTCGGTGGCAGGCTTGAGTGTGGTCAACTTATCTTTGATGTAGCCGGTAAACGCCGACTTCGTAGTCTTCAGAATGGTCAACCCGTCTACTCCTGAGGTCACGTTCCACGCGCCGCCTCTTTCGCGCTCGGCGTGTGCGGTCTGCACCTCCGGTCCGCCCATTTTGAAGGTCGTGGCTTGCGGTGCGCCGTCGATGATCATGCGCTGCCAGCCTTTCTCCTGCACATCGATGCCGACTTTTGCAACTTGCGGCTGGTTCGAGAGGAAGTAGTCGCCTAACTCGCAGGCAAAGGCCTCGATGGTTTCAGCCTTCGATCCGCGCGCCACGTAGTACACGGTGTTTTTCATCGTGTCGGTGGGAAGCACCTTGCTGTTGTCGGCCTGTGTGTAGCTGGTCTCAAAATCGCCGTACAGCATCACATGCACGGTCCACTCGTTGAATTCATGCCGATCATTCAGGCGTGTGATGCGTGACAAGCGCACGCGCGATTTACCGTAGCGGTTTTCTCCCAGTTTTGCCATTGATTAGCTTCCTCGATATGTGGTGTAGCTGTTGTCGCAGAGCAGGAGCGGCAAATGGTAATGTCCCTTGCCGTCGCAGCGGAATGTGATGGAGATTTCTGGGTAAATGCTGCTGCGGCCGAGGCGCTTCAAGTAGCTGCCGGTATCGAATGTGAGCCGGTAATCGCCCTGTGGCGCATCGGCCGCAAGATCGCGGCAACGGCCATCGGCGTCGGTCACACTGGCCGCAACTTCAACCCAGTCGCACGGCGCATCCCGCACCCGCTCCGGCGGTTCGCCATCGATCACATCAATGTCCGGCACTTCGAGCCAGCCCCCACCGCCGAGTTTCTCGAGGCGCACGGCAATTCCCGCCGCCGGCTTGCCCAGGGCCGCATCCAATACGTGTGTTGTGATTGTGCTCATTCGACCAGCCACTTTCCCAAACGAATTTGCATGATTTGCCGCTGCTGCTCAGCCGCCTCGCGTAACTCGGCCTCACGCGTGGACCCAAGCCGCCGCTTCAGAATCGCCAGCATCTCTTCCGCGCCCTTGCCCGTGGCACATACGATGTACGTGAATCCGAACAGCTCCTCGTACTTCTGGTTGCCTGCGGCGATTTCAACTAGCACATTCTCGCTCGCGGCGTTCGTCTGCGACTGCTCAGCCCGAGACCACGCTACCGACTGCGCGCCAGCATGCGCCGTTGCTTTCCGCTCGCCGATTCCTTTCTGTTCTCCGATGCGGGGATGGCAGGCAAAGGCCTCAAGCCAATCTGCTTCCTGCATCGTGTTCCACGCTTGGTCTGCCGTCTCGCTTAGCGCCGCCACACTCGTGATAGGGCGCAGGGCCACCATCGCATCGGCCCATCGTTTGGCTCCGCAACAGGCCAGCATCGCATTCCGGGCTTCCGTTACGGCGGCCGCGTTCCAGGCCGCAAGCGAGGCGTTCACGGCTGCGATCCTCCCCGGCGCAGTTCGAGCAAAAACTCTTCGAGTAGATTCACGGCCACGCGCCGCCGATAGTCGGCCGTGGAGCGAATGTCGTCGATCGGCTGCACCTCGGCATGCAGTGCGCGCCGCGCGGCCAGCACTGTCTCTCTCGTGAGCGCCTGCCCAAGCAGCGCCGCCTCGGTTTGCCTGAGCCGCGTGGGATAGGGCGCAAGACTTGCAGCTCCGAGCCGAATCTCGCGGATGACGCCTTGTTCAACGAGCGCAGTGGCTCCCAGCGCGACTTTCGCGATGGCCATGGCGCGCCGCGTTCCCACCTTGCGCAGGTATTGCCGGTGGTGCGCGAATCGTCGCGGCAGATGAATCGCGTAAAGCAGTTCGTCCGCGGCGAGCACAGTGCGCTTGTAGCCGGTGTGGAACTCGGAGTAGGGAACTTTGCGGCGTCCGCGCACAGAGATGGTCTCAATTTCGGCGTCGTAAGCCAGCAGCGCGGGCGAAGAATCCGCGGCGGGCGAGCCGTTCACCAGGTTTCCGCCCAGCGTGGCGCGGCTCTGGTTGGCAACGGAGCCGATCCAGCTTGCAGCCTTGGCGAGCAACGGCAGCTCCACGTTGATGGCGGCATGCTTACGCAAGTCGAGAAACGTCGCCGCCGCGCCGATCGCAACGCTCTTTGGCGTCACCTCAATCGTGCGCAGGTCGGGAATACCCCACAGGTTGACCAGTTTGCGCGAGGTCAGGCGCCCAGCGGAGAACGCCACCATCAATTCGGTGCCGCCGGCGATCGGCGTCCACTGGCCCGGATCTGCGGCAAGCAGATCGAGCACCGCGGCCAGGCTGCCGGGCGCGACCAGCTCGTGCAATTCGGCATTACCGCGCATTTTGACTCGGCTCCAATACGGGTTCTTCGGCGGACGTGTGGCTCTTCGCTGCCGCGGCCGCAACGGACGCGAAGATGCGCATGTATCCCGTGCAGCGGCATAGATTGCCAGCCAGCCCCTCGCGAATCTCCGCTTCACTGGGATGCGGGCCGTGCGAGAGAAGCTGCGCCGACGCCATCAACATGCCGGGCGTACAAATGCCGCACTGGGCTCCGCCATTGTGCAGAAATGTTTCCTGCAAAGGATGAAGGTCTCCGTCGAGAGCCAGCCCCTCCACAGTTTGAATCTCTGCGCCCTCGGCCTGCAGCACTGGCACAAGGCAACTATTCACCAGATCGCCGTTCATGCGCACCGCGCAGGAGCCGCACTCGCCCTCGCCGCAGCCCTCCTTCGTCCCGGTCAGATGCAGGTCCTCGCGCAGCACATCGAGCAGGCGCTTCATGGGCGGCACATTTACCGTACGGCGTTCGCCATTCACAGTGAAGCGGATCGCAGGGCAGCGCGCGCCGATGTTGGCCTTTCCGTTGGCGCTCATGGCAAGGCCGGCTCCTCCACCGGTAATTGAGCAGTAAGCCCCGCATAAAGATCCTCGGGCAGAAGCGGAATGGAGTTGAAACTCACACCCGTCGCGTCGCGGATGGCATTCAGAATCGCGGGCGCGGGGCCGTCATGCGGCAACTCGCCGATGCCCTTGGCGCCAAATCCTCCGTAGCGAAAGGGAATCTGCTCGAAGTACACGGCTATGGGCGGCACATCTTCGGCTGTCGGCATAATGTAGTTCGTCATCTGGTTGTTGGCCATGCGGCCGTTTTCGAGAACGACCTTTTCGTAGAGCGCGTAGCCGATACCTTGTGCGATGCCGCCCTCGATTTGTCCCGCAGCCATTACAGGGTGCAGCACTCGGCCCACTTCCTGCACGGCCCAGAAGTTCTCCACCTCTGCCGAGTAGGTCACTGTGTCCACCGCGACCTGCGCCACGTAAACCGCCCACGCATACGCACCGTAGGCTTCGCCGTGATACTTCTGATCGTCCCAGTAGATTCCCGGCGGCGCTTCATAGCGGCACATGGACGATAATTCGCCATGCGCGGCACGATAGCGCTCACAGGCCGCGAGGAATTCCTCGCGTGTGTAGGTTGCGCCGAGATCTGCCCGCTCGCGCAGCAGATCAATGAGCTGCAGGCAGGAGCGCTCAATAATGCGACCCACAACCATCGAGGTGCGCGAGGCCACAGTGGGCCCGCTATTCGGCACCATATCGGTGTCCGGCGCAGCCATGGTCACGTCGTTGTATTCGATGCCCAGCGCTTCGGCCGCAATCTGCGTGAGAATCGTGTTCGTTCCCTGGCCGAATTCGGTGTTCGACACGAGAACCCGCACCTTGCCTTCCGGCGTAACGTCCACGCCGCCCAGCGAATTCAGATAGGTCTCACCGGAGCCGGTAAAACCCGAGCCGTGATAAAACGCGGCCAGCCCAAGGCCGCGCTTAATGGGATTTTCGAGATTCTCTCCGGCAAATTGCGCACGTTTGGGGTAGTAATCACTCTCTTTCAGGGCGCGTTCGAGTAACTGATCGAGAATGATCGGCTCACGCATCAATTGTTCAGTCGCGTTGGTATCGCCCTCGTGCAGGAAATTCTTGCGGCGCAGTTCGACTGGGTCAACGCCAAGCACCGCGGCAATTTCGTCCATGTGACGTTCCATCGCGAAGACTGCTTGCGGCGCTCCGAAGCCGCGAAACGCGCCGTAGGGCACGTGATTCGTCGCCCAGGAGCGCGCGCGCACCCGCACATTGGGACAAAGATACGGGCCTGTGGAGTGCAGCGTGGCACGCGAGAGCACGGTGGAAGAAAGCGTGGCATACGCGCCGCCGTCGGTGTCGAGATGGATCTCGATCGCCAGCAGCTTGCCATCCTTGTCGAGCGCGGTGCGATGACGCACGCGCGCGGGATGGCGCTTGGTAGTTGCGGCCAGATCTTCCATGCGGTCGTAGACCATCTTTACCGGATGGCCGCTTTTCCTGGCCAGCAGTGCCGCGTGGCAGGCAAGAACGGACGGATAATCCTCCTTACCGCCGAACGCTCCGCCGGTTTCTGTCTGGATCACGCGCAATTTATCTTCAGGCAGATCGAATACGCCGCGCAGCGCTTTGAAGACGTAGTAGGGGCATTGCAGCGAGCCCCACACCGTTACGCCGTCCGCTGCGCTGTACTCGGCTATGACGCCCTGGTTCTCGATGTACAGATGTTCCTGCGCGCCGGTGCGATATTCGCCTTCGACGATATGTGCGGCGCGAGCCCACGCGGAATCCACGTCGCCCTTCTCCAACAGAAAACTTTTGAGCAGGTTGTCAGCGCCCCAGATGACTTGATCCTGCAGTTCGCTCTCCTCGATGGAGAAGACCGGCGGCAGGGGATCGTACTCGATCTTCACTGCACCGAGCGCTTCACGCAGCTTGTGCTTATCGGGATGCGCGAGGAGAAGGATGGGCTCCTCGCAATGATTCACCTTGCCGTCAGCGAGGCACGGCTGATCCGCAACGATGAGCTGGAGAATATTTTCGCCGGGAATGTCGGCAGCCGTGACGACGGTGAACTCGCTCCAGTCAATGCGGCGATCGAAGGCGATGGAGCGAATGAGCCCGCGCGGAATCGTGCTGCGCACCGCAGCTCCGTACCACATGCCCTCGCGCTCCATGTCGTCTATGTAGCACGCGCGGCCCATCAGCTTGTCCACGCCCTCCTTTCGGGGAACGGGGGCGCCAACGATGCGGGTTTTCGCATGCGTACTCATGATTGCCGACTTTGCCGTACGGATTGAGGGATAGCATACAACGGCGCAGCGAAGTTTTGAAAGCGCACGTCTTATTCGGCCAGACGCGCCAACGTGCGCGACAGCACGTGCACGCCACTGCCGATCCACTCCGGTGAAGCGTATTCGTCGGGACGATGGCTCACGCCGCCGCGGCAGGGAATGAAAAGCATCGCCGTTGGCGCAATGCACGATACAAACGACGAGTCGTGGTAGGCGCGCGCCACCATGCGCTTGTATTTCTTGCCCGCGGCGATGGCAGACTCTTCAAGCGCCGCAAGAATCTCAGGATCGCAGGTCGCCGGTGGGTCGGCATTGATCAGTTCTGTGGCGATCTTGACGCCGCGGCGTGCACTCACTTCCTCGACTGCGCGGGCAAGCGCAGCCAAAACGCGGTCGCGGCGCGCACCATCGATGTCGCGCACGTCGGTGGTGAGCTTTACGAGCGAGGGGATGCTATTCACTGCGCCGGGAAAGACGTCGCATACTCCCACGGTGCCCACGGTGTCGATGGCGCCCGTCGATTTCGCCGCCGATTCCAGCGCCAGGATCAATTCCGCTGCGGCAGCCAGCGCATCCTTGCGGCCGGGCATCAATTTGCCGCCGGCGTGGCCGCCTTCGCCCTCGATCACAATGCGCTGGCTGGCGGGCGCGGCAATATGCGTCACCAGGCCCACGTCGAGGCCTTCCTGCTCGAGAAACGGCCCCTGCTCGATGTGCAGCTCGACAAATTTATGGAAACGCCCTTTGGAAACAGCCACAGATTCAAGCGGGCCGGAAAATCCGGCTTGCGCGCGCCACTCCTCCAGGCTGCGGCCCTCTTTGTCGCGCAGAGCGAGCGCCTGTTTTGGAGTGAGCACGTTGGCCATCATGCGGCTGCCCAGGCAGCCGATGCCGAAGCGCGTGGGCTCCTCGGCGGTAAAGATGACGAGCTCGATCGAGCGGCGCGGCTTGAAGCCGAGTTTCTTGAGAACGCGAATCGCTTCGAGGCCGCCGAGAACGCCCACGCAGCCGTCGTATAGGCCGGCGTTGGGAATCGCGTCGATATGCGAGCCCGTGCCGACCGGCGCAAGAGTGGGATCGCTGCCTTCCCAGCGCGCAAAAGTGTTGCCGATGGCGTCCTGACTGATCCTGAGGCCGGCGTCTTCGCAAAGCCCCTTCACGTAGGCGCGGCCGCGCATGTCTGCCTCGCCGAAGACGACGCGCGTCACCACTGGCGGGTCAGCTTCGGAGATTTGTGCCAAGGCCATCAGCTCCGCCATCAGGCCGTCGATCGACAAATTGGGCCGCTCCGTTGTCATGCCCCTTGGTCTCCAAGCGGATGACGCCGCCAATCTTTGTAGATCAGGTATTTCGCGGGCTTCTTACCCAACGCGCCAAACCACTGCGGGCAGTAGGAACGCATCCAGATAAAGTCGCCGGCCTGAACCGGATACCAGGAATCTCCCAACCGATAGATGCCGCCGCCCTCGAGCATCAGCAATCCATGCTCCATCACGTGAATCTCGACCATGCTGAGCGCCGCGCCGGGATCGTAGGTCATGGTGTTCACCGCGAAGTCGTAGGACGGACCGTCGGGCATGAGCGCGCGCACGCGTAGCGCGTTGTCGCCCATGAGCGCCACGGGAGCCACGTCGCCTTCATCGGCAATGAGGATCTCCGGAGCGGCCACGCCGGCCACCGTTTCGTATTGCTTCTCAATCACTGCCGCACGCGCAATGCCCGGTGCGCGCACCGTGTGCGGGGCGCCTTGCGGCAGATACGCGTAGCCGCCGGGCTTGAGAACGTGCCGCTTCCCGCCGGCCTTGAGCTCGATCTTGCCGTCGAGAACGTAGAGGAAGCGCTGTGCCGGCGCGGGAGCGAGCGATCCTCCGGCGACAAACTCCGCCGTCATCTGCGTAAAGCGCGCGCCCAGTTGCGGGGCGGCGTGGACGATGAACTCGACGCCCTCCGCGCCGGGAAGCGGCGAGCGAATAAATGTGTTTGGTGTTTGCAGCAGGTGGTCTGCCTTCAGGCTGCTGCGCGTCAATCCCAAATGATGCACGTGCGACCTCTTCAAAAGGGAAATCGGAAGAGCGGATGCGAGCAAAATCCGTTGCTCGATTCTATCTGACCTCGGCGGCCAGCCGCTCCATAAATTTGCGGCAAACTTCCAGAGCTGCTGCAACGTCCTCTTCGAGCACGGTTTCCAGCGGGTGATGACTGATGCCGCCGGGACTGCGCAGGAAAAGCATCGCCGTGGGAACGCGCGAGGCCATCACCATGGCGTCGTGGCCGGCACCGCTGGGCATGCGCTTTACGGGTAGCCCCGTGGCTTCAATGGCTTCTGCCAGAAATGCTGTCAGACGCTCATCCATGGGCACGGCCGGTTGGTCCATTAGGCGCGTGCATGCGAGAGTGAGGCCGCGCCGCTTGGCGATCGCTTCAGCCTGCGCGAGCAGGGATTCAACCGCGGCGCTTCGTTCGTGATCGTGAGCGTGACGCACGTCAAGGCTCACCTCGACTGCGCCCGCGATCACATTGGCCGCATTCGGTACCACATGCACATGGCCTACCGTGGCGACCATCCCTTCCGTGCGCTGGGCGAGGGATTCGACGGCGGCGATCCACTCGGCCGCGCCGGCCAGCGCATCGTGGCGCAAGTGCATCGGCGTAGTGCCGGCATGATTGGAGTGGCCTGTCCACGTCAGACTGTGTCGTGTCTGGCCCACAATGGCGGTCACTGCAGCAACGCGCAGGTCCTCAGCCTCGAGTGCCGGCCCCTGTTCAATGTGGATCTCAAGAAAGCCCAGGGCGTCTTCGCCGATAGCAGCTTTGCCGATCTGCCCGGGATCGAGGCCGAAGGCGCGGAACGCGCCTTCCAGGGTCACGCCCTCGGCATCCTTCAGTTGGAGGAGGGCAGGATCGAATCGACCGGCGGCCGCGCGGCTGCCGATAAACGGCACGCCAAAACGCACGCCTTCCTCTTCACTGAAGGCAATGATCTCGATGGGCAGCGGGATCTTCAGCTCTTGCGCTATTTCGGCGGATTCGAGCGCCAACGCAACGCCGAGGATGCCGTCGAAAGCGCCGGCGTTGGGCACGGTGTCAATGTGCGAACCGAGAATCAGGCGCTTGCCTCGCGCACCGGGCGGTTGCCACAAGCCGCGCAAGTTGCCAGCCGCATCCACACTCACGGTCATGCCCAGCGCTTCCATGCGCCCGCGCAGCAATGTGTGCACTTCGCGCACGGGTGGCGTGAGAAACCGTCGCGTCGTGCGATTCGGCTCCTCGCTCATCGCGGCGATGCGCCGGCACTCGGCAATGACGCGTTGCGCAGGTGCTGTCATCGACGCACCTGCTCTTTGCCGCGTGCCTCGCCAGCGAATACGCCGGCGCGAAAGACGGGTTCACCACGCAACCAGGTTTCAAGCACGCGTCCGCACAACTCGGCGCCAAGGTAGGGCGAGATCTTGTGCCGGAAATGCAAATCGGAAGGCGCGACAGTCCATTTGGCCTCGGGATTAAAGACGGCAAAGTCCGCGTCCGCGCCAATTGTGATCGCACCCTTGCGGCCTGTCATCCCTGCCAGTTTGGCGGGCGCAGAGGCCATCCAGTCTCCGATCCGCTCCAGCCCGACGCCACGCTGCTTCATCCCGGTCCACAGGACGGGCAGAGCCAGTCCGAGGCTCGCTATGCCGCCCCACGCCAGGTCCCATCGGCCCTCATCGCGACGTTTCATTTCCGGCGGACACGGGGAGTGGTCGGTGATCACCATCTCAATCAGCCCTTCGTTAAGCGCACTCCACAGCGCCTCGCGATTCTTCGCGTCGCGGATCGGCGGCGCGCATTTGTAATCGGTCGCGCCGTCAGGAATTTCCGCCGCGTCGAACCAGAGATAGTGCGCGCAGGTTTCGACAGTGACGGGCACACCTCGTCTGCGTGCATCCCGGAGCAATGGCAACGCCGCCGCACTCGAGAGATGCACGATGTGGATGGGGGTCTGGAACTCTTCGGCCAGGCGGATGAGCAAGGCGACGGCCTCAATCTCGGCGGCGTCGGGCCTCGAGCGCAGATACGTGGAGTACTTTTGCCAGTTCGCACTCATTCTGTCGAGCGCCTGAGTCGCCGCGCCTACCGGACCGGCCACTTCAGCATGCGCCAGCAACGGCAGCCCCGTGCCGCGCAAGTTTTCCAGCGCCGCGCGCAGTTCCGCCTCATCGACCCAGGCAAAGCCATCGATTCCGGAGTGAATAAGAAAGCATTTGAATCCGGGGACGCCGGCGCGCACGAGCGATGGAAGCGATTCGGCGTTTCCTCGCACCACGCCGCCCCACGCGGCCCAGTCCACCCACGTTTTGCCTTGCGCCGCGCGACGTTTTGACTCGAGCGCAGGCGCATCGATGGTTTCCGGCACGCAATTCAGCGGCATATCGACGAGCGTCGTGACTCCGCCGGCGGCAGCGGCCTGCGTGGCAGTGTGAAAACCCTCCCAGTCGCGGCCGGGATCGTTAATGTGCACGTGCGAATCCACCAGGCCGGGGAGGAGCACGGAATCGCCGAAATCGATGAGTTCGACGTTGGCGGGCACTTCATTCCAGCCGCACTGCGCGGTAATCCGCTCCTGATCTACAATCACTGCGGCGGGTGCGATGCCCTGCGGTGTCAAAACGCGCGTCGAACGAAGTGCTTTTGCCATCCTTTGATTACTTTCGCCGCTGAGGGATGCGGATAGCAAGCGTAACGATTTACGCGGGCCGCGAAAATTGTTGTTGAAGCGCCGGCGTCGTACCTGTATTGCCCATTGGGGGAAGGAGTTCGGTGAGTTTCTGGGACGTTGTGATCATTACGGCCTCGTCGGAGCGGCAAGCGGAGCTTTACCGCGAGGAGATTCAGCGGCGGAACTCATCGGGACTGTTGCCAAGAGAGACGAAATTCCTTGTCGTGCCCGATCCCGGCGGCCAAAGGGTGGGCAGCGGTGGCGCCACGATCAATGCACTGGGAATTCTGGGCAAAGACCGCGCGTGGTGGAGCGGTCATCGCGCGCTTCTTGTCCACTCCGGCGGCGACTCGCAGCGGCTGCCGCAATATTCTCCGGGCGGCAAGCTCTTTGGCATTCTGCCCGTGCGTTCGCAACCTCGCGCTACCACCACGGTGTTCGATGAAACCATGTTGCTCTCGTCTGCGTGGGCGGAGAATATGCGCAATGGACTTCTGGTTGCCTCCGGCGACGTTGTGCTGCATTTCGACTCGAGCGAAGTGCAATGGGATCGCCCGGGCGTTATCGGCGTTGCCATGCGCCTCGACATGGAGCAGGCCGTGCATCACGGCGTATACGCGGTCGGCGCCGATGACCAGGTGTACACGTTCCTGCAAAAGCCATCGCCCGCGGAAGTAGAGGCCGCCGGGGGCTTGCTGGAAGATGGCCGTGTTGCCGTCGATATCGGATTGCTGCGCTTCGACGCCGATCTGACTGCAGCGCTGACAGAATTGGCCGGAATGAAGACGCTGCCAGCGGTCGATCTATATGACCAGATAACGCGCATGCTCACCGGACAGTGGAGACCGGAGCCAGAGGCGGGAGAGCTCTGGCGCGAACTGGAGAGAATTCTGCGCGGCGCCGAGCAGCCCGTGGCGTTCCATTGTTCGGTGGTCGAAGGCGAGTTCATTCATGCGGGAACCACGCGGTCATTCCGCGCGCTGGCGTCGGGCTCGGGAGGAATTCTGGACAGCATCGTTGCGGGAACGTGCCAGGTTGGGCATGAAGCCGTGGTCCTTGAATGCGATCTCGAAGGCCCGGTCTACGCGAGCCGCGGAGCGATCCTGCACGGGCTCACCGGACTGTCTGGACCTATTGAAGTTCCCGAAAACACAGTGGTCCACCAATTGCCCGTCGATGGCGAGTTTGGCCCCGGCTGGGTCATCCGCGCGTATGGCGTGGAGGACGATCCGAAGCAGCCCTTCGAAAACGCAACCTGGTTCAACCGGCCGATTGCGGAGACGCTCGAGAGGCTTGGGCTGCGCAGCGAGGAGATCTGGAGGCCGGGCGAACCGCGCAACTTGTGGTGCGCCGCGCTCTTTCCCGTGACAACGCCCGACGAAGCCTGGGCCAATGCGCGGTGGATGATGGGATATTCAAGCAGCTTCGGCGTGGAGCAGTGGCGCCAGCGGACGCGCACATCCCTCGCCGAGTGCGCCCACAGCGCCGACGGAAAAGCTCTGGCCGACGCGCGCAATCGCCGTTTGCAGGGAATTTGGCAGGAAACGGCCGTGGATCTGGCGAAGGCAGGAGCCGACTTACGTCCATTGCTCGCGAACCTGCCCGGCCTGGGCCCTGCAGCCGCTGCGGGGCGCGCTCTGCGCGTGTATGCGGACGGTCTGCGCGCGGGTTCGGCCGATCAATTTACGCTGGCCGCCAGCCATCTGGTGCAGGCAGCACGCTTTCTGTGTCGCGCAGGCCGCGGAGCGGAGGCCGAGGCGGCCGAGGCCGATGCCTTCACTTGCATTCAGGACGCGGCGCGCGCCGGCTCAACCGCTGGTCCGGAACAAGCCCTGCCTCCATGGCAATTCGAACACGTGCAGGTCTCTGCCCCTGCACGCATCGATCTGGGAGGCGGATGGTCCGACACTCCGCCCTTCTGTTTTGACTGGGGCGGCACGGTGCTGAATTGCGCCCTCGAGATTGACGGAGCCTATCCGATCGAAACCGAGATCCGGCGCATTGACGAGCTAGTGATTCGATGCTTTGCGGGCAACGAGCAAACGCCGGCCGAATATCGCCACGCCGAGGAAATCCGCGTGCCGTGTGAGCCGGGATCCGTCTATTCGATTCCGCGCGCGGCCTTATATCTCCATGGCATCCCTGTTGCAGGCGAGTCGCTTGAAGACACACTTCGCCGGCTGGGCGGCGGCCTGGAAATCCGATGCCGCGTGCAGCTGCCGATTGGCTCGGGCCTGGGAACCAGCAGCATTCTTGCGGCAACGGTGATGCGCGCGCTCGCCGGCCTCTCGGGAAGAGATCTCGACAATCATGCACTCTCTGAGGCGGTCTTCCAGCTGGAGCAGCACATGACCACGGGCGGCGGATGGCAGGATCAGGCTGGCGGCATTTTTCCTGGCGTCAAGCTGCTCATCACCGGCCCCGGACTGCATCAGCGCATTCGCGTGCAGCCGGTGCCGTGGAGCGAACAGCGGCGCGATGAGTTCTGCGCGCACATGGTGCTCTACAACACCGGTCTGCAACGCATGGCAAAGGATCTGTTGCGCCAAGTTGTAGCGCGCTACCTGGCACGCGAGACGGCCACCGTGCAGGTACTGCACAGCATCAAGACGCTGGCTGTGGAGATGTCGTACGCCATGGCGGAGGGTGAATGGAAGCACCTGGGCGAACTGCTCGATCGGCATTGGCAGTTGAACCAGGTGCTCGACCCCAACACGGCCAACGCGCCGATCAACGCGCTGCTGGACCGGGCACGACCGTTTATTTATGGAGCCAAGCTGGCTGGCGCCGGCGGAGGCGGGTTTCTGATGCTGCTGGCGAGCGATCCTGAGGCTGCGGTAGAGTTGAGCGTGGCACTTGGTCAGGATGCATCGCACCGCGGCGCGGCGGTTCCGTACCGGATTGCCGAAGATGGGCTGCGCGTCCGCACCTGGGACAAGCAAAGATAAGCAGCATCGCAGCGAAGCCGGACGGCGCGGACCTGCGCGCCAGCTATTTCCGCAACCTCGCCAGAAGATCCTGCGGATGCACAGGTTTGGCGAGGATGTCGAACTCGTAGCCGTCTTTGCGCGCCTTTTCCAGCAGATCGGCCGTGGCAGCCTGGCCGGAAAAAAGCAGAATCTTGATCCCCGGCAGCAGTGCGCGAAGGCGAATCGCTGTGTCGATGCCGTTCAGATCGGCCATAATCACGTCGGAAATCAGCATGTCCGGCTGAAACGATACGGCAAGCTCGAGAGCTTTCTCGCCGGAATATACGGCGCGCGCTTCAAAGCCGCTCTGGTTCAGGATCATGGCCAACGTATCGGCGATGACCCGCTCGTCATCCGCTACCAGAACCCGCGGTTTTTGAATGGTCGTTGGCATATTCTCCTCGGCGCCGGGGATGGGGAATCATGACGCTCCGTTCTCAAACGTCAGGGCCAACCGCGCCAATTTGCGGCCTTCCCGGCCATACATTTCAATACAGCAGGAATGGTACGCTTAAGTAGTGTAATGCACTTCGCTTCCATCGCATCGAGGGCCATGGAGGGAGCCATCCAGCGATGGCCTTCCCGGCGGCCCGGGACGCATTCACCTCGAATCAATTCTTCATCCGTATACTGGCAGCAACTGGCCGCCAACCGGTCAGTAATTCCCCACCGGAGAACCGGAGATGCAGGAAGCGGTCAACCCAAACCAGACCCTCGACGCCCCTGCGGCCCCGCAAGCGGCCCCTCCAGCGATCCCTCAAGCGGTCGACGACGCGATCATTCGCGCCGAGAAGATCGAGAAGTACTACGCGCAGCCGAGCCAGAATCGCATTCAGGTGATCTCGGCGACCGATTTGAGCATTGTGCCCGGCGAGATTCTTGCCCTGCTGGGCCCCTCCGGTTCGGGCAAATCCACCATGCTGCGTATGCTCACGGGGCTCTCCACGCCGACGGCGGGGCAGGTGTATTGGCACGGCAAGCCGATCGCCGAGTCCGAAATCAATGTCTCGATCGTCTTCCAAAGTTTCGCGCTCTTTCCCTGGCTCACCGTGCTCGAGAATGTCGAGGCGCCGCTGCAGGCTCGTGGCGTGGCGCCCGCGGAACGCCGCGAGCGCAGCATGAAGATGCTCGACATGGTCGGTCTCGACGGTTTTGAAGCGGCCTATCCCAAGGAACTCTCCGGCGGCATGCGGCAACGCGTGGGTTTTGCCCGCGCCCTGGTGGTCGAGCCTGAAGTGCTCTTCATGGACGAGCCCTTCTCCGCGCTCGACGTGCTCACCGCCGAGAACCTGCGCAGCGAACTTCTGGAGCTGTGGGCGAAAAAGACCATGCCCACCAAGGCAATCTTCCTGGTCACGCACAACATTGAAGAAGCCGTGTTGCTGGCCGACCGCATCATCGTGCTGGGGCGTAATCCCGGCCACATCCGCACGGATTTTCCAGTGCAGATTCCGCAGCCGCGCGACCGCAAGTCGGAGGCCTTCACGCAACTGGTGGACTACATTTACAAGGTCCTCACCCGGCCCGACACAGAACCAGCCGAAGCGCCCGGTCACCAACATGCGCCTGCCGCGCGCGACCAGCGCCAGATGCGTTACCAGATGCTGCCCCACGCACGGCCCGGCGGCATCGCTGGACTGCTCGAGCTGCTCCTTGACAAGGGCGGACGCGACGACATGTACCGCCTGGCCGACGATCTGGCCTTCGAGATCGACGATCTGCTGCCCATCGTCGACGCCGCGCAACTGCTGGGCTTCCTCAAGGTCGAGGAGGGCGATGCCGTGATCACTCCCGGCGGCGAGGAGTTTGCCAACTCCGAAATTCTTCGCCAGAAAGAGCTCTTCCGCAACGCTGCCATCGAGAATGTGCTGCTGCTGCGGCAAATTCGCCGCGCTCTCGATACGAAAAGCGACCACACGGTGCCCGAAGACTTTTTCCTCGACATGCTCGACGAGCAATTCAGCGAGGAAGAGGGCCAGCGGCAGATGGAAACCGCCGTCACATGGGGCCGCTACGCTGAGCTGTTCGACTTCGATGCCGCGCGCCGGCGCTTTGTGCTGCCCGATGCGTTGGAGGAAGAGATTGTTTCGAGCGAGGACAAAAAGTGAACCTCCAACGCCCCCTCGCACGCACTCTCGTCACGGTTCGCAGCACGCCATTCTTCGTCGATCTGGGCGTGGCGGCCTGTGCCCTGGCGTTTTTTTTTGCCATCGTCAGCACTGGCAGTTACTGGCTCAGTAAGCCCGTCCCCATCGTTCAAATCTCCCACTCCTTCAGCGCCCTGCCGGTCTACGCTTTTTACTCCATCGTGCGCATTGGCATTGCCTACCTGCTTAGCCTGATCTTTGCCATCGCATACGGATATATCGCTGCATACAATCCACGAATCGAACCCTGGATGGTCGCCGTACTCGACATCCTGCAATCCATCCCCGTGCTCAGCTTCCTGCCTCCCGTAGTCCTCTTCATGGTCGCGCTGATTCCCGGCCACCAGTTGGGAATCGAGATGGCGGTCATCTTGCTCATCTTCACAGGGCAAGTATGGAATCTGGCCTTCAGTTTTTATTCTTCCCTGAAAACCATCCCTCGGGAGATGCTGGAGGCCTCGCGCATCTTTCGCTACTCTGCATGGCAGCGCTTTTGGCAGCTCGAAATGCCTTTCTCGGCTATCGGCCTTGTCTGGAACTCCATCGTCTCCGTCGCTGGGGGATGGTTCGCTCTCATCGCCTGCGAAATCTCCCCTTTTGCCAACTACACCTACCAACTGCCGGGTCTCGGCAGCTATCTGCAGGTAGCCACGAACTCCGGCGATTACTATGCGCTGATGTGCGGCATTGGCGCCGTTATCCTCATCGTCGTTGCCACCGACCAGCTTCTTTGGCGTCCGATGATTGCCTGGAGCGACAAATTTAAATTTGAGCAGGTGGAAGCCGCGGAACAGGTGACATCGCCCATCCTCGAACTCCTTCGCCGATCCAGAATCATCCAAACTCTCCCCGGCCGTATCTGGGATCGCGTGGAGGAGCCGGTCTACCGGCATCTGGCGCAGAGCAAAGAGAACCGATTGATCAAGCCGCTCGACGAGACGGGCTCTGGCAAGGCCTCGCCGATTTTCTGGACGATGGCTTTGGCGGGCGCGATAGCGGTTTGCTGGGCAGCCGCGCAGGCCGTGCTGATGCTCAGAGATGTCACCTGGCCCGACCTGCGTCTGTTGCTGGAAGGGGCTGCTGCAACTTTCTTGCGCGTCAACGCCTCGCTCCTTATTTCGGCCGCGTGGACGATTCCTGTTGGTGTAGCCATTGGACTGAATCCGCGGCTCTCTCGCATCGTTCAGCCCACCGCCCAGGTGCTGGCCTCCATCCCAGCCACCGCGTTCTTCCCGATCATTCTCATCGGGCTGGTTAAAATCGGTGGCGGCCTGGGCATCGGTTCCATCGCTCTGATGCTGCTTGGCACGCAATGGTACATCCTCTTCAACGTGATCGCCGGAGCCATCTCAATTCCCTCGGACCTGCGCGAGGTTGCCATGCTCTACCACTTCACGCGCTGGCAGCGCTGGACCAAGCTGATCCTTCCCGGCATCTTCCCTTACCTCATCACGGGGATGGTCACGGCCTCGGGCGGCGCATGGAACGCCTCGGTGTATGCAGAGTATTCGCACCTGAAAGACAGCACCCTCGCGACCATCGGCCTGGGCGCGCAAATTGACGCCGCCACCGACAGCGGCCGTTTCTCCATGCTGCTGCTGGCCACGATTTTCATCTCGCTTATGGTCGTGACCATGAACCGGCTGGTGTGGCGGCGGCTCTACCGTCTGGCAGAGACTCGGTTTAAACTCGATGGCTAGAAAAGAACAGCGGAGCTAGCGGAGTTGGCGGGGTTGGCGGAGCTAGTATGAACGATCGAGGAAATCCTTTCAAAATCGGCGACAGGGTAGTATTCGATCCTGATGCGCGGACAATCGGTTGGACATATTCAAGTTTTGATAGTCTCCGCATCCATCCCGGAGACGTGGGAACCGTGACGAAGATCGTTGACGACATGATTCTCATTGATGATGATCGCGGTGGATTTGCTTGGGAATGCTTCAAGAAGGCAAGTTGAAAGTGCAATGGTTCCAGCAAAGCCGTCCTTCCGGGATGGAAAGGAGAGTTCCATGATTCGCGTGGGTTTGGTGGGTTTCGGCATGGCGGGCCGCGTCTTTCACGCTCCGCTGCTTTCGTCGGTTGAGGGCCTTGAGCTGGCCGCGGTGATGGAGCGCAGCACCAACAAGGCCGTTGATCGCTATCCCGGCATCACGGTTTATCGCTCGCTCGAAGCCATGCTGGCCGACAAATCTCTCGGACTCTTTGTTGTAGCCACGCCCAACGCAACCCATTACGAGATCGCCAAACAGATTCTGAGCGCCGGCAAAAACGTCGTGGTTGACAAGCCGATGACGCTGACCTCCGCCGAGGCGGCTGAGTTGATCGGCCTCGCCAGGAAACACAAAGCACTGCTCGCGCCGTTTCATAACCGCCGCTGGGACAGCGACTTCCTGACGATTCAGAGGCTGTTGCATGAAGGTGTGCTCGGCCGGCTCGTCGCGCTTGAATCGCGCTTCGACCGTTGGCGTCCGGCTCGGCTGACGGAGCGGCTGTGGAAGGAAAACGTCGATTCCGGCGGCATGTTGCAGGACCTGGGGCCGCACCTTGTCGATCAGCCGTTGGCCCTCTTCGGCAAGCCGGAGGCAGTAAGCGCCGAAGTGCTCCGTGAACGAGATGGAGCAGGGCCAAACGATTCGTTCACCATTCGCTTGCGCTACCCCGGACTGATCGTCACCGTCGCCTCCAATCTTCTTTCGCTGAAGGCCGGGCCGCGCTTTCGGCTGCGCGGAACACGCGGCGGGTACGTGAAGAAGGGCGTCGACCCGCAGGAAGCCGCACTCAGCAAGATCACGCGCATCGAAGATCCGGCCTGGGGCCGGGAACCGTCCGCCGCGTGGGGCTTGCTGTACGTAGACATCGACGGCGGCTCGGTCAGCCGTCCCGTTCCGGCCGTCACAGGGGACTACCGGCTTTACTACGCAGGCATTCGCGATGCATTGCTGGGTAAAGCTCCGGCGCCCGTGACAGGCATCGACGGCTGGCGCGTGGCGCGGCTGCTCGAATGGGTTGCGGAAAGCTCCGAAAAGCGACGTGAGATTGCGTGCGATTGGAGCGAGGAGCCGGAATAGCAATTCGGCTCAACGTTCACTGCCGGCTCGGCTCTCTCTCGATCAGCGGCACCCAGAATCGAAAGCGCGCGCCGCCGCCGGGAACGTTGGAGGCTTCGATGCCTCCGCCGTGGACGTTTAGGATGGAGCGGATAATGGCCAGGCCCATGCCCGATCCTTCGCGCTGGCCGGTGCGGTGCTTACCCCGGTAGAACTTCTCAAAAATCAGCGGCAGGTCGAGGGGGTCGATGCCCGGGCCGTTATCCTGCACGCAAAACTCGAGCCGATCTTCGTCGCGCTTGTAACTCAGGGTCACGCGGCTGTCGGGCGGCGTGTAACTGGCCACGTTTTCGAGCAGGTGGCGCAAGACCCGGCCCACGAGGGCTTTGAGGAGACACCTTCACTTTCACCACATTGGCATCGATCTCCGCCATTTCCACGGCTTCGCCAATCAGCAAGTCGAGCCGCTCCGCCTCTTCGTCGATGATGCGCGCCATATCGGCGCGCGCGGCTTCGTCCAGTCCCTCGCCGCTCTCCACCAGGGTTGTGGAGGCGGCGCGGATCGAGGTCAGCGGCGTGCGCAGTTCGTGGGTGAGGGAATCGATGAGCGCCGTCCGCAGCCGTTCGCCTTCGCGGGCGGCTTCTACGCGGGCCGTGGTTTCTATGGCGATGCTGCGGGCCACTGCAATCGAGACCTGGGCGCTGATGGCTGCGGAGACTTCGTGCGAAAGAGACTCAGGCCGCCAAGCCAGCGCGCCCAATGGCCTCATTCCCAACATCAGCGCGGTCGAATGGTAGCCGGCCAGCGGAACCAGCGTAGGGCTCAAGCCTTCCGTCATCGCTTGCATGTGTGCACGTATGCTGGCTGGCGCTTCGCCGCTCGAAGAATAGAAACGATCGTGATCGCAAACGTAGAGAATGACGCCATCGAGCGCGAAGATGCGGTCGATCAAGCCCGGCAGATCGTGGATGAGCCGGTCGGCATCCTCAAAAAGCATCATCTCCTGGCTGAGGGCGTAAAGCCGCCCCACGTCCACCTGCCGTTGCTCGGCCCGCAAAGCCTGGGTTCGCGCGCGTTCCGCCAACCTGCTGACCACGACGCAGCCCAAAGCGAAGGAAATCATTTCGACCCAGGCCTGTGCCCCGACCAGCCGAAGAGTGCGCTCGGGCGGCAGAAAATAATAGTCGAAGGAGAGCGCGCACAGAGCCGCCATGTATAACGAAAGGGCGATTCCAGCCTGGCTCGCCGACCACACTACCAGCACCAGGAAGACCATACCCGCGGTGGTGGAATTAGCGCCCAGCCAAACCAGCATAAATGTGGTGAACATGGCCATCGCAGTGGCCAGAAACCAACGAAGAATCTGCCCGGAATAGGCGCGTGCCTGCATTGAATTCCCCATCGAAATCATAGTCGCCTTTCGCGGTTTGTAAAACGGCCCGCCGCAATGATGTAATCTTCGTTGGAAAGAGAAAGCCAATGCCTGGACGAATTCTGGTTATCGACGACGAATCGCAGATTACGCGGGTACTGCGCGCCGCACTCTCCGCGCAGGGTTACGACGTGCGCACAGCCAACGATCCCGAAGAGGGGCTTCGTGTCTTCCGCGACTGGGCGCCCGATCTAGTGATCACCGACCTGATGATGCCGGGAATGAGCGGTGTGGACGTCTGCCGCATGATACGCACGCGGGGCTCCACGCCGGTACTTGTCCTGTCGGTCCGCGAGCACGAACGGTCCAAAGTGGAAGCGCTCGATGCAGGCGCCGACGATTATGTCACCAAGCCCTTTAGCATTCAGGAATTGCTGGCACGTGTGCGGGCGCATCTGCGGCGCGCTCCCGAACGCACTACGGCTGCCATCGAGGTGGGAGATTTCGTAGTGGACTCCCACGCGCACAGCATCACCGTCCAGGGCAAGCCCATCCATCTGACGCCCAAGGAGTTCGAACTGCTGCTGCATCTGGCTCGCAACGCCGGCAAAGTGATGACGCACCGCGCCCTTCTGACCGCCGTATGGGGCGCGCAATCCGCCCACCAGCCTGAGTATCTGCGCGTTTTCGTCGGCCAATTGCGCAAGAAGCTCGAAACCGAGACCGGGCGCCAATACATTCAGACCGAGCCTTGGGTGGGTTATCGCTTTATTCCCGAGGGCTGGGCCGGCAATGAAGAGTAGTCGGGCGCGCGGAGAGTATCGCAATGTGGGCCATTGTGGGTTCGGCGCTCGCTGATTCCACGCAACTTATCGCCGTTTGGCTCAAATCCTTACGATTTATTTAGGAACTCTTTTCGATACTCAAACCTGTCAGACGACAGAATGAGTCTCGGGTCAGCCGTTCGGCGAATCCAGGGCCGCATCGGGGAGTGAATTTCCCTGCCTGTCCCGGCGGAACCGGTGCACAACAAACGGTATTTGCCTATTGGCAATCAGCTGGCGCTGTGACGGCCGAGATTTGGAGTTTCCGCATGCAGGACGCAGTCATGCTGTTTTTCACCGCGGTTTTCTTTGCCCTGGCGTTTCTCTACGTCAAGGCATGCGAAAAGTTGAGGTAGCCCATGCACATGGATTGGATCTCGGCAACCGGACTGGTTCTATCGATTCTTCTCATGGTGTATCTCACCATCGCGCTGCTTTTCCCGGAGAAATTCTGATATGTCCGTCAATGGCTGGCTGCAATTCGCCATCTACTCTGTCATTCTGCTTGCCACCGTTCGCCCCGTCGGCATCTACCTGACGCGCGTTCTAGAGGGCGAACGTACGTGGTTCGACCCGGTGCTCCGGCCGTTGGAGCGGCTGCTTTATAAGCTCTGCGGCGTGCGCGCGGACAAAGAGATGAACTGGCGCGAGTACACCTTCGCCATGCTCGGCTTCTCCGCGGCTTCGCTTGTGCTCACCTATGGCATCGAGCGCCTGCAAGGATTCGTCCAGGGTTGGGCCAATCCGCAGCATCTGGCTGCCGTGGGGCCGGACCTCGCCTGGAATACCGCGGCCAGCTTTACCACAAATACCAACTGGCAGTTTTATACTCCCGAGTCCACCATGAGCTATCTCACGGAGATGGCCGGACTGGCTACGCACAACTTCTGGTCGGCTGCCGTGGGCATCGTGGTTGCCGTGGCGCTGATTCGCGGCATCAAGCGCACGCAGTCCAGCACCATCGGCAACTTCTGGGTGGATATGACGCGGACGTTGCTCTATATCCTCACGCCGGCCTGCATCGTTTACGCGCTGCTTCTCGTTTGGCAGGGAGTTCCGCAAAATCTACATCCCTATACCGTCGTTCATACCGTCGAAGGCAGTACGCAGACGATCGGGCAGGGGCCGGTCGCTTCGCAGGAAGCCATCAAGATGCTGGGCACAAACGGCGGCGGCTTCTTCAACGCCAACAGCGCCCATCCCTATGAGAACCCGACTCCGCTGTCGAACTTCTTTGAGATCCTTTCGATCTTCGTCATCGGCGCGGGTCTCACGTACACGCTGGGCAAGATGACTGGCTCGCGAGGCCACGGATGGGCCGTCTTCGCCGCAATGTATCTGCTCTTTGCTGCCGGGTTCGCCGTGTGCTACTGGGCCGAGTCGCAGCCGCATCCCATGATTCAGGGGGCCGCGCAGGTACGCACCACGACTGCGCCCGGCGGCAACATGGAAGGCAAGGAAGTGCGCAACGGCATCGCCGAGAGCGCGCTCTTCGCGACCATCACAACCGACGCAAGCTGTGGCGCGGTGAATGGCATGCACGATAGCTTTACGCCATTGGGCGGCATGATTCCGCTCGCCAACATCATGCTCGGCGAGGTGGTCTTTGGCGGCGTGGGCGCCGGCATGTACGGCATGTTGATTTACGTCGTGATTGCGGTCTTCATAGCCGGACTGATGGTGGGCCGCACGCCGGAATACCTGGGCAAGAAGATCGAATCCTACGACGTGAAGATGGCCATGCTTTACGCGCTGATCTTCCCGTTCATCATCCTCACTTTTGCGGCGATCTTTGTGATGATTCCGGCTGGGCTCACGGCGATGGCGAATCCCGGCCCGCATGGGTTTTCGGAGGTTCTCTACTCGTTCGTGTCCGGAGCCGGCAACAACGGTTCGGCCTTTGGAGGCCTGACTGGGAACTGGTGGTACAACATCGCGATGGGCTGGGACATGCTCATCGGCCGCTTTCTCATGATGATCCCGGCTCTGGCCCTGGCCGGCAATCTGGCGCAGAAGAAGAGCGTACCACCGTCATCCGGCACATTCCCGGTCAACACTCCGTTGTTTACCGTGCTGCTCGTCGGCGTGGTGCTTATCATCGGCGCGCTTACTTTCTTCCCGGCGCTGAGCCTGGGACCGATCCTGGAACATCTGCTGCTGCACGCGCACCCTGGAACGCTTTTCTAACCCGAAGCGAACTCGCATCTGGACAAGGCAAAACGGACTGTCATGGCAGAAAAAATAAGCATTTGGGATACAAAGATCATTGGCCCGGCCATCGTGGACAGCTTTCGCAAGCTCGATCCACGTGGCATGGTCAAGAACCCGGTGATGTTCGTGGTGGAAGTGGGCAGTGTGCTCACTTCTCTTCTGCTCATCGAGAACTATCGCCATCACCCCGGTACGTTTGGCTTTAACCTGCAGATCACGCTCTGGCTGTGGTTCACGGTGCTGTTCGCCAACTTTGCCGAGGCCATGGCCGAGGGCCGCGGCAAGGCGCAGGCCGACACGCTGCGGAAGGCCAAGGGCGAAACCATCGCCAAGCGCTACAGGGAAGACGGCAGTTTTGAAGAAATCGTGAGCGGGTCGCTCCGAGCCGGAGACGTTATTTACGTTGCGGCCGGCAGCTATATCGCGGGCGACGGCGAAGTGATCGAAGGCGTGGCGTCAGTCGACGAGTCGGCAATTACCGGCGAGTCGGCTCCCGTCATTCGCGAGGCGGGCGGAGACCGCTCGGCCGTTACGGGCGGCACCAAGGTGCTCTCGGACTGGATCAAGGTGAAAATCACTTCCAATCCCGGCGAGACTTTTCTCGATCGCATGATCGCGCTCGTCGAAGGCGCTACGCGCCAGAAGACGCCCAACGAAATCGCCCTCAGCATTCTGCTTTCCGGTCTCACCATCATCTTTCTGCTCGCGGTGGTCACATTGCAGCCCTTCGCCATCTACTCCAGCGCGCCGCAGACCGTCTTCGTGCTGGTTTCGCTGCTGGTCTGCCTCATTCCCACCACCATCGGCGGATTGCTCTCGGCCATCGGTATCGCGGGCATGGATCGCCTGGTGCAATACAACGTGCTGGCCATGAGCGGACGCGCCGTGGAGGCCGCCGGCGACGTGAACACTCTGCTGCTCGACAAAACCGGAACCATCACCCTGGGCAATCGCCAGGCTGTGGAATTCATGCCTGCGCCGGATGTGAGCCAGGAGCGGCTGGCCAATGCGGCGCAACTTGCCTCGCTCTCCGACGAAACTCCAGAAGGCCGCTCGATTGTTGTATTAGCCAAAGAAAAGTACAACCTGCGTGGCCGCGATTTGGGCGGCATTCACGCCGAGTTTGTGCCTTTCACCGCGCAAACCCGCATGAGCGGCGTCAATTTGCCGGGCACGCGCATCCGCAAGGGCTCGGTCGATGCCATTGCGCGCTTCCTTGAGGAGCAGGGTTCGGCGCTTCCGCAAAAGGTTCGCGAGAATGTGGAAGAGATCGCCCGCCTGGGCGGTACGCCTCTGGTTGTCGCCGAAAATTCCTCGGCCCTCGGCGTCATTTATTTGAAGGACGTGGTCAAGGGCGGCCTGAAGGAGCGCCTTGCGCGCCTCCGCGCCATGGGCATCCGGACCATCATGATCACAGGCGACAATCCGTTGACCGCGGCCGTGATTGCGCGCGAGGCGGGCGTGGACGATTTCCTTGCCGAAGCCAAGCCCAAGGACAAGATGGATCTGATCAAACGCGAGCAGGGCAAGGGGAAGCTGGTCGCCATGACCGGCGACGGCACCAACGACGCACCCGCACTGGCGCAGGCCGACGTGGGCGTGGCCATGAACTCCGGCACGCAGGCGGCAAAAGAAGCCGGTAACATGGTCGATCTCGACTCCAATCCCACCAAGCTCATCGAGATTGTGGAGATCGGCAAGCAGCTTTTGATGACGCGTGGAGCCCTGACCACTTTCTCCATCGCCAACGACGTGGCGAAGTACTTCGCCATCATTCCCGCCATGTTCCTGGGCTTTTACCCGGTGCTGGGCGCGCTCAACATCATGCATCTGCACTCGCCCAATTCGGCAATTTTGTCGGCCGTCATCTTCAACGCGATCATTATCGTTGCGCTGATCCCGCTGGCGCTGAAAGGCGTCAAGTACGAGCCTAAGCCAGCCGACATCTTATTGCGCAACAACATGCTGATCTACGGAGTGGGCGGCATCATCATTCCGTTCATCGGCATCAAGGCTATCGATCTGTGCCTTGTTGCGATGCACCTGGCATAGGACGTTTTGTATCAGGGCATGATTTCAGTCATGTCAAGGAAGCAGTAACGAACCACCGGGGCTTTAGCCCCTGCCGCAAGAGCCTCAAGGAGTTTCAACGTGCACTCGGTTTGGAAGACTTCAATTCTGTTTACGCTCATCACGGCGGTTCTGTTCGGCCTGGGATATCCGCTGCTGATGACGGGACTCGCCACAGTCCTCTTTCACCATCAGGCCGGCGGCAGCCTAATTGTTCTCCCGAACGGCCAGGTCATCGGTTCCGAGCTGATCGCGCAGAGTTTCACTTCGGACAAGTATTTCCATCCGCGCCCCTCGGCCGCGGGCAACGGCTACGACGGTACATCCTCCGGAGGCACCAACCTGGCCCAGTCGAACAAGGCGCTGGTCACGCGCATTCAGGGCGACATCGACAAGCTGGCCGCGCAGAACCAGGGCAAGCCCGTGCCCATCGACATGGTGACTATGTCGGGCTCAGGCCTCGACCCCGACATCACGCCCGACAATGCCTACTACCAGGTCGCGCGTGTTGCCCAGACGCGCGGCATCGATCAGGATCGTTTGCGGAAACTGGTCGCGGATCACACCACCTCGCGTCAGCTCGGATTTCTCGGCGAGCCGCGCGTGAATGTGCTGGAGCTGAATCTCGCGCTCGACCAGCTTTCGAAATAGTTTTTAACGACGCGGCTCCCCAAGCCACTCTTATGCGGGATTAGCTAACCGGCTGTCCCGCATTTCTTTTGCACTCAAGGGAAGGCGGGCCGGTCTAAAGCTCGCGCCGTCCTTCGATGGCGCGCGCCATCGTCACCTCATCGGCGTATTCAATGTCGCTGCCGGCGGGAACGCCCGTGGCAATGCGCGTGATCTTTACGGTGGAACCGCGTAGCGCAGCTGCAAGCCAACTCGCCGTGGCTTCGCCTTCGAGCGTGGGGCTGGTGGCAAGAATCACCTCGTCCACTTCGCCGCGCTCCACGCGGCCAATCAAAGTCCTCGTGCGCAACTGGTCGGGTCCTACTCCGTGCAGAGGTGAAAGCGTTCCGTGCAGCACGTGATAGACGCCCTGAAAGGATTGCGTGCGCTCCACGGCCTCGATATTCGTGGGTTCTTCCACCACGCAAACCAGCCGCCGGTTTCGCGATGGGCTGGCGCAGTAGGCGCAGGGATCGACGTCGGTGACGTTGTTGCAGATGGAGCAGAGGCGCAGACTGGCCTTCAATCCGCGCACAGCATCGGCCAGGGCCGCGGCGTCCTCGTCGCTGGAGCGCAGCAGGTGAAAGGCGTAGCGCTGCGCGCTCTTGGTGCCCACGCCGGGCAGTTTCTTCAGTTCTTCAATGAGCCGGGCCATCGGCTCGGCATAGCGTGACAATGTTCTTGCCTCCTCGTGTCGAAACGCCGACGCGCATCATATTCCCGGCAGCTTCAATCCGCCTAGCAAGCCCTGCACGCTCGACTTGATGGCTTCATCGGCCTTGCGGCCCGCTTCATTCACTGCGGCCACAATCAAATCCTCCAGCATCTCCACATCGGGCTGGCTGCCGCTCAGGCTCATCACTGCCGAAGGATCGATGCGGATCTTGAGCAACTCCTTCTTGCCGTTCATCGTCGCGGTCACCGCGCCGCCCCCGCTTGAGGCCTCCACCACGGTCTCTCCCAGCTTGCGCTGAACCTCTTCCTGCATTTCGCCGGCCTTGGAAAGCATCTCCGAAATTTTGAGCGGATTGATCATTTTCGCCGTGTTCTCCTCAGAGGTCCGTCATTTCGAACGCAAATCGACCACACTGCGAACCTCGGCCCGGAAAATCTCCTGCGCCCGCTTGACGATTGGATGATTGAGCGCCGCTTCCTGCACGCTGCCGACGGGCGCAAGGGGAGCCGCAACCGCGGCTGGAGTGGGTCCTTCGCCCGCAGACACGAGAAAACGCGTGGGCGCACCCAGCCGCTGCAGCTCCTGGCGAACGATTTTCTCGGCTGCGGCATTTACCGTGAGGCTGAGCATCTTCTTGCCCATCCCCGCCACGGCAACGTGGACACTCGTGTTCTCCAGTCGCCACGTGCCGTTGCCCAGCAATTGCGATGCTGAGCCGTGCCCTGCGGTAGCCAATGCGGAAACAATGTCCTGGCGAATCGAGTCAACACTCAACTCCGCGTTTGTCGCTTTAACTGTTTCCGGCGCTTTGGCCAGCGCGCCTTCGGTCAGCGGTTCCACGGATGCATACCCCGTGGCCTGCGCACCTACCGCAGGAAAGGGCGAGAGTTCGCGCGCGGCACCGCTTCCCGTCATTGTGGACTCTGTTGCCGCGGCTGATCTGCCCACGATGGCGCTGGTTTCTGCCCCGCCGCTCTGCCTCGATGGCGGCGCAGCACTCCAGCCGCTCGGCTGTCGCGCCGCTGCGCCTGCGGCAACCGAAGACACACTGGCAGGGCGTGCAACGCTTGCGCCCGCGCGCGGTGCACTGCTCGCGGTCGCTGTCCCCGCGCTCGCACCTCCAGCCACTCCGCTCAGCAGCTCCTCGATCGGCAGTAGCCGCTGCGCGTGGATCAGCTTGAGCAATCCCAACTCCAGATGGAAACGCTGCTCCTGGCGGTAGTTCAAATCGTCGAAGGTGCGAAGGACAATCTGCAGGTTGCGCGTCAGTTCTTCCTCGGAAAACAGCAGCGCCGTACGCGCCGCGCGCGACCGCTCATCGGCAGAGATCTGCAGCAACTCCGTCTGCTCGCCGCCCAGTTTGGCCATGAGGGTATTGCGCAAGTAGCGCACCATCTGCCTTGCCAGCGACAACGAGCTGTGGCCGGCATTCAGCAGCACGTTCAACTGCTCCATCAGCGGAGCGCTCTCGGCAGCGGCGACGGCTTCGAGCAGTTTTTCAAAAACTGTACCCGGCAGCGAGCCCATCAGCTCGCGAATCTGCTCCGCCGCAAGCCTGGGCCGGCCGGCCTCGAGCGGTGCAGAGGCAATCGCCTGGTCCATGATGGAGAGCGCGTCGCGCATCGATCCGTCGCCGGCTTCGGCCAGCAGCGCCAGCGCATCTTCCTCGGCTGCAACTTTCTCTTCGGCCGCGATCATCTTTAGCTGCGCCAGAATGTCGTCGAACTTGA
>JBEKIE010000029.1:0-43954 GCA_050011915.1 Occallatibacter sp.
AATTCATTCTCGGGAACCGCTTGGTACCGAGCGGAAGGAAGCTTGACGATCCATGAGCCGCCCAAACCGCCGGCGGGAATAGTCAAACCGCCGGAGGCTTCCATGACGGCGGAGAATTTCAATTGCACGCCGGCGAGGGAAAAGCGCAGGGGCTCTTCGCCGTTCTGGCCGTCGTCACGGCTGTCGCCATCATGATCGTGATGCGGTTCGGATGGCTGTTCGTCGCCCTCAAGCGGCGCAACGACAAGCGCACCAGGCAGGTCGGCACCGAGGACGGCGAGGAGGAAGAATTCGCGCTCGGGATTCACGTCTGCTCGCTTGGCGAGATAGTCGCGCAGGTGGCCTTCAGGCAGAAGGTTGGAGAAGAAGACCGGAACACGGCGCCCCACGGGACGGAAGTTCGTCACGAGCCCGCCAGTGCTGCCCTTGAAGGAGAGGCTCAAGGTGGGACGCTCTTGATCGTCGATATAGTACTGCTCGAAGGCGAAAAGCTGCCGGTCGCCCGCGAGGCGGGTGATGACGCCGATCTGCTTTCCGTAAAGGCGCACCGAAAGCGCATTGAGTTTCTTCGCGTCAAAATTCATCGCGCGGCTCCTTCGGGTTGTCTTCGTCGCGATCGGAGGCATAGAGTGACCGTTCCTCTCCTTCGCCCGGCTCGTCCTTGAGGTGGTCGCGCACGAGCGACTGTACGATGGGCACCAGAGCGCGGGGCACCATGATGAGGTCGCGGTCGAGCATGCGGACGATCTCAAGGAGCGTGTCATAGCGCGGCACGATCTTGCCCGACTCGATGCCGGAGATGTGCCTCTGGCCGATACCGAGGCGGCTTGCCAGGTCCCTCTGGCTCCAGCCGTGCTTCTTGCGCGCCTCGATCATGGCACGGCGCATCTCGACGGGCAGCATCTTCTGTCGCAACGGTTTGATGCCGTTCTTTGCATCGTGTTTCATGATTGATACAATATAATACATCTAATGAACAGTCAAATGATACCCTAAAGTGCCTCATAAATACATTTCGATGCAATAAAAGGTGTCGATCGGAATGGCTATCTATTCATGTGAGCGAATGACAATTGAAAGATTTCTGAGCATGCATTGGAGAGCAGCCTTCCTTATAGCCGCGCGCATCGCCATCAAAGGTCCCCATGTAGACGATTTTGTAGCGGCCAGAAACTCCTGGTTCAACAAGGGGAAAATCTGAATCGTCAATTCACCGGCGCACCCCCGCAAGAATCATCAGGGACATGTGCAGGTAATTACACATTGATTGATCATATTGATATTCCAAGCACACAGCGTTTCCAGGTAGTGGGTCAGTTTGAAAGAACCATCCCTCAAAGGCTAAAAGCCCGCCTCTGATTTTTGGGCTTTTGCGGCACCTTTCGACTTCGCTCAAGGCAGGCTTTGAAGTCGTGCCCTTTCACGAAACCATTTTCGGTACGACTGAGGTCGTGCCCTTTCACGAAACCATTCATGAAATACGCTCTACGTATCGAATGGAATTTCTGGATCACTAGACAACCTTTAGAAGTCATTCATGCCTTCCTTATGAAGAGCCGTCTAGCTTAGCCCCATCATGAATTCAAGTTTGGTGCGCACCTGTCGCTATGCGCCGGGTGCGCCAGGGTGAGTTGCGTTCGGTGCAGCCTTAACCGTTGGTGGCAGCTTCAACACTTTTGATTTCGGGAGCATGCGCGATTGGAGGCACGCGCGGCGAGCGTGGAGTCGTGTCCGAAGTTCAATCTTTTGCCCGGCAAACTTCTCAAGAACGCTGGTCTCTTAATAAACAAACTACGACTGCTTTATGTCTCGCTTATGAACGCTGTCATGCAATAGGAAAGTGAAGACGACTTCAAATGATCTTGATCGAGCAACTCTTTCTCGCGGCAGTTTTACGCTATCTGTCCTTCTGATCCAATTGCGAGCCGCGCCAAGATCCCGCAGCTAGGGACAGTCGACACCGGAGCGAATCCGGCCCCCTGACGAATCACAAAACGATTTCTGAATTTTCCGCAGAAAGCGAGAGGTGCAAATGAAAAGGGTTTTTTGGAATGCCATGACGCTGGCGGCGATCGCCGCCGCAACTGCTTGTATCGGATCGGCACAGACTAATTCGGCAAGCGCGCCTCAGCCGGCGTTGCTGGCGGCATCGAATCCGCCGGGCGCCGCCGCGGCCGATACCACCACCCACTCAACCGCGGCCACACCTCCTGCCCCTTCGGCTCTCGAACAGGAGGTCGAAGTGCTGAAAGCCCGCATTGACCAGTTGGAGAAGTTGGTCGATCTGCAGCAGGAGCACACTGCCACTGCGGAAGGCAGCAGCGAGGCAGCCCAACTGACTGCGGCTGAAAAACAATTGGTGGGCGTCACACCTGCGGCGCTCAAGGGCATCAACCCCCAGGCGGCTGCGACACCAGCTGCGGCCGAGCCGGCACCCCCTGAAATCAGCGCAGAGAGACTGACCAAGGCAGCGCCGTTTCCCGGCGACTGGACCTGGCTGAATGACAACGGCCATCAGACAGACAGCCCCATGGCTACCAAATATTTCACGCCGGAGTTTCGCGCCGATGTGAATTACACGCTCGATTTGAACCATCCCGAGGACGACTCATTGGGCGGTTCGACAGAAACTTTCCGCTCCGACGAATTTCAATTGGAGCAAATCAGCGTCGGCGGCGACATCCGCATCGACAACGTGCGCGGACGCATTCTCACCATGGATGGTTTGTTCGCCACCACAACCGTTCGTAATGACGGCAGCCCTAACCGCGGTCAGTGGGATCTTGCAGACGCCTACAAATATGTATCTGAGGCATGGGGCGGGTATCACTGGGATGTGGCTCATGGATTGAACGTCGATGCCGGTATCTTCGTTTCTTACATCGGCCTCTTCAGTTATTACAACTTCGATAACTGGACCTATCAGCCTTCGTTTGTTTCCTCGAATACGCCGTGGTTCTTCAACGGCCTTCGCATCCAATATTTTCCGACAACAAAGCTGAAGATAGAGCCTTGGATTATCAATGGCTGGCAATCCTACGCCCGCTATAACGGTCACGGTGGATTGGGCGGTCAGATTCTATGGCGCCCCAATCCGAACACCGACGTAGTTTTCAACAATTACGGAATGGGCGAGGATGACGCCGGCTATCCCGGGCGCTCGCGTGTCCATGCCGACTACAGCGTGCAGCAGAGGTTCTACAACAATCCCAAGAAATATCTGGATCAGATCGCCTGGACAATCACTGGCGACGCCGGCTGCGAGTACGGCGGAGGCCCGGCTGCCGGCTATTACAACCCAAAGGGACTCTCGTCCGAGTTCGGCAGCGCTGACTCCTACACGGGCGGTGTGAACTGCCACAACGATCACAATGGCAAGCCCAAGCAGATGTTCGTTGGCTGGATGAGTTATCTGCGCTTCTGGTGGGACAAGAATCTCTTCGCAATGACACTTGGCGGCGGCCAGATGAACAACCCCGGCCGTTACCTCACGCTGCTGCCGCCCATCAACGGCGCCACAGCCATCAGCGGTTCCCCGTACTATACCGAGAACGCCGGCGATCGGGCTCAGATGCACGACGGCACCATCACCCTCGACTACATGCCAAGCCAGTTCATCACCTTCCGTCTCGAATCGGGCTATCGCTACTCCGATACGCCTTACTGGAGCGGACGCCGCGGCATTACACCGCCTGGCGGCAATAATGGGACCCCGAATCAGTACGCCTGCTCCAACGGAATGCCGTCGGGGGATGGGTATGGCACGCCTTTGACGCAAGTCAATTCAGACTGCGGCGGATCGGGAACCTGGACCAGCCCCAATGCCGCGAACAATGCCATTTGGTGGCCAGACCTTCGCACCAACCAGACCGTGGTGACGGGCGCGATCATGGTCAGGTTCTAATCGTCGTAATAGACCGCCAGTCCGTTTTTGAAGGCGGTCTGGAAGATCAACCGAAACCGCAGCACCGGATGCTGGCATAGATCCGGTGCTGCCGCACCTCACCAATGCAGTCACCGGTCAGCCGCTTCGCAGCGCAACAGCGGTCAGAATGTTTCGTCCGAATGAAAGTGGAATGCACAGGTAATCACTGATGGAGTTGGTCCTCAATCTGGGCTGGATGGCGATGGCCACAGCGATGTGCTGGCTGTGGGTGCGCCATGCGCGGCGCGAAGGCCGGGGACGCTGGGCGCAAATCGTCTCCCTGGGGTTAGTTCTGGTCATGATGTTTGTTGTCATCACGATGTATGACGACATGGCGATGGCGCAGAATCCCGCCGAGATACGCTGTTTCCAGCGAGAGGATGATTTAGGCGCGCATGCGCACGCCCCACTTCATCCGGTCATGGCATCGACTCCCACGCTTGCCGCGGAGCCTCATTTCAACACGATTCGCTTTACGGCGCCGGGCAGCCTGCTTGTCCCAACGGTGAAGGTCCTCGCTCTCTCCTCCATTCAGAATCGGCCCCCTCCCGCGGCCTGATTCACTCCTCTCAATCGATCCAACTCCAGGCAAGTCTACTTTTTGAGCCGCTGCGCGCAGCAATGCGTAGAGGCCGCATCAGAAAGAGACTTGTTCCACAGTCCGGCCATGATCACAACGGCTACCGCTATTGGAAGGTATCCGGGTGTCGAGAAGGTCGAGATGCACAAGGGGGCAGGAATCATGATGAAAAGCAAAGCTATAGGATTTGCACTGCTGCCGATGGTGCTGATCGCAACTACGGCGATCAGCGGCTGCAAGAGCGATAAGGTGAATGCGGACGAAGAGGCGCCACCACCGGCCAAAGTGGTTCCCGCACTGGATCCCTCCTTTTTTGCGGTGGAGCATCCGGAGCTGTATCCGATCGCAACCTCGACCCAATATCAAGCCCCGTCGCAAATGTCCGTAACCGGCACTGTATTTCCGGATATATCGCGAACCGTTCCGGTGATTTCGCTTGCCTCCGGCCGCATTGTGGACATCCGCGCTCGCCTGGGCGACGCAGTAAGAAAGGGCCAGCTCTTGCTGCGCGTTCGCAGCGACGACATTTCAGGAGGCTTCGACGCCTACCGCAAGGCCGTTTCCGACGAACTGCTTGCGCGCAAGCAACTGGATCGAGCCAAGCTGCTGTACGAGCACGGAGCCATCGCGCAGCAGGACCTGGAGGTTGCGCAAGACACCGAGGACGATGCCAAGACCACTCTCGATACCGCGACTGAGCATCTTCACCTGCTCGGCAGCGATCCCACCGATCCGAAGGGACTTGTCGACATTACCGCGCCTGTTTCCGGCGTGATTACCGATCAGGAAGTGGCGATCGGGGCGGCCGTGCAGGCCTACTCTACGCCGAACCCATTCACTATTTCGGACCTGACCACGGTGTGGATCGTCTGCGACGTCTACGAAAACGATATGGCCAACGTGCGCGTCGGGGATCCCGCCGAAATCAAGCTGAACGCCTATCCGGACAAGGTTCTGAAGGGCACGGTCAGCAACATCGGCTCGATTCTCGATCCCAATATCCGCACCGCGAAGGTGCGCATTGAAGTGGCCAATCCAGGCGAGATGATGCGGCCGGGCATGTTCGCCTCGATCACTTTGTTCGGCAAGGGAAAGCAGAACTACGCGGCCGTCCCGGCGTCCGCAATCGTGCATCTGCACGACCGCGATTGGGTCTACATCCCTGCGGACGGGAAGTTCAAGCGGGTTGAGGTCGTCAGCGGCGAACAGTTACCGGACCAGATGCAGGTGGTTCTGTCCGGTGTACAGCCAGGCCAGCAGGTCGTGACCAACGCAATCAATCTCGAAAATGCGATCGACAATGAATAACGCCCAACTCCGGAACTCGAGGAAGAAAGCATGATTCGGAAGCTTGTAGATTTTGCTCTCAATAATCGGTACGTAGTGTTGGCGGTCGGGCTGCTATTGCTCGGCTGGGGGGCGGTGTCGTTTCACAACATGCCCGTCGAGGCCTATCCGGACATTGCCGACAATTACGTGAATATCATCAGCCAGTGGCCCGGGCATTCCGCAGAAGAGATGGAACAGCAAGTATCGGTTCCCGTCGAAATTCAGGTGTTTGGCATTCCGCATCTCACGACGGTGCGGTCGGAATCGATTTTTGGTCTTTCCCTGATTACGCTGATCTTCGACGATTCATCCGTCAACGACTGGAACCGGCAGAAGGTGCTGGAAAGGCTCACGCAAGTTAGTGTGCCGGCGGGCGTGCTACCTCAGATTGGAACGGATTGGAGCATGACGGGCCAGATCTACTGGTACACCATCCGGAGTACGAATCCGGCGTATGACCTGATGAATCTGAGGAGCATCGAAGACTGGACTCTGTACAAGGAATTCAGGAAAGTTCCGAACGTTGTGGACGTGAGCGACTTCGGCGGCACCGCGCGCGAATACCAGGTGCGCGTCGACCCCAATAAGCTCATCACTTACGGCTTGAGCATCAGCCAGGTGGAGAACCAACTGGCCATCAACAACGTGAACGCCGGCGGCAGCTTCGTCGAAGATGGCGCGCAGCAACTGAACGTCCGCGCATTGGGGCTTTATCGCAATGTGCAGGATATCGAGAACACCGTACTGACCACGTCGAATGGGGCGCCGGTTCGGGTAAAGGACATCGCGGTCGTCGAATGGGGCCCCAGAATCCGGCTGGGACACATGGCCAGAGCCGATCATCGTCCGGACGGCGTGATTGTCGATGAGCCCGACGTGATCCAGGGCGGCGTGCTGATGCGCAAGGGGGCCGAAGAAGGCCCCACGCTCGAAGGGATTCACAAGAAGGTCGACGAGCTCAACAATCACATTCTGCCCGAGGGTGTGAAGGTTGTTACGATGCTGGACCGCAGCGATCTGCTGCATTACACGTTGCATACGGTGCTGCACAACCTCGGCGAGGGGATGATCCTGGTTACGATCATCCTGCTTCTTTTCCTCGGCAATGTTCGCGCAGCGTTGATTGTTGCGGTGACGATCCCGTTTTCCCTGTTATTCGCCTCAATCTTTCTGAATTTGAGCGGTATTCCCGCAAACCTGATTTCGCTCGGCGCGCTCGATTTCGGAATGGTTGTGGATGGCGCAGTCGTGATGGTGGAGAACATCGTTCGCCACCTGAGCCGTGAGTTTGGCTCCAACGCAGGTCACGGACAGCAGACCGACGGTGAGCCCGGCGGCCGGCAAACGCTTCCCAAGCCTGTTTCAACCGTCATTCGTGAGGCGTGCCACGAAGTGCAAAGGCCGGTCTTCTTCGCCATCGCCATTATCATCACCGCCTACATGCCGATCTTCACGCTGCAACGGGTCGAGGGCAGACTCTTCAGGCCGATGGCGTGGACGGTGGCCTTCGCGCTCCTTGGCGCCATGACGTTCTCGATCCTGATCGCGCCGGTGCTCTGCGCCATCGTCTTCCGGAATGGAGTCAAGGAATGGCGCAATCCGGTCATGGTTTTTCTCATCGATCGTTACCGGACCAGCGCGCGCTGGGCTGTCAAGAATCGCTTGATTGTAGTCGGCGGTGGCCTGGCTGCGTTGGCGGTCGCCCTCTTCCTGGCGTTCAGCGGTGTCATCGGCTCGGAGTTTCTGCCGCATTTGGACGAAGGCGCCATTTGGGCGCGCGGCGCGATGGCCAACAGCGTAGGCGAAACGGAAGGCACGCGTTTCACCCAGCAATCCCGCTATATCTTCGCCTCGTTCCCCGAGGTCACCAAGGTCGTCTCGCAGGCGGGCGCGCCCGACGACGGAACCGACACGGGAGGATTCGGCAACACGGAATATTTTGTCGACTTGAAGCCGAAGGACCAATGGCGGCCGATTTTCCATCAGAATAAAGAAGAGCTGATCGCCGCGATGGATCGCGAACTGGAGAAGCACCCAGGGGCTTTCTGGAATTTTTCCCAGCCCATCGAGGACAACGTGGATGAGACAATGACCGGCACGAAAGGCGGACTGTGCGCCAAGTTATACGGGCCGGACCTGGACGTTCTCGAGAAGAAGGGCGATGAGATCAAAGAAGTCATGTCCAATATTGACGGAGTCAAGGATTTGGGAATCCAGCGCGATACGGGTCAGCCGAATATCGATCTCACGGTTGACCGTCAGGCGGCTGCGCGCTTCGGCATCAACGTTGCCGATATCCAGGATGCAATTCAGACCGCGGTCGGCGGTAATCCTGTCAGCCAGCTCCTGCAGGGAGAGGCCGTCTACAACGTGGTGGTGCGCTATCAGAAACAGTATCGCGATACCAAGGAGGCCATCCAGAATATTCGCTTGCTTTCTCCCTCGGGAGAGCGCGTTTCTCTGGCTCAGGTGACCAAAGCCCAGATTCGCGATGACGCCTACGACATTTACAGGGAAGACGGTTCCCGCTACGTGGCTATCCGCTTTGAGGTGCGCGGGCGCGACCTGGGCACCACGGTCAAGGAATCCATCGACAAGATCGCCAAGAATGTGCAGCTACCTCGTGGCTATCACCTCGAATGGTCGGGAGAATACGACAGCGAAACGCGGGCCGAGGCCAGGCTGGCCCTCATCGTGCCCCTAACGATCTTTTTGATTTTCATCATTCTCTACACCATGTTTCGTTCCTTCAAATGGGCGCTGCTGATTCTGGCCAACGTGGCCATGGCTCCCGTTGGAGGCTTGCTGGCTCTGCTTGTGACCGGCACATACTTCAGCGTATCTTCCGGTGTCGGCTTCCTGGCGCTCTTTGGCGTTTCGGTGCAGACGGGCGTCATCATGCTGGAATACATCAACCAGCTCCGCGCCAAGGGATTCACAGTAGAAGACGCCGCCGTGGAGGGGGCTGTCCTTCGCCTGCGGCCGATCATGATGACGATGCTGGTGGCTACACTGGGACTTCTTCCGGCGGCGGTGTCCCATGCCATTGGCTCCGACTCGCAGCGCCCATTTGCCATTGTTATTGTGGGGGGGCTCATGACAGCACTCATGTTGAGCATCTTCCTGCTGCCAACCTTGTATGTCTGGGTGGCGCGAGAGGGCGACACGCTACCAGAACCGGAAACGGGGGCGTCCTTTGAACATTGATCTAATTTCTACACACATGCAACTTCGGAAGTTAGGCAGAAGTCTCGCAGTGGCGTGCGGATTGATTGTCGCATCGGCGATTGCGCCGGTTGTGTTTGCCCAGCAGCCGCTCACCTGGGATCAGGTGAAGGCGAAGTTTGAAGCCGTCAACCCGGCGTTGAAGGCCGATGCCGACAACGTGGACGAAATGAAGGCCGAGGAGATTACGGCATTTCTTCGCCCCAATCCGCAGTTCAATTTTGCTGTGGATGGCAACCAGGCCGCACCGCACAATGGGGTCTGGACACCCTTCAAAGGCACAACTGAACAGCCCAACTTAAGCTACTTGCACGAGCGGGATCACAAACGCGAACTGCGTCTGGAGAGCGCGCAGGAGGGCACACGCATTACGCAGTCGCAGCATGAGGACCTGGAAATCAACATGGTCTTTGCTCTGCGGGCGGCGTTTGTGGGGACGCTCGAAGCCAAGTACATTCTCGATCTGGCCAAGGCGGACCTCGACTACTACGACAAGATCATCGACATCAGCCGCGCGATGTACAAGGCCGGAGCCATCGGCCAGATCGATCTGGATCGCATCGAGCTGCTGCGCGTGCAGTACGAGTCGGAGATCGAGAACGCGATCGTAAACCTGCGCACGGCCAAGATTCAGCTTCTGCAAATGTTGGACGATCGCACGCCGGTGGATCAGTTCGATGTAACCGGCCCATTCGACTTCAGCGATAATCTGCAGCCGCTGGACATCTATCGCGATGCGGCGCTGGCGGCGCGTCCCGACTTGCAGGCGGCGCTGCAGACGATTCAGCAGTCCGACACCAACCACAAGCTGGCGGTTTCAAACGGATCGACCGATCCGACCTATGCCGCCTGGTTCACGAACAACTCTTCTACGAATAACCCCAATGGGCCCGAGACGATTGGCGTGAGCGTGAATATTCCACTGCGCATCTTCGACCGCAACCAGGGCGAGAAAAAGCGCACGCTGATCGACATCGATCGCGCCCAGCAGGCCAGCGATGCTGCGCGAGCGCAGGTCTTCAGCGACGTGGACACGGCTTATGAACTGGTGCGCAGCAACATCGCGCTGCTCAAGCCGTACAAGGAAAAGTACAACGATCAGGCTTTGCGCGTGCGCGACACCGTAACATTCGCCTACGAACACGGCGGCGCTTCACTCATGGATTTTCTCAACGCGCAAAGCGACTATCGCCAGGTGCAACTGGCCTATGCACAGTTACTCGGAGCGTATCTAACGGCAGAGGGCCAACTTACTCTCGCCGTCGGCTCCGATAAACTTCCGTAGAAATGTTCGGCAAAGTTTCTATGTCCGCTCGACTCTGTTGTTGAAGTCAGCCAATCAGACTCCAAGTGAGGTCAGGATAACTGCATGAAACGGGAAACAGTCAGCGCCATCATTGAAGAAATCGGGATATTTCCGGGAATTCGGGTGAAATCGAGCGACCACGCCCTTTACGCCGCTGAAACCTTGTATCGCGCCGGGATCCCTGTAGCGGAAATCACCATGACCGTTCCGGGCGGAATCGAAGTGATTCGCAAGCTTGCGAAGGATTTTCCGAATATGGTGGTGGGCGCCGGAACAGTCCTCGATCGACAGACAGCGGAGCGTTGTCTCGACGCAGGAGCGCGTTTTCTCACCAGCACCGGCCTCGTTCCCGAAGTGGTTGAATGCGCCCTGAAACAAGGCGTGGTTGCGATTCCGGGGGCTCTTACACCGACCGAAGTTATCGCCTCAATGAAAATGGGCGCGGACTTTGTGAAGGTATTTCCCGTCGGTCCGGTAGGAGGCGGTCTCTACATTCGCTCCTTGAAGGTGCCATTGCCAGAAGTCAAATTGATCGCTGCGGGTGGTGTAGATCAGCAGACAGCAACAAGTTTCATCGTTGCCGGTGCATCTGCTCTCGGGGTCGGGGCGGAATTGATCCCTCGCGATGCGGTCGAAAAACATCAAGACGATCGCATTCATGAGCTCGCGCGACGGTTTCTTTCTTTCGTCAAGAACGGCCGCACGCAAGGCTAGGAAATGTCATTCGAGGAGCGATCAGAAAATGAATTCCTGGCCGCTTACAGAATTAAAGTGGCGTTTTCCCGATATGGTCCGGCTTGAACCCGGTGTGGGATTCAATAAGGGCCAAGAGGCTGGGGTACGCTAATCATCCAACTGGCACAAAAGATCGGGCAGGCCAATCCGACAGTTCACTCGTGCGCTTGCTGAACGAGCTTGTTGCCGCTGTTCCTGGACTTTACGTCATCGACTGCGCGAAGTCCGGCGGCTTGAGCGCTGGTCAGGTGGTTGGGGTCGTTGAGCGAACTCAAGACCATTGCGAGTGACCAATCCGCAGCAATCTTTTGCGCCGAATGCGGCGAACTGACCGGATCCGATGACCTTCCATGCGGCAGCAGTAGCATGGCCTGCACGGAAAAATCATCTTATTGACAGGTGCCAAGGCTAACTAGGATAATCCTTGTCGCAAAAGAGGTCTGACCACTTTTGGTCGCGAAATTTCTTTTTTGCGAGTTTGGCACGTTCCGTGCCACGATTCTCGATCTGCCAATCGCTGTTTCCGGAGATTCATCATGCTGCCTCGCATTCGCCTTGCTGCCGCAACCCTGCCTGTTCTATGCGCCACCATACTGCTTAACGCCGGAGCACAGACTCCCGCCGCGCCGCCGCTGATCGTACAGGCGCCGTTTATCAGTGTTGGCGCCGGCAATATCGTTTCCGGCGCGTCATCAAGCTCGAAGGCAGCTGCTTGCACCGGCTATGCCAACGCCTCTGGCTCCAATTATGGCGATGGCTGCGCGGCCAATCAGGTGGGGGTTTCCACTCCCTTTGGTATTGTTGCCGACAGATGGGGTAACGTCTACTTCTCAGACGAAGGGCACATCTACGTTCGCGTGATCTATGCGGGCGCAACGACGGTGAACGGCGTGGCAAATCCTGCGACGGCCATGATTGTGGCTGCAAACGCTTCACTTAGCATCCCCTCCCTGGTCGCGGGCGACGTATATGCGCTGGCTGGCGGTCTTACCGCCGCGGGCGTGGGAACCTGCAACGGAGGCGCCGTAGCATTAAGCACCGACGGTAGCGGCTGCCCGGCAACCGACTCCTATCTCAAGGGACCTTACAGTCCCGCCGTAGACAGCGCGGGAAATGTTTTTATCCCGGATGAGAGCAACTCGCTGGCTTACGTGGTGCTTGCCAACGCCACCGGCCTGGCGGCCCAACTTGTTGTGAAGGAGAACGCCAGTTCGTTCACCATGTGCACTACCACCAGCTCTGTCCTGAGCTGCACAGGCGCCGCACCGCAAGTTGGATATATCTACCAGATCGCGGGGAACGGAGGCGGATATGTGGATGGAGTGATCGCGAACAAGAGCGGGGAAATCCATAATCCCTATGGCATCGCGGTCGATTCCAGCGAGAACCTATACATTGCCGATTACACCAATAACGCAGCCCGAATGGTCAATGGGCCCAACAATACAACAAGCGGCGGCGTGGGCGCAGGCTTCATCCACACCATTGCCGGCGGCACCTGCACTTCATCTGGCTGTACCGGACTGGCCACTACTCCGTCTTCCGGCGTGGCGGCTCTTGGAGCCGAGTTTCTTAACCCGGGCGCGGTTGTGGTGGACGGCAGCGGCAACGTCTACATTGCGGATAACGGCAGCGGTACAGGCACAGTACCCGCGACGGTGCGCGTTGTTTATTCCGGGGGCACGAACAATCCCCTGGCGAACCTGATCAACCTGGAAACCGGGGTCTCATCTCCGGTTGCAAACGATGTCTACACCATCGCCGGCAACAAAGTCGCGGGCAGCTCAGGCGAAGGCGCCGGCTTGTTGGCCACCAATTCCGGAGTCAACATCGACAGGATTCGAGGCCTTGGACTCGATAGCCACGGAAATCTTTACATCCTGGACTACGGCACCCACAGTGAGGTCGCCGAGGTCAACGCGGACACTGGGATTTTGATCTTTCTATCGGCGGACGGAGAGCCGTCATCAACCGCCAAATACACGGTTGGAGATTACTGCTCGAATAACACAGCCACCGGCTCGGGGCCGACCGCGCTGGATGAATACGGCGACGGCTGCCCCGCCCCGCAAAGCAACTCCGACAACGGGGAGGGGAACATTGGCATCGATCCCTCCGGCAATCTCTACTATGCGGACAACGGCGACAGCCTGGTGCGCAAATTGACGTTCAACAGCAGCTTCCCGGCCACGACGGTGGGCAGCACGGCGACCACGCAGAATCTTGCCTTCCTGCTCGAAACCGGCTCGACCGGCGATACGGTGAGCAGCGTTTCTCCGGTGATCGTATCCACGCAAGGAACGACAACCGGCTCCGAGTTTACCAATGCGGGAACCGGCGATAGCTGCAGCGGATCCGCGACATTGAAGGGCCTCTCCAGCTCCAGCAACAACACAGCCAGCACCGTCTGCGTTGTCCCGGTAACTTTCAAGCCGGCGGCGGCAGGAGCACGCAGTGGGGCCGTGCAGATTACCGGCACCATCAGCTCCGTTCCCACGCTTCTTGGCACGGTTTATCTAAACGGCATCGGGAATGGCGCGTCGCTGGCCATCGATCCGGGCACCAGCTCCAAGCTCGGCAGCGTGAGCGGGCCCGAGGGCGTGACGACCGATTCGGCGGGCAACGTCTATATCGCCTACAACAATGGCACGGTCTATCGCACACCGAAAGGAGGAGGCGCGTCAGTCGAGGTTGGCGGCGGCCTTACGACTCCGCACCAGGTAGCCATTGACGGAGCGGGAAATCTTTATGTGGCCGACTCCGGGACAAATGAGATTGTTGAATTTCCAGGGGCCAGCACAGGCAGTGCGATCACGGGGACGGCGATTGTCAGCGGCCTTACCAGCCCCAAGGGCGTGGCAGTCGACGCGTCAGGGAATCTGTACATTGCCGAGACAGGCAGCGTGCTCTTGCAATCGATCGACAATGGAACGCAGACGCAGTTGGGCAGCGGCTTCACAACCCCCGCGGCCCTGGCGGTGGATTCCAACGGCAACGTGTATGTGGCCGACACCGGGCTGAACGAAATCGTAGAACTTGCGATCGCCGATGGCGCCGTTGCGCAGCAGACTACGGAAACGCTTCTTTCCGGCACAACGCCCGTGAGCGTGGCCGTGGATGCGGCAGGCGACGTCTACTATGGCGATTCAACCAAGGGCGAAGTCGTGGAGATCCCTCTCGGCGGCACGACAGCGGCCATAGACAGCGGATTCACGGCTCCTGTTGGCGTGGCACTCGATCCAAGCGGCAACCTCTATGTGGCCGACAGTGCCAGCGGCGCAGGCATCAGCTACTTCAATCGCGCGGCCGCAACGCTTCCCGCCATTCCCGATGGGAGGACGAGCGACGCAACGATCACGAATATCGGGAATACGAGCTATAGCGGCGGGATCGCTTCGAATTCGGACCCCACAGCTTCGACGGACTTCACGCTTTTCGCCTGCACCCCTGTTCAATGCATCTCGCCTACGTCATTCACGTTGGCCTTCGGAAACAATTACGAGCTGGCCGTGACCACCCACACCGCGACGGCAAGCGATTTGGTGACTTTCACCGGCGGCTCGACATTGCAGTTGAGCAGCGGGGCGGCCGTGGCGGCTGGGACCACCACCACACTCAATGTAAACAACCCCAGCGTTACCTATGGCACTGCCATCACCGGCTCGGTGACGGTCACGGGCAGCCTGAATCCCTCCGGCACGGTGACTCTGCTTAACGGCTCCACTACGCTCGGCAGCTGCGCGCTGGTCACTGTTACAAGCAACACCAGTAGCTGCAATTTCTCGCTGAACAATGTGAATGCGAACGTTACATCGATTACCGCGAGCTACGGCGGCGATAGCAATAACAGCGCAAGCCTCTCCAACGGAACTGCCGTCAACATTGCACAGGCATCGACGACCACCACGCTGAGCTTGACCAGCAGCGCCAGCCTTATTGAGGGCTCTGCCTTCACAGGCACCGCGACCGTTACGCCCGCTGCCGCTTCGGGGATCGTGTCAGTGTATCTGGACGGCGGGACAGCGGCGGCCACTACGTGCACGCTCTCCGGCGGAACCTGCTCATGGTCGCTGAGTGGCGTTGGTATAGGCGGTCACTCGCTGACAGCCAAATACCCCGGCAATACTAACTACGCAAACAGCAGCACCACGAGCGGCACATCCATCACCGTAACTGCGCCTCCGCAAGCTCCAGCAGTGGCTACCGGCGACAGCCGCACCGTTACTGAGCCGTCCTTCCCGGTGGTTTGCCAGCAGCTTAACGCGGCGCTCGCCTCGGTCAACGACGACCTTCCCACCTCAGTCGATGCCACAGTAACGAATCCGGATGGCGCGCGCATTCAGGCTGCGCTGGCCAGTTGCTCCACAAATCATCCCGGCCAGGCTGTTGAACTCTCCGTGGGCGGCGCGGGGCTCAATGCGTTTCTCACCGGCCCGCTCAGTATGCCTTCCAACGTGACGCTGCTGGTCGATCCCGGCGTCTATGTCTACTTCTCCCGCAACGCGCAGGACTACGACAAGGTCGCCGGCACGCACACTTGCGGCACCGTGGGTAGCGCCAGCGCAACCTCTTCCTGCCAGCCGCTGATCGATATTCCCGGCACCTCGACAAACGTCGGGATCATGGGCTTTGGCAAGCTGGACGGCCGCGGCGGCGATGTGCTGATCAATGCCATCGCACCCTACCAGGGTCAGAGCTGGTGGGGTCTATCCGCTATCGCCAATAGCGGCGGCACTCAGGAGAATCCACGCTTTATCCAGATCGACACCGGCGCCAGCAATATCACACTGTATAAGATCACGCTGCGCAATTCGCCGCTCTTCCACATCTCCACAACGGGCGCGGCCTCGAACTTTACCGCGTGGGATATCAAGATCATTACGCCCACCAGTTCGCGCAACACGGACGGTATCGATCCGGGCAACGCAACAAACTTCACCATTACCCGTTCGTGGGTCTCGGATGGCGACGACAACATCGCTGTCGGCGCTGCAGGCACAACGGCGCCGGCGGCGAATATCTCCGTCACCAACAACCACTTCTTTGCCGGACATGGCGAGTCGATCGGCAGCTATACCAGCGCGGGTGTGAGCAACATTCTCTTCGACAGTAATATGTCGTCAGGCAATGGGGTTGCCGGCGCCGGAAGCGCCGTCAGCAGCACCGGAACCTTTACCGGCGGTGTAGCCGACAGCAATTCGACCGGGCTGCGCATCAAGTCCGGATTCGATCGCGGCGGCGTTGTCACCAACGTTCAGTACTCGAACTCCTGCTACCAGGATCACAAGGCCGAGATCGTCTTCAGCCCGAATTACGAGGCCACGACCGGGACGGAAACGCCAAACCTGAACAACATTCTGATGCAGAACCTCACGTTCCTCACCGCGGGAACAGCGCAGTTTACCGGCAGCAGCAATGGCGCTACCGTGTATCAGCTCCAGGCCACGCTGGATAACGTGACTTTCCCCAGCACCTATCCGTCCTCCGACTTCAGCCCATCACCTACCAATGCCTCGCTCACCCTGGGGCCCGGAGATGTTTCTTCGAACTTCGTTACGGACTACGGAACTTTTGTGGGCAGCAATTCCAACACCGTCACCAATAACATCACGGTAGCCACGACGTTCCCGCCGCAATGCAACTTTACCTACATCGCGCCGGAACTTACTGGTCCCTCGGGCCGGCCGCAGACCATCCTATTTGGCCAGAACGCGACGGCAGTTGTGATTCTGACACCGGCAGTTGGAGGCGCGGCCTATCCCACCGGCACGGTCACGCTAACTGATGCTCTGACCAGCAACACCACGACGGTGACGCTGACGGGAACCACCGACACCATCTCGATTCCGCTGGGAGTTCTCTCGGTGGGTACGCACACCTTTAGTGCAACCTATTCGGGCGACTCCAACTACACGCTGACTGGCAGCCAGACGGTCTACTCGACGACGACACCTTACGTCATCACCGTCAACGCTGGCAGCCTGAGCGGCACCACGACGGCGTTGTCTGGCGTGCCCAGCTCAAGCCCGTTCGGCACGCCGTTCACCGCAACAGCCACGGTCACGGGCAGCAGCCCAACCGGAACGGTGCAGTTTGTTGTAAGCGGCGGCGGCGCAACAGGCAGCTATGTGTATGCCACCTCAACCGTGAATGCGGGCACCGCCTCAGCCTCCATCAGCCTGCCTTTTAACGCCACTGCCTACTCTATCGCCGCCGTCTATAGCGGCGATGCCGTGAACGCGGGCTCCACTTCATCTGCTGTTCCGGTGACGATATCTCAGGGCCTCACCGTTACTTCGCTGTCGGCGAACACGACGACCACCGCCCTGGGTCATCCGGTTTCGATCACGGCAACCGTCACATCCGCGGCGGGAACACCCACGGGAACGGTGAATTTCACTTATTCCACCACCCCGAGTGGGACCCAGATATCGCTTGGGTCTGCGGCATTAAGCAACGGAATGGCGTCCGCCTCAGTCGATCTGCCGATCGGAATCGACTACTTTACGGCTACTTACGTTGCCAACGGTAGCTTTGCCGGATCGCCTTCGACGCCCTTGATGATTACTGTCAGCCTGCCGCCGATCATTGGCCTCTCCGGCAATCCGATTCCGCTGCCGTATACCATGACGACGATCGCGGGCGGGTCCGGGCTTGCAATTCCAAGCAGCGGCAACATGGCCTGCACGGGCGCCACCGATAAATATGGAGATGGTTGCCAGGGCACCGCAATCAGCTTTACAGCGAGCGACGACATGCGCGCCGTAGTCGCCGATCCGTTCGGCAATGTCTATCTTTCCGACATCAGCGCGGCGCTGGTGCGGCGCATCACTCCCAATGGCGTCATCAGCAACTTTGCCGGACTGGTCAGCGGCACGGCGTGCGTTCCCACTGCAAGTACGGGCTGCAAGCCCACGCTGGTCAGCATCGGCAAGGCGCGCGGCGTTGGATCCGATGCCGCAGGCGACATCTTCATTGCCAACTACACCGGCAATGAGGTCTTCGAGGTGAAAAAATCCACAGGACTTCTGTATCTTGTTGCCGGCACCGGCGTCGCGGGCGATACGGGCGATGGCAATGCCGCCACGTCTGCCGAAATCAATAATCCGCGCGGCGCATGGGGCGACACCATTGGCAATGTCTACATTGCCGACACCGCCGGCAACAGGATTCGCGTCGTCGATGCCTTTGGCAATATTCATCCCTTTGCCGGTAATGGAACCGCCGGCTCCAACGGTGACGGCGCGGCCGCCACATCCGCGGAGATCAACAATCCGCAGGGTGTGATCACGGATGCGAACCTGAATGTTTACATTGCCGATTCCAGCGGCGGCAGAATTCGCGTGGTTTGCGTTACTTGCGGGACCGGCTCTCCTCTCGACGCGCTGCTCGCCAAGCTGGGCATCTCATCGCCCGTGAATGGCAATATCTACACCGTCGCGGGCAGCGGCTCGACAGCCGCTGACAGCTACACGGTGCCTGTACTTTCCACCGGGGTCCCGATGTCGCCGCAGAAACTGGCATTCGACCCGGCCGGCAACCTTTACATCTCCGACGGCAACGGCTTTATCTGGTTCCTGGATTTCCATACCGGCTACCTGCGCGCCGTTGCGGAGAACGCAGCAATTTGCGCCAGCCATACTGACAGTTATGGCGACGGCTGCCCGGCTACCCAGGCCAGCTTCGGCGATGGCGGCAACGGCATTGGGGTTGGCGCCGATGCGCTGGGCAACATCTATATCTCCGATACAACAAACGGACTGATCCGCAAGGTGATCACCGGCCTGCAATCGCCGCCTACCGCGATCGGAACAACCTCGTCACTGCCCGTGCAACTTCACTTCACGGCGGGCGCCGGATTCACGAACATAGCTTCCGGGTCGAATGGTGAGTGGACAGTGGCGGCATTCTCTTGCTCCACAAACGCCGACACCACCACAGATTGTCAGTTCACTTCCACTTTCAACCCGGCGGTTCCCGGCGCACGTTCCACGCCGATGTTGGTGACCGACACGCTCAGTCACACGGCCTACCTTGCTTTGACCGGAACCGGACTCGGCGCCGGATCCACGCTCGATCCCGCAACCCAGATCAGTTTTGGCGCAGGTCTCCAGGTCGCCGGCCTGGCCACCGACACCGGCGCCAACGTTTATGTTTCCGACGCCATCAGCAAGAAACTGTTCCGCTTCTACACTCCTGCGGCTCTCACGCAGGGCGCCAGCGCGACCCCCTACACGCTCGCCACGCTGACTGCGCCGGGCCCGGTCGCGGTCGATCAACGCGGCTTTATCTATGTCGGCGATACCTCAACCGGCCTGATAACGCAGGTCTCGGCCACGGGTTCGATCTTGACGCTGGCGTTTAAGTTCATTACTCCCGCCGGCATGGCCGTCGATGCGCTGAACAACCTTTACGTGTCGGATTCTTCCGCGAAGGCTGTCTACCAGATCGACCCCATCACTGGCGCAACGAATCAACTGCTCACCGGAGCGCTGGTTGCGCCCGCCGGCCTGGCCATCGATCCTTCTGGCAACCTGCTCATCACCGATCCCGGTGCAGGAGCCATCTACCGCTTCAACCAGCAGACCGGCGTAACTTCCACGGTATCTTCGACGGTGGTCAAACCTTCGGCGATCGCTGTCGATGCTGCGGGGAACCTGCTCATCGCCGACACCGCGGATATTCTTGCCGTGCCGGCCAGCAGCAACAGCGCGTCGTTCACGGTAGCAAGCCTTGCACCCACGGCGCTGGCAATCGACGCCACCGGCAATCTCTACACAAGCACTGGCAGCACCGTCCTCCAGCTTGCGCGCACGCAGGGTTACGTGCAGTACGCGGCCGGCGCCAGTCCAAAAACCGTTGATCTGCTCGAATCCGGCAACCAGGTCTACGCGGCTACTGCATTCACGCAGACCGATTCAACCGACTATAGCCTGGTCCCCACGGCATCCACCGATTGCGTTCTGAATTCAAGCGGTGCCGGCACTCTCGCCATCGGCGGACTTTGCGCGTTGACGGCAAGTTATACACCCACCACGTTTGTCAAAACCACTGACGCTGTCACGTTTAACGGGAATCTGACCAACAGCTTGGTGCAGCTCACACTTACGGGGCCGGTCCCAGCGCCCACCCCAACCGTAACTCTAGGCTTCTCCCCAACGTCGCCGGTCTGGGGTCAAACCGTCCTGTTGACCGTCACTGTCGCCGGCGTGGGTCCCGTCCAACCGGTAGGCACGGTGGTCTTCACGGTTGACAGCTCAACCTACCCCGCCACGTTAACCGGCAGCACCGCGTCGGTCCAGGTCAGCGGCCTCTCCGTCGGATCGCACACCGTCTCGGTGTCTGTCCCCGCCAGCAAGGGGTACAACCCGGTGATCACCCCTTCGACCATTCTCACTGTGGGCCAGGCAACACTCACCATCACCGCATCGAACAGCAGCACCACCTACGGAACCAAACCGTCCGTGACTCCGATCTACGGCACATTTGCCGGAACCGACACAGCGGCAAGCCTTACCACCGCTCCCACTTGCGTCTCATCGGTGACCACCTCAACCGCCGCCGGGACCCACACCGGGGCCAACACCTGCTCCGGGGCCGTGGACCCCAACTACATCTTCAACTACGTGGCCGGCAATGCGGTCGTGGGCCAGGCATCGCTCACCATTACCGCATCGAACACCAACTCAACCTACGGAACCGTGCCGTCCGTGACTCCGATCTACGGCACATTTGCCGGAGCCGACACGGCGGCAAGCCTCACCACCGCGCCCACTTGCGTCTCCTCGGTGACAGCCTCAACCGCCGCCGGGACCCACACCGGAGCCAACACCTGCTCCGGAGCCGTGGATCCCAACTACACCTTCAACTATGTTGCCGGCAATGCGGTCGTGGGCCAGGCATCGCTCACCATCACCGCATCGAGCACCAGTACAGGCTACGGATCCGTGCCGTCTGTGACTCCGATCTACGGCACATTTGCCGGGTCCGACACAGCGGCAAGCCTAACCACCGCGCCCATCTGCGTCTCCTCGGTGACCGCCTCAACCGCAGTCGGGACCTACACCGGTGCCAACACCTGCTCCGGAGCTGTGGACCCCAACTACACCTTCAGCTACGTGGCCGGCAATGCGGTCGTGGGCAAGACAACGCCGACAGTGACTCTGACCAGCAGCGCAAATCCGTCCCTGTCACAGAATCCAGTTACGTTCACGGCAAAGGTCACATCTCCAGCAGGCACTCCGACTCAGACGGTGACGTTCCTCGACGGTACAACGACGATCGGCACGGGCACGCTGTCAGGTGGCGTGGCCACGCTGACGATCTCGAATCTGGCTGACGGGGCACACAGCATCACCGCTGCGTATGGCGGCGACGCGAACTTCAACGCAGCTACCAGCAGCGCACTGCCGCAGCTTGTTGAGGATTTCGGCTTCACGATTTCCGCGCCCGCGGTTACAGTAACGCCCGGCGGCACGGCGGTCTTCACGTTCACCGTAGCGCCAGTGGATGGGAGCGCTTTCATTGCGGCAATTAATCTGACTGCGAGCGGATTGCCTCCGGGAGCGTCTTATACCATCTCGCCTGCCACACTGGCGGCGGGCGGAGGCTCAACCCCTGTAACTCTGACAATCAACATCCCGCAATCGCAAGCCAGTGCTACCCCGTTCACGAGGCATTCCGGTCAACAGCTTGCGGCCAACAGGCGCGGCAGCGGGGCAGGCTACCTGGCCAGCCGGTTGGCGCCGTTCACACTGGCACTTCTGTTGCTTCCCTTCGCCGGCAGACTGCGCCGTACTGGCAAGAAGCTGGGACGAACGATGCTCGTGCTTGTGCTGTTGACATCATGCGCGGCAATTACGACCTGGATCAGCGGTTGCGGCGCCAGCACCGGCTACTTCACTCAGCAGCAGCAGACTTACACAGTAACCGTAACCGGGACTTCGGGTGCCCTGTCGCGTTCCGCCACAGTTACCCTCACGGTTGAGTAATAAGGAGACGGATGATCATGCGTAACTCAATTTGCCGCAGCGTGCTCCTGGCGAGTGCGGGCCTCTTGTCAGTGGTTGGCGCCTGGGCGCAGCAGAACCCCGCCCCTCCAAAACAGGGGCCGGTTTCGACCGACCTTGCGTTCACATATTCCGCCGAGCGGGGAGAACAGGTGTTAGGCAACTGCGGCTGTTTCTGGCTGCAGGGAGTAGGCGTGGACGCAGGTTTCACCTTTTGGAAAGGCTTAGCCATCGCCGCCAGCTTCAATAGCGGCAAGGCCTCGAACGTTGCGCCCGGCGTGGATTTGAGCAAGATTCAATTCGCAGCCGGCCCGCGCTACACCTATACCGCTTGGACCGGCCGCGGAGCAGCGGGCAATCGCCGTCTGCAACTCTTCGGCCAGGGGCTATTTGGTGACGCTCATTTCTACAATGGCGCCTTCCCCACTCCCAACGGACTCGAAAACAGTGGCGATTCATTCGCCCTCGAGGCGGGCGGAGGCCTGAATCTTCTCTTCTCGAAGAGTTTGGGCGTGCGCCTGCTTGAAGCAGATTATGTGAGAACCTCATTGCCCAACAACGCTGCTAACAGGCAGAACGACCTGCGCATTGCCGCCGGCATCACATGGCACATCGGCCGCTGACGAACCGAAGATTCCTGCCGATCGATTTCGACGCGAGCTTACGCAGTCCTCTTTTTCCCATTTGGATCCACACCAGATTCCGGGAGCTCGCATCTTCCCTGGTGTGCGCCCATCGTCGGCATGGGTGATTGCAGTCACTTTGAACCGCGCTCGCAGATCATACGATGGAACGTTGGGCCCATAATGGATGGAGCCTGAGCGGGAAGGGATCTGCATGAATCTGGGGTTTATTGAGAGCAAGACATACGACGAGATTTCAGTTGGCGACACAGCACGGACGGAACACGTATTAACCACCGATGACGCGATGGCGTTCGCCTCGATTTCCGGGTTCCATTCCGTTCTGAACACAGATGAACTCATCGATCGCGCCGGGGGAATACCTCCGACAGGGCCAAACATGTGGTGCGCGTCGCTGATTTCAGGCCTCTTCAGCATGAATATTCCCGGGCCCGGATGCACACTGACGAACGTCAGCCTCTCGTTTCAAAATCGTATCCGCGTCGGAGATCGCATTCTTGTCAAGGCGCAGGTTACGGCCAAGGACGATTCCACGAAGAAGATTGACTTCGATTGCGAGGCCAGCAACGGCGCCGGTACGCCGATCTTTTCGGGCACTGCCCAGCTTATCGCGCCCGAGAAAAAGCTGCGCTGGTCCACGCTCCCCGTGCCACAGCTGATTGTGAACAATCCCTATCGTCATTACCTCGGCTTGATCGCGCGCGCGACCTCTAAACCGCCTGTGAGAACTGCGATCGTCTGGCCGTGCGACGAAGTGTCTCTCGGCGGCGCGATCCAGGCGTTCAAAGACAACTTGATTGTTCCGATTCTTGTGGGTTCTGAAGCGAAGATCCGCAGATTGGCGGGCGCTTTGGAAATCGACCTGGGAACCACTCAGATCGTTGACATCGAGAATAGCCGCACCGCTGCCATCCGGGCCGTCGAAATGGCGCGTAAAGGCGAAGTCCAAATGCTCATGAAGGGTTCCCTGCACACAGACGAACTCATGGGCGCGGTCGTATCGCGCGAAGGCGGGTTGCGCACAGGGCGGCGCATCAGCCATGTGTTTGCTCTGGATGTCCCGTCTTATCACAAGCCGCTCTTCGTTACCGATGCGGCAGTCAATATCCAGCCGGACCTTGAGACCAAGATCAGCATTCTGCAGAATGCCATCGACATGTTGACTACGCTCGAGGTTGCGAACCCGAAGGTAGCCATCTTGTCGGCGGTCGAGTCAGTCAACCCGGCCATTCCATCTACGCTGGATGCCGCCGCTCTTTGCAAGATGGTCGAGCGCGGACAGATTACCGGAGCGATTGTCGACGGTCCGCTGGCATTCGATAATGCCATTTCCAGCGACGCCGCAAAAATAAAGAAGATCAAATCGCCGGTAGCGGGAGACCCGGATCTTCTTATGGTCCCCAATCTGGAGGCCGGAAATATTCTTTTCAAGGAACTTCAGTATCTGGCCGGAGCGCTGGCCGCGGGAGTTGTGGTCGGAGCGAAGGTTCCGGTGGTTCTGACCAGCCGCGCGGATGGAGAACTGGCGCGGATGGCGAGTTGCGCCCTCGGCGTGCTGCTGGCCAAGCCGGCACCCGACCTGAGGTCAGCGTGACGACCTACGCTCTATAAGTCAGATTTGCCAGTGACACGACCGTGCTAATCGAACACTTTCACTGGCAGGAATGAGCGGGTTGGCCACTGAAGACGAGGCCATCTGCAAAAACATCGACAGCCGGAAGAGATGGTTTGGTTAACCATCCAGAGAACGAAAATGGATACGCGACCCGTCCGCCTGGTTTCACGGCAGGTCGGTGCTTTGGCCAGTGACGCGCGCAATTTCGATGTCCTGCACGTCCTCCGCGCTTTGGGCAACCATCCGATCGTTCAACGCTGCCGAGGTGTTTTCCGCGACACGGCTTTCCAGCAGATCGTTCGACGTAGGACCGGAGTCATAGTGCAGATTGCTCATTCCGCGCCTCGCAGGGAAACCCAGTAGTAGCGCCGCCAGCAAAACTTGCAGCGGACCGGGCGGAGGAAAAACAGGCCGAGGAGACCATCGTAAGAACGCAACTCGGCGGGTTTGAATTGAACGGATTTGCAGGAGGGGCACTTTCGGCGTAACCACAGAACTCTCGGCAGCCAACGCGGCCAGATCATCGCTTCAGCGGTCATGGGGAATTTCCTTTCAATGGAAGATAGGCATCGGTCACTGCTCGGTTCCATTTCCCGCGCTGGAATTCGCGTCAAGCCATGTGAGAAGACAGCGTATGCTTCCCGTGGCTAAAGCTACGCTCGAATCGGCTGCCCCGTAATAGAGGTTGATGGTATCGCCATCCGCGCCGATGGTTTGGCCGCAAGGAAACACGACGTCGTGGACATCTCCGACGCGCTCGTAGGGGGCATCGGGACCGAAGATCCATGAGTTCCCTCGCTGCAGGCAGATCTCAGGATGCTCAAGATCGAAGAGCGCCAGGCCGAGGCGATAGATGCTTCCCGAGGCCGTGACGCGCACACCGTGGTAGATCATCAGCCAGCCCTTGGGCGTTTCGATGGGCGGAGAGCACAGGCCAATCTTGTTCGCATCCCACCATCCGCCGCGCCGCGCTTGAAGGATGACTTTGTGACTGCCCCAGTGCCGCAGGTCGGGAGAATACGAAATCCACATATGAGCGCCGGTCGTTGTCATGGGCCGGTGGATAAGGGCCCAGTAGTCGCCGATTCTTCGCGGCAGCAGAGCGGCGTCCTTATCTTCAGGAGGCATGATTACGCCGAAGCGCTCGAAGCTACGAAAATCTTTGGTGAGCGCCAGGGAGACTCCCGGACCGCCGCGCGCAAAGGAAGTATACGCCACCGCATATTGCTCGAGTTCCGGGACGTAGGTAATGCGCGGATCTTCGATACCCCAGATTTCTTCAGGGTAGTCGCGTGGATTGGCTATCAGCGTTGGTTGGGAATCAATACGCCATCCGTTGATTCCGTTCTTTGAACGTGCCGCGCACAAGTGCGAAAGGCCGCTGCGGTCTTCCACGCGGCAGAGCAATAACGTGTCTCCGTCGGGCAGGAGCACCGCACCTGCGTTGAAGACGCTGTTCACGGCATAGGGCCAATCGTGCCCGCTAAGAATCGGATTGTCGGAGTAGCGCGTGAGCAGAGGAAGATCGGTACATGCTCCCGGTTGCGGCTGTTCCAAAGCGATGGCCTCCGGCAAGTCCGGTGTATGAATAGCTGGATTCAAAGAGAGACACTCATTTCCTGATAGGTGGTTTCTGCGTGGGGCCCATTCGCTCGCTGCATTTCCAAGAGCGCCATGAGGAACGAAAGCGTTGATTCCGCTCCCTGGTTTTCATTGACGCGGTCGGGATGAAGGCCATCTTTGCATCCGCCGGTGGTTGGATCGTAGAGCGGGGCCTGGAGGTCGTTTTTGCCCAGGAACCAACGGAAGACGCAATGGGCTTCGTCGGTCCAACGTTGATCGCGCGTGAGCCTGTATGCCTCAAGACAAGCAGAGATGGTGGCGCAGGCTTCGACGGGCTGCTGGTCGAAGCGGGGTTTATGACCGCCTTCGTTGAAGCATTCGCTGGAGCCGATGGGCACAAAGGTCTCCGGGTCACCGCAGTGTTGAGCAGCAACAAGCCACTGGAGCGACTCGATTCCAGCCGCGATCATCTTCCTGTTCTTGCTGCGGCCGCCGGCCAGGATGAGCGCCTGCGGCAGCCTCGCATTCGAGTACGCGAGACTTTTCTCAAACCAATGCCAGGTTTCGGAGCGGCTGCGATCGTAAATATCCAGCAAGCGATTGGCGAGCGCGTTGCGCGCGTTTTGGATGGCCCTGTCGCCGGGGAACCAGTCGAGGTAGGCCTGCAATCCGAGAACACTGAATGCCCACGCGCGCGGACTGCTGAACTTGAGAACCGCAGGCGCCGCAGCCTCAAAAAGCCTTCCTGCCGCTCCCCGCATTCCGGCATTCTGCGATTGGCCGAGCACCGAACCCAGGGCCCACAATGCGCGCCCATGGCTGTCTTCCGAGCCAACGTCCTCAAGCCATTTGCGGTCGTAGCCGAGGAAATTCCTGAAGCGTCCGATATCGGAATTGAAGGCAAGCCAGAGAAAAGCCATGTAGCGGCGAGAGAGGGTGAGATGGTCCTCCCCGTGCGGGAAGCCAACGCTCTCATTGAGAAGAGTGGACACAATCAGCGCCCGCGCGTTGTCGTCGGTGGTATAGCCCTCGCACGTGTTGGGCACAGAGAAGATGGCGTGCTGCAACATGCCCGTGTCGTCGGTCATGGTGAAAAGATGATTGGTGTTCAGAACCGGCAAGTGTTCCATGGGATCGATGAGGTCCGCCACGATCTCGTCCGGCTGGGCGGGCCTGGGCTGCAAGGAGCGCTCGAAGCGCGCCCGCTGAAAGGTCGCCATATAGGCTCGCGCAGTCGTCGGCCACGTTGTTCCACGGGAGTGCAGGTAGGCACGCTTGCGCATCGCATGGCGCTCCGCATCGTTCTCCAGCAATGCGAGAACCGCTTCAACGATGGCATCCGGACGGTCAAATGGGACAAGCACGCCTCTTTTCTCCGCGAGCAGTTCTTTGGCGTGCAAGTAAGGTGTAGAGATAATGGCCTTGCCGGCTCCCAGCGCAATGGCGAGAGTGCCGGAGACAATCTGCGCCTCCTGCCGGTAGGGCGTGATGTAAATATCGGCGGCGCCGACGTGCTCAATCAGTTCTTCAGTACTTACGAAGCGATTGTTCAGAATCAAATGAGAAGAAACGCCAAGCTGCGCGGCCAGCGCCTGCAATTCTTCACGGTAGCGCTCACCGTCGCGCCGCCGGATATGAGGATGCGTGACACCGGAGACGATATACACCACGTTCGGATGCCGCGCCAGAATCGCCGGCAACGCCCGAATCACGTTTTCAATTCCCTTGTTTGGAGAGAGCAAGCCGAAGGTAAGCAGAACAAACTTGCCCTCGGTGCCAAACTTGTCTTTGAAATAGTTGGGGTCCATGAACGGCATGTCGGGCACGCCGTGCGGGATCACATCGATTTTTCCGCCGGGAACCGCATACACATCGCGCAACAGTTGGGCCGCAAGCACGCTCATGACAATCAGCCGATCGGAGAGCTGCGCGATCTCTTCCATCACGATGCGCTGATTTGTGTCCGGTTGGCGCAGAACCGTATGCAGCGTAGTGACCAGCGGCATTTTCAGCCGGCGCAGCAAAGCCAGAATGTAGCGGCCCGCAGGGCCGCCGAAGATGCCGTATTCATGTTGCAGACAGACAAGATCGTTGCTATTGAAGTTGAGGAAATCGGCGGCCCGCTCATAGGAGGCAATGTCCTCCTGCTCGAGTTCCAGGCGCACTCGGTCAGGATAATCGTAGCTTGAATCGGGGTCGTTGACGGGAATGGCGAACAGACGTTGTTCACCGTATTCGGCTGCGAACGCGGTGCACAGGTCGGTGGTGAAGGTGGCAATGCCGCACTCGCGCGGCAGATAATTTCCGATAAAAGCGATGCGGGTGGGCAATGGAAGGCGGCTGGCTTTCAACGCGACGGGCAAAGAAGCCGATGTTCCATTTCTCTTAGTCTGCGTCTCGGAACTTACGATCTCGGGGAAGGTCATGTTTTTCTCTTTTCAATCGAAATTCGCTCCGCGCTTGAGATTCGCTGCACGATGTGAGTGCCGATGAGCGGTGCATGGCTTGCCGCACTGCCCTTGTGCACGGCGACTTCCGGCGGCCTATCGAAAGGGCACTGCCATACGATGCCAGTCCTCTGCAATTTCCAGCCACGTGTATTGCTGGACCTGGCGGGGCTGCAATGTAACGTTGGCGGTGTGGAAGCCTGAATACTTCCTGGCCACAACGTCAATCAGCTCGGCGGAGTTGAAGCGCGTCGCGACTCCCTTCAGGGCGCGCGTTAACGCTCTTCGGGTCGCGGCTTCCTGCGTCTTGCCAAAACCTCTTCGAGTGCAAGGGCGGTATACCCACAGGAAGTGCCAGCCCAGTTGGCGAATCATGGTGTCGAAAACCGGAGCCGTGATCTCTTTCAAGAGGGTCCAGTTTTCGCCAGCCGGCTCCAGGATGGGTTGCATACGATCCGGCAGGATGCACGCCTTGCGCAGGAAAACGGAATGGGGCGTCACGCTCGCGCGCTTTTTGAAACTTTGGCCGCCGGAGGTCCGACGGAACCGGTCACCGGAGTTGGCGGCGCAACGGCTACGCCAGATGACGAATGTTCCGCAACGAAGTCCTGAGCAAAGTTCGACGGACTTGCAGCGATTGCGTCCTTTTCGGCCACGGAGCAGCCAGTTGCATCGGGCTGGCTTACGGGCACGCACAGATGTATCTTTGTGCGGAGGCGCGGCGACAGATGGTTCTTGACATCGCTTTTGTCGATGAAACTCATGGCGGTTCCAGTGGATCGGTTGCGTACCTGAAAGATGCTCGTCTGAAGCGAAGCCTGGAATGCCGGAGGCGAGAAGGGAAAGACGGACTACTGCTTCAAGCATACGCCAACCAGAGCCAGCGTGCCGTGAGTGGCTTTTCCGCGTGGTCAAAAGTGCACATGTGGAAGCAGCGCAAGGAGTTCGGCCGCAACGATGTCCCGTAGCGGAGGCCTGGTGGATCTCAAAAAAAGATCAGTCGATTCTGGCCGGGTGAGGTTTTGGCGAGGCTCAAGCCAATAGACCGTCAGTAATTGACGGTTGCGGTGATGGTATCGGTATAGGTTCCGGATAGGGTGTTCTGGCTTGCTGGAATCTCTCCATAGACCGTGAGCGTCTGCGCTAAGCCGGTTCCCGTTCCGGCCACCCAACTGCCCGAAGAGTTCCCCCAATTTGTTGAATAGGATGAGTTGCTGAACAGGGAGTAATGCAGGAGCTTCCCGCTGGGCCCGGTCATCATGCGGTTGGTTACGGAGGCGCCGCTCGCCGTGCCGGCACTCAGGCCCACGTTGTAGGGAGTGGTATCGGTGCATGTGACGCTGAGGGTTGTGTTGACTTTGAGCAGGGCTCCGGAGTATTGGCCGAAGCTCAGCGCATTTGCGGAGATGGCGCAACTGGCTTGAATCGTCACCGTGAGGCTAAAACTTGCGGTGCTGGAAGAAACCGTGTCAGTGTAGGTGCCCGGGGGCTTTACCTGACTGGCGCTCAACTGCGCATAAATGTACGCAGACAAGTTGCCGGTGCCATTGTAAGTGTTGGTGGGATAAGTGTCCCCCCAGACCACGGAGTACGCACTGTCTTGATACAACTGATAGCTCAATTCGGCTCCGCCGGGACCGGTGAGATACCTGGTGGTCCCCGATGCCCCCGCACTGGTTCCAGCGTTGAGGCCCAAATACCAGCTCCCCGAGCAGGTCACCTTGAAAGGCGTGGAGCTTCGAATTTGTGCGCCGGTGTAGGTGCCGAAACTGAGAGGGCTTGTGATCGAACTCGAACAAGTCTGCGCGTCCGATTTCCCTGCGCAGAGTGCCAGTGCGAGCACAACTGCCAAAGCGAGTCTCCGCATCACGGCTGGCTCTCCTGGCAACGGACAGGCCCGATGGTGGGGATGTCGCCGGGAACGGACTTGTATTCGAAAGCGGCTGTGCAGTGCTTTCCGTTCATGAGGTCGACGGTAATTCTGTTGTGCGGGCCCAGGTCTTCGAGGTACGCCTCTCCATCGTAACCTACGGGAGCGAGGGCTCCTGTGGCCTCGAGCGTTGCGGTGCTGCCCAGAGAAATCGGGGAACCCGCATCGTCGACCAGCTTGATGAGTGCGCTGTGACTGAAGCGGATGGGGAAACGAACGACGACGCCGGACCGGTCCTGAGGCCGCACAATCTGCTTGTCGAGAGCGAGATCCGCATCCGCCGGGATATCCCTGGCCTCAATGCCGATGTGGTTAATATCAAAAGCGCGCATATCGGGTACCAGCAGGCGTCCGAACCTGTCGGTCGTCCCCACGTCGCGGTTCTCCTGGTAAACGTGGACGTGCACCAGCGGAGCCGTGTCGACAATGGCGAAGCTATCGTAGATCGTATTCGAGGGGAAGACGCTTCGATCCACCAGCGAGAGCGCACCTTGCGATTCCACGCGCAGCGTGCTTTGCCCTGAAGAATTGTCGGCGCCGGCGGAAAGCAAACCGACGCGCGATTTGTATTGCGCCACAGCGAATTGATGAGAGACATCTCCGGCCGAGGCATAGGCCTGGTAACCCCAATCACCGACCTTTGCCGGAGACTGCTGGGCCTGCACCTGCGCGGTCCCATTTGACGCTCCGCCGACCGAGATCGAGCTGCGCCTGCCCAGCGGGATGGTGAAGCCCACCTGCAGGCCGCTCGAACCCGCAACATCGTAATTGCGAAATTCGGTGGCATAGTACGAAATACGACGGATTTGCAACGCGTAATTGGCGGTAACTACACCCGATTGCGCCGATGCAACGATGGCGTTCTGCAACTGCAGTGGAGACGGGGCCTGGCCCACGCCGGCGTAGGCCAGACCTATCGTGCCAAAGCGCCGCAGGGAGAGGCTGGTGAAAGCGCTGATCTGTTTACGCTCGATCGGCGATCCGTTCATGGCGGCGACATCGCGGTAGTTGCGGCTGGTCAGAGTTGCCGAACCGCCCAGGCTGAAGATTCTTCCCGTATGCTGGATTCCGGCTGAGACAAGATCGCCTCCTCCGGCGGACCCGCCGCTCAAGGCTGCATCGAAGTTGACCATCACGCGGTTCCAGAGAATGGCGGCTCCGCCAGCGCCGCCCATGAAAGTGCCCGGAGTGGTTTCCACAGTGGCCTCAGCAGTGAAAGACTGCGAAAGGCCGCGGCGGTAGAATGCTGTCCCCGCCATCTTTCCATATTCGTTGCTCAGGATGCCCCATTCGCGCCTGACTAAACCCAATTGCCCCGCATAGGTCTGCAACCCCTGGGCCAACAGCATGGAGCCTGCGTAAAAAGGCTGTGTGACGGTGACCTGCCCGCCCTGAGCATTGGTCAGGGTCATGGTGATGGTTCCCGCTCCGGAGATTACGGGCAACTGCGGGACCTGGAATGGGCCGGGGTTCACTTCACTGGAGGCCGCGAGATTTCCGTTGACCAGAACATCGAGTGTGGAGGGAACTGCAGCCGATCCACTGAGAGTGGGAAGCGGGAAGGAGACCAGATCGGGCCGCGTGCTGAAGTCGGAGCGGATCTGGAGTCCTTCCATATGAACGGGCCGGTTCCAGCCCAGGCCGCCATTGATGTAGTCGCCCACGCTGTAGCGGCGCAGTGTATTCACATTGGCAAAGGTGTAGGCGGAATCCAGGCGCACAAAGGGTTTGGTTCCTGAAGCGCGCAGAGCCGAGCCGGTATAGGTCATCCAGTCAGAGCTTGTAGTGCCCCACGGGCTGAAGTTGCGGAGGTCAAACGATCCGCTTCCACCATTTTGGCCATTGGCGAAAGTGCCGACCGTATCGTAGTTCAGCGTCAGCCCTGTCCCGCTCTCGATGTGTCTCCTGCCCGCTTGTGGTTCGATTCCATTCGGTTCAATCACGTTGGGCGCAAGGATGGAGTTGTTGGCGGCGACCAGCAACTGTTGCTTCGCGGTGTCAATTTTCCACTTGAATCCGGGCAGGTCGTCCAATGCGATCAAACCGTCGCGTCCGGGGCGGGAGCTCGCGACGAGAAAACCAAGATCGCGCAATTCCTGGGGACGCACGTACAACTTGCCGCCGCGGAGGGTGAACTCGCCGACCTGGCCGCTGGAATAGCCGTTGACAATGACCTCGAGAAGCAAGGTCTCGCCCTGGCCAATGGGAAGTTCTGTCGCGCTTGCACTTGGCTCCGGGGGCGGATCAATAGCCTTTGCAGGATCGGCCGGCAATGGATGCACTGCCACTAAAGCCAGAATCAATACCCCGGCGAGGCGAAGCGTGCAGGCCGCGCGGACTTCGCCGTCATGGCGCAGATGAAACGCCAATTTGTTCGTTAATGGCACCAGTGGTTCCATCGGCGGATAACTTCAGGGTTTCTCCCGGTTGCGGTGCGTATCCTTGCGCGTCAAGCTCCCAGCGCCTGCTGACGCCGGCGAGAACATACGGTGACACGTTCGAGGCCGCACTCATTTTGTGGCCGTTTGCGGCCGTTACCACGATGTTGCGAAGGGCTTCATGGCTCAAGCCGATGTTGACTCCAACCAGGAAGAGCTTGTCGCCGTCGCGTTCGAGATGAAATTGAACCTTGGGTACGGCTTTCGTTGCCGGCATGGCGAAAATCGGTATCGAAAGACGCAGCACCATTTGAACTACCCCCGGCTCACCCGGCCCGGGTATCTGGTCGAGCACGATCCGGTAGGTCGCTTCGCGGCCTGCCGCAGACTGGCGAAGAATGAGGCGCACCACCTGAGACGCTCCCGCCTCGATGGTCACCAGCGGAGGACTCGCAACCACAATGTTGCTTGGCGTGAGCTGGTCCTCATTGTCTTTCTGGCCCCAGTCAAAGACGCGAACCTGAATCGATGTCGACTTCGAGCTTGAATTCGTGACTGTTAATGTTGCAGCTTTCTGGCCCGGTTGCATAAAAACGTTGACGGGCAAGACCGACAAGCTCTGCCCACTGGCCGTATGGCCGGCAAGAGAAAGAGCCACGGCGGCGACGACTTCGATCGCCACCGTGAGCTGGAGCGACTTCCAAATTCGCGAGTTCATAGTGTCCTAACCTGGGGTGCGTAGCGTTCCGAGATTAGTAGGTGATCGTTGCCGTGATCGTATCGCTGTAGGTTCCGGAGAGCGAGTTCTCGCCCGTCGGAATCTTGCCATAGATCGTAAGCGTCTGATTGGACCCAGTCCCGGTGCCCGCGACTGTAGCCGTGGAGCCAGTGCCGTCACCCCAAACAGTAGTGTCGGCGCTTGTGGTGTACAGGTTATAGCCCAGCGTCGAGGTGCCGTTCGCCATCGTACGGGTTGTGTAGGTTCCTGTCCCCGAACTCAGTCCCACGGTATAGATGGCAAGGTTGGTGCAGTTAACGGTAATGTTGGATGTCCCGGTGACCGCTGCCGCACCAGTGTAGGCGCCGAACGACAGCGCCGCGGCGCTGATTGTGCAGGTGTTGGTTACGGTTGCTGAAACGGCAAAATTCGCCGTGGCGGTGGTTGCGGATGCGGAGGCTGGCGCGAAAGCCAGGGCAATTACCAGAGCCGCCGCGGCAAACGTTGCGAACCTCACATTGTTTTCGTACTTCATTGACTTACTCCTTACACAGATTTGGGGGGAGACTAGGCAAATCATATTTACGGTGAAAATTTCTTCGATAGCTCTTTGGTGCAGGCGCTTCTTCGTCGAGGGGATGCACTTCTAGCCCATTTGCGTTACTTTAGTTTTTTCGGCTGGAGCAGGGGAAAGTCCGGCATTTGAGCCGGCAGCCGCTAAGTGATTGAACTGGAAGGAGGTATTCCGGCCTTCGAGATGCAGTTCAAAGTGTACTCTCGGTCGTTGCCCGGTTTGAATCCAGAGGGCCGCTCGAAAGAGGAATCAACTTGGTAACGCCGCTAAATCCTGAACAACAGCACCGAGAACGAGATTTGACAAGCGAAGATTTTCGCTGAAAGAGTGCGACTTGTTTTTTAAAGAGACGCTTTGGACGCAAGGCAACCGCATCCGCGCGATCCATCGCAGAGCCGAAATGGGTTTCAGCGGTTTCGTCCGCAGCGATGAGTTGAGATCAATAGATAATTATGAGGGTCACCGTTTCAGTCGGCGCGCCGAAGAGGGAACAACCCGCAGCCGCAATCGACCCTGCATTCGAGCCCAAATAGGAGAGCTCCTGGAGTGTGGGTGAGGGTTCCTCCATCAAGGGACTGACAGCGTAAGGCAAACTCCATACTTTGAGGAGTTCAGAACTGCTGGAGTTCGCGTCTCCGAAAACGGAAGCAGACTCAGTTCGCGACAAGCCTGCCGCGCCAATTCCATTTCCAGAGACGTGGTTGACGACAACCTGATACGACACCGGGAGGCTGCAGTTAACAGAAGCGCCAACCTGCCCTGATCCGGCGCTCTCAAGCGACGCGGTTCCGGGAGAAATGTTGCACTCCGCCTCGACAGTCGCCGTGACGGCGAAGGAAGTCATGCTTGTCGAAGCATGAACCGGACGGGACGCGAGCCAAACTGTGAGCGCTCCTGCCACGAAAATGGAAACAGCGAATTTGCTGCGCATCGCATTTCCCCTGGAGCCGGCGTTTGAGCAGAAGCAGAATCGGTCTGCCGCTGCGCGAGCCGGTTCAATTGAACCCGTTTTCGAAGGAGCGCGTTCGGTGGCCGCGCCAAGGTGAATTTCGACTCAGGTACTGCACCCGGGCGTATAGCCTCTCTATCGGCAATTCTGAGCAAATCCTTAGAATCGTGTTCTCTTTCTCGAAGCTTCCTGGCGTCCTTTGCGCTTAGCCCACATCTGGCCGCATTCGGATCGAACCGGAGGAGGCGTTCTCGACAAGTCGATCAGCGATGGGGGGATCGTTGTTCTGCGATCGGTGCGGAATCCGGCTGATCGGTTGTGTGGCCGGGAAAGATAGCACGATCGTGTCTCTCAACTAACACGAAAGTATCATAGTCGGAATTGGGCTCGAATGCAAAGCACTAAAACCAAAGGCCTTGTCGAAGCTGAATCGGAGGCGAGGGTCTGCGGGGCGATTTGAGACGGTTCGCGCTTTGGTGTTTCGCCATCCAGGCTTGCTGGATGAGGATACGTGGCCTGCCCGAGCACCTGCGCCTCTACAACCGCCTGGCCCACTCTTAAGCGGTGTTCATTCCGGCGGGCCTTACCGGGGCGCAGACAGCGACGACCAGACGTAATTCTTGCTCTCAAACCCGGCTCTGTGCTGTATATTTGTCTGTCAAGAGGCGATCTTGAATCCGCGATTCTTTGTCGCCGGCCTTTCAGTAAGTCCGCAGTACCCAGCAAGACGTTCCTCCGGCATCTCAAATTCTTTTTGAAGGAGACTATGCATGCAGAAACGCCCGCTTCCCCTCAAAGCCATGATCGTCGCTCTCACCGCGGCGATTCCCACCGCACCTCTAATGGCGAATGTCGCGCCATCGCCCAAAGTCGCGCCCTCCGTCTTCGCTGCCTCGGCTGCAGCGGCAAAAGACGCCACCTACTCCAAAGGCCGTTTCCTTCTTAAGGAAGTTGCAAGCATCGGGCCGGCGGGCGCAGCCTCAGCCAATTCAGCCACGCAGAAACCAAGAACATCAAAGAAACCGGGTCATGCGAAGGTGTAGATGGTGAATGGCGTGAGGACGTCAGTGTCATAACGGGCTGCCGTTCTTCGAAAGTGAGATTTGCCTCCTCGAGATGCCGCGTGCTCTGCGCGCGGCATTTCGTTTGATCCGAGGTTATAAGCAATAGCGATCCGCTAACAGCGAATCGCCGTCTCAGTCCACTCTCCTCGCGATATACAAGTTCGGCGCGTCATTGGGATCGTCGTCCCCCATGGGGTCGGGATTGTCGCCCCACAACACGTCGGGCGCTTTTAGCGGGATTACCTCCCACTTATAGCGGGCCACTTCGCGATCGAACACCGGCCAATGGACGAAATCCACCGAGCGGCGGAGGATTACAAATCGCGGAGGCATCCTGGCATCGTCCTCCACGCGGAAGGTGGCGATGCCGCCGCGAATGGGATTCGGCAGGTAGTACATTAGCGGGAAATCCTCGTAGCTGATGAGGATTTCGTCGGTGGGCGCGGCGTTGCGGCGAAGCCATTCGATCACCAGGCGGTTGGGATCGGGCCAGTGGCCGAAGATTTCGGCGCGCAGATCGTTGAGTTCCGCGCGGTACAGCTTGCTGCCACTCCACCAATCGGGGGGCGGCGCCAGATGACGCAGCGGCAGACCCAGCCACGGAGTCAAGATCGTCACCGCCGCCGGCACTGCCGCGAGCCAGGCAAATTTGCCGGGCAACATCCGCACGAACACCCACGCCGTGAGCATGGCCCCCACCGGCGCGGCGATAATGACGTAGCGGACGAACGAGTATACGGTGACGGTGGGGATCCAGAGCGTCAAGGCCAGAATTACCGCGCAGCCCACGATGACAAGGCGCCGCTCGCCCTCCGGCAAACGCTTCCACTTCCACACCAGTACCGCGACGGCCGCCAGCACCACCAACGCGGGCACGACATATTCGTTGGTGTTGAAAAGATTCTGCAGGAAGCGCTCGCGCCACGTGCTGTCGGTGTCGGAGCCGCGGTGCAGCAGGTCGTAGAAGTAAACGAACCAGGCCAACGAAGCGGCGAGAATCGCGCCCGCTCTCAGGTTGCGCCAGAAGGCGTGCGGATGAGCGAGGAAGGCTTCGAGAAACAGTACAGCCACTACCGGGAGCACGGTCCCGTAGTCCACCTGGAACCAGCACCAGGCTGAGACGATGAACCAGGCTTCGTTGTGTCCGCCCCATTGCCATCGGGCGTAGGCCAGTAGAGTAAGGACCAGAAAGAGGCTCGATACCGGATAATAGCGGCACTGGCGCTGGTGCAGAATCCAGTAGCTGTTCGACACAAGGAGCAGGGCGGAGAGTGCGGCGATGGGGAAGCTGCCGAACTGTTTGCGCGCCAGGCGATAGAGCAGCGGCACGGTGGCCAAACCAGCAAGGACAAAAGGAAGCCGCGCGCCGAGGGTGGTTTGTCCGAGCAGCTTGATGCCCACTGCAGCGATCGCAAACAGACCCCATGGCTGCCATTTCCAAACCAGGTCCTTGCCGAAGTTTCGCTGCGCGACGAAATAATCGATGGCCGGTTGCGGTTCGCGCGTACGGCGACTGAGTTCGGCGTCCTCCTGGTCGTCCTGCATGTCGATGGTGATGAGGTTCTTGCCATCGTAGGCCATCGGCTCGCCGAACTTCAGCATTCGGACGGCGAGCACCGCGGTGGCGGCTTCGTCCTGCCAGAGGTAATGCTCGGCGATGTTCCAGAAGAGCAGAACCGCGGCGAGAGTGAAGATAGCGGCCTGCGCCACAATCTCTATTCTGTGGCGCGCGCCCGGCTGCCGAATCATAGGTAACGATAGCATGTGGGCTTACTGTCGCCGGTAGACGGCCAGATGATACAGCGATTGAGGCTGATACGTTGCGGCGTCGGCATCCCAGCGGTAAATTACCCGGCCATCCTCCATAATGTCGGCGATGGCGGCGAGGCGGTAATGCTTGGGCCCGTAGTCCTTCCACCATTCGACAATGCGGGCGGGCGAAGGCCCTCCCAGTTCGAGAGTTTCCACGATGGGAAAGCGCACCACGTATGCCGGCGCGTTGCGCTCGATATCGGCGATCATCTCGTCCTGCATTTGCTGCGCGAACGGCTGCGGCTCGAGCAGCGGCTCTACATACAGAAACGACGTGGCGGAACGGCGGTGGGAGTAGAAATAGATTTCCGGTTCGGAGCCGAGCACCGCGATGAGATCGTGCGGCCCGGTGTGATCGCGGAGGTAGGCCGACACCGGGATGGCCGCGTTGAAGGCGTCCTGATCGTAGAGTTCCTGCGAAATCCCGGCGGGCGTCATGTGGAAGAGGAAATCGCGCTGGACGAACAAGGAGAGCGCGAGCGCGGCGGCGAACAGCGCGGCCGAGAGGCGGCCGTGCACGCACGATCCGGCCAACAGGGCGAGGGCGGGGAGCATCAGCACTACGTAATGCGGGCGAAAAAACAGACCGGGGCAAACCGCGGCCGATGAGAATAGAAGCAGCGCCGGGACCAGAAACCGTTTGGCGCGCAGCGCCAGCACCAGGCCGGCCGCCGCCAGAGCCCACAGGGCTCCGTTTTGCATCAGGAGCGGCCCGAATGTGCCGGCCAGAGCGGTAGCGCCATCGTGCAGGGAATTTTCGGAGACATAGTGGCGGGCGTAAGTAAACGTCCAGAACCAGAACGGCGAGAAAACTCCGGCGCGCCAGAGGATCAGGCACGTGAGCGCGAAAGGGGTGACCGCGCCCGCGAGGAACGCAGGCAGCCTCTTCCATTGCTTGATCGATACCAGGTAGACCACCGCGAACGCGCCGAAGAAAATGCCGTGCTGCTTCATCACGAACGCCAGCCCGAACAGCACGCCGCTGGCGAACAGCGTCGTCGAGCGCGACGATTGCCGATAGCGCAGCAGCAGCCACACGCCGGCGAGAGCCGGCAGCACTACGAAATGCGTGGCGTGAGCCTGCGTGCCGAGAACGCCTTCGCCCACGGAAAGCAGCGCGTACGCGGCGCACGCCGCGAGCCCCGCGAGAGCAGAAAACAGCCGTCTGCCGATCAGGAAGACGAATAGGATCGCGCCGGCATTCACCAGGAGCAGGCCCGCGTGGATGGCGGAAATGGATTGTCCGAACGCCGTCAGGATCAAGGCGTAGGCCGCGTACGTTCCAGGGAGCTTCATGTTGCACGCCAGTTTGTAGGGCGGGATTCCCTCGAGCATCAACTGGCCGGAGTACGCGTACTCACCTTCATCGCGCTCGAGCGGTGCGTGAATCAGGTGGATACGAAGGAGCGCCGTAGCCAGGATCACCAGGGCCACGAAGATCCACGCCCACGATTGGGCTAGGCGGCCGCTTCTTCGGGCACAGGGCAGGCGCCCGGCATCCTCTTCTCGTTGATCTCGTTCCGCCCCGAGGTCTCGATCAGGCATGTATTCTTTATATTCCGTCAATTTCGGCTTTTCGCCCATGCTTTTGTGGGGTATATTTCTGGTGAAGACTCCTGAAACGAGTCACGGTCGGTCGTTCAGGGGTCAAGCTCTGTTCCCACGTCTCGGGCCAGACAATCAATCTCAAATTGTGGAGACACCCATGGAGAAAATTCCGCTTCCCCTGAAAGCCATGATCGCCGCTCTCACCGCGGCGATTCCCACCGCACCTCTGCAAGCGAATGTCGTGCCATCGCCCCAAGCCGCGCCGTCTCTGTTCTCCAGCTCGACTGCAGCGGCAAAAGGCGCCACCTACTGCAAAGGCCAATTCCGTCTCAAGGATGTTGCAAGCATTGGACCGGCGGGCATGGCCCCAGTCAATTCGACTACGAAGTCGACAAAGCCTCCAACAAAGAAACAACCGGGTCATACGAAGGTGTAAATAGTGAATGGCGTGGGACGTCAGTGTCATAACGGGCTGCCGTTCTTCGCAGTTGAGATTTGCCGTTCTCGAGATGCCGCGTGCGACTGCGCGCGGCATTTCATTTGATCAAACCCGCAATTGTCAGGCTTCGGCGCCATCAGGCTATGAACTTTCTGTTTATTCATCAATGTTTCGCAACGCAGTTCCTCCATACCTCTCGCGCACTTGCGGAAGCTGGACATCGCGTGGTCTCGATTTCTCAAGGCCGGAAGGGAAAGCATAAAAAACCTCTTCAGCTGATCCAGCGCGAGGTCTATAAGACCCGCAAGAGGAAATACCCCTATCTCCTTGAGCGCTACGGCGAAGCCGTGGCCAATGCGGAAGCCGTTGCGGGCGTTCTCGACCGCCTCACCGCACAGGGTTTTGTGCCGGACCTTGTCATCGGCCATGCCGCATGGGGTGAGATGCTCTATCTCCGCGATGTCTGGCCGGACCGTCCGCTGCTCGGCTACTTCGAAAACTTCCACGGCATTCAACCCGGCGCAATGTTCGACCCCGAACAGACTATGGACCGCGATGAACGCATTGAGCTTCGAACCTCCAGCGCCATCGATCTTATTTCGCTGAACGTCATCGATCGCGCACTTGCGCCCACCGTGTGCCAGCGCAACTCCTTCCCGCGCATTTACTGGAATAAGTTCGATGTCATCCATGAGGGGGTGGATACCGACAGTCTCCGACCCAACCTCAACGCCCGCGTCTGGGTCAGTGATGAGCTTTCTCTCTCGCCGCAGGATGAAGTCCTCACCTACTGCTCGCGGTCGCTGGAGCCGCATCGCGGCTTTCTTACCTTTATGCGTGCCCTTCCGGAGGTGATGCGCCGCCGCTCGAAGCTGCACGTTGTCATCGTGGGTCGCGATGACACCAGCTACAGCAACCCCTGCACCACGCACAAGAATTATCGCGAGAAGATGCTTGAGGAAGTGGGCAAAGGGTTAGACATGAGCCGCGTACACTTTTTCGCCGGCCTCAAGTATCACCAGTACCTTGCGCTGCTGCAGGTCTCTTCCGCGCACGTCTTCCTCACTCACCCTTTCACGCTCTCCTGGTCGCTGACGGAGGCCATGAGCCTCGGCTGCCTCATCGTCGGCTCGCGCACACCCCCTGTTGAGGAGGTCATCACCCACGGCGACAACGGCTTTCTCGTCGACTTCTTCGATTACCAAGGTCTCGCCGCCCAGCTCGTCGACGTCCTCAAGAATCGCGCCAAACTTCAGCCAGTCCGCACCAGCGCTCGCGAGACCATCGTCAAGCGTCTCGATCTCCGCCGCATCTGCCTGCCCCAGCACCTACGCCTCTACAGCCGCATGCTCCGCATCCGGCGTTAACCCTGCATTCGGCATTCAGCTCTGCTGAATCCTTCTGCCGCGTGCGATCAGAATAAATTGCCATAACAGGCCGGCTATTCCCATACAACAGCCGATCCATCCAAATTCCACGTATGGTGGAGAAAAACTGAATTGTATTTCGTCGTGTCCTTGAGGCAGGCTTACCGATTCAAAGAGTTCGTCTTGTGTAACCCCCCACGGCTTTCTATTGATGGCAACATGCCAGCCAGGCATATACAACTCTCTCCGCACTAAGGTAGCAGGAGAAGAGCATTCGGCAATGAGATGTTCTCGCTGCAGGGTAGAAAACACGCAGGGACCGCCCGCAATAATCTGGAAATACGAAGCTGAGTTCGGAAACTCCCATATATCCATTAAGTTGTCTGAATACACTTTATTTAGGTCTGTTGCAGGACCGTCAGTATCATGATCGGTGATCACGTAGCGCACCCCGAGATCGAGATAATTACTGCGCAGCTTACTCAATGCCTGCTTTCCCGCGCCTTCATCAAGATCCGCCGGCCAAAACGTTATTCCGAAATCCATGGCCTTATATCCCGGTAAGAGGCTGCGATCAACGTAATTCGACCAAAGCCTTGGGACAGGCAGGACGTTATGGTCGATGCCGGCTATCTGGAAGTACGCGCTGTAGTTCGGTTGAATGGGCCCGAGAGTATAGAAGCGGGAAAGACCCTGGTGATCGCGCAGGAATTGAATTGCCGATGTGTCGATCTCACCGGCAGGCACACTGGCCAACATGGGCACCATAAACATCACGGCGGCGTCAACGAGCAACAAACAAGCCAAGACAGACTTACGGCTCGTACCCTGCAGCCTCTTCCATGCCACACTCGCAACTGCGCATCCAGCAAGAGACCATGCCAGAGAAACCGCCAAGAAAAGAACGGTTCCAGAGGCCGACGCATCTGGCCTGTCCACATAGGAGAGTAATGGCCAAGCCAAGACCACACTCACGGCGAGAATAAAGACGGAGACGATAAACGGGTAACGCAAGCGTGGCGCGGCCAGCTTGAATTGATCGAGCCCATAACTTGCCAGCACAACAAGGGCCAGCACGCACGATTGAGGCATGTAGCGGCCGAAGTTTGCCTTGCCGATAAGTGGCACCAAATTGAACAGTCCCATGGCCGGCTGTACACCGAATGTCTTTGCCAACGACAATAGGATCCACGCGAGAAGAATGTACCTCAGGCCGCGCGGAGTGGATTTGGTAAACAGGCCGACAAGCGCCATCACAATGACGAGAATGCCGAAATAGCCGCCAGCGTTTCCCCAGATCACCGCCAGTACGGGCGACTGAGTAGCAAGGTCCGCGAAGCCGAACACATACGGCACGATCAGGATTGGCAAAGCTGCCCACGGAAGTGAATCCAGTCCGAAATTATGGACTGCAAAAGAATCCGATTGCTTTACGTAGTCTGCAAATGCAATAAGAAGCGGCGCAGCAATCAAGACTCCCAGCACCCAACCTGTGATGGCTCTTCGAACCAACGGCCAGCGATTCTCCCGGTCAGAAACTGAACGGTATAAGAACCAAACAACTGCCAGAAGGCCGTTGATATATGCAGGCTCGGGAAAACCGGCCAGAATTGACCACGCGATGGCCACACCAATGATGAGAATTCCGGCCGGGCCTTGACGCGGTTTTCTTGCTCGCTCAATACCCCACAAGAGCATGGGAAGAAACGGCGCCGTGCAATAAACCGCGGCCGGGCCGGGGCTCCATGCGAAGACTCCGTTGAGCGCAAACAGGCCGCCACTCATCGTCGCCGCAAGCCGGCTGATTTTCAACTCACGCAGGAGCGCATAGGTGGCGAGTGCAGCCATGATCTGCATACATATCTGCTGCCAAAGCACGCCCTCCGGCAAAAGGAGCAAGAGATTAAAGGGCAGGAAAAATGCTTCAGGCTGCAACTCTCCCGCGAGTGGCATGCCTATGCCGGTATACGGATTCCACCAGGGAACGATATGATGCAGCCAATCCCACGCAGCGAGACGGCCGAGCGCCTCCGAATTAAACCCAAGGTTTGGGTCAATAAAGGGCGCTTGCCATACCGAACTTGCGCCGTTCGTTGTTGCCCCCGAATAGAACCAGATTGGATCTGTGCTGCGCCCCAGCAGCCACAATGGCGCATGAACAACGAATGGCAGCAACACCAAAAAGACAATAGGTAACCACGAATGGCGATCAAGGAAATTGCTTCCGCTCCCACGCAATTCCTTTTGTCCAGTATTGCTGTCGTTGAAGTCGACCACCGTTGCTCCCGAAAGCGCGCCAGCCGAAGCTTGAGGATGGAATGCCTCGATTGTATATGGCACGCTCCAGCAAGCAGATTGCGCAATCTCAGCGTTATCTCCGGTTTGCGGTGATTCGTCGAATAGGGCGTGTGAGCCCGCAGGCAAAATCCTGAGCGAGGTCGCCGCGGCGACCGAGTGGAAGGACCGGAAAAGTTGGTGGAGGCGGCGGGAGTCGAACCCGCGTCCGAAATCGCTGTCAGCCGGGAGAGTCCATGCTGTGTCCGATTCGATTGGTTTCGCCGCCGGCGCTTAAGAACGGACAAGATGCGCCGGAAACTAGTCCGATGATCTCGTGGCTACAACACGGACCGAGCCGCAACCACCAGCCTGCTGTGCGACGCCCGCTCGCGGCCCACAGGCAAAGCCGCGGAGGACGGCTGCTTATTTAATTAAGCAGCAAGTGCCAGATTATCGTTGGCAACTTTAGTTTTGCAGGCGATTACGGGTGCCCACACCCCGACATGTCTCCCATGCCGCA
>JBEKIE010000030.1:0-43351 GCA_050011915.1 Occallatibacter sp.
GGCAGAACCGCAAATCTCCACTGGCGCGCAAGCTCCTCTATTACGGTGGCTTGGCCCTCATTCCCGTGGTCATTTTGCTGCTCATGGTGCTCATCGCCCGCCACCGCTAACAAAAGTTTTCCACATCCCCCACCTTCCAAATCTTCACGGATTCCTTATGCTGTTGGCATTAGCATTTCTGCGACTCTCGGGCGCTTGCCCAATTCGCAGCGAAATCGCGCCCGTATCGGCTCCAGCCTCGTGCAGGCATTTTTAGCGCGGGAGCTTGGGAAGTGTTGATCCATACCGCACTGTTGTCTGACAGATTCCGCAATTTGTCCTTGGCATATTCGGAAGAACTGTATTCGGCGATTCTGTACCTCGAGCCAACGCGACCTGTAAGCCGGACCTTCTTTGCACCGCTGACCAATTCAACGCGAGGGGCAAACAGGAAACGCTGACCGGACTCAATCTCCAGACACTCCTTTTCCGGATTTGCCTCCGGCTTCCACCATGCAACCCGGTCTTGCGTATCACAAAAGCAAGCGAAAGGAGAAATAAGAATGTCGCGTACTCCGAGTGACGTGAAAAAGCTAGCCAAAGATGCAGGCGTGAAGATTATCGACCTGAGGTTTATTGACCTGCCGGGAATGTGGCAGCATTTTTCCATTCCAGTGGAGGACCTCGAGGACGACCTGTTCAACAAAGAAGAAGGCATCGGCTTCGATGGGTCGAGCATCCGCGGATTCCAGCAGATTCATGAGAGCGATATGGTTCTGGTTGCCGACGCGGATACTGCGGTGGTGGATCCGGTTCTTGCAGTGCCCACGATGAACATCATCTGCAACGTCTTCGACCCCATCACGCGCAAGCCCTATACGCGCGACCCGCGCCATGTTGCGCAAAAGGCTGAAGCCTATCTGAAGAAGACCGGAATCGCCGACATGAGCTACTGGGGTCCCGAAGCGGAGTTCTACATCTTCAACGATGTGCGCTACGGCCAGACCGCGAACAGTGGTTACTACCACGTCGATTCCGACGAAGGCGTCTGGAACACGGGGCGCGAGGAGGGTCCGAACCTGGGCTACAAGCTGCGCCACAAGGAAGGCTACTTCCCGGTGCCGCCCTCCGACCAGTTGCAGGACATCCGCTCGGAGATCATCCTGGCGCTGAAGGACATGGGCGTCAAATGCGAAGTGCACCACCACGAAGTGGGCACGGCCGGCCAGTGCGAGATCGACATGCGCTTCGGCCCGCTCGTCAAGATGGCCGACAACCTTCTCAACTACAAGTACATCATCCGCATGATCGCCAAGAAGCACGGCATGAGCGCAACCTTCATGCCCAAGCCGCTCTTCGGCGACAACGGCTCCGGCATGCACGTTCACCAGAGCCTGTGGAAAGGCGACAAGAACGTCTTCTTCGATGCCAAGGGCTACGCGCTGCTCAGCCAGACCGCGAAGTATTACATCGGCGGCCTGCTCAAGCATGCGCCGGCTCTCCTGGCCATCGCCGCTCCCACCACCAATTCCTATCGCCGCCTGGTGCCCGGTTACGAGGCTCCAGTGAATCTCGCCTACTCCAAGCGCAATCGCTCGGCAGCGGTCCGCATTCCCGTTTACTCCACCAGCCCCAAGGCAAAGCGCATCGAGTTCCGCTGCCCCGATCCCTCCACCAATCCTTACCTCTGCTTTGCCGCCCTGCTCATGGCCGGACTCGACGGCATCAAGAACAAGATCGATCCCGGCGAGCCGCTCGAAAAGGACCTGTACGAACTCGAGCCGGCGGAAGCCAAGAAGATCAAGAGCACGCCCGGCTCGCTGGGCGAAGTTCTCCTTGCTCTCGAAAAGGACCACGACTTCCTGCTGCAGGGGGACGTTTTCACGCCCGACCTGATCGACACCTGGATCGGCTACAAGCGCGAGAAGGAGCTGGCCCCCGTCAACCTGCGCCCCGTGCCCTACGAGTTCTTCCTCTATTACGATCTGTGAGGGAAATTCGAGCGTAACTTCAGAACCTCGCGTGTCCCAGGTCTCGATTTTGAGACCTGGGGCGCGCCATTTTGCGGCAGGATTGCAGCTCGACACCGATAGATGCCGCCGTCAGCGGTTCCCGGGTCGCGAAAGCGAGACCTGTGCTACCCTCTGTCGTGGTGAGTCTGCTTCCCAAAGAACCGGAGCCGCCCAAAGGAGAAAACCGGGTATGCGCACTTTTTTAGCTCTGCTTTTGGGCGCAATGGTAACTATTACCGCGTTCGGACAAACAGAGGACACTTTTCGCAAGATCTACGACGCCTACATCGCCGGGGTGAAGGCGAAGGATTTCCAGGCGATGGTGAAGCTGAGGACCGCGGACCAACGGAAGGAACTGACGGAAGGCGTGCCGGCTGGGCGACTTGCTGCATATCACGCCGCGCTCTTCGAGCAATCGCTTCAAGTAATGCCAGTTTCCTATGAGGTCCGGTTCGTCAGACTGTCGAAGGACGGCAACCATGCGCGGATGGTGATTGTGGGCATGGTTCCCGTGCCGGTCGAAGCGCAGAAGGAAGCGAATCTGCCACCCGCACAGAAGGTTCGAGTTACGGTTGCATTTGCCAAGGAAGCCGGCGTATGGAAGATGGGAGAATTGAGTTTCGGCTCCGAAGCCGAAGACAGCGCCAGGCCCAAGGACCTGAACATGGGTCAGCGTGGCGACTATAGCGAGCAAGCCAACACCGATATTGGCGGCGAGATTCAGCGCATTGAGAAGCAGGCCGCTGGAACGGTCTACGTGATCCGCGTGGTCGACGAAGAGGATGCCGTTTTCGTGCCCGCGGCCCACGCCTCACCGGATTTCGTGGTCGGAGCTATCGTTTCCTTTCGCGCCGCGAAGCACGCGAATGACACACTGAAGTATTGGGCGGAATCGGCCGAGTTGGTCGAGTAGCTCGTGGACGGGATGTCTGTGCGCGTCCCGCGCCCTACGAGTTCTTCCTCCACTACGACCAGTGAGGCGAATCCGAGCGTAACTTGAGATCATTGGTGCACCATCCTTTCCGCGCACCTTGCGGAAAGGGTGGGATCGCACAATGTTTCTGAGCTGCCAGCATCAATTCACGCCGGCCGTTCTCATTTTCCGTAGTGTGAAGAATCACGCAAATAAGGAAAATGATCCCGGGGAAAAGGAAGTGACATCGGGACAGGAGAAAGCCATGAGCACGGAAAAGAAAACCGCGTCTTCACGTGACGCGAATTCCCCCACCCCAGCCCTTAAGCGGATTGGAGAAATCCTGGTTGGCACATGGAGCCTGAGCGGCGGGGCCAAGGGAACAACTCGATTCGAATGGGCCGAGGGCGGATTCTTTTTGATCCAGCATGTAGATTTAACGGTCTTCGGACGCAATATCAAGGGCGTCGAAATGATTGGACACCTGCATCGGGCTGGTGAAGATCCGTCCGACGATATCTGGACACGCTTCTATAGTTTCGGCGATGGCCTGACGCTCGATTACGTCTATGAGCTCAATGGCAGAACTCTCACGATTTGGTTCATGAAAAAGGGATCTGACAACCGATACGTCGGAGAATTCAGCAAGGACGGCAACTCGTTTAAGGGGGCGTGGGCATGGCCCGGCGGAGGTTACGAAGTAACTGGAACCCGGGTCAAGTGAGGCAGGTCTTCGAAGCCGGCTTATCTCGAGCCGGCCGTTTCCATCTGCGCCTGAATCTCTTCGGTCAGCGCCTCGGCTGCGTCGATGCAGTCCTTGCGGTTCACGTCGCGATGCGTCACGAGGCGAATCGCGTCCGGCCCGAAGGCACCGGCCAGTACGCCGCGCGCCTTTAGCCGCGCCGCCAAATCCGCCGCGCCCTTCCCGGCCATCAACCGGAAGACGACGATGTTGGTCTCAACCGACTCCAAGTCAATCGTCACGCCCTCGGTCGAAGCTAGCGCCTCGGCCAGCAGCCGCGCGTTGGCGTGATCTTCGTGGAGATGCTTCGGCCCGTCTTCGAGCGCGATCAGCCCCGCCGCGGCCAGCATACCCACCTGCCGCATGCCGCCGCCAAGGCACTTGCGCAGAATGCGCGCCCGCGCCATGCGCTCCGCCGAGCCCACCAGCATGGAACCCACCGGCGCGCCCAGCCCCTTCGACAGGCAGAACATCACGGTGTCGAAACCGCGCGTCAACATCCTCACATCCATGCCCAGCGCCACCGCTGCATTGAAGATGCGCGCCCCGTCCAGGTGCAAGGGGAGCTTGCGATCCTTCGCCCCCTCCCAGATCTGCTCCAGAATCTCCAATCGCGTGCAGCGGCCACCGGCGAGATTTGCAGTGTTCTCAATCTCGATCAATCCGGTCGGTGCGCGGAACGGCCCCACGGGAGTGATCGCGGCCTCAATATGTTTCCACGTGAGAACGCCGCCCTCGGCCGGCACGGCGCGAATCAGGCAACCGGAAAACACCGCCGTCGTCGCCATCTCGAAATCGAGAATGTGCGCGCGCGACTCGGCAATCACCTCCTGCCCCGGCTGCGTCAGCAACCGGATGGCGATCTGATTGCCCATGGTGCCCGAAGGCACAAACAGCGCCGCCTCGCGCCCAAACACCTCCGCCGCGCGCCGCTCCAGCAGGTTGACGGTCGGATCCTCACCGTATACATCGTCGCCCACTTCCGCAGCCGCCATCGCCGCGCGCATCTCCGGCGTGGGGCGCGTCACCGTATCCGAACGTAGATCAATGATTGCTGACAATCTGTTTCGCCTTTCTTGAATGCCGTTATTCGGGGCCCCGGGACTGAAGACTCGGACCTAAGTATGCGCGAGCACATCGGGTAGTTCCGTTCTTTCTCGCTCCCTACGGAATCTCCTTCATCTGCAGCTCGATAATCGCCGTGCGCTTGCCATCCTTCTCCGCATACGCCCACAGCCCATGGAAGTTGGCACGGATTCCCGGCTGCGCCTTCAGAAACGCGCTCAACACCGCCGTCGCCTCGGTGCGCAACGCCGCCGGATCGGTGACGCCGGTCGACTGATACACCACGCCCAGGTCGGCCTGGCGCAGCGCGGGATCGAGCCCCACCGCCTCGATCTTCCAGGTGCGATCGCCATCGGGCAGCGACAGCGGAAACGCGCTCTGCGGCGAGGGCATGATGAGCGCCTGCTCCTGGTGCAGCTTTTCGAGGTTGGGTGAGCTTAGAATATCCACCGGAAGCAGGAGGTAACGAGCCGCATCGTAGCTGTACCACGCGCTCCACGGATCGGCCTTGGCCAGCGCCCGCCCGCGCACCCAGTACCACACGCCGTCATGGCCGTCGAAGACGCCCGGCCGTACCGTCAATCCGGCCAGTTTCCACTGGGTCGCGGCGCCATCCCAAGCCAGAATCAGCCCCATCTGCCCGGCCATCGGCGATCCCAACGCATCGGCCAACGCCACGGCGTAGCGCCCGGGCGGCAGCGCGCTCATGTTGACGGTCACGGTCATCGATCCCGATGGATTCGAGCAAAAGAACTGCGTATCCGCAGGCGATGTCTGCTCGCTCGCGTCGAGTAGATAAAGGTTTCGCAACTGGAACTGCCCGCCCTTCACCAGCGGCGCCGCCTGTTCCACGGCTCCGCGGATCCCCTCCCACTGCGATGCTTCCTGCGGCAGCAGCACGGCCTGCAACGTGGCGTAGTCCTGCCCGATCACGGCCGTAGCCACCCTGGTGATGATCGCGGACAACGCATCGCGGTCCAGCGATCCCATTTCAGGCTCCGAAGTGCAACTCGCCGCCCGGCTTGTCCACGGCGTCAACAACACGGCCAACGCGATTGAAACCGTCGAAACCATCCAGCGCAAGCGCATCTCCGCCTTCATCCTCTCTGCTTGAAAAATCTCTTCTTTACAGGTCTATGACCGTCCACGGGCGAGCGTCCACCGGCCACTGCTAGTCTAGTACAGTGAGCGGCAAGGTATCGCGGCGCGAACTTGCGCTGCATTCAACCGCAAGGAGCCGATTCCGATGCGAAGCCTCGTACCCATGCAGCCGGAATCCTCTGGGCGCGCCAGCGCGCAGAACGGGACCCACGCCTTCGCGCGCCACGGGCAGTACGCCGCCACGCGCCGCCCGCCCACACCTCTCGCTGCATGGGCGGCCCTTTTCGCTGCGCAATTCCTGGTTGGCGCCGCGCTGGCCGCGCAAATGCCCACAACTCCGGCGCCCGCGCATGCGCCCGCCCATACCCACAAAAAACCCGCGGCGGCAAAGCCCGCAGCGCAACCCGCCCCGCAACCAGCTCCCGCCCTTGCGCCCGCCGCGCCACCGCTTCCCAACTGGCCCGCCAACAACAAACCCGCCGAGGCCTCTGTGGTCTGGGACAGCCATGGCCTGCTGATCCAGGCCTCCAACTCCAGCCTGGACCAGATTCTCAAAGACGTTTCACTCAAGATCGGCGCGAAAGTGGAAGGCATGGGTGCGGACGAGCGCGTCTTTGGCACCTACGGTCCCGGCCCTGCCCGCGACGTGCTCAACGAGCTCCTCGAAGGCTCCGGCTACAACATTCTCATGGTTGGCGATCGGGGCCAGGGAACGCCCCGGCGCATCGTATTGAGTGGCCGCGCCACCGTGCCGTCGAAGCCTTCAGGCAATGCCAACCCCGGCGCAAACAACGAGAACGATGCGGAAAGCGACCAGGAGGCGCGGCAGGCGCCAGAACCAGAGCCGCCACAACCGAATCAGCCGCAGATGCCCGCCTCTAACCCGGGACCCCCCGGACCGGTTCGCACACCGCAACAGATTTTCCGGGACCGCCAGCAGCAGATACAACAGATGCAGCAACAGCAGCAACAGAGCAACCCGCAGAATCCGCAAAATTAAGAAGCGTAGTCGCGAACACAGGCCCGCGACTCAAAGCTGGCGGTTGACGGCTGAGAGCTGTTTTTAGAAAATCCGCGCCGCTTGCGGCTGTGTCTTCAGGAGGGCCGGACGCCGCGGCGTGCGGCGCATTAGCGCGAAACCCGCGCGCAGAATCGCATAAGCGGCCAGAATGCCAAATGCCATAGCGCCTAACGACGCCAATATCAACATGATCAAATCCAGCAAATTTGCCATTCCTACCGCTCCCGGGTGAAATCTGCCAACCGGCCCAACGTGCCCGTCCTGCCGTTCGGCGAGCTTTTTTCCCGTCAACTTGCGTCCCAGTGATTGTCGCAGATAACGCGCCGCGTTGACCCTCGTTTCTGTTGCCAAATAGAATACCCCCAGGGGTCTATTTACACGCCAGAACGCGGCGCTGTGGTGAGCGGACCCCAAAAAGCTTCTCGGAACCCGCCGTCAACGTACAGCCCAGCCATGCCAATCACACACATCTCGGTGCGTGGGGCGCGCCAGCACAATCTGCGCGACATCAATGTGCGCATTCCCCGCAACGCGCTCACCGTGGTCACCGGGCTCTCCGGCTCCGGCAAGAGCTCGCTCGCCTTCGACACCATCTACGCCGAGGGCCAGCGCCGCTACGTTGAGACGCTTTCCGCCTACGCGCGCCAGTTTCTCGATCAGATTGAGCGGCCCGACGTCGATTCAATCGAAGGCCTCAGCCCGGCCATCTCCATCGAGCAGAAGACCACCAGCCGCAGCCCCCGCTCCACTGTCGGCACCATCACCGAGATCTACGACTACCTGCGCCTGCTTTACGCTTCGGTGGGCACGCCCCACTGCCCCAACTGCGGCCGTCCCATCGCCCGCCAGACAAGTGAGCAAATTGTCCAACGCATCCTGGAACTGGGCAAAGGCGAGCGTGTCACGGTGATGGCGCCCATCGTGCGAGGCCGCAAGGGAGAGTTTAAGGATTTGCTGGATCAGCTTGACCAGCAAGGCTTTCGCGCTCGCGTAGACGGCGAGGTCCGCGACCTTTCCGAGCCTCTCACCCTGGACCGCCGCAAGAACCACAACATCGAAGCCATCGTCGACCGGGTGCTGCTAAGACCCGAGGGAGCCCCCGGTTCCTCGTCCGCCGTCGGCGGAGGGACCGGGGAAGGAACTAGACCAATCGCGATTTCGGTCGGAAAGCCTTCGGCTGAAAAACGTCTCGAGCAGGCCGTCAACAAAGCCCTGCAACTGGCCAACGGCCTGGCTCTCATCGCCTTCAACGATGGCAACGAGCAGTTGTTTTCTTCGTCGATGGCCTGCCCCGACTGCAGCCTCGATGTACCCAAGCTCGAGCCGCGCAGCTTCTCCTTCAACTCCACCTTTGGTGCCTGCCCCAACTGCCACGGCCTCGGCTCACTCTACGATTTCGACCCCGCCAAGGTCATCACCGACTGGTCCAAGCCTTTGCTCGATGGCGGTCTCGGTCCCGGCTCCTCGTCGCAATACCTCATCAAGCTCATCCAGCTCGCCGCCGTCCGCTACAAGATCGACCTCAAGACGCCTTTTGAGGATCTGCCTCCGAAGCAGCAGCACATCCTCGTCTACGGCCCTCCCAAAGGCGAGGCCCCGCGCACCGGCTTTCACGGCATCCTCGCCTACCTGCACGACAACGCGGAGGAAGCCCGCAGCGACAGCTACCGCGAGTACATGATGAGTTACATGTCGGCCGTGCCCTGCCCGGTTTGCCGCGGCAAGCGCCTGCGTCCGGAGTCGCTCGCCGTCAAGGTTGGCGGTCTTTCCATCGCCGACTTCACCGCCCTCCCCCTCAACCGCGCGCTTTCGGCAGCCATCAACCTCAAGTTCACTGAGCGCGAAGCCCTCGTCGCCGAGCGCATCCGCCGCGAAATCGCCGAGCGCCTCGAATTTCTCTGCGCCGTTGGCCTCAGCTACCTTTCGCTCGACCGCAACGCCACCACGCTCTCCGGCGGCGAGGGACAGCGCATCCGTCTCGCGACGCAGATCGGCTCCCGCCTGCGCGGCGTCCTCTACGTTCTCGACGAGCCCTCCATCGGCTTGCACCAGCGCGACAATAATCGCCTCATCGAGGCCCTGGAAAAGCTCCGCGACCTCGGCAATACGGTTCTCGTCGTCGAGCACGACGAAGAAACCATCCGCCATGCAGACTTCGTTCTCGATCTTGGGCCGGGTGCAGGGCGCTTGGGTGGCCTTGTCGTCGCCCAAGGCACGCCGGAACAGATTATGGCCACGCCCGCATCGCTCACCGGACATTATCTGAGCGGCGTTGCCTCCATGCTGCAACGCGCCCATCCGCGTACCCTCACCGGCAAGTGGCTCAGCATCATCGGGGCGCGCGAGCACAATCTGCAGGATGTAAACCTGCGCATCCCGCTCGGCGTCATGACCGTCGTCACCGGCGTGAGCGGCAGCGGCAAAAGCACGCTCATCAACGACATCCTCTATCGCTCGCTCGCCAAGTCCATCTACGGCTCGCGCGAGGAGCCCGGCGCACACGACGAGCTCACCGGGACCGAGCAGATCGACAAGGTGGTGCGCATCGATCAATCGCCGATTGGCCGTACGCCCCGCTCCAACCCGGCGACCTACACCGGCGTCTTCTCGCCCATTCGTGATCTTTTCTCAATGTTGCCCGAGGCGCGCGAGCGCGGCTACAAGGCAGGCCGTTTCAGCTTCAACGTGGTCGGAGGAAGGTGTGAGACCTGCCAGGGCGACGGCCAACGCCGCATCGAGATGAACTTCATGCCCGATGTCTACGTGCAGTGCGAGGTGTGCAACGGCCGCCGCTACAATCAGGAGACGCTGGCCGTCAAATTCCACGGCCACTCCATCGCCGACGTGCTCGACCTCACCATCGAAGACGCATTACCGCTGCTCACCGATGTGCCCCAGGTGCGCCAGAAATTGCAAACCCTCGTCGACGTCGGCCTCGGCTACATTCACCTCGGCCAAAGCGCGACGACTTTGTCGGGAGGGGAGGCGCAGCGCATGAAGCTCGCCCGCGAGCTCTCCAAGCGCCAAACCGGCAAGACCCTCTACCTGCTCGACGAGCCCACCACCGGTTTGCACTTCGACGACGTGCGCAAGCTCCTCGAAGTCCTGCACCGGCTCACCGATCTCGGCAACTCCGTCATTATCATCGAGCACAATCTCGACGTGATTCGCAACGCCGACTGGGTCATCGATCTCGGCCCCGAGGGCGGCGAAGACGGCGGACGCGTGGTCGGCGAGGGCCGCCCCGCGAAGATTGCCGCGACGCCCGGCTCCTACACCGGACAGTTCCTCAAGCGCTATTACAAGTCCACAAACGGCCGCTTCGCGCCCGCCGGCTCCGACGACGAACTCCTGTCAGCCTCCGCGGCCGGCAGCGGCCTCAAAAGCGCCGCTTCGAACAGCGTCGATCCCAGTGCCACCCCTGCCACCAAAGCCCACAAAATGCGCAATCGAAAAAGGGCGCGGCCCTAGTATCCTGAGTCACAAGTTCGTTCGACAAAAGCTTGTCATCCTGAGCGGAGCAAGCCGCGTTCTTGGCGGCTTGCGGAGTCGAAGGATCAGCGGTTGATTTTCAATGCATTTCGGATTCACCACATGAATTGGAAACAAATGGAAAAGAGCGCATGACCAATCTCCCCGAAGACGAATTGCGCGAGCCCTTCATCCCGCCCAGCAGCGATTCCTCTGGTCCATCGGATTCCGCGCAGCAACAAGCCGCCGCGCCTTCGCCTTTTTGCGAGAATCCCGCAGCATCTGAGCTACCAGCGCCCTCCATCTCCTACCCTCCGTCCACAAGCCTCGAACCGCCGCTCTTCCACTCCTACGCGCAGCCGCCCATCCGCCGCCCCGTGCGCATCCCGAATTTCGGCCATCTTCTGCTCTTGTCCCTGCTGATTCTTATCGCCTTCAGCATCCTGATTATCGCCCTGGCTCTAGCCTCACATTTTCATCTTTTTGGCTTGCAGCTTTCCTCAAAGTCTGCCACTGACCTCGGCTTCAACTTAGCCAGCGAGGGCGTTCTCTACCTCGCCACCTTTGCCCTGAGCCTCTTCGTCTTTCCGATGATTTGGAACGAGACCCTCTTCGCCGGACTCGAATGGCGCGGCAGGAGCGCGATTACCCAGTTCTGGGCGCTGGCCGGCACCGCCTCGGCCTGCTTCGGCCTGGCCCTCGTCGACCAGATCCTGATGCCCGGCCCCGCCAACGCGCCCATCGAAAAAATGCTCAGCTCTACCGGAGCTGCCTGGATGATGTTCGCCTTCGGAGTCACCATGGCGCCGTTCTTCGAAGAGATGTTCTTCCGCGGCTTCCTCTTGCCGTCGCTCTCGACGGCCTGCGACTGGATCGCCGAAAAGAAAACCGGCAGCCCTCCTCGCCCGCTCGACGCTGAGGGTCACCCGCAGTGGTCGCTTCCCGCTATGATCATTGGCTCAGTGCTGACCAGCATTCCTTTCGCTCTGGTGCATGCCGAGCAGCAGGGCCATTCGCTGGGGCCGTTCCTTCTCATGATCGTCATCAGCATGATTCTCTGCACTGTGCGTCTCAAAACCCGTTCCCTGGCCGCCAGCACACTGGTCCACGCCACATACAACTTCCTCCTCTTCTCCTCCATGTTGATCGTCACCGGCGGCTTCCGCCACTTCGACAAGTTGTGAAAGACCGCCTACGGCATGCAGCTTACAGCCAGTAACGACTACGCATTTCAAGCTGCGGGCTGCAGGCTACCGGCTAGAATGGTCTCGATGCCAGCAACCACCCACGCCCAGCAACTTCTCGCCCTCCTCGCCCGCACGAGCTTCAAACTCGGCGAGTTCAAGCTCTCTTCCGGAGGCACAAGCGACTACTACATCGATTGCCGCACCACCACACTCCATGCCGAGGGTGGACGCCTTACCGGGCACGCCATCCTCGACCTGCTTGAAGCCAACCATATCGACGCGGAAGCCGTCGGCGGCCTCACCATGGGCGCCGATCCCATCGTCTCCAACGTGGCCACAGCCAGTGCCTGGCGTGCCGTCTCCAATCCCAGTTCGCCGCTCCTCCACGGTTTTCTCGTCCGCAAGGCCGAGAAGGCTCATGGCACCGGCCGCCGCATTGAGGGCTTCTGCCGCCCCGGCGCGCGCGTGGTCATCGTCGACGATGTCTGCACCACCGGAGCCTCCACCATCGCCGCCATCGAGGCCGCAAAGGAGGCCGGCATGACCGTCGCAGCCGTGGTCTGCATCGTGGAGCGCGAAGAAGCCTACGGCCGTCCTGCCGTCGAAAGCGCCGCAAAACCAGCACCCTTCCTGCGCCTCTTCACCGCGAATGAAGTCCGCGCCGAACACGTGAAGTAACTCGCCGCTACGAAATCCTGACCGCAAAAAGACGAGGGCAAACCCGTTCGGATCTGCCCTTCGTTCCTTCCGCAATCGTCAAACGTCTCTGACTGTATGCCTGCGTTACTCCTCCACCGTCATCGGCGACTCGCTGGGCGGCTTTGCCTGGCCTGTCACCGCTGCGGGATTCCCGTTTGTCGCGCTGTCGCCGCTCATATTCGAAAGCAGCCGCACCTGGACGCGCCGGTTCTCCTTGCGCCCGGTCGGCGTATCGTTCGACGCCACATATTGATCCTTGCCGATGCCGATCAGGTAAAACCGGTGCGGCGCGATGTTGTACTTCGCCGCCAGGTACTGCACCACCGCATCGGCGCGGCGCTGGCTCAGCTCGTAGTTGTACTGCGCCGGCCCCGTCGAATCGGTCCCGCCGGTCACTTCAAGAATGTAGCTCTTCGCGGTGCCCAACTGGCCCGCGAAACTGTCCAGCTGCGCCTTGTCGTCGCTGGTCAGCACGGCCTTGTCAAAGCCGAAGGTCATTGACGCCTTTGTGACTTCCTTGTAGTTGTCAAGCCCCTTCACCACGCTGTCCAGCGTATCGGCGCGGTGCGAAACGTCGTTGGCTGCCGTGTCGGCTGTATTCGCCTCCAAGCTCGCGCTTTGCGCGTTCGCGTTCGCCGCATCGGCAGAGCTCTGCGCCCTGCTGATGCCAGCCTGCGCGCGGTCATCCATATCGTGAATCGCGCGGTTATTCTCCGCCGATCTCTGGTCCAGTTGATCCGTGTGATCGATCAGCGGACCGGTCTGCGTCCGCACGTAGTTCTTGCTCGCACATCCTGTCACGCCCAACGCGATCAGCGCCGCGGCTGTCATCGCAAATCCAAATCGATGGCCTGTCATTGCCTTCACCTCTCCGCCCTCAAGCCGGGCATTGTTCCGCATTCCCGGCAGGGAAAACCTCTTTCTGCACCTTGGAAAGTGCACGCCACCCTCCAATCGCGGATATCGCTGTAAACCCATGAATCTAAACCATATTTCCTTTCGACTGAATCCTTTCTTCGCCCCAAAACCATGTAATTTTTACCAAGCCCGGTAAGGATTGCCCGATCTTCCCGGCTCAACTAACTCCGCTAACCCCGCCAACTCCGCTAGCTCCGCTTTCCCCGCTATCCTAAGAACTGGCCTCAAGCAGCTCATGCCCATCCATGGACCTCTACGAAAAAATCCGCAACCTCCCCACGCAACCTGGCGTGTATCTCTACAAGAACGCCGAGGGCGAGGTCATCTACGTGGGCAAGGCCAACAACCTCCGCTCGCGTGTGCGCTCCTATCTGCTTGAAGCCTCGCAGGCCAACGCCAAAACCGGCTCCCTCATGCGCGAGGCTGTGGACATCGAAACCATCCTCGTCGCCAACGAGCACGAGGCTCTCGCCCTCGAAAACAATCTCATCAAGCAGCGCAAGCCTCGCTTCAACATTCTGCTGCGCGACGACAAGACCTACCCCTACGTCAAGCTCACGCTCGCAGATCGTTTCCCCAAGGTCTTCGTCACCCGCCGCCTGCGCAAGGACGGCGCCGCCTACTACGGCCCGTACTTCCCCGGCAACCTCGCCTACCGCGTGGTCGAGCTCATTCACCGCAGCTTTCTGCTGCCCAGTTGCAAGGTCGATCTCTCGCGCTACCATCCCCGCGCCTGCCTGCAGTACTACATTCACCGCTGTCTCGGCCCCTGCGTTGAAGGCCTCACCGCGCCCGAAACCTACAAGGACGCCGTCCGCGACGCACAGCTCTTTCTCGAAGGCCGCCACGCCGAGCTGGAGCGCACGCTCGAACAGCGCATGATCGCTGCCGCTGAAGCCGAGCAATTCGAAGCCGCAGCGCGCCTTCGCGACCAGCTCTCGACCGTGCACCAGCTCCAGGAGAAACAGCGCATCGCGACGGCGGAGTTGGGCGATGATGCCGACGTCTTCGGTTACCATTTTGAAGACGGATCGCTCGCCGTCAACCTCTTCCACATGCGCAACGGCAAAATCGTCGACCGCCGCGAGTTTTTCTGGGAAGATTTGCCGAGCCTGCTGGAAGCCGTTGAACACAGGGATGAGGGATCAGGGAACCGGGATCAGGAGGCAGGGAGCGAGGGAGCAAGGGAGCAAGGGAGCAAGAAAACGCCGGATGCCCCATCCGTTTTGAAAGGGCACGACTTCAGTCGTGCCGAGGCACGCCGGAAAGAAAATGGGGCTTTAGTCCCTGAGGCAAGCTCCGAGCCCGCCTTCCACGCCGGCGCCGTCATCAGCGCCCTCCTCAAGCAGCTCTACATCGACCAGCACTACGTCCCGCGCACCATCCTCGCACCGGTCGACTTCGACGACCGCGAATCCCTTGCCGCGTTGCTCACCGAGCGCACCGGCCACAAAATCGAAATCGCCGTGCCGCAACGCGGAGAAAAACGCTCCCTCGTCGATCTCGCAGGGCAAAACGCCAAGCAGTCTTACACGCAGCGCTTCCGCGTCCTTGAGCCTTCGCGCAAGGCCATCCAGGAAGCGCTCGCCGACGCGCTCATGCTCCCCGAGCTTCCCCGCCGCATCGAGTGCTTCGACATCTCGCACATCCAGGGCGCGGAGACCGTCGCCTCCATGGTGGTCTGGGAAGACGGCAAGATGAACAAATCGGCCTATCGCAAGTTCAAGATGAAGACCGTCGCCGGCGTCGACGATTTCGCCGCCATGCGCGAGGTGGTGGAGCGCCGCTACCGTCGCGTTCGCGACGCCGCCGGTTTTGATTCCGATTCACAATCGGCTGGCGCAATTCTCCCTACAAAAAACGCTTCGGGAACGCAGGAAGTGTCTGGGCACGACCTTAGTCGCGCCGAAGAAGGGTCCAAAGTTTTGAAAGGGCACGACTTCAGTCGTGCCGAAATTGGCGCCCAAAGCGACGGGGCTTTAGCCCCTGAGGGAAACTCCTCCCGGAGCAAAGAGCCTGCGACCATGCCCTCCCTCGTCCTCGTCGATGGCGGCCTCGGCCAACTCCACGCCGCTGCCGAAGCACTCGAATCTCTCGGCTTCACTTCGCAACCGCTGGCCTCCATCGCGAAGAAGGAAGAAGTCATCTACCTCTACGGCAACGAGGACGAGCCGATCGTCCTCGACCGCCGCAGCCCGGTGCTCCACCTTGTCCAGCTCATTCGCGATGAGAGCCATCGCTTCGCCGTCGGCTATCACCGGCAGCGCCGCGCGATGCGCGACCGCGACTCCGAACTGCTGAACATTCCCGGCGTCGGCCCGCAAACGCGTCAGCGCCTGCTCACCCACTTCGGCAGCCTGCGCGACGTGCAGCAGGCGACGGCCGAATCGCTGGCGGCCGTTGTCTCGCGTAAAACTGCAGAAATCATCTGGCGACACTTCCATCAAGCGCAATCAGCCAGCTAAGTGTCATGTCGCCTGTCGGATGATCCCGCCGATCGTCCGATACCTCTGCTAAGATTGACGCCGAATTGAGATTCTTCACTCCGGAAAAGGAGGACTGCCGATGAAGCATTGGCGAATGCGAATGCGAAACGGATGGCATGGTTTCGATATGTTCAGGAAATGCCGCGCCGAGGGCGTAGCGGCTATCCACTACACGCCCCTCGAAGACGTCGATCTGACCGACTTCAGCGAGGATGATCCTCCGCCGCAGTGGAGCGACCTTGCGCCTGCGCAGAGCGGAAGCTTGCGAAAGGTCGCGTGGCGCATTCGTGGCGGCGACGTTATCTACGTTGCGGAGTCAAATCCTTCACGCATTGTGTGTGTCGGCCGCGTCAAAGGCCCAGATGGATCACGGGCCTATCGTTTTGCCGCTAAAACTCCGATTGTGGATGAGAAACGTCACCCATGGCGCCACCAAGTCAAGGTGGAATGGGGCAAGCTATTAGAGACACCTTATCCGGCGCCACAGGCCACGCAAAACACTGTACTTGAACTGAAGCCATCAGAAATCGCCAAGATCAAGAAGCTGATTCGAGGTGCAGTAAAGAGGGACCCCGTCTCGAATTCCGAGCAGGGAGGACGGGCCAGCGCCGAGGGAAGCGACGCCGAAGAGGAGATTCGTCTCCGGCAGTTGGAGGAATCCGCCTACACGCGATACACCGCCGAATCAATTAGGAAAATTGATCGCAGACACGTCAGACTTTGCAATGCCTTTACAGACTGGCTAGTTTTAAACCACGGCATCAAATGCAACGTGGAGCGAAGGAACATCGACGTTACCTTTCGGATTGGAAGGCGAAGCGCGCTCGTTGAATTCAAGGTTGCTTACAACGACGACCCTAAGCCCGCGATACGAGAGGCGCTGGGTCAGATATTGGAGTACAACCACTATCCAGACAGAGTGACCTACGACCAATGGATACTGGTCCTAGACTGCAAGCCGGCCGAAGCTGATGGAATCTTTCTCAAGACGCTTCGGAAGTACGGAATTCCGCTCTCTTACGGCTGGCAAACCAAGGACGGATTCAAATTCTCGCGGGAGTCTCCGCTCTTTTCACGCCGTTGATATGCGTTCATGGGCGCCCAGGTCTTCGGGAACGCGGAAACAGAGACCAGCCTTCGCCGCTGGCGTGACCAGGCCCGGCGATCTTCCTTCGCGCCAAGCTTACTCCGCCCTCACCATCTCCCGCTTGCGCACCACAATCCGCTTGCTGCACGCATAGCAATAGAACGCGTCCATCGGCCCTACGCTCGAGATCTTCACCCCACACCACGGGCATGTTCCCCGCACCGCGCTGATAGCGATGAACGGACCCACGATCGGCGCACAGATGCCGGCAAGGATCATGGGAATCCCCAGCACCATCCACGGCCCCACCATCAGACAAATCAGGGTCCCGTAGATGATCAGGACCGGCGCCATGATCAGGCCCAGAACCATACCGCTGATTCCGCCTTTCACCGGCGCCTTCTCGTGATCCGGATGCGCTTTCGCAATCTCACCGGCCGCATGCGCGTTCTCAACTCCGCATAGAGGGCAGAACTTCCACGGGCTTTCGAGCCGCGTTCCACACTTTCGACAGGTTTCACTCATCGTGCGACCCCTCCTTCACAGGCAAAAGCCCCACTGCGATGAGGAAGTGTAGGCCCGCTCAAACACCCTTGCCCGTGATCCCTATCACGCGCATGCCCCAACTTAACAGGCCCGCACCCCGTAAAGTGCTGCGTAGAATCTTGATATGGACTCCGTGCGCATAGACAAGTGGCTCTGGGCCGCGCGCTTCTTCAAAACCCGCGCCATGGCCTCGCGCGCCTGCGATATAGGCCGGATTGAATCGAATGGCCTCCGCGCCAAACCCGCACGCGATGTCCACCCCGGCGACCGCCTGCTGATCGAAAACGATGCCGGCCGTTTTGAGATCGATGTCCTGGGCGTTAGCCACATCCGCGGCCCCGCATCGGTGGCGCAAACCCTCTACCGCGAGACCGAAGCCAGCCGCGAAGCGCGTCTCCGCGTTGCAGAAGAGCGCAAAGCCATGCAGCAATACGCGCCCCTGCCCGTTGGCCGGCCCAGCAAGCGTGACCGGCGGCGCATCATTCAATTTCGTGGCCGGGCTTAATCAGGACCCAAAACAAAAGGCCCGGGCGCATTGCCCGAGCCTTGTTCGCTTCCGAACTCCAGAGTTCGCAGTGCCGGTCACGCCAGCAGGCTCTTCACCTTCTCTTCAATCACGCTCTGCGGCACGTAGCCCACAATTTGATCGGCCACCTTGCCGCCCTTGAAAAACAGGAGCGCCGGTATGCCGCGGATTCCGTAGCGCGACGGCGTCGCGCCATTCTGATCCACGTTCACCTTGGCCACCTTCAACTTGCCCGCGTACGCCGCTGCTACGCTGTCCACGATCGGCGCAATCGCCTTGCACGGCCCGCACCATACGGCCCAGAAATCCACCAGAACCGGCTGCTCGCTGCGCAGCACTTCCTGGTCAAAATTCGCGTCATTCACTTCCAGAACACCTTGCCCAGCCATGATCCTCCTTGGCATACCCCGCACCGGTGATTGTACAGGAAACCGTTTAGCTATCAGATGCACCCCAAGGATTGAAAGTCGCAAGACGACGAATCGGGACGCAACGCGAGTTTAGATCGCATAACCTGCAATCATCCCGCAGCGCGCGACATCGCGCCGACAAATTGTTGTGCAACCCGAGCGGTTTTGGCGCAAAGAGAAGCGCCCGGATCCATGAAGGACCACGGGCGCTAGAGCAGCCCTCCCCCAGAACTGCTCACGCAGCGAATGTAGTTGCTAAATCGATAAATGGCAACAAAACTTAGGTAACGAGAGGGGTAATCTTTAGAAAGGTGATTATCTAACTCGGTAACCACCTTAACTCATTGATAACGCTCGGCATAGCCACCACATTCCCGAAAAGCATTCGCCTAAGTCATTGTTTTTCAATCGCTTGAATGGCTCCAATCCGCGAAAACCCGCAGATTGCCAGCTCCGCTATCGTGTGATTTTTCGTCACATTCTCAATTGCTGTGGCAGCCGCCCGAAGGCTCCCTGCGCCGTCAATGACCACCAGAACCGCCGGGCCCGCACCACTTAAAGCAACACCCAAAATCCCGTTTTTCCCCACCAGCGGGAGCAAAAGCGGCAGCAGTGGGCAGAAGGGCGCCCGATACGGCTGGTGAATCCGGTCGCTCATCGCCAGCCGCAGCAAATCGCCCCGCGCTTGCGCAAACGCCAGCCCCAGTAATGCTACCGATTGCAGATTCGCCACCACATCTTCCATCGAGTAGGTCACCGGCAACACCGCGCGGGCTTTGCTTGTTGCCAGCGGTTCGGCAGGCAGCGCCACAATTGCGCGCCACGCCTCCGGCGGATCCACGCGCGCCACCTGCACGCTCCTGCCCTCGCACACCGCGCTCACAAATCCGCCCAGCCAGCATGCCGCCACATTGTCCGGATGTCCTTCCAGCGCATACGCCTCTGCGAGCACCCGGTCCGTGTCCCAGTTCAACTGTCCGAAGTGCCTCGCCAGTGCGATGGCCGCAAGCCGTGCTGCCGCCGACGACCCGCACCCCATACCTAGCGGAATCGCATTCGCGACCTTGAGCGCCAGCGGCACCAGCGGCCGTCCATTGGCCTCGAGCAGGTCCTTGTAGATTTCCAGAATCAGGTTGTCCTGGAGCCGGCCGCAACGCTCCGCATCGCGACCCGTGGCCGCGATGGAAAACTCCTGCGCCGCCTCGGCCTCGATCTCCAGGGCAAAATCGAGAGCCACGGCCACGGCGTCAAATCCGGGGCCGAGATTCGCAGAGGTTGCGGGCAAGCGTAGCCGGATTCCGCCCCTCTTTCTCGCGTCGCTCATCCCACTCTGCCCTTCAGCGCGGCCAGAACCGCGGCCGGCGTCGCATCCAGGGTGATGGCGTCCCGCTGCAACGCGCCGATCTCCGATTCCAATCCCTTCTTCTCGTCATCGGTCAGCAGTGTTCCGCGATGGAAGTCGATGGTGTAATCGGCATCCTTGAGCGTATGCCCCGTCAGCACCAGAACCACGGTCTCGCCCGACCGCACCACGCCCTGTGCGCGCAGCTTCTTCAGCCCCGCCAGCGTCACGGCCGAAGCCGGCTCGCAGCCCAGCCCCTCAGCGCCGATCTCCGCCTTGGCAATGGCGATCTCCGCTTCCGTTACATCCAAGCACCAGCCGCCGCTTTCCTCGATCACCTTTGCAGCCTTGCGCCACGAAGCGGGATTGCCGATGCGAATGGCCGTGGCGCGGGTATGCGCCTCCACAGGCTCCAATTTCGTCCCGTGGCTTGCGGCAATGCTCCGCACCAGCGGATTCGCCCCCGCCGCCTGAATCACGGATATCTTCGGCATGCGCGCCACCAGTCCCAGCTCGCGCATCTCGCGGAACCCTTTGCCCAGCGCCGAGCTGTTGCCCAGGTTGCCGCCGGGAACAATCAAGTGGTCGGGTACATTCCAATCCATGGCCTCGGCAATCTCGAAGGCCGGTGTCTTCTGGCCCTCCAGCCGGTACGGATTCACGGAATTCAGCAGATAGATCGGCGCCTGCTTCACAATCTCCGTCAGCACATTCAGGCAGCCATCGAAATCCGTCTTCAACTGGCAAGTCACGGCGCCGTAGTCCATGGCCTGCGAAAGTTTGCCCCACGCAATTTTCCCTTCGGGAATCAGCACCAAGCTGTGCAGCCCGGCACGCGCCGCGTAGGCCGCCATCGCAGCCGACGTATTCCCCGTCGACGCGCACGCCACCCATTCGAATCCCCGCTCCTTCGCCACGCTCAGCGCCGCCGTCATGCCCGTGTCTTTGAACGAGCCCGACGGATTCATGCCCTGGTGCTTGGCATAAAGCCGATCGATCCCCAGCGCCTTGGCCGCGCGCGGCAGGTGATACAGCGGCGTATTCCCCTCGCGCAACGACACGGCGTTGCCAAAGCTCTCCAGAATCGGAAGCAGTTCGCGGAAGCGCCACACGCCCGACTCATCCAGCGCCTCTCCCGAGCAGCGTCGTTCCCTCCACAGCCACTTCAAGGCACCCGGATTCGGCCGGTCGTGTCCGCCGCGCTGGCTCCAGCCGGGATATTCCACCTCAAACAGCTCTTCACACTGGGCGCAGCGAAAATCGGGTCGCGCCTCCGCGCCCGCAATTCGGCTCCCGCACCCAAAACAGCGCAATTGATGCAAGTTATCGTTCATAATTCCCTGGTGTTAGCCTATCAGCGTACGGCCATTCTTGCTGTGGATGGGGTGTTTGCCGTTGATCTCGAAGACATTCTTCGCAACGATCTTCGCGTGCGCGCTCGCCGCGCCGCTCGTCGCACAAACCCCACTCCGCATCGCCGCCGCCGCCGACCTTGAACCCGTCTTGCCGCCCATCCTCGAGCAATTCGAGAAAATTACAGGCATCCAGGCTGAAGCAACTTATCAGGCCTCCGCCATGCTCACCACGGAAATCGAAAACGGCGCGCCCTTCGACGTGTTTCTCTCCGCTGACCTAAGTTACCCCAAGCGCCTCATCGACGACGGCCTGGCCGACGCCGCCGGTTCAACCGATTCCACTACGCCCATCACCTATGCGCGTGGCACGCTTGTTCTCTGGACGCGCAAAGACTCGCATCTGCCTCCGCCGTCGCTCGACCTTTTGCGCTCGCCCGCACTGAAGCGCCTCGCCATCGCCAATCCCGATCGCGCGCCCTACGGCCGAGCCGCCGTCGCCGCCCTTCAAAGCCTCCATCTTTACGACTCGCTCAAGTTGCGTCTCGTCACCGCGGAAAACATCGCCCAGGCCGCCCAATTCGTCGACTCGGCCAACGCCGATGCGGGCCTGATCTCACTCACCTCCGCACTCACGCCGCGCCTCACGGCAGACGGCTCCTACTTCATCGTGCCCCGCAATCTCTATCCTCCCATCGAGCAAGGTGGAGTCATCGTCAGCAACACGCGGCAACGCGCGGCCGTGCACAAGCTGCTCGACTTTCTCCTCTCGCCCGCGGTGCAGGCGCAACTCGCAAAGAGCGGACTCATGCCGGCGAATTGATACTCTCCGTGCCCCATCCATTTCGCGCTTTTTGCGAAATGGGTGGGAAGCCACTGCCGCCCCGCTTTTTCAGCCTTTCACTCTTTCACTCCTCCACTCGCTCATTTCGCAAAATGGTTGGGCATCCCCGCTTCCTAACGATAGTCTGTTGACTGAACCTCATGGACTGGCAAGCCTTCGCACTCTCGCTCCGACTGGCCACGGTCACCACGGCGATTCTCCTCGCCATCGCCGTGCCTCTCTCGGCGCTGCTGGTGCTGGGCCGCGGCCGCTGGCTCGCCGCCCTCGAAGCCCTGGCCACACTGCCCATGGTTCTGCCGCCCACCGTGCTCGGATTCTTCCTGCTCGTCCTGCTTGGTCCGCGCACCGCCGTGGGACGCGGCATCACAGCCCTCCTCGGTCATCCGCTCGCCTTCTCCTTCAATGGCCTCGTCGTCGGCTCGGTCATCTACAGCCTTCCCTTTGCGGTGCAGCCGCTGGTTGCTGGTTTCGCATCGGTCGATACGACCCTCGTCGATGCCGCGCGTCTCCTTGGCGCCGGTCCCGTGCGTCTGGTCACGAGCATTCTCGTCCCTCTTGCGCGCCGCTCGCTTCTCGCCGCCATCGTGCTCAGTTTTCTGCACACCATCGGCGAGTTCGGCGTGGTTCTCATGCTCGGCGGCGACATTCCCGGGTCGACCCGCACCCTTTCCATCGTGCTCTACAACCAAGTGGAAAACTTCGACTACGCCGCCGCCAACCGCACCGCCGCCATCCTGCTCGGCATGAGCTTGCTGGCACTGGCGATCATCTATTCCAAAACGCGAGAGCGCGGAGCGCACGGAGTGGGCCGTGCTTGAGTTCTCTCTCCATGCGCGCCGCGGCAGCTTCCACCTCGAAGTGGAGTGCGCCTTCGCCTCCGATTGGACAGTGGTCTTCGGCCCCTCTGGATCCGGCAAAAGCACCTTGCTCCGCCTGCTCGCCGGCCTCGACCGCCCCTCACGCGGCCGCATCGCTCTCGACGAGCGCGCTCTGACTGAAACCGCAATCGGCCTGCATCTCGCGCCTGGCCATCGCCATACCGCGCTGGTCGCGCAGCAGCCAGCGCTCTTCCCTCACCTCAGCGTCGCGGCCAATGTGGCCTACGGTCTGCGCGGCCTTGATCGCAATGCCCGCGCGGCGCGCGTCGAAGAGATGCTCGCCCTCGCCGGCGCAACCGATTTAGCAGCCCGCCGTCCGCGGGACCTCTCCGGCGGCGAGACGCAACGCGTAGCCCTCGCCCGCGCCTTCGCTCCCGCGCCCCGGCTTCTACTCCTCGATGAACCTTTTTCCGCGCTCGACGGATTGGCCAGCGATGCATTGCTGGAGCGTCTGCAATTGTGGCTCAAGGAGAATCACGTTCAAGCCGTCATGGCCACGCACGACGTCACGGACGCGCTGGCCATGAGCGCGGAGGTTCTGCTCCTGCGCGAGGGCCGCCTCACCGCACTCGGCCCGGCGGCCCAAGTCCTCGCCGCCGAACGCGAGCGGCTGAGGCTCCGCCTGCAAGGCCGCAGCGACTGAGTTTCCCCTCACTTCGCCGCGATGACCAGCAGCGTCGCATCGTCGTGGAAGCGCGACCCGCAAAACGTCGACACCTCTTCGAGAAGCTGCCTGCTCATCTCCGCCGCCGTACGCTTGCTGCCCGCCAGCGCTGCCAGGGAGAGCCTTTCTTCGCCGAATTCCTGTTCGTCCGGGCCGTACGCTTCGGTAATGCCATCGGTCACCAGTAACAGCCGGTCGCCCGGCTTGAGCGCAAGGTTCGCATTCTCATATTTCCACTCAGGAAACACGCCCAGCACGGCGCCTCCCGCCTCCATGGATCGCGCGGTCCCTTGCGAAACTAAAATCGGGCAGACATTTCCCGCGTTGCAGTAATCGAATGTCCGCGTTTCGTTATTCAGCACGCCGTAGAGGAACGTCACAAACTTTCCGGTGGCCAGATTCTCCGAGAGCAATCGGTTGACCTTAGCGCACAACTGCGCGGCGTTCTCCGCGCTGCTCGCGTACGCGCGCACGGCTGCCTGCACATTGGCCATCAGCAACGCCGCCGCTACGCCCTTTCCCACAACGTCGGCAATGCAAACGCCCAGCCTGTGCTCGTCCAGCTTGAAGACATCGTAGTAGTCACCGCTCACCTCGCGCGCCGGTCGCCACGCTGCCGCCACTTCAAACCCCGCAAGCTGGGGAATCTCCTTCGGCAGCAGCGACTGCTGAATCTCCCGGGCGCGCTGCATCTCCTGTGCCTGCAGTTCAAGCTGCTGCGCGCCGGTGTCCAGCGACTGCTGCAATTCCCGGTTGCGCTGCTCCAGCCGATCCTTCGTCGTCTGGTGCATAAACGAGACACCACCGAAGACCAGCGTTGCGACTAATGGAAATCTCCATGCCGTTTCAATCAGTTCGGGAAGTGTCTCCGGGATTGGCCGAACCACCAACCACACAGCCACAGTCGAAATCAGGTAGACGGGGGCCGTCAGCACCATGAGAACAGCCAGAAAAACCATCCAGTTGTACGGAAACGGTTTTCCCGAAAAGAGGAACTGCACTCGCTCCATTGCAAGCGAGAGGAGATTCCCCGTGCAAAGCGTGTACACGATGACCGGGGTAAAAGGAATCCGCTCTCCTATCGCCCAGAAGATGGCAACCAGAGCCGCAGAGAGACCAAGGTAAACAATTTGCTGCCGAATGAACCGCCGCGCAGACGAGAACTTCACGTACACACCGCCTCAGTGCCTGACCCGCGTTGAGTTGACCCGATGAGTCTTACTATAGCGCCAAGCTAGAATCCCACGCGCTCCGGCTCCATCTCCAGCCGAATGCCGAACCGCGCTTCAACCGCCTCTCGAATCTTTCCAGCCAGCGCCAAAATCTCTGCGGCCGTCGCGCCGCCGCGATTCACCAGTGCCAACGTATGCCGCGACGAAATCCCCGCCACGCCCATCGCGTACCCTTTCCGGAAGCCCGCCTGCTCGATCAGCCATGCCGCGGGAATCTTCACCAACCCACCTTCTGCAGGAAACACGCGCACCGAAACGCCGGCATTCGCCGCAATCTGCTGCACGCGCTCGGCAACTTCCGGCGCAACCGACGGATTCTTGAAGAAGCTGCCCGCGCTGCGGCAATCCGGATCGCCTTCTACCAGAAGCATGCCCTTGCTCTGCCTGATTCCGCGCACCGCCTCCGCGACCTCGGCCAACGTCGGCGTCTTTTTCCAGCCGCTGAAATGCGCCTTCAGATCGCCATAAACCAATGTCGGCGCACCACCCCGCCGCAATCGGTAATCCACGCGCGTCACCACGTACCGTCCCCGGTCCATGGTGTTGAACCGGCTCCCGCGATACGCGAATCCGCAATCGGCATTCGCAAACTCCACGAACTCCTGCGCCGCGTGGTCGAACGCCCGCACGCGCTCAATCACTGAAGCCACCTCCTGCCCGTACGCGCCAACATTTTGCACCGGCGTGCCGCCCACCAATCCGGGAATCCCAGCGAGACACTCGATTCCCGCCAATCCGGCCTGCGTGGCCTGATTAACGCAATCGTCCCAAGGGGCGCCCGCAGCCGCACGCAGCACTTTCCCATCCAGCTCCATGCCCCTCAGTCCCATGTCTTGGATCGCCACATGGAGCGTCAAACCGCCGAAACCGGCGTCCGCCACCAGCACATTGCTGCCGCCGCCCAGCACAAACAGCGGTACGCCCCGTTCGCGCGTCCACGCGCACACCTCGGCAATCTCCGCCTCGCTGGTGGCCTCAACAAACCACCGCGCCGGGCCCCCAATCCCGAGGGTCGTCAGGGTGGCGAGCGCAATGTTCTCCAGAATCTTCAAAAATCAAGACTATCGCATCGCACGAAATTCGCAATGGACCGTCTAATCATGACGTATACTGCAATCGAATTCCTGGGAGCCTTATTATGCGTACCCAACTTGTGCGCGCCTTCCTGCTGGTTTTCTGCCTTGTTTCCACCCCCTTCTTGCTCGGCCAGTCGACAGGTTCCTCCACGGCGACCTCCGGCACAACCGACGCGCCCGCCGTGCACGCCCCCGATCTCGACAACGGCATGGGCGGCCCCATCGCCAACCTCTTCATTCCGCTCGCTACCGGCCAGCCCTTCCACGCCAGGATCGTGCTCGAGGTCAACCGGCAACTGCCCGACGGCACCTCGGTTGCGCAAAGGAACTACGGGCTTGTCGCGCGCGACAGCAGCGGCCACGAGTACCGCGAGACGCGCGACATGATTCCCGCCGACTCCGACCGCGAGCCGCCGATTGAATACACCATCGTCTATGACCCCAAAACCTCTCTCCGAACCACGTGCTACCCCGATCAGCGCACCTGCCGCCAGATGACCTTCGACCCCACTCAGCATCCCGTCGACGAGCCCACCGGCCCCTCCAGCGACGGCAAATCCGTCCTCACGCGCGAGAGCCTGGGCACAAAAACCATCGACGGCTTGGAATGCACCGGCACGCGAGAGACCCGCACCTACAACCCCGGCGCTTTCGGCAACGACAAGCCCGTGGTGGTCACCAAGGAGATCTGGTACTCGCCCCAGTTGCAATTCAATCTCTCCGTCACGCGCCTCGATCCGCGCAACGGCACGCAAAAGCTAGAAGTCACCGACCTCAAGCTGGGCGATCCCGGCAACGAGTGGTTCACGATGCCCGACGGCTATCGCATGGTAATGGGCCGCGGCATTCAACCCCACCCCATCTATCCGGCAGAGCTTGAGCCGCTCATCGAAAAAGAGGTCAGCGGCATGTCGCCCGATCAGCTTAACGCGGCCCTCGCGCCGGTTGAGGCTGCCATCGGCGCCTACGCCAAGGCGCACGCCCAGGCCGCGCCCAACGATAAAGAGAAAAGCGACGCCGTCGAAGGAATATTGCGCCAGCGCCTCTCCAATGACCTGCGCAGCATGCAGCAGAACATGGCGCCGCGCATGCCCCAGCAGCAGGACACCGACCTGCGCATGAACGAAACTTTCCGGACCGTGTTGAACTCGCCCTGTCTCAATAAGCCGCAGCCCGGCGATCCGCCCAACATTCCCACCAGTGCTGAAGGCCTCCGCGCCGAGCAAACCGCATGGCTCGCGGTGCGCGATGCATGGACCGCCTTCCTCGCCAAGCTCTTCCCCAAGAGCGACCCCGCCACCTTTGGCTGGATGATCACCAATGAGCGTGCCATGGATCTGGGTCGCCTCGAGAACATCGAGCGCAATCGCGGCTGCGTGCCCGAGGAGTCCATCGAGCCCCTGCTCGTCCGCTACGTCAAAGGGCTCAGCGCCGATCAGCTCGAAGCCATGCTGAAGCCCGTCGACGCCGCGATCCTCGCCTACGACAAGGCCCACGCCCAGGCCGAGCCTGGCGAGAGAACCGACAACTCAGCGGTATTTTCAGGGCCGGTAGGTCTGCCCCTCAGAGGCGACAACTTTGCCAACCAGTTGCGTTCCCAGCTCGTCAACGAGCTCAACATGCTGCAGCAGGGCAACGCCTCATTCGGGCCGCAGGTGCAGGACGCCGACCTGCGCATGAAGGAAACCTTCCGCGAAGTCGTGAACTCGCCCTGCATTGACAAGCCTCAACCAGGCGATCCGCCTAACATTCCATCCAGCGCCGAAGGCCTCCGCGCCGAGCAAGCCGCGTGGCTCGCGCTGCGCGACGCCTGGAGCGCCTTCCTGGCTCAGCTCTTCCCCAAATCCGATCCCGCATCCTTCAACTGGCAGCTCACCAATCAGCGCGACTCGGAGCTGCGCCGCCTTGAAAATGTCGAGCGCCGCCGCGGCTGCGTCCCTGAGCAGTCCATCGAGCCTCTGCTCGTCCGCTACGTCACCGGCCTCACCGCGGATCAGCTCGATGCCGCGCTCAAACCCGTCGACGCCGCCATCCGCGCCTACGCCACGGCTCACGCCGACGCCGAGCCCGGCCAGCAGAACGACAACTTCGAGCTCATGATCGAGCAGCAATTAGCAGGGCAACTCCAAATGCAGCAGCGCAACCGCATGCCCACGCAGGACGACTTCGAAGAGGCCGATCTGCACCTCAACCAGGCCTTCCGTGCCGTCATCTCCTCGCCGTGTCTCACCAAATCCATCCCCGGCGATCCGCCCAACGCGCCCACGAGCGAAGAAAAACTCCGCGCCGAGGAAACTGCCTGGATCGCAATGCGCGGAGCATGGACGACATTCATGGCCACCGTCTTTCCCAACGCGAACCGCGACTCCTTCGGCACCATGCTCACGCAGATGCGCACCGACGAGCTGCAGCAGATCCAGAACATCGAGCGCAACCGCGGCTGCGTGCCTGCCCAGTGACCACGCGCGCGCGGCAGTAGCCTCGCGCGCCCCCAACCCGTAGAATAGGAGCAGGCAGCTTTCCCTGCCGGAGGCAATCATGTACCCAGAACTGATGGTGATCCCTATGCGCGAGGAACTCGTGCGCGCCGGGATCAAAGAAACCCGTACGGCCGAGGAGGTCGACGCCGCACTCGCCGAGTCGGGAACCACCCTCGTCGTCGTCAACTCCATCTGCGGCTGCGCGGCGGGTAAGGCCCGTCCCGGCATCCGTCTCGCGCTTGCCAACAGCCCCAACCCGCCCGATCGCAAGATCACTGTCTTTGCCGGCCAGGACCGCGAAGCCACCGAGCGCGCCCGCAGCTACTTTGAAGGCCATCCGCCCAGCTCACCTGCGGTCGCCATCCTGCGCGACGGCAAGCTCGTCTACCTGATGCAACGTGCCGTCATCGAGCAATCCACCGCGCAGGACATCGCCAGCGAGCTCCTGCGCGCGTTCGACGCCTTTTGCGCGAAAACCACCGCGTAGAGCGGCCTCAACCAAATCCCTCCACGCAAGACGGCCTCCCGCGCGGGAGGCCGTCGTTTCTTGCTCTTGAATTTCCGCCGCCTAATCCGCTGCTTGCGCGTTATCCAGCTTCTGCACCTTGCTGTGTTTCACCGAGTAGGTGAAGTAGATGATCAATCCCAGGATCAACCAGCCGATCATCACCTCCCACGTGATCGCCGCCAGCAGATACATGAGGTAGCCAGCCGATAAGATGCCCAGGATTGGGACCAGCGGAACGAACGGCGTCTTGAATGGCCGGTGCAACTGCGGATGCTTCACTCGCAGCACCCAAACCCCCGCACACACGATCGAGAACGCCAGCAGTGTGCCGATATTCACCAGGTCCGCGAGCCTTGAGATCGGTAACAGAGCAGGAAACACCGCGGCAAAGATCCCGAACACGATGGTGGTGATCCACGGCGTGCGGAACCTGGGATGGATCGCCGAGGCCCACTTCCACAAAAGGCCGTCCTTCGACATCGAATAAAAAACGCGCGTCTGCCCGAGCAGCATCACCAGCATCACCGTCGCCAGCCCGAACACCGCGCCGATCTTCACCAGCAACGAGCCCCAGCTTACGCCCGCGGCATCGATGCCTACAGCCACAGGCGCCGCGACATTCAGCGTCTTATAGCTCACCATACCGGTGAGCACCAGCGACACCAGAATATACAGGATGGTGCAGATGACCAAAGATCCCAGAATCCCGATCGGCATATCGCGCTGCGGCTTTTTCGCCTCTTGCGCGGCCGTCGACACCGCATCGAATCCAATGTAGGCGAAGAAAATCCGCGATGCGCCCTTTGCAATGCCGCCCCATCCAAAATTTCCGGCTGCATCTTTTGGCGGAATGAAGGGATGCCAATTTGCGCGCGCCACTTCAGGGTGATGGATAAGGAAATACCCGCCGATCACCAGGAAAATTCCCACCACGCTCAGCTTGATAAAGACAATCGCGGAGTTGAAGTTCGCTGACTCCTTGATGCCGATCACCAGGATCGTCGTAATCGCCATCACTCCCAGGACAGCAATCAAGTTGAAGAATCCCGTAGCATGCGGCAACCCGGCGTCGCTCACTCCCGGAGGCAGCGAGGCCACCGGTCCCCACATCCCCTGATACTGCACGAGCGCCGTTCCAGGAATCGCCGTCAGTTGCGGCGGAATCACAATGCCCACCTGTTGCAATAGGCTGTTGAAGTACCCCGACCACCCCGACGCCACGGTCGCCGCGCCAAATGCGTACTCCAGCACCAGGTCCCAGCCGATGATCCACGCCACCAACTCGCCCAGTGTGGCGTATCCATAGGTGTACGCCGACCCGGCAATGGGAATGATCGACGCAAACTCGGCATAGCACAAACCGGCGAAGGCGCAGGTAATGCCGGCAAGCACAAAACTGAGAGAGACCGCCGGGCCCGCATAAAGCGCCGCGGCCTGGCCGGTCAGTACGAAAATTCCCGCGCCGATCACCGCGCCAATTCCCAGCGTGATCAGATTCACGGCTCCCAGCGAGCGCTTCAGTGTGTGCTCGCCCTGCTCACTCGCTTCCTGAGAGAGCATCGACATAGGCTTGGTACGCAGCAATCGGGAAATCAAAGGGCAGCTTCCTCCCTGGTGCATTGATTGAATAGGGCAAACTGTATCTGGCCGAATCGGCGTGCAGGAACCGTAACGCAATCATACGATACGAAACCAGAGGTCTTCGACGGAGTCAGCCTCATATCGCGGAGCCAGTCCCTGCGCTCGTTGAGACTGTATCGTTCCCAGGCAGCGTCTGTCCCGCTTCCAGACAGAACCGCCTCGCCTTCGGGCATCGACTGCCTTGGATTTGGACGGATTTGCCTCGTTTCCGGCCACTGCCGGCTCTTTTCTAATGAAGTTCCGTCATCCACCGCCGAAACTCCGCTGCCGGATCGCCACTGCGGAAGATGGCTGCGGCAACGGCAATCACGCTCGCTCCCGCCGCTAGAATCGCGGGCGCAGTTTCGAGCGTTATCCCTCCCACCGCGACCAGCACCGCGTCGGGCCCAGCCTCTCCCCGCAATTTGCGCACGCCTTCCACGCCAATCGGGGCCCTCGTAGTTTGCTTGGTCGTGGTCGCAAACACCGGGCCGATCGATAGGTAATCCGCCGGTTCTTTCAGGATCCCCGGCAACAGCGACTCGCTGCCGCCAAAGGTGCCCACAATGCGCTCCGATCCCACCATCCGCCGCGCCTCAGTCGGCGCAGCGTCGCCCGCATCCACGTGTACGCCATCAAACCCCGCCTGCTCGACCAGATCGGCGTGATCGTCGAAAATCAGCTTCACCTTGCCCACGGGCATCGCCGCGCGAAGAATCGCCGCATCCGCCAGAAGCTCCGCCACGGAGCCCGTCTTATTGCGATATTCGAGCAGTGTCACCCCGGCCTCAGCCAGCTCTCTGCCCAGCCGTTGCAAGAACTCCGCGCGCCCTGCCTGCGGAATCACTGCACAATCGAGAATTGGATAAATCTTCGGAAAGAAAAAAGACATGCTTCCAGAGTAGAGCAAGATGCAGGGATCAGGTCTCAGGTTTCAGGGGTCAGGTTTCAGGTGTCAGAAGGGGCAGCGGCGGATACAAGAGACCTTGAGCGAAGCCCGCTTTCCGCGAATACGGCACGCTGAGGCTCACGCCTGAGCGGGAGAGCGGCTTCGTCTGAAACCTGACACCTGTAACCTGACACCTGACTTTCACATATCGTCCGCACTCGGCCCGTACGTCCCCGGAACCTTCGCGTCGAGCAACCGCAGATACACGGTCAACTGCCCGCGGTGGTGAATCATGTGGTTCAGCACGGAGTCGCGGAACACCTGATGCTTGGGCTGGTCGATCCAGGCCTTGCCTTGCCACACAAGCTGCCAGTTCCTGTCCCACGTGTCTCCGGTGGTCGCCACCAGCGCCGCGCGCGTTCCCACAAGCCCCTTGTCAAACTTCTCCAGCGCCTCCGCCTTGCTGGTGGGAACAAATGGCTTCCAATTGCTGTCCGCGCCAAACTCAATCTTGTCCTTGGTCAGCGTCGAAAGCGCCCATTCACCGGAAAAATCTGTCAGGTGCCCGGCCAGGCGGCCCAGGCTCATGGATTTGGGATGAGGTTTAAAGTTGAAATCGGCGTCCGCTGGAATGGCATCCAGCATCTTGCGGGTGTTTGCGGCCTCGCGGTCGAATTCGGCAATCAGTTCTTTCTGAGCGTCCATGCTGGCAACCTCCACGTTGCCCACACAGCATAGCCGATTTCCACCCAAAAGGCGAAGAAAAAGCGATATATTTTCGCAATCCTGCCACCGCTTCCAATGTGATGCTACAATGTATCACATGAAGACCGTCTCCGTTCGCGACCTTCGCTACGACTTCCCAAAGGTCGAACGAATCCTGCGCTCTGGCGAGGCAGTTCAGATTACAAAGCGGCGTAAACCCATAGCCCGGCTCACACCGGAGCCTGCTGATCGACCACCGCTACCTGATTTCCTTGCCCGCTTGCGCGCAAACTACGGCGACAAAGTGCAACCAGTGTCCGGTGCCGAACTGGTGAGTTGGGATCGGGATCGTTATTGATTTACCTTGACACCAGCTTTGTTGTATCCCTGTACAGCGTCGACGCAAATTCCGCAGCTGCCACGGTAGTCTCGCAAACTGCCAGATTGCCCTTGCTTATGTCGTCTCTTACAGAGATTGAAACCGTCAACGCCCTCGGTTTGCGCGAGTTCCGAAAAGAGATTTCCGAGCTTGAGGCGAATGGTTCGCTTCGCGACTTCGAAGAAGACCTTCGTCGTGGAACTTTCCTGCGCAGTGCGCTTCCTGAATCGGCTTTCCAGCGGGCTCGCACCCTGTCCCTTCAATCCACTGCGCGATTGGGGCTGCGTACCGCGGACCTGCTCCATATCGCCGCTGCGCTTGAACTCGGCTCGAAGGCTTTCTTTACTTTCGATCTTTGCCAGCGCAAGCTTTGCTCGGAGCTTGGCCTCAAAGTGAACTCGTTGCCGTAGAGCTTCGCCCGCGCCCTACGCCGGCTGCTTTTCCGCCTCGGCGCGAGCCGCCAGAAAGCGCTCCATAAAGCCGGTATCGAACTCCCCGGCCCGAAATGCCTCTGTCTGAAAGATTTCCTGGTGCATCGAAATCGAGGTCTCGACCCCGCGCACGATGAACTGGCTCAGCGCCCGCTCCATCTTTGCGATCGCCTCCGCGCGGTCCACGCCGTGCGTAATCAGCTTGGCAATCAGTGAATCGTAATACGGCGGAATCACGCCCTCGGCATACTGCGCTGTCTCCACACGCACGCCATTCCCGCCCGGCACATTGAACGCCGTAATCAGTCCCGCCGACGGCGTAAACCGCTGCGGATGCTCGGCGTTGATGCGGCACTCGATGGCGTGTCCACGCATCTCGAGCTTTGGCGGCAGAATCGCGTCAAGCTGCTCGCCGGCGGCAATCCGCAACTGCGCTTTCACAAGGTCCACACCGGTAATCGCCTCCGTCACCGGGTGCTCCACCTGGATGCGCGTGTTCATCTCGATGAAGTAAAGCTGGTGGTTCGCGTCCATCAGGAACTCCACCGTGCCGGCATTCTGGTAGCCGATCTCGCTCAGGCACCGGCACAAGGTCCGCCCCAGTTCCTCGCGCATCTTCGGCGTCACTTGCAGGCTCGGCGCTTCCTCGATTAATTTTTGGTGCCGCCGCTGGATGGAGCACTCGCGCTCGAAGAGAGAAACCACGTTGCCGTGCTCGTCGGCCAGCATCTGGAACTCGATGTGGCGCGGATTCTCGATGTACTTCTCCATGTAAAGCTCGCCGTTGCCGAAGGCGTTGGCTGCCTCGGTATACGCCGCATGGAACAGGTTGGGCAAATCCTCGTGGCCGCGCACGATGCGCATGCCGCGCCCGCCGCCGCCGGCCTTGGCCTTCAATATGACCGGGTAACCCACCTTCTCCGCCCACACGCGCGCCTCATCCGCGGTGGTCAAAATACCATCCGACCCCGGGAGAATGGGCACCTTGGCCTTCTTCATGGCCTGGCGCGCTTTCTCTTTTTCGCCCATCAGCCGCGTCACTTCCGGCGGAGGCCCAATGAACTTGATATTCGAAGCGCGGCACACCTCGGCGAAGTTCGCGTTCTCGCTCAGCAGCCCGTAGCCGGGATGGATCGCCTCCACATCGGCAATCTCTGCCGCCGAAATCACCGCCGGCACATTCAAATAGCTGTCCGAGGCGCGCGGCGGCCCGATGCAGATCGCCTCGTCGGCAAAGCGCACGTGCAGCGAGTTGCGGTCCGCCTCGCTGTACACCGCAACTGTGCGAATGCCCAGTTCCCGGCACGCGTTCAGCACGCGCAATGCGATTTCGCCACGATTGGCAACCAGAACTTTACGAAGCATGCACGACCTTTTCGAGCGCGGTTAGCGGCGTTAGCGGAGCTAGAGAACCTGCCAAGCCGCCCTCCGTCTTCAATCTCTCCAATGAGAATTCTGTGTCATCCTGAGCGAGTCCCGGTGCGCCGGGACGAGTCGAAGGACCTGCGGTTGCGTTTCGGAGAACTCCAGATCCAAGTCACTGCAGGGAAGCTGACAACTGATGAAGCCTTTTCTCATTGTGATTCCACATCCAGAAGCGGGCTCCATAGAAGCACGTCAAAGCGATGACAAAACTGATTGGGAGGAAACCCCAATCTACACCTTTGTCGAAGATCAAGAGGCCCATCAGATTCTGGCCGACCACAAAAACAACCGCCCAAATGGTACCCTGCATCAAAATGAATCTCGTCTTGCCACGCGCCCGAATCTGCAGCAGCATCTCGCGTTGGCGTTCCAGAAACTCGGAATGATCGACCAGCAGCGACCTGAACATGATCGAGTCCTCCCCCTGTGCAAACGCCGCTAACCCCGCTGACTACGCTGTCTTTATCGCAAACAACGGCTGGCCGAACTCGATCGCCTGTCCGTTCGAAACCAGGCAGCGGACCACTTCGCCGGAAACGTCCGACTCGATTTCGTTCATCAGTTTCATGGCCTCCACGATGCAGATCACTTGGCCCTTCTCAACATTGTCTCCGGGAGAAACAAAAGCTGAGGCGCCCGGGGAAGGCGAGCCGAAAAACGTGCCCACAATGGGCGATTTCACCAGGTGCAGTCCGGCCTCGGGATCGGCAGCCGGCTCCGCTGCTGTGGCAGCAGGCCCTGTTGCAGTGCGGGCCGCAGCCGCATGGTCCGCGGCGGGTGGCGCTGTCCGCAGCAGCCGCGCCAGGTCGCTCAATGAGGCCGGCCCGCTCTCCGGAGGATTGAATTTGAGCCGAATCTTCAGATCGCCGCGGTCGATGTCGAACTCGGCCACCTGGTGTTGCTTCAAAAACTCAATCAGCTGCCGCAAATCTTCAATATCTTGTTGTTTCATTCTTCCCTTTGATTCTCCAGGCACAGGTGTCAACCTTCTCAAACTGCGAATTTAAAAGCTTCGCGTTTCAAAGCCTGCGCTTCACAATTCGATCAGCGCCTTCGGCGCCGGGGTCAGCACCTGGCTCCCGCTGCTCGTCACCGCCACCATATCCTCAATGCGGATGCCGAACTTGCCCGCGAAATAAACGCCCGGCTCGATCGTCACCACCATGCCCGGCACGAGGCGCGTTCGCTGTCCCACGCCAACTCGCGGCGGTTCGTGAATCTCCAAGCCGACGCCGTGGCCGGTGGAGTGAGAAAACGCCTCGCCGAAACCTTCCCTGCGCAGAATGCCGCGCGCTACCTCATCCACTTCCGCGCAACTTGCGCCCGAAACCGCCGCATTCACTGCGGCCTCCTGGGCCTCCAACACGGCTTGGTATGCTTTCCGCTCTCCGAGCCTTGGCTTGCCCAGAAAGACGGTGCGCGTCATATCCGAACAGTAACCTTTGTGGATTATACCGAAGTCGAGCGTCACAAAGCCCCGCCGCGGCAGCAGTGCGGCCGTTGCCCGCCCATGCGGCATGGCGGACCGCGCGCCACTAGCCACTATCGTCTCAAACGACATCCCTTCAGCGCCCAGCGTCCGCGCCTCGTGCTCCAGCTCGGCGGCCACGTCAATCTCCGCGATGCCGGGCCGCAGAAACCCCAGGATCCCCTCGAATAACCGGCAACCCACGAGCGCCGCCTCGGCCATCACCGCAAGTTCGTCTTCGTCCTTCACCATGCGCAGTTGCTCGACAAACGGCGCCGGTACCTCTTCGAAGAAATTGCGCCGCAGACGGCTGGGCAGCTCCGATTTCCATCGCGCCAGTTCGGCCACCGTGGTGCGCGCGGGATCGAAGCCCGAGCTGCCCACGCCCGGTTGCGCGGCCAGCCACTGCACCGCCGCCACCGCGGGCGAGCCTTGCACAATCTGCACCCGTGCCGCCTGCACCTCTTCGGCGGCCTGCGTCGTGTAGCGGCTATCGGTAAACAGCCGCGCGGTCCGTCGCGTAACTGCCAGTGCGGCGCTGGAGCCGGTGAATCCGGAGAGATAGCGGAGATCGGGAAGAAAGGTGACGAGAAGTCCGGGAAGCTCGGCGCGAGTCAGCTTGCGGCGCAACGCGCCGATGCGGCGGAAGTGGTCCACGGGATTAGTTTTATCACGAGGGGGGCGCGGCGTACCTGTTTCACACAGAGTGACTGACGAGTTGGAGACAAACCTGGCATAACTCTGAAAATCGCTAAAGAGTCAGGCCAATTTTTCAAATGCGAGTTGGGCCAACAGAAATTCCTGGCCTGCTCGGTCCGGCACGCTTGCGACAGCGACGACTCGCTAGTTGGGAAAATAAAGACTCTCTGGCGGTCCCAGATAGCTCGGCAGCAGCGAGCCGTGACTCACAATGACGCGTTCGATAACTAATCCGGGATCGACCGCCCAGATCTTCAGCGTGTGATATCCCGGCTTCGCGATGGTCAGCGGAACCGTGACGCGGCGTACGCCATCGCTCACCGCTTGTTCCCAGTCCTTCTGCGCGTTGTGCTCGAGCGCGTCGACGATCGTGCGTGGTCCATCGTCCACCGTGACGGCAAACCGCAGCCCGCGCCCTGGAACGAAATTCAGTGTCGGCGCCAGGATCGCCTGCATCTCGAATTCTCCCGTATCGTACAAGTACATCTTGTACGCAAGCGCCGCCTTCGACTCCGTATTGCTCTCGGCCGTTACCGGAAATACCGTCATCGCCGAGCGCGTTTCGCCGTAACCGGGCAGTTCCTCCCAATGCGTCTCCCCATCCGCCGCGCGCTCTGCGGTATCCGCCGCTTCTATCGCCACGTATCCGTCGCTCTCAACAAATCCATGCGCGTCCGCGCGTGTAATCGGCAGCCGCAGCGCTCGCAGGTCGTAGTTCATCGGGCTCCCTTCGCCCGAACTCACTGTCACCGTTCCCTCCGCACTGTCTTTGCCCGCGGGCACCTTGCTCCAATCCACGCGAAGCACGACCCGCGCTTCCGCCGCACCAACCGTTCCTGCGCTCTCTGACGGCACGATCCACGGCACCGTAGTCTGCACCGTGAACTTCACTGGCGTCCTGCCGCGATTGAAGAGCCTCAGCGTCCGCCTTTCATCGGAAACAGAATCAATCGTCCCGAGCGAGAAACCAGACCGTCCAGCCGCCCGCTCCAGTGTCGCGCCTTCCGCTTCCACGCCCAGCGATCCCGCCTCCGGAACCTGAATCCAGCTCACCGCGGGCATCGCATTCGCCGGCGGCTCGTTCCAGTAGGTGTAGCCGATGTGCGTCTGGTCCATCATGTGGTCCCACTTGCCGTTCTCAAGCTGATGGTTGTACTCATCGCTCAGTGCCGCATCTCGCGCAAACATCGCGCGCACCTCATCGGCTTCTATATTCGCCCGCGGATTCCCCATGCGTGCATCCGCTGCATTGCGCGCCGCCGCAATATACATCTCCGTCAAATTCGCGCACGCATCCACCGGATACTGAATCAGCTCGAAGTACGAAGCGCGCTCGTCTTCGGGTAGTTTCGCGGCCAGCTTGTCCACGCGCTCTTCGAGCGACCGCCATTCCGCCTCCACGCGGTCCGCTTCGCCATAGTTCGTCAGGCTGAATGTCGAGGGATCGATCAGCTCCGGCTTCCGCCGCCCGTTGTACCGCGTGTAATCTTCCATCGCTGTCGCAATCTCGATCGCATGTTCCGGCCCGAACTCACGCGCCGCCCATAGCCTGGTAAATTCATCGAGATGGTCGATACCTGAGCGGTCGGGGTCCCAGCGCTGGGGGGTCCGCGCGTAACTCAGGAAGAACTCTGTGGGAAATTCCATCGGCTTTCCATCGCCGACATTCACCACCCACAACCGGTCCGCTCCGTACCTGAGCGCCAGATGCATCTGCTCCTGGACCTTCGGAATTGGATTCGTGTTCAGCCACTTGTACGAACGCGGTCCGCCCACATAATCGAAGTGGTAGTAGATGCCGGCCCCGCCCGCGCGCTTGCGTTCTTCCGCCGTAGGCAGCCGTCGCAAATCGCCCCAATTGTCGTCGGACCACAGCAGCGTAACATCGTCGGGCACGCGCATGCCGTTCTCATAGTAGCCCTGCACTTCTTTGTAAAGCGCCCACACCTGCGGAACCTTGGTCAGGTCGGGATTCACCGTCTGCTTCAAAATCTCTCTTTGATCGGCGACAATCCGCTCCAGCAATTCGGTATTCGCGGTGGCCGACATCGGCGTGTCGCCCTCGCCGCGCATCCCCAGCGTCACCACCTCTTCGTAGTTCTTGTCTCTCTCCATCCCCTCGCGCCAGAACTCGTCGATCTCCCTCTGGTTGGTCGTGTAGTCCCACGCCCCATGATGCCCCCACACCCATTCCTTCTCCGCGCGCATCATCGGCTCTTCGTGCGAGGTCCCCATCACAATTCCGTATTCATCGGCCAGCTTCGCGTTCAACGGATCGTCCGTGGCAAATGCGTTGTTCCACATGGCCGGCCAAAGAAAGTTTGCCTTCAGTCGCAACAGGAGCTCAAATACCTTCGTATAAAACTCGTGATTCATGCCTCCGAACTTTTCTTTCGTCCATCCCGAAAGAGCCGGCGCCTCATCGTTGAAGAAGATCCCGCGATATTTCACTGCGGGCACTGGCTGCACATAGCGCCCCGTCTCTACATAGAGCGCATCGGCATGGGGCACTCTCACGTCAGCCCACCAGTACCAGGGCGAAACCCCAATCTGCTCCGACAGGTCGTAAATCGCGTAGATGGTGCCGCGCTTGTCTGCACCCGCAAGCACAAGCGCCCGCCGCACTCCCGGCATGGGGCGTTCCACCACCGTCGTCACCGCCGACTCCCACTTGCCCGCAATCCCGCTCACATCCAACTTGTGCCTGCGTACCAGTGCATCGATCAGCGGACTCCTCCCGATGGTTCCGATCAGCACGACATCGATCCCGGCCGGAGCCTTGTCTTTCATCAGCGGCGAATCATGTCCCGTAACTCTCCCTATATCCGCGCTCAGATCGCCAGCCGCGCGAACCACCCCAGGCCAATCCTCGTCGCTCACCACCAGCGGCGCAGCCTTGCCATTTGCCGCTAGCACAAAAGCTGCAGGCGACGGCGACGTGCTGACGTACTTTGGCCCACCCACGGCGTTGCCCACGTCCGGCCATAGCACGATCGCCAAGAGGACAAGAAAAGCGCCTCGGGCGATCCTGCCATGCGCAAGGCTTTTGCTCCAGGTGCGACCCTGAACCCACACGGGCTTCACGCGCGACAAGAAAGCGAATCGATCTGTGCTCATCGTTCCCCCGACGAAACCAGACTACTCTCTGCAGCCAGACCCACAAATAGGACGAAGCCGCAGTGGAGCAGGACTCGGCCTGAGCCGATTTACTGGCCGACCGAGACCCGCGCGCGCGTTTGGCGCGGATGATGCCGCGCATTCTCTTACGCTGCCGGTGTCAGATTTGCCGTGTTCGAGGTGGCAGGACTCGCCTGACTCGGCGATCTGCTTTGGTGGATTTCCAATGAACGATGCGACAACAAGCCGAGGGCTGAGAATTACAGGCTACCGGCCGCCTCTCTCTGCACCGGCTTCTTCTTGCTCGCATCGACCGCACCGCCCGCATGCAGTTCGCTCTGCCGGTCCATCCACTCGTCCAGCCGCGACCGCTTGAACCGCCAGCGATTTCCCAGCTTGAACGCCGGTACAAAACCCTCCGAGGCGTACTTGTACAACGTGTCAGGCGAGATGCCAAGGTAATTCGAGGCCTGGCGGATATCCATCACCTCGCGAACTTCGGGAACCAGCAGGTTCGATCGGACTGCGGCGCTGCGCATGATTGCCTCCCGGAAATGGGCCCGTGCTCAAGAAAGAATTCCGGCAAACCTACCGGTAATTCTGTATTTAATCCGACTTCATCAGGATATTCAAGGATTTTCCGGAAGTTATAGGAAATTCATAGGCTTTCGCCCCATGCACTGCTCTGGAAAGCCTGTGGAAAAACCCATCCCCTTGTGCGGTAGCCCGCAACCCACCCCAAGGCCTAGCGCTCTTAGTGCAAATGGTCCGCTCGTAGTCCCATAGTCCCAGTCTTCTTGTTCCCTTGGTCCCTTGGACCCTGTTTTTCTCACATCGCCTTCCGCCACCACGCTGTCGGCTCATCGCGCAAATAGTGCGTCTTTTCGCCTCGCGAAAGATAGAAGTCCAGCACATCGTCCTTGTGAAATTTCGAACAAGGCGGCCAACTATCTTCGTCTTTTACAAGGTGGGTTTCGGTCTCGTGGTTGTCGACCAGCGTAATTTCCGAGGGAGAACACTCAACCACGTGCTGGGCATAGAGCCAAAAAGCGTAGCCGGGCGGCGGCGGCGGCGGAACCTGGTTCGCAATCTTCGTCAGCAAGAGGATGAAGACGAAAACCGCCGCGACAATTGCAATCTTCTTCATGGCATGCAGGCATCCCGCCGGCGCCGGTCACACGGGTTCATCACCTGGGCCGGCCAGCGCGGCAAAATGGACATGGTGTCCGTGGCTTCCAGTATAGCGAGAACAATCGGAGCTAGCGGGGTTGGCGGAGTTAGCGGAGCTGTACAAACTGCTGCGCGAAGCAAAGAGACACTGCGCAGCTTCATTTGCGGAAGATTACAGAATGCAGCAGGGGTCCGATCCCTGAAACCTGACCCCTGAAACCTGCTTTCAATTCTGGTTGTCGTCGCGGCGATGCAGCGTGGGCGGTCCGTCACCCGAATTCGAACCGTCGCTAGCCTGGGTGCTCGAACCCGATCCGGAACCTGAGCCGGAGCCCGACCCCGATCCATCCGTGCTCGCCCTGCGCAGCGACGGTCTCGTCACGCCCTTGGTGTCGGTCAGCCGGCGCTTGTTCTCAATGCGCGCCAGCCGCGCCTTCACGTCGTCGAACTCCGACGTGGTCACCAGGTAGTCCTGCTTCGCCGGCAAAATGCGCGCGATCTCTTCCTGCGAATGCAGGATGCGATCCGGCGTTTGCGGATGGTCGCTGAACGCTTTGGCCACCAGTCCCGGCTTGCGTTTCTCCAGTGCCTGGATCTTCTCAAAGAAGGTGATGAATGCCTGCGGATCGTATCCCGCGCGGTACATGTATTGCACGCCCAGGTAATCGGCCTGCGCCTCAAAGTCGCGCGAGAACTGCAGGAACGTGATGGGAATCGCCAGCTGCGCCGCTTCGTAGATGCCGTATCCCGTCCAGTCATAGGGCAGCATGATCATCAGTGGGATCATGCTGATCTGCGCAATGTTCATCCGCGTCATTTCGCGCGCCGCGTGGTGCGCGCACACGTGCGCCGTCTCATGCGCCATCACCCCGGCCAGCTCGGCTTCTTCGTCCGCCGCCAGAATCAGACCCGAGTTCACATAGAAAAACCCGCCCGGCAGCGCCATGGCGTTGATCTCGTCGGAGTCGATCACCTTGATCGTGAAGGGAACCTTGCAGTCGGAGTTCTTCACAATGTTCTGGCCGACGCGGTTCACATACTCCACCACCACGGGATCGGTGATGAACTTGGTGCTCTTCTCGATCTCGTCCGCATACTGCTTGCCCATCTTGATCTCGCCATCGGTCGAGTACCAATTGCCCAGGCCGCGCTTGCCGATTTCGCGGTTCCCCACCGCGCTCACGTCCTCAACGCTGCCCGGCTTCACCTTCTGCATTTCGCTGCCAGGATCGACCACCTTGTCGGGATCAACCTTCACATTACAGTCGCCGCCCACCTCAGAGCCCGGCGCGGGCGTCTGGTCCTTCGCCTTCTTGTTCTTGGCCTTGGAATTGTCGTCGGGGGTCGTGCAGGCCGTCGTCATGCTGACGTCGGTCGTTGCCGACGAGGTGTCGCCGGATTTTGCAGGCAACGGCGCGTCTCCGCCTACCGGCGTACTACCTGGCGCCGGCTCCGCGGCGGGCGTGCCTGGCCGAGTCGTGGTTGGTTGAGTTCCGCTGCCGGAATTCGTGTCTGAAGGAGCTTGCGCGGCAGGTGTGTTTGCCGGGGTCGGGCTCGATGCCGATCCATTCGATTGGGCCCAAGCTCCCGCAGCCAGCGCCAGCGCCAATCCTGACAGAACCGCGAACTTTAAACCGATGCGATCCGTTGCCCTCATGACCTCTCCTCCGCCGCGGTGGGTGTCCCGCGCACACGGCCCCGCTTCGCTCAATGTCTTAGACGCAAGTATCTGCTCTTTTGGCAACAATTGGAAGGTGATTTCTGCCTCCAGCGCTCTCTCGGTCATGGCTTTCCGCCAGAAACTGCCGCTCTCCCCCCTTGAGAATCAACCCCTTGCGGTATTTTTTTACCAACCCACGCCTTCGCTGTAGAGTGAAGGACACGGGATCGGGAGGCACTTTGCGGTTCAGAGTTTTTGCCGCCGTGGGTTTAGCCGTATGCGGGGCAGCTCCGTTGCTAGCCCAGGCAAAGCCCCCATCCCCCTCTGCCTCCGCAGCCCGGCCTCGCACCAGCGTCAAAACGACTCCATCCGCTCCTCGGGCCATCTTCGACGCCACCAGCCTCGGCTCCCCGCTTCAGCTTACGAACAGTTGGCGGGTCGGCATCAGCTCCGACACCACCGCATCCTTACCGTCCTTCGACGATTCCACCTGGGCCATCCGCAACGCCCAGGCCTATATGAGCGACGTTCCCGATGAGGATGAGCAAGGTTCCGCTCCTCCCGCGAAGAACGGCTCAAGTTCGACAGCAAAATCCGGCACAAAAGCCGACTCGCAGCGCTACGTCTGGTTCCGGCTTCACATCAAGCTCGCGCCCGATCACGGGCCACTCGCACTGCTTATCGAGCTGCCAATCTCCACCAACACCTCCTTCGGCCTCGGCAGCACGGGTCCCAGCCCTGACATTTACGCCAACGGCCGCCATATCCAGCCGGAAGGCCCGCACGGAGACGCGCCGCAGCATTATCAGCTTATTTCGCGCATCTACAACCTCAACGTGCCGGCCAATGAAACCTCGCTCACCCTCGTGGTGCGCATCTTCTACGTTTCCTTCGGCTACGGCGCTTACACCAGCTTCTTTTCCAGCCGCACCCTCTACCTCGGCAACCCCGACGACCTGGCGCGCGAGCTCAATCTCTGGTCCAATCGCTCGCTCTTCGAGCGCCTGCCCCGTCTCGTCTACTGCATCCTTCTTGCCGTCCTCGCCGTCTTTTTGTTCGCGCTCTATCTCGCGCAAAAAGGTCACACCGAATACCTCTGGCTGGCCCTGCATGAACTAGTCCAGGCGCCCATCGGCTTTATCGAACTGGCGGGCAGCTCCGCCCGCCTCGATTCACTCTGGTACGCCGCGCTCGTCCTCGAACTCCTGCTCCTCTCGGCCTGGCTCTTCTACGAGTTTCTCGTCGTTTT
>JBEKIE010000031.1:0-41500 GCA_050011915.1 Occallatibacter sp.
ATCATCGTGCTGCCCGCCGAGCACGCGCTCATCCGCCGCCACAATGCGCCGTGGATGCACATCGCCAAAATCGGCCGCTCCGCCTGCGATCAATGCCGCTTCTGCACCGAGTTCTGCCCGCGCTATCTGCTCGGCCATCCCATTGAGCCGCACCGCGCCATGCGGTCTCTGGGCTTCTCGCAGCCGGGCGACCTCACCGTGGCCACGCTCTACTGCTGCGAATGCAATCTGTGCACCATGTTCGCCTGCCCTGAGGATCTCGACCCCAAGAATGTCTGCGTGCAGGGCAAGCCGATCGCGCGCGAGCGCGGCCTCACCTGGAAAGGCACACCCGAGTCCATCCAGCCGCATCCCATGGCTGAGTTCCGCCGCGTGCCCATGCGCCGGCTCATCGCCAAGCTCGGCCTCGGCGAATTCGTGAACGAAGGTCCGCTCACCGAGCACAACTTTGCCCCGCACAAAGTCACGCTGCCGCTCAAGCAACACGCGGGCGCGCCCGCCGTGCCGCAAGTCAAGTGCGGCGACCGCGTGCACTTTGGAGATCTGCTCGCCGCGCCGGAGCCGGGCAACCTCGGCGCGCGCATTCACGCCAGCATCGACGGCCGCGTCACCGTAGGAGCAGATGCGATCGTGATTGACGCCTAAATCAAATTTGGGGTGCCACAGGTCTCGATTTTGAGACCTGGGAAAGCTTGAACGGTCGCTTCAAGGATTTGTATCAGGGCATGACTTCAGTCATGCCGAAAAATGCTGATGATTAAAGACGGGGCTTTAGCCCCTGAGGAATTTCGAAATGCCGGAAATTAACTCCATCGGACTCATCGAGCTCTCCAGCGTGGCGACCGGTTTTGTCGTCGAAGACCTGATGCTTAAGGCGGGCTCGGTCCAGCTTCTGCTTGCGCGCAGCATCTGCTCGGGCAAATTCCTCATTGTCGTCTCGGGCGACGTTACCAGCGTCCAGGCCGCGCTTGCTGCCGGAGCCACCGCCGCGGGAGCCTCGCTCATCGAGCGCCGCCAGATCGCCCGTGTCCACCCCACGGTCTTGCAGGCCATCTCGCAGACCGTCGACATTCCGCCCAGCCAGCTCAAGTCCATCGGCGTCATCGAGACCTTCTCCGCGGCCAGCATCATTGAAGTGGCCGACGCTGCGGTCAAAACTGCCAACGTCACCCTGCTCAAAGTCCATCTCGCCATGGCCCTCGGTGGCAAGGGCTTCGTGGTCATGGCCGGCGACATCGCCAGCGTCCAGGCCGCCGTCGCCGCTGGATGCAAAGCCGCCGCCGATGACGGCATGCTGGTCGGCAAAGGCGTCATCCCCAACCCCTCGCCCGAGCTCTTCAAGGAATACATCTAGCCGGCATTTTTCGCACTCAGTGAGAACCTGTACCGCCGGTTTCCTGACCGGCCGTAGCGGGGGCCTCCTGCCCCCCGCGCGTCACGCGCAGGTTGATGATCCGACGCGCGTAATTTCGCGCTTGACTCGCGGCAGGGACCCTTGCGAGCTTGACTACAGGGATTTCCCCGCGGGAGGTCAACGCCATGCGAGGGTCGCGAGCAGCCCGCTCGGCGTGCGGAGCGGTATTGGCAGGAATCGTGTTCGCGGTTGCGGCGGCGCCGGCACAACCGGGGCCGGCATTTACGCAGAGCCCTGTCTGGGTAGCCGTCGCCCTTTCTCCATCAACAGGGAACTACGGCGCTTCGACTCCGCAGCAATCTTCCGGCGCGGCATCGCAAATGGCTCTGAAATACTGCGCGATGTACGGCGCCAAGGACTGCAAAGTTCTCTATGCATACTGGAACCAGTGCGTGGTACTGGCGACGTCGATCAAGCCCACCGCGACCGCTTGCTGCTGGGGCACACACGGGTATGACCGCGCAATGGCAGCGGCGAACGCGATGGGTTCCTGCAAAGCCAACGGCCTGGACTGCGCAGTGCGCCTCGCACCCTGCTACACCGACGACCCGCGCTGGGCTTCGCCGCTGCCGCTGCCGACAGCGGGCTTCCAGCCCGGATCGGTCGATCGCGACCTCGTGGGCTATTGGAAGGCGAACGTCCAGGGTGGTATGTGGATCTTGCAGATTGCGGCCAACGGCGCCTATACATTCCACAGTGCCGCCCCGGCCTCTCCCGGCAACCAGCCGATGCACAACGGCACGTTCACCACGAGCAACGGCACGTACACGATGCACGCCATCAACGTTGCCTTCGACACCCAGGGAACCTACACAATTCAAGGCGCCTCAAAGGGCACGCTGCAGATGAACGGGAGCTCCGGGTCAAGCACGTGGTATCGGACCGGGCTTGATCCGGATCCTTAACCCGATGCGTATTTGAGCCCGCTCCGAAGCGCCTGATCGGGACGGAGCAACTTTGTGATTGACTCACGGCGAGCGCGCTTGCAATGGTGGGTACAAACCTTCCCCGAGGAGGTCAAGCAATGATGCATAGGTCGATCGCGGCAGTTCGATTGGCGAGTACGGCGGCGTGTGCGGCAGTGGGTCTGCTGCTGGCGGCGCTGAGCGCGCGGCCGGCGGCGGCGCAAGAGCCCCGGTTTGCGGCCGTCGCCGTTTCTCCCACGAAGCTGTATAGCAGCCAATCGCATGGGTCGCCTCAGGCCGCGGTCGAGTCCCACGCCCTTCAGACCTGTCAAGCGAGCGGCGCCAAGGACTGCACGCTTGTCCATACCGTGATGAACGGCTGCGTGGCGGTGGCAATACCGGCGAAGGCGATCCCGAATTACTATGGCTACGGAAGCGGTACAACGCGCGAAGCGGCCGCGGCACAGGCACTAGCGGATTGTGCGAAAGGAGGCGTCATTGGCTGCGAAGTGCCCGAAGCGCCCTGCTCCGGCGACGACCTGCGCTGGGATTCGCCGTTGCCGCTCCCGCCGGGCGGGCAGCCGGGATCGGTCGACCCCAAGCTCGTGGGCCTTTGGAAGCTCAACATCGACTCCGGCATCTGGGTCTGGCAGATTTCGGCCAACGGCACCTACACTGTCCACAGCGAAGCCCCGGATAACGCGCCTTCGAGTACTGGGACCTTTGAAGCGAGCAACGGAAAATATACGATGCACGCCATCACGACGCAGTGGGACGATCAAGGGACGTATACTTTGCCGTCCGCCGGCGTAATGGTGACAACCAGCAAGTTGGGTACGGGCACGTGGTATCGGATACAGTCGGACCCGGCCCCATAGCGGGATCCATAAATAGGCCCGCGCCCGACCGCCTGATCAGGGCTGCGCAAATTCGCGCTTGACTCGCGATGCGCGGCTTTGGAATCGTAGGCGCAAGGCTTCTTCCCGAGGAGGACAAAACCATGCGGAGGTCAAAGGCTGCAGTTGATCGGACAAGTGTGGCAGTGTGCGCGGGAGTCTTGCTGGCGGTTGCAGCGCTGTGCGCGCAGACGGCCGCGGCGCAGGAACTCGGGTTCGCCGCCGTCGCCATCTCTCCCTCCACGATGAATAATGGCGAATCGGCAGGGACAACCTCGCCCGCCAGTGTCGATCTCGGCGCCGTTCAGGCCTGCGCAGGGTTCGGCGCGAAGGACTGCAAGGTTGTTGCTTCGGTGACGAACCAGTGCGTGGCGCTGGCTCTCAAGAAGAACCCGAATACCTACGCTTATGGCGTAGGATCAACGCGCGAAGCAGCAGCTGGCAACGCGCTGGCGGCATGCACCAAGCAAGGCGCAAGCGGCGTCGAATGTTATGTCGAGCAAGCGCCCTGCTCCAACGACGACCCCCGCTGGTCGTCGCCACTGCCTTTGCCTCCGGGCGGGTCGCCGGGATGGGTCGATCCCGCCCTCGTGGGCCTTTGGAAGCTCAACGTTAACGGCGGCATCTGGGTCTGGCAGATCTCGGCCTACGGTACCTACACTCTCCACAGTGAGGCTCCGGATAAGACGCCGCCAAATTACGGGACGTTGATGACGAACAACGGACACTACACGCTGCAATCCACAAGCATGACTTGGAACGACCAGGGAACCTACACCATGCAAGGCACGACGGCGGTAGTGATGACTGGAAAGCTGGGCACGGGCACGTGGTATCGCATTGCGGCGGACCCGGACTACTCCGGGCAGCCATTAGCGCCGGCTTCGGGGCCAGTTTCGACGCCGATAACCATCAGGCGCTAGCTTCTGGTTTGCGGATGGCAGCCCGCAGTCGAGAGATCCTGGGTGGTCGCGAACGTCTGATAGTTCGAGAAACAACACTGCTCGCAGGAGGGGTAAGGATGCGGAGACTGTTTAAAGCAGTTGGGGCGGGAGTCTTGCTCGCGGCTTTCGCGCTGAGCCCGCTGCCAGCGGCGGCGCAGGGGAATCTTTGGGTAGCCATCGCCGTTTCTCCCTCGAAGCTGGATTACGGCGGCACGCACAAGAGCCTGTCGCAGGCCGAAGCCGTGAGCGGCGCACTTCAGGAATGCCAACTGCAAACCGGCGCCACAGACTGCAAAATTGTCGCCTCGGGCTCGGGGCAATGTGAAGCGCTGGCAACAACGCCGGCAAAGTCGGTCTCGAATCATTATGGGGTCGGCTCTGCTGCAACCCGCGATGCGGCTGCGGCGGGAGCATTGGCGGAATGCACCAAGCAGGGTGGTATCAACTGCATTACGGCGATTGCAGTCTGCTCCAGCGACGACCCACGCTGGGCGTCGCCGCTGCCGCTGCCGCCGGGCGGGAACCCGGGATCGGTCGATCTCAAGCTCGTGGGCATTTGGAAGCTCGACGCCGGTTCCGGCATCTGGGTGTGGCAGATCTCTGCCAATGGTACCTACACTTTTCATAGCGAGGCCCTGGATGGTACGCCGCCGCATGATGGAACGTTCACGGCGAGCAACGGCAAGTACACGCTGCACTCCTTCGTAACGTTCTGGGACGACCAGGGAACCTACACGATGCAGGGCTCAGCCGCGGTATCGATGACGGGGAAACTCGGCACGGGCACGTGGGTTCGCATTGCGTCGGACCCAAATCCGTAGAGCCCGCAATCAAGCGCTCGCTCGGCCGCTCCGTTATCCTGTCTACACCATGATCTCCGCGCTCCGCCGCATTCCTTGTCTCGTCCTCATCGTCTGCGCCGTCGCCGCATCTCCACTCATCGCTCAGGAAACCGCGCCGACCGTCCTTCCCTGGCGCGGCGAACAACCGGTGCGCGCGCGGCACGGCATGGTTGTCAGTGTCCATCATTTGGCCGCCGACGCCGGCCTCCGCATTCTTGAGGAGAACGGCAACGCCATCGACGCCGCAGTCGCCACCGGTTTTGCACTCGCCGTCGTCCATCCCGCCGCGGGCAATCTTGGCGGCAGCGGCTTCATGCTCATTCGCGACCACTCCGGCAAATCCATCTTTCTCGACTACCGCGAAAAAGCACCGCTCGCCGCCACCCAGAACATGTACCTCGATGCCGGCGGCAATGTGATTCCCGACGCAAGCGTTCTCGGGGTACGCTCCATTGCCACGCCCGGCTCCGTCGCCGGTCTCGTCTACGCCGAGCGCAAATACGGCCGCCTCGATCTCAAACGCGTCATGGCGCCCGCCATCCAATTGGCGCGCGCCGGCTTTCAACTCACGCCGCAAGAGGCCGCCGAACTCTCTGACCCCGACCTCGCCCGCTTTCCCGCTTCGCGAACCATCTTTCAACGCGACGGCCGCTTGTACAAAGCCGGCGAAATCTTCCGCCAGCCCCTGCTTGCCGCCACGCTCCAGCGCATCGCCGCCGACCCCGACGATTTCTACCACGGCAAGATGGCCCGCCAACTCATTGCCGATCTGGCGAAAGGCGGCGCGCTCCTCACTCTCGACGATCTCGCGCAGTACAACGTGGTCGAGCGCGAACCCGTCGTCGGCACGTTTCACAATTACACAGTCATCAGCGCGCCGCCGCCGTCTTCCGGCGGAATCGTGCTCATCAGCGCTCTGAACATCCTCGAAAGCTACCCGCTCTCGACCCTCGGCGATCGCAGTCCCGCATGGATCCATCTCGTCACCGAAGCCTGGCGCCGCGCTTACATGGATCGCGCCGACTATCTCGGCGACCCCGACTACAACACCATCCCCGTCGCTGCGCTCACCGCAAAAAACTACGCCGCGGCCTGGCGCGAGAGCATCTTGCCCGATCGCGCTTCGCCCAGCGCGACTCTTGAACGCCCTGCGGGCTTTGTGCCGCCTGCGCCTACGACCGCCGGCCAGCGCCGCCGCCCTGAATCGCCCGACACCACGCACTATTCTGTTGTGGATAAAGAAGGCAACGCCGTCGCCGTCACCACCACGCTCAACGACAGTTTCGGCTCCCACGTCGCCTCCGCCTCGCTCGGCTTCCTGCTCAACGACGGAATGGACGACTTCGCCGCCAAGCCAGGCGCCGCAAACATGTTCGGCCTTGTGCAGGGGCCGGTCAACGCCATCGCGCCCGGCAAGCGCCCCCTGAGCTCCATGACGCCCACCATCATTCTTGAAAACGGCAAACTGCGCTACGTGCTCGGCTCGCCGGGCGGCGGGCGCATCATCACGACCGTGGGCGACATTTTTCTGTCGGCGGCCGAGGGCGGCCTCAACATTCAGGAAGCCGTGGACGCGCCGCGCTTCCATCATCAGTACCTGCCCGACATTCTCTACCTCGAGCCGGGATTCAGCCCCGACACCGTCGCCGCCCTGCGCGCCATGGGCTATACCATTACGCTCAGCCGCGGCCACTGGTCCGACGGTGAGTGCATCGCTGTCGATCCCTCCACCGGCGACCTCCTCGGTGGCCAGGACCATCGCAATCACTTTGGCAAAGCCGCCGGTTACTAGTTTCGTGCGTAAGAATTTCGCTGAGTTGCCGAACGTCCAGGTAGGAAATTGTCATCCTAAGCGCAGTTTGGCGTGCAATCGGCAAGATTGCACGCCAAACAAGTCGAAGGATCTGCGGTTGCCTTTGGGCAGCTTCGTTGCCCCACCCTCGGCGCGTCTTTGTTGTTGCATCCAGGGCGAGGTCCGCTCCCTCGCTCCCTCGCTCCCTCACTCCCTTGCTCCCTTGCCGCTACGCCAGTTCGAACCGATCCAAATTCATCACCTTCGTCCACGCAGCCGCAAAGTCCTTCACGAACATTCGCTCGCCATCCTTGCTCGCGTAGACTTCGGCAAGCGCGCGCAGTTGCGAGTTCGAGCCGAATACAAGATCGACCACCGTGCCCGTCCACTTCAGCTCGCCCGTCTTCCGGTCGCGCCCTTCAAGCACATTTTCGGTCGCCGACTTCTGCCACTTCGTGCTCAAATCCAGCAAGTTCGCGAAGAAGTCATTCGTCAGCGTCTCCGGCCGCTTGGTGAAGACACCGTTTTTCGATCCTCCGAAGTTCGCGCCCAAAACGCGCAGGCCGCCGACGAGCACCGTCATCTCGGGCGCGGTCAGCGTCAGCAGTTGCGCTTTGTCCAGCAGCAACTCGGCCTGGCATCCCTCAAAGCCCTTACGCACGTAGTTGCGGAACCCGTCAGCCTTCGGCTCCAGCACCGCGAACGACGCCACATCGGTCTGCTTCTGCGACGTGTCCATGCGGCCCGGCGCAAACGCAACTTTCACCGTGTGACCGGCATTCTTCGCCGCAGCCTCCACGGCCGCCGCCCCGGCCAGCACAATCAGGTCGGCCAGCGAAATCTTCTTGCCGCCTTTTTGCGCCGCGTTGAACTGCTTCTGAACGGCCTCTAGCTTGGACAGCACTTTTTTCAGTTCCGACGGCTGGTTCACCTCCCAGTCCTTTTGCGGAGCCAGACGAATGCGCGCTCCATTGGCGCCGCCGCGCTTGTCGCTGCCGCGGAAGCTCGCTGCCGCCGCCCACGCCGTCGTCACCAACTGCCCAATCGACAGTCCCGACGCCAGCACCTTCGCCTTGAGCGCGGCAATGTCTTTCTCAGTCACCAGCTTGTAATCCACCGCCGGGATCGGATCCTGCCAGATCAGTTCCTGCTTCGGCACCAGCGGTCCCAGGTACCGCGCCCGCGGACCCATGTCGCGATGCGTCAGCTTGAACCATGCCCGCGCAAACGCATTCGCAAACTCCTTCGGATTCTCCAGGAACCGCCGTGAAATCTTCTCGTACGCTGGATCGAACCGCAGCGAGAGGTCCGTCGTCAGCATCGTCGGCGTGTGACTCTTCGCCGGATCGTGTGCATCGGGAATCAACCCCGCGCCCGCGTTGCCCTTGGGCTTCCACTGGTGGCAGCCCGCCGGGCTCTTCATCAGCTCCCATTCAAATCCAAACAAATTCTCAAAAAAGTTGTTGCTCCACTTCGTCGGAGTCTTCGTCCAGATCACTTCGAGGCCCGAGCCAATAGCATCTCCGCCCTTGCCGGTCTTAAAGCTGCTCTTCCAGCCCAGCCCCTGCTCCTCAATCCCTGCGGCCTCGGGCTCCGCGCCCACGTGGCTCGCAGGCGCTGCGCCATGCGTCTTGCCAAAACTATGTCCGCCGGCAATCAGCGCCACCGTCTCTTCGTCGTTCATCGCCATGCGCGCAAAGGTCTCGCGAATGTCGCGCGCCGCGGCCACCGGGTCGGGATTGCCGTTCGGCCCTTCGGGATTCACGTAGATCAGGCCCATCTGCACCGCAGCCAGCGGATTGGCCAGCTCGCGATCGCCGCTGTAGCGCTTGTCACCGAGCCACGTCGCCTCCGGACCCCAATCCGTGTCGAGCTCCGGCTCCCAGATGTCCGCGCGCCCTCCGCCGAAGCCAAACGTCTTGAAGCCCATCGACTCCAGTGCAACATTTCCAGTCAAGATCAGCAGATCGGCCCACGAAATCTTGCGTCCATATTTCTGTTTGATCGGCCAAAGCAACCGCCGCGCCTTATCGAGGTTTACGTTGTCCGGCCAACTGTTCAGCGGCGCAAAGCGTTGCGACCCGCGGCCCGCGCCGCCGCGGCCATCGGCGATGCGGTACGTCCCCGCGGCATGCCACGCCATGCGGATGAACAGGCCTCCGTAGTGCCCAAAGTCCGCGGGCCACCACTCCTGGGAATCCGTCATCAATGCGCGCAGGTCCTTGATTACCGCATCGAGGTCCAGCGTCTTGAACTCCCTGGCGTAGTCAAACGCCTCGCCCATGGGATTGGATAAAGACGAATGCTGATGCAAGATGGCCAGGTTTAACTGGTTGGGCCACCAGTCTCCGTTGCCCTTGGCTCCTGCCGTCGTGTGCTGCAACATGCCGCCCGTAAACGGGCACTTCGCTTCGTTCGACATAACGTTCTCCTGTGGCCGTCTACATCCGGCCAGCTTTTCCAGTATAGGAGCGCCACGGCACGTCCATCGACCGCACCGGTCCCTACGTCGCTGCCTTCTCGCTCCCTCGCTCCCTGCCGGGGCCCCCGTCGAGCGATTCTTGCTCGATGGGGTGGCTTGCTCCCTTGCTCCCTGTATTTGCGAAGAACTCCTCCACATCCGTAATCGTCTGCGTCACGCGATACGGCGGCAGCGACTGCAGAAACGTCTGTCCGTAGCGCTGCGTGCGCACGCGCGGGTCGAGCAGTACCAGAACGCCGCGATCTTCCAGCGAGCGGATCAGCCGCCCGAATCCTTGTTTGAGCGTGAGCACGGCCTCGGGAACCTGGTAGTCGGTGAAGGCGCGCCCGCCGGCTTCCTCAATGGCCTTCATGCGCGCCTGCACCACCGGATCGGAGGGCACCGCAAACGGCAGCCGGTCGATGATGACGCAACTCAACGCCTCGCCCTGCACGTCAACGCCTTGCCAGAAGCTGGCCGTGCCAAAGAGGACGGCGTTAGGCGTGACGCGAAACTCCTCAAGCAGCGCCTTGCGCGGAGCCGTGCCGTGCAAAAGAATGGGATAGTTGAGCACCGGAGCCAGCCGCTCGTAGAGCGCGCGCATTTGCGCGTAACTGGTGAAGAGGCAAAAGGCGCGCCCGCGCGTGATGCGCAGAATGCGTTCGATGGTTGCGGCAGCAGCCTCAGTGAACTCCGCGGCGCGCGGGTCGGGCATCTGCGGCGGCAAATAAAGCAGCGCCTGCTTCTCGTAGCGGAAGTGCGACGGCACCACGAGCTCGCGCGCCCCGTGGCTTGCGTCGCCAAGGCCGAGCCGTTTGCGCAAATGCTCGAAGCCGCCCTGCACGGTGAGCGTGGCCGAGGTCAGGACAACCGTGGGCACCTGGTCCCACACCAGATCATGCAGGATCTCGGAAACGTCGATCGGCGTGGCCTGCATGAAGGTCGTGCGAGCACCGCCGCGTGGTGCGCCACTGCGTGGGGCAGCCCTTTGGAGCGACGAAGTGCTGGCGCGAGCAGAGCGATCGGAACTCGATTCGAAGCCGCCCCCCCGCCGCTCCAGCCAGAACACCATGTTTGCGGCCTTCGATTCGAGCATGTATTCAAGGTCGGCACGCAGCGCGGCCGAGCGCGACTCGAGTCCGGGAGCCTCGTCCGTATCACTGAGCCGGTCGAACTCCGCTTCAAGCAGCTTGAGCGTGGTGCCAACCCCCACATAAAGGTCGCCGGAGGATTCGAGGAACTCCTCGCGATTGCTGAAGGGATGGCGACCATCGCTCTCGTACGGCAGCGCCGCGAAAAAGAGCCTCGCCCGCTCGCGCAACTGCTGCGTGAGCAAGTGAACTTGCGTAGAGCCTTCCTTGCCGCGCAGCAGCACATCCGTGTCGCGCGCAAAATCTTCGAAGCGCACATTCGAAAGCGAGCGCCCGAAGTAGCTCGACGCCACCTCTTCGAGTTCGTGCGCCTCGTCGAAAATCACCGCTGCGGCCTCCGGCAGAACGCCGGCGTCCGGAGCGCCTGACGCCATCTCGCGCACCGCGGCATCGGCAAAGAAAAGGTGGTGGTTCACGATGATTAGATCCGACTCCATCGCGCGGCGTCGCATCTCCGTGATGAAGCAGCGGCGATAGTCGGGACATGTGCTGCCCAGGCAGGCCTCTGACCGCGCGTCGAGCTTGTGCCACAGAGCGCTCGTCTCGGGCAGACCGGAAAGCTCGGCGCGGTCGCCGGTTTCGGTGGTGCGTTCCCATTCGGCAATCTGTTGATACTCGTCTACCTCGTCGAGTCCTGTAAGCACCGGCTGATCGCGCAATGCGTAGAGCTTGCGGCGGCAAAGATAGTTGGCGCGGCCCTTCATGTAGCAGACGCGCAACTCGCCCAGCAAAGCCTCGAGAAACGGCACGTCGCGAAAGAAGAGCTGATCCTGCAGGGCCTTGGTTCCCGTGGAAACAATCACGCGCTGCCCGGTGCGCAGTGCAGGAAGCAGGTAGGCCAGGGTCTTGCCGGTGCCCGTGCCGGCTTCCACGATCAGATGCCGGCGCTCGGCCAGTGCGCGCTCCACAGCCTTGGCCATCTCGTACTGCCCCTGCCGGTACTCGTAGGGCAGCGGCGAGCTGGCCAGAATGCCGCCCGGAGCGAAAAACTCGTGGAGCGTGGGCAGAGTGCGGGTTGGGGCGTCGGAGGAGGGCATGGAGAGCGCTGCTTCCATCATAGGTGGAGGAGAGGCAACGCGTGGGAAGTAGAGCGTGTTTCCAAAATCAGTTTTGTGACAGGGCACGACTTCAGTCGTGCCGAAAAGAGGCTGTAAAACAAGGGGTTTTAACCCCTGCGGGATTCGCGCCTAATCCGCTGTACCATTTTTGAATCACGCTCCGGGAAATGCGCGATCAACCGAAGTCCGGGTCCTCGCCTTCGGCCGCTGCGTGGTATTCGTCGCCGGCCAGCACCTGGCTGTGGCGCGAGTCGAGCCACTGCCCGATGAGCAGCGTTGCATCGGGATCGGTGTTGACTTCGACGGATTGCGCCGTTTGGCGGAGCCGCTTGCGAACTTCAGCCGCGCGTTCTGCCGCTGCGGCGCGTTCGTTCCCCAGCGCATACGCATTGACCGCGTGAAGCCCCACGGCGGCAGGATGAACGTGCATGGCGCCCTCCAGTGGCCCAGAGGGCACGATGGAAGCCAACATAACGATTTAAGTATTTGATAATCCTAAGCTTTGGGGCGGTGGCTGGAGCCTTGGGCGCATATTTGATTGACTTTGCAAAGTGGACTAAGCATACTTAGTCCATGGCCTACACCGTGCATCAGGCGAAGACCAACTTCTCCCGAATTCTCAAGGAAGTCGAGGCGGGGCAGGAAGTCATTGTGATGCGCGGGAAAAAGCCGGTTGCGAGGATTACTTCGGTTGAGCCCCAGGCAAAGCCGGATGTTCCCTTCCGTCTCATGGGGGCATATCCAGGGATCAGCTGGACTCCGGACGCGTTTGACCCGCTAACGGACGAAGAGTTGATTGAGATGGGATGGGGGTATATGGTCGACGCACCCTTGGTATCTGTACCTCAAAAACCGGTCGAGGAGAAATGAAGTTTCTCCTCGACACGCATACGTTCTTGTGGGCGATTCGATCACCGGGAGAAATCCCCGATCATGCAAAGACGATCCTCACCGATCCCGGCTCGGAGCTGCTGATCTCGATCGTGATTCCGTGGGAGATCGCAATCAAATCCGGGACTGGAAAGCTGAAGAATACTTTGGATCTCCTCGACGATTTCGAGGGCCAGGTGTCCGCAGGCGGATTCCGGATTCTTGAAACGTCCATCAGGCAAGTGATCCGGAGCGGCACATTGCCTCCGCACCATAAAGACCCTTTTGACCGGCTGCTCATCGCGCAGGCGCTCGATCTCGATGTGCCGATCATCGGTTGCGACGATATCTTTGACCGGTACGCCATCAAGCGGGTTTGGCTCTGAGCGGCCCGTGAAGATCAACACAGGCAGTTGAACGATGATCTGACTCTCTGCCGGGAGGCAAACTTGCCCACGTATCGCAGATCGGTTGTGCCCGCGCGCGCGGGAGCCGCACAGTTGCCCCTGGTGGCCATTGTGGGCCGGCCCAACGTGGGCAAAAGCACGCTCTTCAACCGGCTCACCGGGAGCCGGCGCTCCATTGTGGGCGACGAGCCCGGCATCACCCGCGATCGCATCTATGGCGAGTACGAGTGGTTAGGGCGGAACTACAGGCTCGTGGATACGGGCGGCATCGTCCCCGACGATCCGGAGTTGATTGCGACGGAGATTTTTACGCAGGCAAAGGTGGCGCTCGAAGAAGCTGATGCGCTGGTGATGGTGGTCGACGCGCGCACGGAACTCGCCCGGCCCGACTACGACCTGGCGCTCCTGCTCAAGCGCGGGGGCAAGCCGCTATTCCTTGCCGTGAACAAGGTAGAGACTGACGCGCTCGCCAACGAAGCGGAGAATTTTCGCCGGCTCGGCATCGGCAGTGTGTTTCCGGTGAGCTCGGAGCACGGCCAGGGCGTCGGCGAGCTGCTCGATGCCATTGCGGAGGCGATTCCGGAACCGGAAGTGAAGGAGGATCCGGCGCAGACGGCGGAAAAAATTGAAGAGGCAGTCGAGGACGAGATGGAAGAAGGCGGACCTCTCGTTCCTGGCGCCAAGCCGGTCCAGGGCGACAAAAAAATCCGCACCCACGGCGAGTTTGAGCAGCGCGAAACCTCGGTGGCAATCATCGGGCGGCCCAATGTGGGCAAGTCGACGCTTCTCAACGCGCTCACTGGGACTTCGCGCGCCATCGTGTCTCCGATTGCCGGCACGACGCGCGACGCGGTGGACGAAGTGGTGGAATTCGAGGGCAATGCGCTGCGCTTTGTCGACACCGCAGGAATCCGCCGCAAGGGCAAGACGAAATTGATGGCGGAAAAGATGAGCGTGGTCATGGCGCGACGCCATCTTGAGGCCGCTGACGTGGCGCTGCTGCTGATCGACGCAACTGAAGGCGTCACCGCGAGCGACGCCGCCATCGGAGGCTACGCGCACGAGAGCGGGCGCAGCGTGATCATCGTGGTGAACAAGTGGGACATTGTGACCACGGGCCGCACCGATGGCAAGCCGCCCGCCGATCGCGACATCTTCCAGCGGCAATTGCGCAAAACGCTCAAATACCTCGACTACGCGCCGGTCATCTTTCTTTCTGCGCTCGAAGCCATCGGTCCGAAGCGCAAAGGCATGACGCGCGTACTGCACGAGGTCGTTTCCGTAGCCCAGGAACGGCGCAAGCGCGTGTCCACCGGCCAGATGAACCGGTTTATGGAGCGCATCGATTTTCAGCGTGCCCCCGTTCCCATGGCCAAGCGCATTCGCATCTTTTATATGACGCAGGCATCCGTGGCTCCGCCAACCTTTGTGCTCTTCACCGATCGCGACATCAAGCTGCACTTCGCCTTCGAGCGGTTCCTGGAGAATCAAATTCGCGACGCATTCGGATTCAAGGGCACGCCGATTTGGTTCAAGGTCAGGGCGCGGGGTGGAGAGCACCACAGCTGACGGGGTTGGTTTCAAGGCAGAATTGTGGGCGCTCGGAATGGCGCTGGATTATTGCTTCACAGCGGCAGGCATGCCCGACGGCGAATCGCCATTTGCATTTGTGAGATGCACGATATGCACGCTCGCCTGGGTTTCAGGAACCGTGCCGTCGTTGGCCTGGACTTCGGTGGGGCGTCCCTGGATGAGAATGCGCAGGGTGGCTTTGCCGCGCGCAGGCACGATGATGCGCTGCGTCACAGAGGTCAACGGGTTGCGCACGGTCACGGGAACTTCGGCGGCGGCATAGCCGGAGTTCGCGAGATCGACGGTGACAAGCCATCCGTCGGCCTCCTGCCCCGCATCGGAATCGGACGAGTTCGGCGCGCTCGAAGCCCGATCCACCGAGGTGGGAAAGACGTTGTCGATCGCGATGTCGGGCAGTCCCTTGTCGGCATCGACCCAATCCGCAAAGAACCAGGAAAGATCGCCGCGCAGCCCCGCCTGCTCGAGGACTTTCTCGAACGAGCCGGAGCCCGAGGCGGGCCCGAGTCCGCGCGCGGCGTCATCGGCAGGCGAGTACGCGCGCAACGCCGCGGAGAGTGCCGCATCGCCGACAAGGTCGCGCAGCATCCAGAAAACGTAGGTGGCTTTGCTGCGGTAGTATACGGGCGAGATGGCCTGGGCCAGTGGCTGGCCTGCGCTCTCACCGGGACTCGGCGGCTCAATCAGCGCCAGCGCGGCGCGGCCGGATTCGAGAGCTTCGAGAGCTTTCTCGCGGCCCGATTGCTTTTCCACCCAAAGGGTTCCCATGAAATGCGCGACGCCCTCGCTAAGCCATGCGCGCGGCGACGCCATCCACGCGTGCGTGAGCGCATGGGCCAGAACGCCGTTCAGTTGGTCGGGTGTGGCGTGGCGAATGGCGGTCACGAGCAACGCGCCGGTCTCAAAGGGCGCGTCTTCAGAATCGGGAAGGTCTAAGATCGTGAGTTGCGAGCGCGGCGCCTGGCCCAACCAGCCTTGCAGGAAGGGCGTGACCTTGGAAGCGGCAGCAGCCCATTCGTCGATAGCGTCTTCATCCGCGGGCAGTGTCCAGAGCGTTGTGTTGGTCGCATGGTGCTCCGCGCGAACTGCGGCAAAAAGGCTCGGCGTCTCAAAGCCTAGCGTCGCGCTATCCAGCGTGGCCGTAGCCACTCCGGAGATCTCGTCGCCGCCATTCGGAGGCTCCGTGATCGAGAGCGGCACGGAATGCCCGTTGATCAGCGCGACCGTGGGCGCGTGCCCGTGAGGAAACTCGACCGTCAGGTGCAGGAAGAAATGCGCGCCGGCCATGCGCAGCTTGTGCTCGCCCATCTCGTCGAAGACGCGCGCGCCATCGCCCAGAATTACGGGAACCGCGGAAGCGGGGTACCAAACCACGTTGCCAAAGCCGCGCAGGCCGGTGAAATCGGTGTCGATCGAGTCCCAGTCGGAGTGCGGAGCCACGTCCTCCGGAGTGCCGATGGCAAGAAGCCGCTGCGCCGATTGCGGAATTGTGCCGGAGTAGGTGACATCGAGCTGCAGGGTCGCTCCAGGCGCCAGCGGCGCGGCGAGCTTGACTGCGGCCTCGTGAAGCTGACCCGTGTGATCGGTGTCGGAATTGAGTGTGGCGATGGTATAAAGCGCGTCGTGCGCCGCCACGCGGATGCGTTCCCAGTGAAGTGAAGAAGAAATCTGCAATGGAATGTGGGCCAGCGGCGCTTTACTGTCATTGCGCACCGTGATCAGGGCACGGACGGCAATCTCGTGCTCGGCGGCGCGCAGATGAACATCCATATTGAAATCCGTGAAGGTGATGGCCTCGCGTTCGGCGTCGCTCGCCGTAGGCGCATCGACGGACTGTCCGCTCGGGGCTGCCTGCGTTGCGCCCGGCCCGACCGTCGTCGTGGTCTGGCCGTTTTCGTCGGTCGACCGAGAGAAGATGACCGTGCCGTGATGCGGCTCTTCTTGTTGCGGCTGATTTTGCGGAGCCGCGGGAGTGGTTTGCGCGGCGACGGAGAGCGAGATGAAGAGGGCGCTCGCGAGAAAAAGACTTGTTGCGCACGCCCCGCCTGGAGCCCTTTTCAAGAATCGGTTTTGTAACAAGAGCACGGCTTTAGCCGGGCCGAAAAATGCAGAAAAACAGCGGGCTTTAGCCCCTGAGGGATGACAACCGGTATCTACACAATCATTTTTTGAAACACGATGTAGAAATTCGATCTTCATGAACCGAGACCTTTCACAGCACTGCGTGCCGCAGCCTTTTGGACGGATGCAGCGGGAGTTCCGGCAGCAACCCGGCGCTGGCGCGCAGCCTCGTAAAGCACAACGGCTCCCGCAGCAGAAACATTGAGCGAGCTTACGCCGCCGGCCATGGGAATGCGCAGCAGGTGATCGCAGGTGCGGCGGACGAGATCGTGCAGCCCCGCTCCCTCGCGGCCCAGCACAATCACCAGATTGCTCGTGAGGTCGAACCGGTCGTAGTCGCTTTCGCCCCGCTCGTCGAGACCAACGATCCAGAGGTTCTGCCTCTTGAGTTCTTCGAGAGCGCGCACCAGATTCACCACGCGGGCAATGCGAAGATGCTCGGCCGCGCCGGCGCTGGCCTTCACGGCCGCGGGACTCAACGGCGCAGAGCGGCGCTCGGTGAGCACAACTCCGTCCACGCCGGCTCCATCGGCCACGCGCAGCAACGCGCCCAGGTTCTGCGGGTCTTCCACGCCATCGAGCGCGAGAACGAGGCGCGATGCGGCAAAGTTGTCGGCAGCCGGGGTGTAAAGATCTTCAAGCGCAAGAAACTCCTGCGCATGAACCAGCGCCACAACGCCCTGGTGCGCGGGAGTTTTTGCAGCAACAGTCAATTGCTCGCGCGGCTGCTCGAGAACGCGGACGCGGGCCTCGCGGCACTGCGCCACAAGGCGCTCCAGACGCGCGTCGCGTCGCTCGCGGGCCACCATGACGTGGTCAAAGCGCCGCTTTCCGGCTTTGAGAGCCTCCTCCACCGGATGCAGGCCGTAGAGAACTTCCATGAGTTTTAGTGTACGGCGCGGACTATGCAGAAAGCTTGGCGCTGGCAAGACGATTAAGGCTGACGCCCTGTTCCGCGGCCTGAACGGCAAGCGAACGGTGAACCTGGGGGGGGATACGGACACGAAACTGACCGCTGTAGTGCTTCACTGCCAATGGAACCGGCACGAGCTCTCCTGCTGCTTCCATATCCTTGACCGCTGCTTTCACAACCCGGCGAATCCCGGCAAGCGCATCTTCAGGTGTGCGCGCCAGCCAGGAAAGAGAGGGAAACTCCGCGCAGAGGCCAACGTGTTCGTTATCCTCCGCCGACCAGGTGACGCGATAGGTGAAGTGATCAGCTTTCGGATTTGTCCTCAGGGACTGCTTCATGCTGGACTCCTCTCAACTTGTCTATGGCCGCCAGAACTTGTCGAACCTGATATGCCTTGGCCTTCCCTTTTTCGTTCTGGATGTTGACCCGCGGGTCTCCCGGCCATGGGGTTTTGAAAATCGCGTGACTCGTGCCGCACTGGCGAGGTTCGCCGAAATACTCAACGCACACCCGAAATAGGTCTCTGAATCGGACGTTTGCGGGCGTACGGCGCATTGCTTCGAGAATCTTCTTCGAAGTGGCCATGCTTTGACGATGGTATCACTATTGGAACCATTTTTCAGCAATAGAGTTGCCGATCTTCCAAGTGAGCCCAAAACACAAAGGGCGCCGGCTGGCGGCGCCCCAAGGCTTGCAAGAACCTCGCGGCTTGCTATACAAAGTGACCGGCGCTCTGTTCGCTCCACTCTTCCATCTGCTGCTTGAACCGCTCCATCTGTTGCTGCAGTTGCTGCTGCATCTGCTTCATCTGCTCCTCGCTGAAGCTCTTGCGGAACTCTTCCACCTGCTTTTGCAGTTGTCGCTGCAACTGCTCGGTGTCGACCTGGGAGTTCTTCATGCTTTCGCGCAGCTTTTCAGTTTGCTGGCGAAGCTGCTCCATCTGCTCCTGACCCACCTGCAGGCGCATGTCACCCAACTGCTGGCGCATCGCATCGGCTTGCTGGCGCGCCTGCGCGGCTGCCGCATTGGCCTCGGCCTGTGCCTGGGCGATAACCGCCCGCATTGCATCCACATCGAAACCCGGCGTCAGTTCCGCCAGCTCCGGCGCATCGCCATCCGCAAACAGATCGTCAAACTCCGCGGCGCCGCGATGCTTGGAGTCCACCTGGAGCGTAATCATCTGCTGCTTTTTGTCGCGCAGAATGGTCACCTGCGCGGGTTTGCCTTGATTCGAGCGTAGCGCGCGGTCCCAATCGGCGGAGGTCAGGATGGAGTCGGCGCCAACCTTGAGAATCACGTCGAAGGCCTTGAAGCCTGCTGCGGCGGCCTCGGATTTCTTGCTCACCTGCTTCACCATCAGGCCGCCCTGCACGCCGAAGTACTCGGCCATCTGCGAGGTAAGCGGCTCAACCAGGGCGCCCACATTCAGCGTGCTGGTAAAGAGCGGCATGTGAAATCCGCTCGGCGGCATGGCGTCGCTGCCCGTAATGCCCATCACCGGCACAGGCGCTGCGGGCGAAACGCCGCCGACATCGTTGCGAATCCTGTACCAGGCATCGTGGTCAAGAGCCTTGCGATCCACCAGTTGTACGGCCAGCGTTTGGATGTTGCCGTCGCGGCTGATCTCCAGGCTGATCTTTCGGCCCGGCGGAATCTCGCGCAGCATACGGCGCAACTGGTCGGAGTTCTCCACATTCTGGCCGTTGACGGCCAGAACCACGTCGTTCACCCTCAAGCCGATCTGGCCCGCGGGTGCATCGTGATCGATGAGCGTGATCAGGGCGCCGCGCACTTCCTTCAGCTTGAGTGCCTGCGCCTTATCGGCATCAACGTCGCTCACATCCACGCCCAGGTAGCCCGCCGGGCTGGCATGCACCACGAGAGGATCGGGATTTGCGAAGATGGGCGCGAGTGCCCCCGACTGTGCGTGGACCATCTGCGGCGCCAACGCCAAGCAGGCTGCCGCGGCCAGCGCGGCGCAACCAAGGATTGAATTACGGTACGGCCTCAAAAGGTGTTTCATTGCTGTATCTCTCCTTGCAGTTCATCGTCCGGTCTGCGCTCATTCAGACGGCGCAGTCGCCGGAAGGGTAAGCACGTTTACTGAATTTCCGGCGCCCGGCTCAATACTTGCCGGGAAACATTCCGGATCTGGGCATTGTCGTCAGAGTTGGAGACGGAATAGAGCACCTGGCGAACGCTGGTATCGGCGTCGACAGGCTCCAGCAAACCGATAGCGGCCGTGCGGATGGCCGGGTCGTTGTCATTCAGCACCGCTTCAAGAACCGCATCGCGCACGCGCACGTCGTCGGCCACGTAAGGCTCCAGACCCTCCAACGCCTTCTGGCGCACCCTGGGGCTGCGATCGTAGCGCAGCGCCACCATCAGCGCCTCGCGGATGCCGGCGGGCTGGCAACTGTGTCCGGCGCGGCATTCGGCCGCAAGCAGCCCTACGGAATCGTCGTGCACGCCCGGCGAAGAGTTATTCTCCGTGGCCAGCATCAGCAACTGCCGGATCTGAGGATCGTCGAGCGAGCCCTCCACCTGGCGCGGCACAATCTGGTTGTAGCTTACGTCCACAATTTCGCTGTTGGGCTGGCGCACAATGCCCGAGATGCTGGCCACGTTGGCAAGTGCGGGGAGGGCTGCTTCAGGCTGCACTTTGATGCCGGCGGTCGTTGCGGTTTGCGCATCCGCCGCGTGGGCCGCGCGGTTTTGCGCGTATTCGTAACCGCCCAGAACCCCGGCTCCTGCGCCCGCCACCAGCAAAAGCAGCGCCGCAACGGGTGCAGCCTGCAGGCTCGCGAAATTGTTCAGCATCCGTTCCCCCCAGCGCTCATACCAGCGCTTGGGTGGCAAAGCGTCCAGCGCTTCGTCCAGGCGCAGGCGCGCGCGAGCTACCAGATTCGCTCCCGGCTCCGTAACCGGATGCGCATCGGCAATGATTTTGAGCGCCAGCACCTGCTCGCGCTCTTTTTGGCACTCCGCGCAGCCGGCCACATGCCGCTCCAGCTCGTGCGCCAGTTCATCGGGCAGCTCGCCGTAAGCTGCCGTCACCACTCGTTCGTGTGCAAGTTCGCAATTCATGTCTCCGCCTCAAAAGAACAGCTACTAGCTTCTAGCTCCTAGCTTTGTCCTGCTCAATCCGTCTGCTTTGCTCCATCCCATGCGTCTTGGCGGATCGAAGCTAGCGGCTAGAAGCAAGGAGCTAGAAGCTTGTACTTATCTCAACTCCGCCAGATGCAAGCGCAACTTCTTGGTTGCGCGGAAGAGCGTATTCTTGGCGGTCTCTTCCGTGGTGTTCAACATCTCGCCGATGGTGCGCAGCCGCAGCCCCTGATAATGCTTCAGCTCGAAGACCATCCGCTCGCGCGGCGTTAGCTTGCCCAGTGCCGCCTGAATCTTATCCCCCAGCAGCTTGCGGTCCAGCTCCCGCGCCGGGTTCGAAAACGATCGGTCGTCGGAGACCGAAGCCAGCAAATCGATCTCTTCGCCGCTGCGGTCCACCACCACGGCATGGTCCTCGCGACGCGTCTTGCGCCGGCGCAACTGGTCCAGGCACAGGTTGGTCACGATCCGGTAAATCCACGTATAAAACGAGCACTCGAAGCGGAAGTTGCCAAGGTACCGGTAGGCCTTCAGGAAGGCCTCCTGGTAAATGTCCTCGGCATCGTGTTCCGACCCGGTCAGATGCAGGGCCAGCCGCAGCACCTGGTGCTCGTACTGGCGCACCAGCACGTCGAAGGCTACGCGCGAACCCGTCTGCGCCTCGCGGATCAGGTCCATTTCGAGCGCACGGCTGTGCGCGCGCTCCTCCACCTGGCGCGCGTTGTGCCGGCTCGCGTCGTTCCCGCCCGAGCTCCCCCGGTTCGCCCCGTCCATTGCCCTCGTCGCAGCCATGCCTGGAGTGGATTGTACCCTCCGCCCTGCTGGCCGAGCCAAAGTGACCGCTGCCTGAACCGGGGCGAGTGGAATACTCACTGCGTCTGCTTCCATTGGCTCCGCTCCTGGAAGTTAAAGCCTGTGCGCTGTCTAATTGACGTGGGGGGAGTGGTTTGGGGAGCGAGGGGAAGGGGGAAACGAGCCAATAGCCATTAGCCATTAGCCATTAGCCAATAGGTGACGTCCGGAAGCTGCGGACTATTGGCTGTTGGCTACTGGCTGCACGTTACACTGGGAAAGAATGACCGGAAATCTCTTTGAAAACAAGGCCGATACGGGCACGGCAACTGCGGGCGGATGGTTTACAGCCCACTGCGACGGCGGCTCGCGAGGAAACCCTGGCCCAGCCGGCTACGGTGCCGTAATTGAGGACCCGAAGGGCGAGGTGGTGGCGCGGCTCAGCGAGTTTCTCGGCCATCAGACCAACAACTACGCCGAATACAAAGGCCTCCTGGCCGTCCTCACCTGGGCGCTCGCCAACGGCATACGCCGGCTGCGAGTGGTTTCCGACTCCGAGCTCATGGTGCGCCAGATGAAGGGCATCTACAAAGTGAAAAACCCCGGCCTGCGCCCTCTGTGGGAAGAAGCGCAACGCCAGGCGCGGCAGCTCGACGCCTTCGAGATGCGCCACACCCTCCGCGGCGGCAACAAAGAAGCCGACAAGCTGGCCAATGCGGCGATGGACCGGGAAAAAGGGGCCAGAAGGCCATAAAGGGCTATAGCTAGGAATAGCCCGGACCCCGAAGGCGGGACTTGTGAGCCCGCTATTGCACGGGCACAAGGTGCGGGTTTCGGATTTCCTTCACAGTTGCAGGCTGCGCCGCGCCTTTTCTGAACGGCCTCGTTGGGCAGACCGTGAAATCCGCGAATAGATCCTTTCCGCCACCATTTGGAATGTATTTGAAAATAAGATCCCAGGACGGATCATCCTCGATCCAGAACTCGTGGCGGGTTCCGATATGCCAGATGAATAGCTGTCCATCCCCCGTGTAAAGCCTCGCTCTGCCGTGGATTTTCTGGCAAGGTTCTGCAGCGGGGAGGCTGGAGGAATTCGATAGAACAATCAGGCAGAACAGCAGGAGATATCGAAGAACCTTCATGCTTGCGCCCTCGGATGCGCACGAGTTGAACATTGATCCGCCCCTTCCCGCTCCCTGCTCCCCATTTCCCTAATCCCGGTAGTCCCCCGGTCTTTGATCCCCGATTGAGGCCACGGTGGCTCCAGCGATCTCTTTCGCTCGCTCGATGATTCCTGACCCGTGGGCGAAGTAATCAATGGTCCTCGCGGCATCGCGAAACTGAGAGTTCCCTTCGAATATGGCCGTACAAGCCGACGAAAGGAGCGCCTCGGCTAAGTCCGGCTTTTCCAGCAAATCTGCACAAGCTGTCTCCGGCTGGCCAGGCACCGATATTCGCGTGCTGGCTGTTGACCGAGCTGCAAGCAGACGAAGATCGCCATTTCCAAGGTTCTCGATCAGCTTGCCGAAAGTGAAGTAAAAGCTTGGCGGTTGCGAGTAATTGTGCCATTTTTGATCCCACCTTCCGTAAAGCCAGCGGCTGAATTCCTCTCCAAGAAGAATTGCCGTCCTCATCAGCCAGTGAATTTGAGGGCTCCTGGGGGAAAGATAAAGCGCCACCATGTCCCGAGCGATTGCCTCAGCATTCATCCCGAGCGTCCAAAAAAGGTTTGGGGCGTAGAATTCGGAGGCGGCCGCGTGGTAAAGAAGGTAAATCTGATCGGGCTCTTGCTTGATCAATCTTCGCGCCGCGTAGACGCGATAATAGACCGGGAAGCCGAGGAAAAAGCGCGCTTGCCCTTTCGCCAGTACCCTGTTCGCATCGATTACGTTATTAATTTCATCGAAAATTCCCTCCGACACCTCCTCGTGCAAATATGTGCCTCCTCCCTTACTAGGATCCCTCGTCAAAGTAACGCGAATCGCCTTAGGGTCATCTACGGCGCGCACAGTACCTGAACGAAGCACAGCGGGTCGATCAGGAGGCGTCTGAACAACGAACTCCGAGCCAGCTGGAGCCCTTACGACTTTCCTTACCTGCCTGAGCCAAGAATTTCTGGTTTGGTTGATCAGCCGTTGGAAGCTGGACCGTAGATCCTCGGACGTTCCGGGTTCGCTCTTTGCGCCATGGCGAAAATAGATTGTGCCTTTTGCAAACGCGCTCTTTTGCTTCCCTGCTTCATCGGCGTACTGACCTTGAATGCCAAATACAAGGAGACTAACAGCCGGCTGAATAATGAACGCTGGCAAAAGATGTCCTCGCCTCTCCACCTCCTGGATTTCGACCAGTGGATCAGCGCACCCAGTGTATTTCGTGATTTTATTTGAAAGATCGGCTAGGTCGATCTTGCGAATAGGTTCACTAGGTATCCCAGAATGGCTTCCGTCGTCATTCACGCCGAAGAGAATAATCCCTCCGCCCGAGTTCGCGACTGCAACAATATCCTTAATTATTTCGCACCATTCGCCGCTAGACGCCGGGTCGAATTTCGCTTTAAACTCGATTTGCTTCGACTCACGCGTCGCGCTCCGCGCTCTTTCGATGAGATCTGCCATTTAAATGCTCCCGAAACGCTGGGCCTGTTGGCTTTCCAAGCAGCATACTCTTACACCCGCTCGAAGCACAGGCGGAGTCATCTGGCTGACTGGGTCAGATATCAAGACCCCGGGTCTCGGTTCCGACCTCGACCCTGTCCGGCTCATCGCAACCGTAAAGGGCTGGCATATCCGGCAGAATTCTGCCGGATATGCCAGCCCTTGGCGGAGAGAGAGGGATTCGGACCCTCGATAGAGCTTTCGGCCCTATAGTGGGTTTTCAAGCCACCGCATTCGACCGCTTTGCCACCTCTGGAGAAGAGCCGCGGCACCGCCGTTCTCCAGAAATGGTTGATTACAGGATAGCAGGTCGGTTTCCGAAAACTGGAAACATGGGCCCAGACGGGACGTTCCCCTAGCGCCGGAACTCGATCCCCCGCCCCAATATCGCCACAAACGCCACACCAAAGATCGCCGCCGTCACCCACAACGCCCGGCTCGGCGTCACCGCCAGCGGCCTCTCCGGTGCGGTCCGCGGCATATACTTGTCTCCCCACAGCAGTCCCGACAACCCGCCGAACGCGGCCGGGATGGTCGAGATGAACAGCAGTTTGATCCCCAGCGGGTCAAACGCCCCGGCGATGCAGTAGAAAATGCAGGCGGCAAAATACGGTAGCCGCGACACCGTGTCGTACTCCTTGTCGCTGGCCATGAACGCCCGCAAGCCCCGGCCAATGATCCTCACCGAGACGATATAAAACGCCAGCCCAAACACCGACATGGCAATCCGCAGCAACACCTCATGCGGCAATCCCCGGATGACCGCGGCCCAGTCGCCGACGCCGATCGCGCCGGAATAAAGAAAGTACCCCGCGCCATCCAGCAGATTCACCGCCCCAAAGAGCCAGAAAAAGTAGCGCAGGTTGGCCCGCTCGCCCGCCAGGCGGTATCCCCAAAGGCAGAGCGCAGCCACAATCAAATTCACAATCGTGCCGCCCGCCTCCACAAGTCGGTCCGCGGTCATTGAAGAAAGGTGATTGCTGGTCAGCTCGGTAACCCCGTCGCCGCGCACCCATGCGGTAACACCGTGACCGAGGCCCTCGTGAAGAGCTGCCGCCAATCCCATCGAGAGAACGGCAATGCCGATGATGGAGGCGACGCTGTGACGGCGCATGGCCCATTCTACGGCAGCGTCACAAAGATCGACGGATTTTCGATTGATCTCCTATGCGCGACTCTGGTAGCTCTAGGCCACGGTGCTCGGGGCCCTGACCCCTGAAACCTGATCCCTGTTCTTACGCTTTCCGCCCCAGATCGTTCCGCCACGCGCAACCGTCCTTTTCCAGCAGGTGGTCGGAGCACTCGGGGCCCCACGACCCGGCAAAGTAATTCGGAAACACCTCCGGCTTCTTCGCCGCCCACGCTTCGAGGACGGGCGTGTAGAGCGCCCAGTTGGTCTCTACGCCTTCCCGCGCCGAGAAGAGGGTCTGGTCCCCCAGCATGGCATCGAGCAGCAGGCGCTCATAACCGTTGGCGCTCGATTTGCCGAAGGCGCCCTCGTAGTCGAAGTCCATGTTCACCGGGCACACGGCCATTTGCGAACTCGTGGGCACCTTGGCGCCGAAGCGCAACGCAATGCCCTCGTCGGGCTGGATGCGGATGGTCAACAGGTTGGGCTGGATCTCGGGGCAGGGGCCGGCAGTAGCCATGCGATTGAAGATCAAGAGCGGCGGCTGCTTGAACTGAATCGAAATCTCTGTCGCGCGCTTCTTCATGCGCTTTCCGGCGCGCAGAAAGAACGGAACTCCTGCCCATCGCCAATTCTCGACGGTGAGGCGGAGCGCGGCGTAGGTCTCGGTGCCGGACTCAGGATTCACCCGCTCCTCGTCGCGGTAGCCGATCACGTGTTCCCCATTCACAATGCCCGGGCCGTATTGCCCGCGCACCGTTTGCAGGATCGGAATGGAAGGAATCGCCTGCCACACCTTGAGCTTTTCGCGGCGCACGCTTTCCGACTCAAAGCTCGATGGCGGTTCCAGCGCAACCAGGGCCAGCAGCTCCATCATGTGGTTCTGCACTACGTCGCGTAGCGCTCCGGCCTTTTCGTAGAACGGGCCGCGTCCCTCCACGCCCAGGGTTTCCGCCACGGTGATCTGCACGTGGTCGATGTAGTTTCGTTTCCAGATGGGCTCGAAGATGCCGTTGGCGAAGCGGAAGACCAGCAGATTCTGCACCGTCTCCTTGCCCAGGTAGTGGTCGATGCGGAAGACCTGGCGCTCCTGAAACACGGCGTTGACCTGGTGGTTGAGCGCGCGCGCAGAGTCGAGATCGTGGCCGAAAGGCTTCTCAATCACCACGGCCACGCGGCCTTTTTCGGGATGCGCCATGCCCTGCGCGCCCAGATTCTCCACGATGCCGGCAAAGAACTCCGGCGCAGTTGCCAGGTAGAAGAGTCGGTCGGGGCCGATTCCCTTCTCTTGGGCGATGCGGTCGAGTTCGGTCTTTAGATTCGCGTAGTGGGCCGGATCATCGAAGTTGAGTGGGAAATAGCTGATGTGACCGATGAATCTGTCGAGCTTGGTATCGGTCGTGTCGACGCCGGATTCCACGATACCCGCGCGCATGTCGGCTGCAAACTCGTCGCCCAGCGGACGGCGCGCCACGCCGACAATGGCAAACTGCTTCGGCAAAAGATTCGCCTGGAAAAGATGAAACAGCGCCGGCAGCAGCTTGCGCTTTGTCAGGTCGCCCGAGGCGCCAAAAATCACCAGCACTCCCGGCTCGGGAATGCGCTCGCCGCCTTTCGGCAGTTGCGAAAGATCCTCGGGGCGCACGCTCATTTGTATGGTGGCCATGGCGTCTCCGATAGGGTTCAGGTGTCAGGTTTCAGAATTGGCCGCAGAGCGGGGTGGGCAAATGAATTGGTCTACGCAGCGTGGGCTTTTCACCGATCCCTGAAACCTGACCCCCGAAACCTGGATTCATCCCTTCGCTTTGGCAAAGCGCTTGTTCACCTCGGCCCAGTTCACCACGTTCCACCACGCGGCCAGGTAATCGGGGCGCTTGTTCTGGTATTTGAGGTAGTAGGCATGCTCCCACACGTCGTTGCCCAGGATGGGATAAAGCCCCTGCGAAAGCGGCGAGTCCTGATTGGCCGTGGTGAGGATCTTGAGCTTGCCGCCCGTGAACACCAGCCAGCCCCAGCCCGAGCCGAATTGCTTGGCCGTGGTCTCGTTGAAGCTCTTCTTGAAGGCGTCGAAGTCGCCGAAGTCGGCCGTGATCTGCTTGGCGATCTCGCCGGAAGGGTGGCCGCCGATGCCGGACGAATTCGCCGGACCCATAATGGTCCAGAACATGCTGTGGTTGGAGTGGCCTCCGCCGTTATTGCGCACCACGCCGCGAATGTCTTCGGGGACCGCGTTGAGGTCGCTGATCAGGTCGTCCACGGTCTTGGCGGCGAGCGCCGGGTGGTTGGCCAGTGCCCCATTCACGTTGGTGATGTAAGTCTGGTGGTGCTTGTCGTGGTGCAGGTGCATGGTTTCGGTGTCGATGAACGGTTCAAGCGCGTTGTAGTCGTAGGGAAGCGGCGGTAATTCGTATGCCATTGGGGAAAATCTCCTTGGTTCGGATTGTACTGGTTAGGGCCTGACCTCAGACCCGAGCTCGGCTCTGCGTATATATGGATGGATGCGGAATCCGCCGGCAAGGGTGCGAAGAAAGTTCACAGATTGAGATGAATACGGCATGAAAGGCGGTCTGGGCCGATCAGACCGCTCCGCCGCTGCCTATGGTCGCAGAAACGGGAAACCAGGCCGGAGAGCCCCACGACAGGCGCGTCGGGGACCCGAGCGGAGGACGAACCTCGAGGATCTCCGGATCGGCTGCGGCAGCCGCTTCCACGGCCAGCGCAATGCGGTGCCCGGCGTGGTCGAACCGGCAAAACCGCCAGCGCCCGGGATCGTCATCGACGCCCGGCGCAACCTCAAATCGAATCGCCTGCGGCCCGTCGAAGAGAAATGAAATCCCGTCGAGCGGGAGCGAGAGGCCCATGCCACGCGCCTTGATATAGGCCTCCTTGAGGGTCCAGAGCGACAAGGCGCGGTCGGGGCGATCGGCAACGGGCAAGGCATCGAGTTGTGCGCGCTCGCCAGCGGAGAAGACCCGGGGCGCGAGCGGTACAATCCCTTCGGCGCGCGCAAACGACTCAACGTCCACGCCCACCTCTCCGGCAGCAACGCCGGAATGCGCGTCAGGGCGCGCAATCAGGCACACCGCCAACTCTACGCTGTTCGTTTGGTTGAAGCGCAGGCCGCACTCCGGAATGGGAGACGGCTTGCCATACTTGTTGACCGGGAAACTCCAGGATTGCAGCGGCAAGGCATGCGCATGCGACAGAGCGACCCGCGCCAAAGCGTGCGTGGCCAGGTATTCGCGACGATGCCTGTCAAAGCGGAACCTCGCCGCGCGCGCGCGCTCGCCGTCATCGAGCAGCGCGGCGCACGCCTCTTCGATCGCGGGCTCCTCAAGGTCGTCGGGGTAGGCGAGCCAAAGCTCAAGCCCAGACTCGACCCCAAAGCTGCCCGTCGGATTTTTGCCGGCTGCTGGTTCCATTGGCGTTGAGCTCAAGGATAATGCCGAAGACAGCGAACAGAAAGTAGGGAATAGTGAACAGGAAGTAGGCAGTAGTTGGCACCCGGCAGCCGGTAGCACTCTACTCCCTATTGGCTACCCCCTGCTCCCTGCCTTCTTGTTTCCTCGTTCCCTGTTCTTTCACTCGGGCGGCGGATAAAACGGCAGCTTTTCGTTCTTCGCGTTGGCGCGCCGCACCGTCGCATCGTCAAACAGCAATGCCGGAGCCATCAACGTGGTCGGCACGTCTCCGTAGTAATTCGCAACGAACAGATCCTTGCCCGCGGCCTCGATGCTCGAGCGCAGGGCGCGTTCGTCGATGTCGTCGAGCTGGGCCCCGCGCACCAGTTCGCGCTTGCCGTCGGGGCTTATGCGGTAGAGCAGCCGCGGTGTGCGCGGACCGCCCATGGTTTCCACAAAATACACGCTCTTGAGGCCGCGATCCTTCGCCATTCGCAATAACTTCTGGTTGAGTTCGTCCTCGCCCACGCCGTTTTCCGCGCTGATCTTGAGCACGCCGATTGAAGGATGCGCGGGGCCGGTCACGCCGGCGCGGCCGTGGCCGTTCGATTGCGGAAAATCGCGCACCGGCTGCCGGCCGATGAGGTAGTTTTCCAGCCGCCCGGTATCGACCAGCTTCACCGCCTGCGCAGGCACGCCTTCGTCGTCCACGGCGTAGGCGCCAATCAGGCCCTTGCTTTCATATGTCTTTAGTCCGGGATCGTCGATCACGCTCATGAAATCCGGCAGAACGCGCGCGTGAAAGCTCGAAGCATATGGGCCGTTAGTGCGCGCTTCTGTACCCAGCGCGGGCCGCGTCGCCACGACCGCTGTGGCCAGCAGCGCGCGCAGGGTGTCGGTTGCGGCATCGGCGCTCATCAGCAACGGGCCGTGATACTCCTCTTCGACCAGCGGTGCCTTGCGCAGCTCGGCTAGCGATGCAATTTCATCGACCGCGTGCTTGTTGAAAGCGGTTTCCGTGTCGAGATCCGCAGACGAGGTCCCCGTCGAGGCGTACGACCGGTCGATGCTCATGCCGTCGGCAGCCTGTGTGCCCGCGGCAAACGACTCCTCATATTGCGCCGCCGATTTGCGGACGATCGTTCCCTCACTGGTCACGAGCCACGCTGTGGTGGCGCGCGCGCGAAAACTCCCTTCCGCGTACTCGACGTCGCGCTGGGTTGCGCTCACCGCAGGATCGGTGCGGTAGAGGCCGCTCAGCCGCGCCACGCGCTGCGTCCACGCATTCTCGTCGAGCGCGAGCGCAACCGGGCCCCCGAGCGAAACCATGGGTCTCTCCTGGCTGAAGTCGTCGGCCTGCGGCGGCGTTTGCACCTGCTTGAGCTCGGCTTGTTTTTGCGCGTAGGCCGCGAGCGCCGTTTTGTAGGCCTGGTCCGTCGCCTGCCACAGTGCGGAGCGGAGCGCGATGGGATCGTCATCCAGCGCCGCCAGCTCAATCGACCCGTCGCCGCGGCCGCCGGAGCTGTCGGTCTTGTAATCGCCTACGCGCACCGTCACGCGCGCCACACGCTGCCGCAATCGGCCGCTGCCCTCGCTGGCGCCGAACTCCGCCTTGGTCTCGAAATCGTCCACTTCCTCGATGCGGAACTGGATGAAGAACGGCCTGGCAAAGCCCGGTAACTGGAGCTGGCCCATGCTGCGGTCGAGCTCGGTCAGCATGGCCTTCAGGACAGGGTCTCTCTCGGCGTCGGCACGCGTGGGCTGCGCCTGGGCGGCGCAGGACATGCAAAACGTTGCTGAAGCCGCAAAGATCGCGATTAGATGAAGCCTCTTCATTGAGTATCCAGGTCCTTGGAATGGAATAGCATTCGGTGAAATCTCGGGCCGTTGCTGTTATCCCCCCAAAGAACGATCGAGGGAACCAATTCGAGAAAACTCTTCTGAACCTCCCCATCAACGCTTCCATCTGATCTAGCGTTGACTTGGCCAACGGGGAGGAATTCCGCCGAAAGAACGATGCCACCTTCGCCAACACGGCGCCAGGTTCCTTGAGCGCGTTCAGTTTGTCCGTGGGATGTTCGTTCCTGGAGAAACACTTTGTCTTTCCTGAGCATCAGGACCGATGATTCTCCGTCCGACTGATAAGCATATGTGCCGGAGACGGCACTATAGCTGTAATCAGCGGCGAACCAATACCAAACACAGAAGATCAGGAGCACAAGAACAGTGGCCCCAATGATCTTTAGTACGGTTCTCATTATCCGCGGCAGTTTCACCAACTACTCCACAATGATTCGGTCATGGTTTTTGCTCGGCTCGAACATCCGCTCCGGGTATCGCAAGAATCGGCGGCCGCGCCGTGCCCTGCGCCTGGCGCTGCGTCTCAATCTCGCTCAGCAGCATGGCGGGAGCCACGGCGCTCACGGGAATCGATCCCGACTCCGCCCCGCACACGCCGTCAAACACCTCGCTCTTATCGCCCGTCACCAGAATTTTTTTCATCGCCGCCAGCGGAGTGCCCACAATGCTCACGCCGCGCACCAGCTCGTCGGGCTTGCCATCGACATACACGCGCCACACCACCAGCGGAATCACCTGAAACGCCTGTGGCGAGCTGCGTTGCGTTACCGCGAAGCCGGAAGAAATGTCTTCAAAATAGAGACCGTAGGGCTTGCCCTGCCTCTTTGCCTCTTCAATCAGTTGCTCCCGCAGTTTTTGTTCTGGAACAGTGTTGGTTGAAGTGACAATCAGGTTGCCCTGGCGGCCCGTGGGCATGAAGCCGGCTTGCGCACGGCCGTGGCCGTTCGACGCGCTAAAGCTCGCAATGGGCAGGCGCGACATGAGGAAGTTTTTCAGCACGCCATCATCGATCAACTCCACCCGCTCCGCCTTCTCGCCCTCGCTGTCATATTCGTAGTGACCGCCCAGCGTGATGCCGTCGAAGCTCGCAACCGTGGGATCGTCGGCCACGGAAAGAAACTTTGGCAGCACCTCCTTGCCAAGATCTTTGGTAAAGGTCTGGCCCTCCTCGTCTCCGCGCTGGCGTTGGCCTTCGAGCCGGTGGCCCAGCACCTCGTGGAAGAACACGGCGGCGGCTCGGCCCGAGAGAATCGCCGGCCCATCGAATGGCTCGGTCACCGGCGCTTTGCGCAGAGCTTCGAGCCGCGCGCCGATTTCGCGCACCGCCTTTTCCAACTCGGCCTCTGCCGGCAGCCCTTCCGGCGTATCGGCTTCGAAGGTCCGGGCAAGGAACAGATCCATGCCGTCGTCGGCGCGCGTTGCGGCCACGATCACCAGTCCCGCGGACTCGTAGGGAGTCACGATCTTCGCGTCTTCCGACGAAACAAAGTACCGCGTCGAGCTTTGCGCCGCGAATCCCACCTCGTTCTGGTAGACATTCGGGAACTCGCGAAAGATGCGCGAGAGCGCCCGCACGCGCTGCTCCCACTCCGCCTTGCGCACCGCGAGCAGCGGCGCCGGCTTTTCCAAATGCACCTGCGGAGCTTCTTGGCTGAAGTCGGGTGAGGTGTCCTCTTCCTTGGCGCGCACTTGGGCTTCGGTTTTCACGCGCAGGTAGTTGTCCAGCGCGTTTCCGTAGCCCTTGTTCGTCGCTAGCCAAAGAGACCGCTCAATTGCCTCGCGGTCGTCACCCAGCGGCAGCGGCATGCTGTTCACCGCCGAGCTGCGGTGCTGGCCGTGTGTGTTGTCGAGCTTGGGGCTGCCCACGCGCACCTGCACGTCGGCCATGCGCTCCTGCGAAGCGCCGCTATTGTTCAGCGCGCCGTACTGCGCGCTCACGTTGAGCGTGCTCGTGTCGTGCACCGAATAGCTGATGAAATACGGCGGCGGCTGTTTGTCGTCACCTGGAACCGCGGACTTTGCCAACGACGTGAAGGCGCGGTGCAGCTCGGCGTTCATCGCATCCAGAAGCATCGGAGTGTCGGCCGCAGATTGCGCAGGAGCCTGCTGCTGAGCGTGGGCCGCGAGCGGCATTGCCAGAAGAGTAAGCGCCGCGACTGCGGGTGCGAGGAGGGGAAAAGTGACCGGCCGGCGTTGGGCGGCGGCAGAAGATTTAAGTGGCATAGAACTCGGGGTTTCGGGTAAAAGCATCTGTATACTTGATTGTCTCAAAGTTGCCTGACCCAGGGAGAACTCCTATGACATTTAGACGCCGATGGCTGCCGGCGATGTGCCCATTCGCGATTGTCGCCGCGCTGCTTGCCGGTCTGGCTTCCCTTCCCTTGGCGGCTCAACCGGCCACATCCTCGGCGGCTCCAGTCACCGCCGCAGCCCCCGCTCCCGCGCAGGCCGCTCCTCAGCAGGCGTACTCGCTTCCTCCCGATAAGCTGGCCAAGGCCATCGCGATCAGCCGCATACACAACATTCTCAATCTGGCTGATTCGCTCTGGGGCATCGCGTTTCTGTGGCTGCTCCTTGCCTTCGGAGCCTGGGCCGGGATCGAGCGCTGGACACAGCAGTTCTCCGGTCGCAGGTGGGTTCAGGGAGTCGTGTTTTTCGCCGCTTACTTCGTCATCACAGCAGTTGCCGGCCTGCCACTGGACTTGCTCGGTGAGCACTACGAACGCATCTACGGCATCAGTGTGCAGGGGTGGGGCGGCTGGCTCGGCGACAACGCCAAAGCGCTGGGGCTCACGCTCCTTTTCGGCGTTCCGATTCTGCTGCTCTTCAACTGGATCGTGCGGCGCTGGCCGCGGCGCTACTGGCTTGGCATCTGGGTGGTCACCCTGCCCATCCTGGTCTTCTCCCTCTTGATCTTCCCGTTCTTTGTTCCTCTTTTCTACAAGCAAGAGCCGCTCGCAAAGAATCATGCCGCTCTGGTGGCAAAGATCGAGACCGTCGTCGCGCGCACCGGAATCGATATCCCGCCTGATCGCATGTACCTGATCAAAGCCAGCCAGAAATTCACTGGGATCAATGCATTTGTGTCCGGCATCGGACCGACGAAGCGTTACGTGATGTGGGATACGACGACAGATCAAATGCCTGATGACCAGGTGTTGTTCGTGTTCGGCCACGAGAGCGGCCATTACGTGTTGCACCACATTCCCAAGGAACTTGCAGGCAATGCCGCGGGGCTGCTCATTGTATTTTGGGTATGCGCCGCGTTTGCTTCCTGTCTGGTCAAGCGCTATGGAGCCCGATGGGGCACGGGCGATCTCGCGTCGCGCACCGGCTTCGTGGTTCTGCTCTTCGCCGTTTCGATCGCCGGCTTCCTCACCGAGCCGGCAGGCAGCGCTTTCAGCCGGCATTTCGAGCACCAGGCCGATGTTTATGGGCAGGAGGCGATCCACGGCATCGTGGCCGATCCGCAAAAAACCGCGGTCGCCGCATTCAACAAACTGGGCGAGTCCTGGCTTGAAGATCCCGATCCAAGTCCGCTGATCGAGTTCTGGCTCTACGGCCACCCCAGCACGCAACACCGCGCCGAATTCGCCGAGCACTACGATCCCTGGGCCAACGGAGGCCACGGCGAGTTCTTCAAACAATAGGGGTCAGAAGTTCGCTGCATTGAATCTGATTTCTTTTGAGACCCGACGCAAGCATCGTCGCTGCACGCGCAGAGGCTATACTTGCCGCATCACTCCACCCAAGAGGTGCATGATGAGAAGATCAATCATCGTTATGGGCTTGCTACTTAGCTCTGCGTGTTTAATCCATGGTCAGAAATACCGCATGGGGCAAGCGCCTCCCAAAGCGGCCGACCCAGCAGTGTTTAAAATCCACGTACACATTTCCGCTTCGCACATTCGGCTCTACTGCAGTGGCAGTGACGTTCCCCCCGGGCCAAACCTCGGGTGCGGTTATGGACTGTATGTCGACGCAGTTCTGGATGGGAAGAAGGTTGAACTTTGGGGCGCGACGAAGATTGGGAAACAAGATTGGTCTGTTCTCGCTCCGGGCGATTACACGGCGCAACTCACGAAGGACGACCATAACGCAGATCAGACGGCGATTAGCCGCAACTACACCTTCCTGCTGCCGGACGGCACCCTCTGGCCATGCCAGTTAAGCGGCATCACGGAATAACGGCGGACCGTAAGGAAATGCCCTAAACGCGATCAGTTGAGCAGTTCAAAGATTCCCGCGGCGCCCATGCCGCCGCCCACGCACATGGTCACCATGCCGTAGCGCGCGCTCCGCGCTTTCATCTCTTGGAGCAGAGTCGCGGTCAGTTTCGCGCCCGTGCAGCCCAGTGGATGGCCGAGCGCAATCGCTCCGCCGTTGACGTTCACGCGCGCCGGGTCCAGATCGAGCGCGCGGATGATGGCCAGAACCTGTGCCGCGAAAGCCTCATTCAATTCGATGAGTTCGATCTCGTCGAGCCTGAGCCCGTCGAAGCGCAAGGCCTTCGGAATCGCCGTGATCGGCCCGATGCCCATCTCCTCAGGTAGGCAGCCGGTGACGGCGTAGGAAACGAGCCGCGCCAGAGGCTGAATGCCAAGCTCGCGCGCGCGGTTCACTTCCATCAGCACCGCAGCCGCTCCGCCGTCGGAAGTTTGCGAGGAGTTGCCCGCGGTCACCGTGCCCTGCGCGTGAAACACCGGCTTGAGCTGTGCCAATGCGGCCGCGGAAGTGTCGGCGCGGGGGCCTTCGTCGGCGGAAAACTCCTTTTCCTTGATCTCAGGCTTTCCCGGCTTCGCTCCAGGCGCGGCCATCGTCACGCGCACCGGAACAATCTCCTCTGTGAAGCGCCCCGCAGCCTGTGCGGCCACTGCCTTCTGGTGACTCGCCAGCGCAAAGGCGTCCTGATCGTCGCGTGAGATTGCGTAATGGCGGGCGACGCGCTCGGCCGTCAGGCCCATGGTGAGCAGCGACGCCGGGTAGTTGGCCGCGAGCCATGGATTGGGGCTCGGCTTGTTGCCGCCCATCGGAATCAGGCTCATCGATTCGGCTCCTCCCGCGACAATCACCTGTGCGGCGCCAGAGCGGATGCGCTGATTGGCGAGCGCAATCGCCTCCAGTCCCGAGGCGCACAGCCGGTTCACGGTGACGCCGGGAATCTCCACCGGCAACCCGGCGCGCAATGCAGCCATGCGTGCGAGGTTGAATCCCTGCTCGCCTTCGGGCTGCGCGCAGCCCAGAATCACGTCGTCGATTTCGCGCTTGTCGAGGTTCGGAACCCTGTCCAATGCTCCGCTCAACGCAGTTGCGGCCAGGTCGTCGGGGCGGGTGGTCGAAAGTGCGCCTTTGGGCGCGCGTCCCACGGGCGTGCGAACCGCGGCGACAAGTACGGCTTCGGGCATGGATGGCTCCTATTTAACAGTTATAGCCCCGAAACCCGACCGCTATGACATGCATCGAGCCTGCATGCAAATGCTGCTTGTCTATCTTGGGTCGGCATAGGACTCACACTGAAAGTCAAGCCGTGCATTCTGGATCTCTTGAATGGGAATCTGGTAGCTCGTACCTCGCTGGATCCTCCTAATCGCGAAGATGATGTGTTCTTGCGTCCAAGTGCCACCCAGCGGCGGGTCAGGGAAATCTATCCCCAAATATCCCTCCTTCGATGTCACGAACCTGGCGTTGTTCTGAATATTCAGAACCTGCCGGTCGCTGTCATTGCTCACAAACACTGTAAAGACCCATCCCCTGGAATGGCTCGCATTGGCAAAGTCGACGACGTAGAGAGCATTCTGGTGAGGGTACGAAGCGGAGTCGAGAAAGTACCCAAAGTTCGCTATCGCAGATTCCGATGCTGGCAGGAAGCCTTTCGCTCCAAGGCATTGCACTGCATGGGTCAGGACAGGTGGGTTCGCTTCTTGAGCCTTAACGGCCCCGCTTATACACATCGTTAGCAGGATCGGGAGCCAAGCTCCCTTCACCATCGCCAACTCCTTGAATTCCCTCATGCCGTCAATCCCGCGTATCGATGACCGTCCAGGCGCCTTTCGCGTAGGCGCGATAAATCGTCTGCCGGTCGATGACCGAATCGGCCAGTGCGTCGTGATCGAGACGCGGCGGAGGATGCCTCATCCCGAACTGTGCTTCATGGACGGTTTCAGGCGATGCGGGATCGATGCCCCAGTTGAAGCCGAGCACATTGGTCGCTGCGTGCGCCTGCAGGCGGTCGGTCTCCTGCGCTGAGGCCACCACCATCGGGCCGCCTCCGCTCGCAAAAAAGACCAGCAGCGAAACCCTGCCGTCCACCGCGCAAAGGATCGCCCAATCAGACGAGCCCCGGCGCTCAAGGCTGGCATTGACCACGTTTTCCGGTTGGTGCGCCTCGTAGGTTTGCGGAATCAGGCAGCCACGCCGCGTGAGCGCATCCTGAACGGCACCCGGCAATTGGGGAAAGGCGTTTATCGGCAGACGGCGGATGAGGTAAGGGGTGGGCCGGCCGTCAACTGTCACCTGACCAGATGCATTGAGCGGGTCCGTGATCGGGTCCTGTGGCCGAATCAATGACAGGCAGGAAAAAAGAATGAGCGCAGCAAGCGCAACACCCGATTTGAAACGCGAGCGAACCATCGAAAACTCTCACCAGCACTCTATGCCGAGTATCGCAGAATCGCAACCGCGCAGAGCACAGGTAATTTAATTCCTCAGCGGCTTGCCGGTCTTGAGCGTAAATGCAATCCGCTCCTGCGTCTTGCGCTCGCCCGAGAGCGAGAGAAAAGCCTCGCGCTCGAGGTCCAGCAAATACTGTTCGCTGACCAGCGTTCCAGGCGTAACGCGCCCGCCGGCGAGTATGTACGCCACCCAGCGGGCAACCTTCTGGTCGTGCTCTGAGGCGTAGCCCGCCTCGCCCATCAGATAGATGCCGGTCTCAAGGACGCCGAGCGCGGCCGCGCCCGGAGCGGGGATTTGCGTGCGCGGTTGCGGGGGCGTGTAGCCGGTTTCGGCCAGCACCGCGGCTTGCGCTTTCGCGTCGTGTAGCAGACGTTCGCGGTTCATCGTAATGCGATCGGCTTGCCCAAGCAGGCCGAGCGAGCGCGCCTCCGCAGCCGATGTCGAAGCCTTGGCCATGGCAATGGTTTCAAGCGCGCGTTTGAGCGCCGTGACGAACTCGGCGGATTGCGCGAAGCGCGAAGGCGGATCTTTTGGATCCGGTGGCGCCAGCGCCGTTGCCGCATCAAATGCGCGCAGCAACATCTCTTTCGTCCCGCCGCCGGCCGGGATCAGTCCCACGCCCGCCTCGACCAAACCCATGTACGTCTCCGCGTGTGGCTGGCGGCGCGTGGCGTGCAGGCAAATCTCCGCGCCGCCGCCGAGCGTAAGACCAAAGGGCGCGGCAACCACCGGCCTTGGGCAAAATTTGATGGCCGCGGTCATCTGCTGGAAGCTGGCTATCACATGGGCCAGCTCGTCCCACTCGCCTTCCTGCGCTGCAAGCAGGAGTTGCATCAAATTCGCGCCCACCGAGAAATTGTCGCGGTCGCCCGTAATCACAAAGCCGGCAAAATCGCGCACCGAATCGGAACTCGGGTTGAGAACGGACGCAATGAGCGAAAGCACGTCGCCCCCAATGGCGTTCTTGAGCGAATGCAGCTCGATGCAGCCGATGCCGTCGCCAAGATCGACAAGCGACGCGCCGGAATTGCTGCGCACCACCGCGTGCGTGCGGCGGAAATCCGCCACGCGCGCGTGACCGGGAACGGCGGGTATGGAAACCATCTGGCCCGTCGACGGCTGAAAGCAGGCATCCTTATCGGGCGCGTACCAGCTTGTGCGCGAAGCCGCCAGCAGAGCCTGCGCCTGTGCGCCAACAGAAAGACCGAGCGCCTTCATGCGGCTCACGGTTTGGGCCACGCCCGCCGCATCCCACATCTCAAATGGGCCCATCTCCCAGTTGAAGCCGGCGCGCATCGCGGCGTCGATCGCGGGCGCGTCGTCGGCAACCTCGCCAATGCGTTCGGCGGCAAAGTTCCACAGCAATGCCAGAAACGGCCACAGAAACGCCGCGGCTTTGTCTTTGGCAGGATCGTTTTTGAGCAGCAACTGCAGCCGCTCGGCGAGCGTCGCGGCATTTTTCGCCATTTCCAGCGCCGGCAGCGCCGCCTTCACGAGAGGGCGGTACTCGAAGGTCGCAAGATCGAGGACCATCCGCTCGTCTTTGCCATCCGTGCCGCGAACTTTCTTGTAGAATCCCTGCCCCGATTTGTCGCCGAGCCAGCCTCGCTTCAGCAATTCTTCAAGAACAGCCGCGAACTTTCCTCCGCTCACACCCTCAGGGAAGTTTGCGGCGACATGCGCCAAAATATCGATGCCCACGAGATCGGCAAGGCGAAAGGTTCCGGTGCGCGGCCAGCCGACGGCGGGGCCGGTGAGCGCGTCGACCTCTTCAATGCTGAGCCCCCGCTCGAGCATCAGGTTCGCGGCATTGAACATCACCGCGATGCCAATTCTGTTGGCGATGAAGTTCGGCGTGTCATGTGCAAACACGACCTGCTTGCCGAGCATGCGGTCGGCAAAGGTGGAAAAGGCAGCGACCAGCTCAGGATCGCTTTCCGGCGTCGGAATCACTTCCACAAGGCGCATGTAGCGCGGCGGATTGAAGAAGTGCGTCCCGAAAAATCTCTTGCCAAGGCCGGGAATGGCGGCTGCAATGCGCGCGATGGGCAGGCCGGAAGTGTTGGTCGTCAGGATGGCGTGAGCGTCGAGGTGCGGCAGAACGCGCGCGAGCAACGCGGTCTTAATCTCGAGATTCTCGGCCACGGCTTCAACAACCCAATCGCACTCGGCAATCCTGGGCAGGTCGTCGTCGAAGGTCCCGGGAGTGATCAGACGGCTCAGAGATGACTCGAAGAAAGCGGCCGGCTTCGATTTCGCAAGCGCTTCGAGAGCGGCGACGGCAGGCGCCCGCTCCGCGCTTCCCGCTTTTGGCGGAAGGTCAAGCAGGAGCGTGGGAATTCCGGCATTAGCCAGGTGGGCCGCGATGCGTGAGCCCATGGTTCCCGCACCAAGCACTGCGGCGCGGCGCACCAGCAGCGGCTTCGCGCCAATCTTCGGTGCGGGAGTTGCGGCCGTGGCGGCAGTGCTCATGCGGGCTCTCCCCTTGCGGCGTGAAATGCTATGCGGACTGCGGGGTGTAAACGCTGGCAGCATACGCAAGCTGTTGGCGTGTGGTCAAGGTTGGGCCGTCTCCTAAGTTGTCCGCCTCCTATTTAGAGGAGGGGCTTTCAGTATTCAACCTTGTTCGGCGAGGTGATCCAAGCGGCAAAGCTGGCCCACGCCTCGTCGCCGAGCAACTGCGTTGCGCGGAGTTTCCGGTCGGCAGAGTCTTTCCGCAGCTCCGCGTAGAGAAACGCGTCGTCAAATCCGGCGCGGGCTGCATCGGCCGCACTCGCGCCGTAATACACGGCGTCAACGCGCGCCCAGTACGCTGCCGCCAGGCACATGGGGCAAGGCTCGCAACTGGTGTAGAGATCGCATCCGGCAAGCGTGAAGGTTCCCAGCGCTTTGGCGGCGGCGCGGATGGCGTTCACCTCGGCATGCGCCGTCGGGTCGTTGGTCGCCGTCACGGAGTTGGCGCCTTCACCAACAACCCTGCCTTCGCGCACAATCACCGCCGCGAATGGCCCTCCCTTGCCTGTGGCCACGTTCTCGGTGGCCAGCGCAATGGCGCGGCGCAAAAACTCCGGATTGGGTTGGCCGGGCACGTTTCTCGTTCCCTACTCCACGTGAGAATTGCAAAGACAGATTCAGTATGGCACAAGGTCGCACCGGTCTTTCCCGGCGATGCACTGCGCCGCGGCCGTTATCGCAACCACGCGGAAGTAAAATGCCCTCATGGCCGGGCCCACGACCCTTCAAGCGTTGAATGCGCGCATTGTCGCGTGCGAATTGTGCCCGCGTCTGCGCGCGCATTGCGCTGAGGTGGCGCGAAAGCGCCGCCGCGCCTATGCCGATTGGGAGTACTGGGGGCGCCCCGTGCCCTCGTTTGGCGACCCGAAGGCGCGCGTGCTGGCGCTGGGGCTGGCGCCGGGAGCGCACGGCTCGAATCGCACCGGCAGACCTTTCACCGGCGACGGCTCGGGCGACTTTTTGTTTCCGGTTCTGCACGCAGCCGGATTTGCCTCGCAGCCCACGGCAACCTCGCGCGACGACGGCATGAAACTCAGCGGCCTCTGGATTACCTCGGTTGGGCGCTGCGCTCCGCCGGACAACAAGCCCACGCCCGGCGAGCTGCGCAATTGCGCGCCGTGGCTCGACCTCGAAATGAAGCTGCTCACGGAATTGCGCGTGGTGGTGTGCCTGGGCCGCATCGCCTTCGATGGACTCCTCGCGCACGAGTCGCGCCTGGGCCGTTTGCCAAAACGCACCGGCTTCGACTTCGCGCACGCAGCCGAATACAAACTACCGGGTGGGCTCATCGCCATTGCCAGCTACCATCCCTCGCTGCAGAATACGAACACCGGCAAACTCATCCGGCCCATGCTGCTCAATGTCTTCAAACGCGCGCGCAAGCTGGCGAATCTCTAATGAATGGGCAGGAGCGTGGCTGCGCCGAAAGAAAGGAAATACGATGGAGCAAATCGCAAAGGGAATGCTCAAGGACATGAATCTGGGCGAGGTGGCCCCAAAACCGCGCGGGCCAAAGAACCCGGTGGACCACTGGTCGCCGCCGCTCCTGCTTGAGCGCGCCGCGGTTCTGCGCAAAATGGCCAGGCATGGCGATGGCTCGGCGTCGGAGACGCTCAAAGAGTATCCCCAGCACTTTGTCATGCTCTCCTTCCGCAGCCGGAGCGGCGATGTGGAAGTGCACGAGCGCTTTGCGGATCTCTTCATCGTGCTCGCCGGAGCGGCCACACTGCTCACGGGCGGCACGGTCGCCGGCGCGCGCATTGTCGCGCCCGGAGAGACCCGCGGTGTCTCGATCGAGGGCGGCACGCCCCAAAAATTGCGATCCGGTGATGTGGCGCATGTGCCCGCGGGCACTCCGCATCAAATGTTGCTCAAGGGCGATGACACCATCGCCTGCCTGGTGATGAAGGTGCAGGAAGCTGTCTAGGAACGCCGCAGATTCAAAATTCTGCAGTGAAAGTTGGAGCGGGAGACCGGGATCGAACCGGCGACATTCAGCTTGGGAA
>JBEKIE010000032.1:0-40410 GCA_050011915.1 Occallatibacter sp.
CGATCTCTGGCTGCCCATCTGTCCTCCCGCCGACTTGACTCTTGCTGGGGGCGCGAGAGCCGGTGAGCGCGGAATCCGCGCGTGATTAGGGTAACTCAGCTGCCTTTGCCTGGGCCCAAATTCTTGAGGCGCCGTGATTCTAAGGAAAGGACGGAGCGAGCGGCCCGGCTTTTCAGGAAGCAAGTTCACCACGGCACGAGGCGCCCTTGACCCCGAATTTGGAGCTCGGGATTCGGCGATTCAGCTAGGCAGCGCCACCACGGTCTTCCCGGATGCCGGCCGACGAAAGCGGCGCAATTTTAGGCTCGGAACTTTCCTTAAATATTGTATGTTTAGGCAATGTCGATGAACCCCGAGACAAAGCCGGCGCGTTGGAGGACGCTGCTTGCCTTCGCCATCATCTACTTTGTCTGGGGATCGACGTACTACGCCATCCGCGTGGGCGTGCGCGAAGTTCCTCCGCTGCTTTACTGCGCCATGCGCTTCGTGGCCGCGGGATTGCTGGTTTATCTGTGGGCAGCGGCGAAGAAAGAGCAACAGCTCACAGCGCGCCAGTGGCTCTCAGCGTTTCTCCTCGCGTTCCTTATCTTCGTTGTCGACTACGGGATCCTATTCTGGGCCGAGCAGCGCGTGCCTTCGGGCATTGCGGCAGTGATTCTGGCGACGATTCCTGCCTTCATGGCGCTTTCCGAAATCGTGATTCTGCGAACGCAAAGGCTTACCGCGCGACTCGCTCTCGCGCTGCTTGCGGGCATCGCGGGCGTTGCGGTGCTGATGAGCCATTCGATTGACTTGGGAGTATTGGGGAAGCTGGGCGGAGCGCCGATTGACACGGCTGGCGCGGTGGGGCTGATTATCGGAGCCATCAGCTGGTCGATCGCATCGGCTCTCGCACGCAAACTGCCGCTTCCTGCGTCGAAGGTGATGAGTTCCGGTGCACAGATGCTTGCCGGCGGAGCGATGCTGCTGGCGGTTTCTGCCGTGCGCGGCGAATGGCGCGGATTCGATCTGCTCGCCGTATCTGGCAAGGCGTGGATCGCGCTCGTCTACCTCGTTTTTGCCGGCTCCATCGCCGGATTCACGGCCTACGTGTGGCTGTTGCATCACGAATCGCCGACAAAGGTCGGAACCTATGCTTACGTCAATCCTGTCGTGGCTGTTATCGTCGGCTATTTTCTGGGCGGCGAGCCGCTGGGCGCGCGCACAGTGCTGGGCGGAGTGTGTGTCCTAATCAGTGTCGTCACCATCACCGGCATGCGCGCCAAAGCTCCCGCCGTGGCGGAGGACGCGGAATGAAGACGCCCTCGCAGGACGCGGCTCCGTTGACAAAACGCAAATTCACGCCGGAATTCTGAGCGTTGTGCTACCATTCTGCCAATCGGCTACCGCCTTTAGCCGGGAATCCGAGATCCACGATGCCGCATATTTCCAGACGACAATTCTTGAAGGCTGGCGCAGCCGCGAGCGCGGTTGCGGGTTTGTACGGTGCGCCGCTTTTTGCCGAGCGCGCCTCCGCCACCGATTGGGTGACGCTGGGAAAATCGGGCGTCAAGGTCACCCGCCTCGCATTCGGCACTGGATCGCACAACGGCGAGTTGCAGCAGCGACTCGGGCAGAAGGAGTTCACGCGGCAGGTGCGTTACGCGTATGAGCGCGGCATTCGTTTCTTTGAGACTTCGGAGTCGTATGGCGCTTCGCAGCAGATGCTGGGCGCCGCTCTGAAAGGACTGCCGCGCGACAGCTACAGATTGATGACCAAGGTGACGACGAGCAACTTCCCTGATCCCGTGAAAAAGCTCGATGAGCTGCGCAGAAACAGCGACACCGAGTACTTCGACATCATGCTCCTCCATGTTCAGACCAGCCCAACCTGGCCCTCCGACAGCCTTCGCTGGCAGGACGCGATTCTCGAAGCGCAGGCGCGGCAAAAGATTGTGACGCACGGCGCATCGGTGCACGGTCTGCCGGCGCTGCGGCAAGTTCCGGGCAACAAGTGGCTCGACGTGGCCATGATCCGCATGAATCACAAGGGCACAAAGATGGATAACGAGACCGATAACTGGAATGCGCCGGGAAATGTGAACGAGGTCGTGACGCACGTGCATGAGGCGCGCGCCGCCGGCATGGGCGTCATCAGCATGAAGCTGATCGGCGAGGGCGCGTTTACCGGCCGCAGCGACCGCCAGCAGGCGATGCGCTTCGCATTCCGGAATGCGGGCGTGGATTGCGTAACCGTGGGCTACAAGAACACCGCGGAGATCGACGAGGCCATCGACAACCTGAACCTGGCGCTCGTGTAGCTTCGGGCGGTATGGCGAACGCCGCCGATTTGCAGTTTTATTAAGCGGCGCTCCTCGCATTGCCGCCGAGTTTCTCTCTTGCTGCCGCATCGTCCTTGCAGCGGTTGCCTCGCCGGGCACAAATTCCAGACAATTCTCTCCCAATCTTGCGATAGGCTGGAGACGCGGGCGCAGTCCGGCTGCTTGCCTGCTCGAAGGAGATCGCATGACCTGGCTGATTGTGCTGGTGGGCGTGGTAGTGGGCGTGTTTTCCGGCGTGGTGGGAATCGGAGGCGGCATTTTGTTTGTGCCCGCGCTGGTCTGGCTCCTGGGCATGGATCAGCACCGCGCGCAAGGCACGTCGCTGGGGGCGCTGCTGGCGCCGGTCGGCCTGTTTGCATTTCTCGAGTACTACCGCAATGGAAACGCCGACATTCGCGTAGCCGCATTGCTGGCCGTGGGATTTCTGGTGGGCGCCTATTTCGGCGCAGTCGGGGCTCAGGCAATTCCCGAAGTGTTGCTGCGGCGCATCTTCGCCGTCGCGCTCGTGACCGTCGGCGCGTACATGTTTTTTTACCGCTGAGACGAGGCCCGACAGATGAGGAATTCAATCTCCTTTCGCGGATTGCTGCTGGCAGCGGCAGTTTTCGCTGCCTGGGTGCCCGCTGCCGCCCAGGTCAAAGTCTGGCAGGGCACGATGACGCTGCCGACGTATGAAGAAGGCCCTCCCGACCCAAATCCACCGTTCGATCTTTACGCGACGTCTTCCCGATTCAACTATCCCTACACGATCAGGAACAACCTGACCGGCGTAAAAGTCACACATACCTGGCGCGCCATCTTTCTCGAAAACGAATATCTGAAATGCTCGATCCTTCCGGATATCGGAGGTCATCTCTATACGTGCATCGACAAGATCAGCGGCCAGCCATTTTTCTACGCGAATCCGTCGATCAAAAAAGCGCAAATCGGCTATCGCGGAGCTTGGGCAGCCTTCGGCGTCGAGTTCAATTTTCCCGTTTCGCACAACTGGGTCTCCGTGTCGCCGGTGGACTTTGCCTATGCGGCACATCAGGATGGAAGCGCATCGGTGTGGGTGGGCAATATCGATCGCGTCTATGGCATGCAGTGGGAGGTGGAACTGGTGATGCGGCCCGGCTCCACGCTGCTGGAGCAACGCGTCACGCTTTCGAACCGCAGCGATGTGCGCCACCGCTACTATTGGTGGAATAACGCAGGAATCGAAGTATGGGACGATTCGCGCATCGACTACCCGATGCGCTTTGTGGCTTCGCATGGATTTACCAATGTGTATTCGTGGCCGGTGGGTCCGCAAGGCAACAGGGACTTGAGCGTGATCGGGAATCAGACCTCGGGCCCGGTTTCCTATTTTGCCCATGGAACCAGAGAGCCGTTCATGGGCGTGTGGAATCCGCGAACACAGACGGGAACTGCTCATTTTGCCGCGTATCAGGATCTGCCTGCGAAAAAAATCTGGGCGTGGGGCGTCGATCCGGATGGCCTTGCGTGGCGCAAGGTACTTTCAGATAACAACAGCGCGTACGTGGAGATGCAGGCTGGATTATTTCGCAATCAGGAGACGTACGCGTTCCTTGGACCAGGCGAATCCATTCACTTCAGCGAGTATTGGATGCCGGTCCGCGGTACAGGAGGTGTTTCGCGCGCCAACAAGACGGGCGTCATGCACTTCAACGAGCACGAGAACGATGTGTCGGTGGCATTGAATGTGAATGAGCGCGTTCCGGGCGCGCGGATTTCGCTCACGCGCGAGGGAAAAGTCTTGTGGAGCGGAATCGCCGATCTGACGCCGGAAAAGACCTGGTCGCGGGCCGTTCCCAGGCAAGAAGGCTCAGGGAAACTCACATTCGAGCTGCGCAATCACGAAGGACAATCTCTGCTCAAGCAGACCGAAGGCGAGTACGACTGGGAGCCGGAGTCGTCCATCAAGACTGGGCCGCAAATGGCCGTGCACTTCCCCGTTGTTGAAAAGCGATCGGAGGATGACTGGCTACAAATGGGCCGCGACGAGGAGTTGAATGGCGCTTCGTTGCTGGCAATTGCCACGTACCGCCAGGCGCTGGATCGTTATCCGCAAAGCCAGTCACTCACCATCGCCGCGGGCAGACTGGAGGCGTCGCTCGAGCGGTACGACGATGCGGCGCGGCTGCTGAAGCAGGCGCAGATGCGCGACACACCCAACTCCGAAATCGCTTACTATCTTGGAATCGCGAAAGAGGGTTTGGGAGAGATGCCCAATGCCGAGGCGGCTTTTGAGATTGCATATCGCCAGCCTGACCTACGCGCTCCGGCGGCAATTCGCCTGGGAGAGATGCACGCAAGGCATGGCGATTTTGAGGGCGCGGCGAACCTGCTGCGCGCCGCGACAGCAGCACAGCCGGCCAACTCCCGCGCCGGCGAGGAGCTGGAGGCTATGCTTCGCGCCGAAGGTATGCGGACGGAAGCGGATGAGTTGGCGCGGCGGGAGTTGGCCGACGATCCGGCGAACGACTTTCTCAAGGCAGATACCGGGCGGCCGGATCTCGCGCACTTGGCGGCCGACCCGTATCGCCTTCTTCGCGTCGCAGGCGAATACATCCGGCTTGGGCTCTACGCGAAGGCTTTGACTCTCCTCGATCGCGATTATCCGGCCGTGGCGCCGGACCAAAGCGAGCCAGGTTCCGTGCTGCCGCAATCGCATCCCATGGTGCGCTACTATGCCGCCTGGTGCCACCAGAATCTTGGCGACGCGCAACCGGACTGGCAAGCGGCATCGAAGCTTTCGACAAGTTATATATTCCCCTCGTCGGAAATCGACCGTATCGTTCTGGAGGCCGCGCTGGCCGCCGCGCCCGGCGATGCGACGGCTCATTTCCTGTTGGGCACATTGCTTTTCTCGAAAGGCGCGACGGACGATGCCATGGCCCACTGGAGCCAAGCCAAGCGGCTTGATCCGCACCGGCCCGTACTCGATGCCGACATGGGAGACGCCCTGCTCCGGCTGAAAAACGATCCCCAGGATGCGCTGGGAGCCTTTCGCGAAGGCATCCGCGACGATCCTGAGAATCCCGAGGTCTACGCCGGCCTGGATGCCGCGATGAGCTTGTTGAACACGCCTGCCGCGGAGCGCGCAGCGGCACTGGCAGAGTATCCCGCGGCTGACGCGGCGCAAACCAGGATGCCTGCAAACCTCGTCTATCAGCTTGCGCTCACGCGCGCTGAGGCCGGGCAGTTCGAGGGAGCACTGGCGCTTTTCAAGGATCGCTTTTTCCCAAGCGCAGAGGGTGGAATCTCCGCCGATCAGGTGAGGTTTGAGATTGAACTGATACAGGCCAAAGCGTGGAGCGAAGCAGGCAACTGCACGCCCGCGCTAGGCTTCGTGGCGAACCTTCAATCAGGCACAAACCCGGAAGGAAGTTCCTCTCGGGACGACATCGAACTGGCGGCGATTGCGCGCAACTGCGGACGCGTGGAGGAAGCAAACGCCTATTTGCAAAGGGCCGCGGCAAGCGGAGATCCCGCGAATCTGGCCTGGGCCGTCGAAGCCGAAAGAGCTCTGGGGACCGGCGATGCGGAGAGTGCGCGCGAACGCCTCACCAAAGCGCTTGCCGCTGCCGAGGAAAATGCGGAGAGCGGCTCCTCTTCGGGCGCATGGTGCTACTCGACGGGAATGCTCGAGTTGGCTCTTGGCGACAAAGAACGGGCAAGGCAATTATTGACAAGGACCCTCGTCCTGTCCGACGTTGACATGTCTCACCATTTTGCACGCTTGGCGCTGGCAGGCATGTCCGCCGGCAAATAGGGATCTGATATGAAAGGGCAGAAGAGCCTGGGCGCGCCCAGATCGAGCGGCCGCTTCGATCAATCGTGGTGGGCGCAATCGTGGTGGGCCCGGAGGGATTTGAACCCCCAACCAAGGGATTATGAGTCCCCTGCTCTAACCGTTGAGCTACAGGCCCAATGTTTCGTCTGATGAGCACTCCGGGCTACGAATAACCACAACCGCTCACGTAGAGTACACATCTCTCTGCGCCCCATTGTGCCAACAACTTTATTGTAAGCGCGGAAGTCTGCAGCCACGAATGCTCTAATCAATATCAATGAAGCGGCCGAAGTTGGCGCCATGAATCAGCATAGTTTCGATGTCCTCATCCTCGGAGCCGGCGCGGCAGGCCTGATGGCTGCGATCGAAGCCGCTCGCCGCGGACGTCGCGTCGCGGTGGTGGAGCGTGCGGAGCGGCCGGGCAAGAAGATCCTGATCTCCGGCGGAGGCCGCGCGAACTTCACCAACCTGCACACGCGGCCCGACAACTTTCATTCGGCCAATCCTCACTTCGCGAAATCGGCGCTGGCGCGTTACACGCCTGCGGATTTTATCCGGCTCGTCGAGCGCCACGGCATCGCTTATCACGAAAAAACCCTGGGGCAGCTCTTTTGCGATGGGTCTGCGCAACAAATTGTCGACATGCTAATGAGCGAATGCGCAGATGCCGGCGTGCGCGTGCTTCTGTCGACGGCGGTCCGCGAAGTGCGCCGCGACGATTCTTCCGGAGCGTTTACGGTCGACGCGGACAACGGCGCCTATACTGCGCCTGCACTCATCGTCGCGACCGGCGGGCTGTCGATTCCGAAAATCGGCGCCACGGGGTTCGGCTATGACATTGCCCGCCAGTTTGGCGTTCCCATTGAAACCTGCCGCCCGGCGCTGGTTCCGTTGACACTCTCGGGCGCGGAGCACGCGCAATTCGCGGCCCTGACGGGCGTTTCCGCGCCGGTGATCGCGAGTTGCGGCAAGCGCAGCTTTCGAGAAAAGATGCTCTTCACGCATCGCGGTCTGAGCGGACCGGCCATTCTGCAAATCTCGTCGTACTGGAAACAGTCAGAGGCGATCCGCATCGATTGGTCGCCAGAGCAACGCCTGCTTGCGCCTTTGCGCGCGGCGGATGCGCGGCGCGATCTGGGCGCGGCGAAAGCATCACTGCGCGCGCAACTGCCTGCGCGTTTGGCGGATCGTCTGCTCGACGCCGCATCGCCGCAGAGCTGGACAAATCAGGCGCTCGATGAGCTGGAGCATCGCTTGCATGCCTGGACGATCGCACCCAGTGGCACGGAAGGTTACGAGAAGGCGGAAGTAACAGCGGGTGGAGTGAGCACAAGCGCGCTTTCAGCGCAAACCATGGAGTGCCGCAGCGTGCGCGGGCTCTACTTTATTGGAGAGGTAGTAGACGTCACAGGTCAATTGGGCGGATTCAACTTCCAGTGGGCCTGGGCATCGGGCGCCGCGGCGGGACGCGCTGCCTAACGTTGTCGGTCGCGCCAGATGGTCGCAGCAACTGCCCCACCAGCGCTTGACAAGACCCCTTTTCCACATTGGGGTACAGGACCTGCACCGCCTGCGCTCGAGGCCCTGTGCTTTAGGCTGGAATTTGCCATGAGTGTGTGCACGATTTGCGGTGGCGCGGGACTGGTGCGCGTGCTGGACGCGGCGGGAAACTGGGTGAGCCGCGCCTGCACGTGCCAGGAAGCGGAGCGCGAGCGTCGGCGGTTGGCGGCGGCGCAGATTCCCGCGCGCTACCGCGATTGCACGCTCGATACCTTCGAGATCTATCACGAAGCCGACCGTTCGCTCGGTGAGGCGCTGCTCAACGCACGCCGATTCGTCGACGAGTATCCGGCGGGAACCGCGGGCAAGGGCCTGCTCTTCATCGGGCCGATGGGCGTGGGCAAAACGCACCTGGCCGTGGGCGTGTTGCAGCGTCTGGTGCGGGAGCGCGGAGTGAAAGGACTTTTCTGCGACTATCGCGAGCTGCTCAAAAGCATCCAGAACAGCTACAACCCTGAGGTGAAGACCACCGAGCTCGAGCTGTTGCAGCCCATTTTTACGGCCGAAGTGCTGGTGCTCGACGATTTGGGCGCGCAAAAGCCCAATGAATGGGTGTGGGATACGGTCGCGCTTATTCTGAACACGCGCTACAACGACCGCCAGACGACAATTATCACCACGAATTACGCGGACCTGCAGGCGGGCGGCGGCAGCCAGACGGATGTGGAACGCGCCGCGCGCGAGCAGACGTTGGGCGACCGCATCGGCGACCGCATGCTTTCGCGGCTCGCCGAGATGTGCATTCGCGTGCGCATGAGCGGCAAGGACTGTCGCCAGACGGGAATCAAGCGGCCGCGCTTTGGTTGAAGCGCCCGCGGCCGCACGATCGAGCATTGCCAAAGCCAGTTGATCGACTGGGTACTCATCCCTCGAAAGGGTCATTGAAGCGGCTCGTGGGCGTTTTATCGTTTTAGTACGTGTTCCCCCGCGAAGGAAGGGACCTATGCGTAAACTTCTGGGGGTCGTTGGCATTGCGACACTGGGCTTGCTGTTCCTGGCGACCGGAATTGCCGTCTATGGGACGAACCCCCTGCCGGAGCGAATTCCTACGCATTTCGATCTGTCCGGCCACCCTGACGGCTACAGCTCCTCTACCTTCATTGTTATTGTGCCGTTTGTTGCACTCGTTCTCTACGGGTTGATCACCATCGTGGCGCGCTATCCCACGCTCACCCATTACCCGGTGGAGGTGACTCCCGAGAACCGCTCGCGGCTGGAGCATTTGGCTCTGGGAATGATGGCCTGGCTCAAAGTGGAGATGGTCGGGATCTTCGCGTGCATCCAGATCACGTTGATTCATGCAGCGAACCATCCGGAAGAGGTGGTCTCGCTGCTCGGCCTCTGGATCATGCTGGGAACGGTCATCGTCACCGTCATTTATTACGTTGTGGCCATGCTTCTCGCCGTTCGGTCAGGTGAGCCGGCGGCCGATTCCGGACCGGCCTCTGGGGGCTCTTCATAGAACAGTCGCGGCAATCGAACTTCCCGCAGTGGAAGTTCTAGATTCACCGGAACAGCCACAGGCTCCCCAACAGCAAAAGCATGAAGGCAATGGTCAAGCCCTGATAGATCCGTTCGGCGTACGGGCTCGGCTGCGGACTGTTAGGCGCGGCGGGGGATGGCGTATTCGCCACCGACTGAGGGGAGGTGTGCATGGTTGGCCTGCCTTTCAACACCCTGCGGTGAAATTACGGAACCTTCGATTTCCCGGTTCCCTCTTGCCAAATCCGGAACTCTTGGCGGTCCCGTTTTCCATCTTTCTTGCCAAATTAGACGCGTGTTCTTCGTACAGGATGCCTGAAGAAGATGGCATTTTGATGAAAATCCCAAACCCGGCACGCCGGTGCGCCAGCGAAGGGTCTGGCGTGCCTGTTTCACCAGCAGTGCGCCGCGCCATCGCTCACCAACAGGTGTACAATCTCGCTCGTGAGCTCAGGACCACAACTCGTTCTTCCCCCAGCGACAACCGAGCGCGGTTGGCTCCCGGTGGCAGTGGCTTCAGCCATCGTGATTGCCGCTGTGGGCGGTTTGTTCCTCTTCTACGAGCACGGCAAGGGCTCGCCGACGGTAACACCGATCTCCGCGGCAACCGATCCATACGCAGCCAACCTCACGATCAGCGAGCTGGCAATGAGCGAATCGTCGAATCTGTCGGGCGGCAAGGTAACCTACCTCGACGGCCACATCGCCAACCAAGGCAACCGCACCGTGACTGGGATTACCGTCCAGGTTCTCTTCCACGATGCGGCGCACGAGGTGGCACAGAACGAAACCCAGCCGCTCCGGATCATCCGCACCCGCGAACCATACGTTGACGTCGAGCCGCTCTCTGCGGCTCCCCTTAACCCCGGCGATGCCCAGGATTTCCGCCTGGTGTTCGATACGGTCGCGGACCAGTGGGACGGCGCCTACCCTGACATCCGCATCGTCCACGTCGATACGAAGTAGCCTGCCACCCTCCTTACCGGGTAGAAACTACCGAAGCGTGCAAAATTTACGCGGCTGCCGTGGTGTTTTCCGGCGCTGAGTTGCCGTGCCAGACACGCCATTCCTTTCACCTAACACATTCACTTTCAATATGATACGAATCCTCCCCCGCATTGCGCCTGCTTTGGCAGCAGCATTGCACTACGTCAGGGCGAGCAGACGAAAGTGCTCGGTCGGCGGCGTGTTCAAGCCGCCGGGGGTTCAAAGGGGGCACACCCATGCAATCTCAGATTCTTTTTTCCATTCCGCGCCACCTCGCAGTCTTAGCGCTGGCCTCCGCCATAGCTATTCCGGTTTGGGCGCAGCAGACCCAGCCATCCGCAATGGATTCGCAGCAGACGCAGACGCCCGCTGCGGATTCCCAGAGCATGCCTTCTTCGGCTGTGCAGCAGCCCTCCCCTACATTTGATCATCCGCTGAGCCAGCCGAAGGAGGGGTTCTGGGGCCGCGTCAATCCATTCGCGAGCAAGAAGTGGGTGAAAAGACAAACCGATCCGATTAACGATCGGCTGACGGAGTTGGACGATGTGAACGCCCGGAACGCGCGTGACATCAAGGACGTGGATGCACGGTCGCAAGCCGGAATCCTGAGGGCGCAGTCCCAGGCCGATGCGGCCAACCAGACCGCGAACTCGGCCAACGAGCAGGCCACGAACGCCGACAACACCGCGCAGCAGGCCTCGGGCCATGTCGACAAGCTCAACAATACGGTCAACGGCCTGGATCAGTACCAGCAGGCTTCGGTTTTGGAGATCAAGTTCCGCGCCGGGAGCCCGGCGCTCACGGCCGACGCGCGCGCCCAGTTGGATCAGTTGGCGGCCAACCTGACCGGTCGCGAAGGCTACATCCTGGAGATGGAGGCGCACTCGCCGTCCGCGGGCAGCGCCGGTATCCAGAATAGCCAGCGCTTTGCTGAATCGGTCGAGCGCTACCTTGTGACAGAACACCAGATTCCCGTCTACCGCATGCACTACGTGGCTCTGGGCAATGCCCAGGCGCCTGCCACCGGCGACGAAGACCAGAAGCCGGAGCGGGTAAGGACCAGCAGTGTGCAAGTGCGATTGATGGAAAACAGTTTGGCGGCCAGGGCTGAAGCGTCCCCCCAAAGCGCTTCTGCCGCAGCTGGCTCGGAGCAGCCGTAAAAAGCGGCTCGTCCTCCCCGAGGCTTTGCTCCTCAAGCCAACGGCCACCCCGCCGTCTGGCCGCCAATCAAGCTCTCGCAAAGCGAGAGAACCAAGGCAACTTGGCCCCCGTTCCAACGGGGGCCTTTTTTTGGGGCAGGGGACAAGAGAACGAAGGGTGCATGGCTTCGCGGAGCCATGTTCTACCATTCTAATGTTTGTTATAATAGTATGAATGGAGGAGCCGCAATGAAGCTCAAGGTCACCACAATCGGAAGTTCCGCAGGCATTGTCCTGCCCAAGGACGCTCTGGCAATGCTCAAAGTTGCGAAGGGTGATTCTGTCTTTCTGACCGAGTCGCCCGATGGTGTTCGCATCACCCCCTATAGCCCCGAATTCGAAGAACAGATGTCTTTGGCGCGTAGATTCATGCGCGAGCGTCGCGATGTCCTGCGGGAGCTTGCCAAGTGACCGATGAACGCTGGCGCTGGGTATCGGAGGATGTGGTTCTGGCGGTTCACGATGAGCAACTCGCAGAACATGGTGGCCTTTCGGGGCTACGCGACCGATCCCTGCTTCTCTCCGCGCTCGCCCGTCCGCAGAATCTTGCAGCTTACGGGAATCCCGATATCGCCGATCTGGCGGCCTCTTATGCGATAGGCATCGCTCGCAACCACGCGTTCATCGATGGAAACAAACGAACCGCAATCGTCGTGGCGGCCGGCATATTTCTGCCCCTCAATGGTTACAAGTTGATCGCGGCCGACGGTGAAACCGTGACAACCATGCTCGCCGTGGCCGACGGATCGATGTCGGAACCGGAACTCGCGATTTGGCTGCGCACCTACATCCGCCCATGCAAGACAGAGTGAATTCCAGCATTCTCCCGCGTGCCCGATGATTTGCCCGCAAACCCTGCACTTTCTCTGCCGGGTTTTTCTTATTGCCCCGCGCCGTACAATGCTTGCATCAGATGCATGGAGGCACTTATGCAGATTTCGCTGCGCAGAATCGTTCTCGCTTTGGTTGCTTTAGCCTTTGTGGCCGGCTTCTCGCGTCCGCTCGTGGCGCAGGGCGCGCCCACGCAAACCGCCGCCGGCCAGCCGTACACCATCGAGTACTACTACAAGTGCCAGTGGGGCCATCAGCAGGAGTTTCTCGACCTGTTTTTGAAAAATCATTGGCCGCTGCTCAAAAAGATCCAGACGACGGGGCGCATTGTGTCGCTCAAGATCGAGTCGCCGGCCTATCACACCACCGAGGACGGTCGCTGGGACTACCGCGTAACCATCGTCTACAAGAACTCGACCGTAGCGACGAGCACCAACCCGGATGAAGACGCATTCATCAAGCAACTCTGGCCCGACCAGGAGAAATACAAGAAAGACGAACAGAGGCGCTTTGAGATTCTGGCCGGCCATTGGGATTTGCCCGTGACGGAGATTACGCCGGCACGGTGAGAGGTGTTAGGTTTCAGATTTCAGGTGTAAGCTTTCATCAGTCGGCCCTCAGCCTTCAGAAAAGCACGTGAACCGTGCGACGAGGGCACCCTCAAAGCCGGAGGTAAATGCCATGAAGTTCAGGACCTACGGTCCGTTCAAAATGCCGCGAAGCAATGGTGGCATCGATGATCAGAAGAGAAATCAGTTCTGGAAGCCAATTGAATCCAAGTACCCGTCACTATCAAACGCCGTTGGATGCTATATCTTCGCGTTGAAAGCGGCCAAAGGGTTCAGGCCTTGGTACGTAGGCAAGACTGACAAGCAGTCCTTTGCACACGAAACATGGACAGATCGCAATCTGCGGCTATACGAGCGAGTCACTCGCGAACACAAGGGCCTGCCGATGCTCTTTCTGATTGCGAAGCTAACGCCGCGCGACAGATTCCAAAAGCCAACAAAACGCAAACGATCAGGGGCGATCACAGAATTGGAAAAGATGTTGATCGCCAGTTGTTTGCAACGAAACAGCTCGTTGCTCAATAAGAGATCTACGAAGTATCTTGAAATGCAAGTTCCCGGGTTCGTTAATGACACGCCTGGTGCACGTACGAAAGCTGCAAAAGCACTGGCTGGCCTCTTGAGGACATAGAGCGCATCAGAGGCGCGCAAAGCCCACAGCTACGCGTAGTTTGGCCAGGGACCTTGCTCTTCGCTCTTGCGAGCCGCGCCGGCTTGCCAAGCACTGCCACAGGCTGCTGTGAACTGCAAACTACGCTCCGTTCGCTCGCCACTGCTTCACTAAATCGGCGGCGGCTTCAGGCCAGGTGGGGAATTCAAACGGAAAGCCGGCGTCGAGGAGACGGCCGGGCACGACGTAGCGGCTTTTGATAACCAGCTCCGGCTCCGTGCGCAGGAAAAACATCCCAACTGTGAGAAGCGCGGCGGGCGCGGGCAAGCCGTTCGGCACGTCCCACGCCTCGCGCAGCGCGGCCATGAACTCGCGATTGGCGAGCGGGTTTGGCGCACAGAGATTCACCGGCCCGTCGATCTCCTCGTGATCAATTAAGAACTCGAGCGCTCGCGCGTAATCGGTCTCGTGCATCCAGGAAACCATTTGCCGCCCGTTGCCCTGCGTGCCTCCCAGGCCGGCGCGAACGAGATGCGAGAGCACCGCGAAGACGCTGCCGGGCGCGGGGCTGAGGACGAGCGAAGTGCGCAGGGCAACCTTGCGCGTACGCGGCGTTGCCGTGGAAAAGAACGCAGATTCCCAGTCCTTGACCATCTGAACGGTCCAGTTCCACTTTTCCGGCGCACGGTGTCGCGGCGATATCAGCTCGTTGCCGCCGATCTCCCCGGTTGCCTCATCCATCGCTTTGTCCATTGAGTGCCGGTAGATCGTCGCCGTGGAGGCATTCATCCAAAGGCGCGGGGGGTTGACGAGGCAGGCGAAGGCTTGATGGAGCAGCCGCGTGGGACCGATGCGCGAATCGTAGAGCTCGCTGCGATTGCGTGCCGTATACCGGCAGTTGATGCTGCGGCCGGAGAGATGAATGCAGACGTCGGCGTTCTCCAGCGTTTCCACCCACGGACCGAGCGATTGGCCGTCCCAATGCACCGTGGTCCAGGAAGCTGTGTAGGGGCCGCGCGTAAGCACAGTGACGTGGTGGCCGCGCTCCTGAAAGAACCGCGCCAGCATGCGGCCCACCTGGCCGCTGCCCCCGGGAAGCACAATGCGCAGGGGACGGCCGGGCTGTTCGCCGGAATCGCTCATGGAATCAGCCTACCGCGTCTGGAGCGAGCGCCTGCGTCCATTCCGAGGCCGAGTCGACCAGGACGTCCGGCGGATGATCGACCAGTGTGTGGGGACCGAAGCCGAAGGTGCATCCCAGCGACCAGGCTCCGGCATTGCGCGCAGTCAGCACGTCCACCTGGCTGTCGCCGATCATGACGGTTTGATCGGGGCGCGCGCCGGTTTCTTCCATCAGGGTGCGCAGGCCGAGTGGGTCAGGTTTTTTCAAGGAAAAGCTGTCGCCACCATAAATATGGAGAAAGTAATCGGCCAGTCCGAGCCCTTCGCAGATACCGCGGGCCGGGCGAACGGGCTTGTTGGTGAGCACAGCCATGATTCTCGTGGCGCCTCCCGGAGCGTCGTGCAGCTCATGCAGCGCCTTCAGCGCATCGAGCACGCCATCGTAGGCGTAGGTGAAGTCCAGCTTGTGCTCGCGATAGTACTGCAGAAAGAATGCGTAGGCCTTGTTGAACAGGTCCTCGCCCACCTGGTCGATGGCCGAGTTGGAGGCCATGGCCAGCGAACGCCGCATGAGCAAAGGCGCTCCGTTGCCCACAAAGCCGGCAATCGCAGGGTCGGGCAGGGGCGCGAAGCCGGATTCGTGGAGCGCTGCATTCACGCTATTGCAAAGGTCCTGCGCCGAGTCGATCAGCGTGCCGTCGAGATCGAAGACGAGCAACTTCAATTGCGCCGCCGGGATAGGGTGAAAAATGCGGATCACTTTTCAAGTGTAATGGGGCCAGCAGACTCATTTAGACTTGGGCTGCGGAGGCGTGGAAAGGAGTTTCGACTTTTGAACAAGCGAGTCACCATCCTGGCAGCGCAATTCGTACTTTTGTTTGGGCCCGGCTGGCTCGTCGCGCAGCAATCGCCGCGCCCGGCATTCAGCAGCGACGCTCCAGCGGAACGCATTCCCAACCTGGACACGCTCAAAAAAGAGCTCAGGCAGTACCACGATTGCACCTGCACCTGCGGCTGCCTGGCGCACGACCAGGATGCGCAGGCCCATCGCGCCATTGCGTTTCTGCGCCAGCGCGCCGCGCATCGCCGCGCGCAGGAAAAGCTGGCTCTGGTTCTGGATATCGACGAGACCACGCTGTCGAATTATCAAGAAGAACTTGGCGCCGACTTCGCTTACAACAAGCCAGTCTTCGATGCATGGATCGATACCGCGCAGGCGCCAGCGATTCCCGGCACGCTGCGGCTTTACAAGGAGGCGCAGCGGCTGGGCGTGAGCATCCTCTTCATCACCGGACGCGACGAGGCGCAGCGCGGGGCCACAGAACGCAATCTGCGCGCGCAGGGATTCGACAATTGGCAGGAGCTGGTGATGCGCCCCGCGGATCATGGGACGCAGACCATCGGCGAGTTCAAACAGGCGGCCCGCAGCCAGATGGCTGCCAAGGGCTACACGCTGGCGCTGAATGTCGGCGACCAGTGGAGCGACCTGAGAGGCAAGCCGGAAGCGGAATACTCGGTGAAGTATCCCGATCCGTACTACTTCATCAAGTAGTGCCGTTCTAGTGGATGTGAATGCTGCCTGAGCCGGTCTCGATGCGCACCGTAGGCCCGCCGCCGCCGACCTTGCCCGCCAGGTGATGGTGCTCCATCGTTCCCTGGGTCAAGATTTCGCGATCGCAGTGAATGCTGCCTGAGCCGGTATGTGCGTCGAGCGTAAACGCCCCACCCCCCGTCCAGACTTCGACGCCCCCCGAGCCGGTATGAAGCCGCCACGACGCGGATAGCGTTCCGCCTGCCTTGATGCTGCCCGAACCGGTCTCGGCATACAGCCCGCCATGCAAATTCTTGAGCTCGATCGATCCTGAGCCCGTTTCCGCTTTCACATCGCCCGTGCCGAGTTGCTCGGCATAAATGCTGCCGGAGCCCGTCGAGACCGTGAATCCGCCCTGCAATCCCTTGGCGTTAATGGAGCCTGAGCCTGTGTGGAGTTGGGCATTGGCGCCCACACCGTCGTCGGTGAGATTACCGGTGCCTGTTTCTGCATTCAGAAAGGCATTGGGGGGAAGCTGAATCTCGTAGTCAATGCTGATATTGCGGAGACTCTCGTGCCTGGTTCCGATGCGCACGATGTTGCCGGTCTGCTCGATGGGCGGATGGTCCGCGATTTCGTGTACCTTCGCATCGCTCCCTCCCCAGTTCGACTTGACACGCCCGAAGATCTGGACGCGACCCGCAGGTCCGCTCGTGAGATGAATGGAGCCCGATCCCGTTGCCACCGTCAGGTCCACTCTTCCGCTGACGGCAAGATCGCGCGTAAAGGTCGCCTCCTCGGCCCGTGCCGAAGCCGCCGCAAGTGCCGCCAATAGGACCAGAAACGCCGTTCCTGAAAGAAGATTTTTCATCGCGCTCCTCATTTGATCTCAAGATACGCTCTTTGGCGCTGTCCGGTTCCAGGAAAGTTGGCCTCAATTCGGGCGCGGTGTCTCTGCTCCCGCAGCCACCGTCCAATGCTATCCTCACAGCCAGATGGACGGCCTTGTGCTTTTCAAACCCGTGGCTGTGGCCATGCTCATTCTGGTCAATGCCTACTTTGTGGCGGCCGAATTCGCGCTCGTCTCCATTCGCGAGACGCGCGTGGATCAGCTGCTTGAGGCGCGGGTTCCGGGAGCGCGGGCGGTGCGGCGGCTGCAGCGTAATCTCGACGACCTCCTTCCGGCGGTGCAACTGGGCGTGACGCTTTGCTCGCTGGCCCTGGGCTGGCTGGGCGAGCCGCTGGTCGCGCAGATTCTCCGCGGGTGGATCGGCACGCTTCCGCACGCGCAGATTTACGTCAATGTGGCCTCCCTGGTGCTCGGGTTTGCCCTCATCACCTACCTGCATGTTGTGGCCGGCGAACTGGTGCCCAAGGCGCTGGCTCTGCGCCGCGCGGAAGCACTGGCCGTGGCCGTGGCGCCGCCCATGCTGGTGTTTATGGCAGTGGCCCGTCCCGCGGTGCGGCTGCTCAGCCGTTCGGCGTCGATGGTTTTGCGCGCGTTCGATATTCCCAGGACGGAGCGCGCCGCATCCATCCACTCCGCCGAAGAACTGAAGCTTATTGCCACTGCGGCGCGGCGGCTCGACCTGCTTCCCGAGTTCCAGGAAATGCTGGTGCATCGTTCTCTGGAACTCAGCGACGTCCTGGTGCGCGAGATCATGACTCCGCGGCAAAAAATCTTTTCCCTGCCCTCAAATATGTCTCTCGAGGACGCGTGCGCGCTTGTATTTGGCCGCAATCACTCGCGTATTCCTGTTTACGACGAGTCTCGCGGCGCCGAGCACATTGTGGGCGCCGTCTATGCGCGCGATCTGGCGCGGCTGTTTTTTCAGCGGGCGTCCACGTCTACGCCGGCGGCGTCTCCAGCCGAAGTTCGGCTCGCGCAAATCATGCACGAGATTCTGGTCGTGCCTGAAAGCAAATCCGCTTTGGAGTTGCTGCGCAATTTCAAGCAGAATCGCCGGCATCTCGCCATCGTGGTGGACGAGTACGGCTCCACGGTAGGACTGGTGACGGCGGAGGATGCCATTGAGCAGTTGGCGGGCGAGCTTGAGGACGAATTCGACGCGCCTTCGCATCCTATTCTCGGTAGCGGCGGAGGGACGGTGCTGATGGACGGAAGCATGAATCTTCGCGACCTGGAGACGCAGATGCACTGGAGCCTGCCCCGCGATGGCGGCGTGGAAACGCTGGCCGGCTTTGTGCTGGCCCGTCTAGGGCACATTCCCGAGCCCGGCGAATCGGTGGTGTACGAGGACCGGCGGCTGACGGTGGTGGAGATGGATGCGCGGCGCATTGCCAAAATCCGCGTAGAAAAATTGGAGAACGCGCCACAAATGGCCGACTAAGGCCTCTTGAAACCGGCTACGCAGACAAACATTACGGCTCTCCTGCCGCTCCGGGTCGCGGAACTGTGGACAACATCGGCGAGTAAGCGGTAACTTGAGAATTGTACTGGTCCTTGCACGATGGCTTCCCCGATAAGCTCGCGGACTTTTGGAGTTCTTCCGGCCGGTCAGACGGTCGAGGCGTGGACGCTCACCGGCCGCGGCGGACTGGTGCTGGAAGCAATCACCTATGGCGGCATTGTCACGCGGTTGCTGGCGCCCGGACGCGACGGAATCGCCGCCGACGTCGTGCTGGGATTCAACGACCTCGACTCCTACCTCGACGGTCATCCGTATTTCGGCGCCATCACGGGCCGCGTGGCGGGCCGAATCTCCAACGCCGCGTTCACGCTCGATGGCCACACGTACCAGTTGGCGCGCAACGATCCGCCCAACCATCTGCATGGCGGCGTTGTTGGATTCGATAAGCGTCTGTGGAGCGCGGCGCCGGTCGATCGCGAAGACGGCGCGCCGTCGCTTCGCCTTACGTATTTGAGCCCCGACGGCGAGGAAGGCTATCCGGGAAATGTGCAGGTTGCGGTGACGTATACGGTGACAAACCACAATGTGTTTCTGATCGAAACCGAAGCGGTAAGCGATCGGATCACGCCACTGAGCCTGACACATCACTCCTATTTCAACCTGGCCGGCGAGTCCTCGGGCTCGATTGCCGATCACCGGCTGGAGATTTTCGCGAGCGAGTTTGTTCCCGCGGATGAATATATGACTTTGACGGGCCGGCTGGAATCGACGTCGCGCCACGGCAACGATATTCAGACGCCACGCAGGATTGGCGACATGATCGGCCACTTGTTTCAGGGTCACGGCGATTTGTACGCGCTGCCCAAACCAGGGAGCGAAATGCGACTTGCCGCGCGCCTTGAAGATCCCGCGAGCGGGCGCGTGATGACCGTTTCGACGACAGAGAACTACCTGCAGCTCTATACCGGCAGCCATCTGAATGGAGCGCTGAAGGGCAAATCGGGCGTTGCGTATGCGCCCCACGCAGGAATCTGCCTGGAGTGCGAAGGTTATCCCGACGCGTCGAATGCCGCTCGTCGCGCCGATATTCTTCTTCACCCCGGGCAAACACAACGCCATGCCACGGCGTACGGATTCTCGGTCCGCTCCGCAAACGCGTCGGGAAATGAGAGGTCCGGGCGAAGCGCGCCCGGAAATCATCGGGAAGGAACGAGCGATAGATGAGTCACAGCGCAGCGATTCTTGAGAAACCCATGCCTCGCCCCGACTACAGCTTGACCGGCGTGAATGCCACGCTGGCCATCGAGAAGGGGCTTGCCGAAGCCGACTGGTATCAGTGTGCGGTGCCCCGGGAAACCATGCGCGAGCTGCTGGTGCGGCGCAACGGGCCCGCAATTCGCGACACGATTCTGTGGTTTGCGCTGATCCTGGGCTCGGGTTACGCAACATTGCGGCTTTGGGGCACGTGGTGGGCAATTCTTCCCTACATGATCTATGCCGTGCTCTATGCTTCAACTTCAGATTCGCGCTGGCATGAAGCCGGACACGGCACCGCCTTCAAGACCGACTGGATGAACAACGCACTCTACGAGATCGCGTCGTTCATGGTGATGCGCGAGTCGGTGGTTTGGCGCTGGAGCCACAACCGCCATCACAGCGACACGATTATTGTGGGCCGGGATCCGGAGATTGCGGTGCCGCGTCCGCCAAGATGGCCGGCGGTACTCAAGCCATACTTCGCTCTCCAGGCCTACCCCGCCTACTTCAAGACCGTGCCGATGCATTGTTTCGGGCGCATGACGGCAGCCGAGAAGACATTCATTCCTGAAACCGAGTTTGGTCGCGTCTATCGCAACGCGCGCATCTACGCGGCGATTTACCTGAGCGTCATCGCGCTCTCGATTTACACGCGCAGCATTCTGCCGCTGCTGCTGGTTGGGCTGACGAATCTGTTTGGCAGTTGGCTGATGCCGGTCTACGGACAAACGCAACATGCGGGACTGGCCGAGAACGTGCTCGATCACCGTCTGAATTGCCGCACCGTGTACATGAATCCCATTCACCGCTATCTCTACTGGAACATGAACTACCACGTGGAGCACCACATGTTCCCGCTGGTGCCTTACCATGCGCTGCCGCGGCTGCATGCCGCCGTGAAGGACGACTGCCCCGTGCCCTACACGAGCCTCTTCAATGCATGGAGTGAAATCATTCCCGCGCTGCGGAAACAAATGAAGGACCCCGCGTATTGCGTGAAACGCCGGCTGCCTGAATCCAAAGCGCGCACGCGCGAAGCCTGCTTTGCTTCGGATGCGCAACCCGATGCCGCAGGATGTGTAGCCGTGTGCGCGGCAGCCGATCTGCCGCGCGCTGACGCGGTTCGCTTCGATCACGCCAGAAAAACCTACGCCGTCTACCGTGGTGAAGACAATCGGCTCTACGCGACCGATGGCCTCTGCACCCACGGCAACACGCATCTTTCCGACGGCCTGGTGAAGGGCGGCATCATCGAGTGCCCGAAGCACAATGGACGTTTCCATCTCGCGGACGGCTCGCCGGCGCGGGCGCCGATTTGCCGCGGCCTCGCCACCTATCCGGTGGCCGAACGCAACGGCCGCATTTTCGTCGACGTGCTGCATGCCGGCGGCGTCGGAGCGCGCGCGCAGACGGCGTTCACGTTCCGCGTGGTGAGCAACCGGAGCGTGGCGACATTTATCAAGGAGCTTGTGCTCGAGCCTGAGAACGGCGCCGGCACCATCGGCTTTGCTCCGGGCGACTATCTGCAGCTCGATATTCCCGCGTACGATTCGATCCGCTTCCGCGATTTCGATATTCCCGATCCGTTCGCCGCGGTGTGGAGAAATCAGCACGTCTTCGATCTCGTGGCGCGCAACCCTCAGCCCGGCCGCCGCAATAATTACTCGTTGGCCGGCAATCCAAAGACGGAGCGGCAGTTGCGCTTTAATGTCCGCATCGCCACGCCGCCGTCGGGGCAGGACTGCGCGCCCGGCGCGGGCTCGAGCTACGTATTCAGCCTCAAACCGGGCGACACGGTTTCGGCCATTGGTCCCTTCGGCGACTTCCACATCAAGCCCACGCAGCACGAAATGGTGTACATCGGAGGCGGCGCGGGCATGGCTCCCTTGCGCGCGCACCTTTCGCACCTGCTGGAATCGGAACAGAGCGCGCGCAAGATCAGCTACTGGTACGGAGCACGCTCGCGTCAGGAAATATTCTACGAGGAGTATTTCCGAGCGCTCGAGGCAAACCATGCGAATTTTTCGTTCCATCTTGCGCTCTCATCGCCGCTGCCCGGCGACAACTGGACCGGTCACGAGGGTTTTATTCACCAGGTGGTGCTGGAAAAGTATCTCCGCGATCACCCGCATCCGGAGTCTGCCGAGTATTACCTGTGCGGGCCGCCACAAATGATCAAGGCCTGCAACCGGATGCTGGAGTCGGTTGGAGTTTCCGCGCGGCAGATTGCGTACGATGAGTTCTGACCATGACATCGCCTGATTCAAACATGGCCGACGAGTTACGCGACCCGCGCCTGCGCGTTTTCATGAACCTGCAGGCCTTCGGCGACATGCCGCAACAGGCGAACGGCTTGCAGGCGATTCGCGACGCCGGATACGACGGTGTGCAGTTCGCGCAGCCGCTCGATGGCGCGCGCAAGGATGAGGCGCTCAAGATCGGGCTCGGCGTCTGCGGCAGTGGGCGTGTGAATACGCCTGCCGAGGCCGCACCGCTCGCCAGGGAAGCGCACGAAGCCGGTCTGGAGTGCCTGACGCTCCACGTAGGCTGGGGCACGGAGAATGACGACCAGGCGAACGCGCTGATCGGCTCCATTCTTGAAGCCTCCGCGCAAAACTCCATCCCACTCTATCCCGAAACGCACCGCGCCACGATCTTTCAGGACCCGTGGCGCACGGTGCAGTTTCTGCAACGGTTTCCTGAACTCGAATTCAATGGCGATTTTTCGCACTGGTACACGGGAACCGAGATGGTCTACGGCGGATTCGAAAACAAAATGGAATTCATCCGGCCGGTTCTCGGCAGGATCGGATTTCTGCACGGGCGCATCGGCAATCCCGGTTGCATGCAGGTGAATATCGGCGACGGCTCGGTGGACGAGCGTCCGTATGTCGCTCACTTCCGCGCACTGTGGACTGAGTCGTTTCTTGGCTTCCTTTTGAGAAGACCGCTCTCTGACCGGTTTTGCTTTACGCCGGAGCTGCTGGGGCCGGAGTTCTATTATGCGCGAACCTTCGGCGGGCGCGAGGAATCGGACCGCTGGGAGCAGTCGCTGGTGCTGGTGCGCATTGCGCAGGAGTGCTTTGCCGAAGCGCGGAGGAGCTGGGAGGCCCCAAACCACCCGTCCTGACATTCCCGCAAACGCGGTTGGCTCAAATGATGCTGCATTCACGCGGCGGCCTCTGCTGCACGTGCAAATGTGGGCAATTTCGATGAAAATAGATTAAGACAACTTTTTCGGGCAGGATTGAGGAGCGATTGACAGCTACACATATAGAAATTCAGAAATGGACAACTGAAGAGTTTGAGCGCCTGGTCTTTGAGTGCAAACCAATGGTTGCGGTGTTCGATTGCGACGGAACGCTCTGGGGCGGCGACGCAGGTTACGGATTCATGGCCTGGACGCTGGAACAGGGACTGGTGTCGCGCTCGACCAACGACTGGATCGATACGCGCTATCGCGATTACCGGGCGGGAAACGTGACCGAAGCGGCGATGTGCGGCGAGATGGTGCAGATCTACGCCGGCCTGCGCGAAGCGGAGTTGCGCGCCGCCGCGGCGAAGTACGTGGACAGGTTCGTGCGTAAGAACATTTTTGAAGAGTTGCTCGCGCTGGTAGCCAGCATGCGAAAAGCTGGAATCGAGCTTTGGGCAGTCAGCTCTACGAACCGCTGGGTGGTCGCCGAGGGCTTGCGCGATTTCGGCATTCCAGCAGAGCGCATTCTGGCTGCCGAGGTGCGCGTCAAAGACGGCATCATTACCTCCGAAATCATTGACGTGCCGACCGACGAAGCCAAGGCCGAGGCGCTCAAGCGTGTGGGGCTTCCCCGCCCCGATACGGTCTTCGGCAACTCCATCCACGACCTGGCAATGCTGGAGATGGCGCGTTGCGCGTTCCCGGTCAATCCATCTCCGGCGCTGCTTGAAGCGGCGGCGAAGAAGGGCTGGGGCTACTACAGACCCAAGGCTGCCGAAGGAATCGATGCAGCCGTGATGGGCGAATCGGCCGGCAAAGCGAATTGAGCAGGTAAAGCTGGCCCGAGACGGCCTTCACACTTTCCGTTTTCGACGCATCAGCAAGATCGCCAACGCAATCAACGACAGGATTGTGCCAAAGACAAGGTACGCGAGCGAGATCACGCTCACCGCGATCAGCAGCCCCGTTGACCATCGCGCTCGGAACAGAAATGCCACGCCTCCTACGAGCCATAGGGTGCCCAAAACGATAAACACAGGCGCCATGGAGGCAGGGTTGATGCCGACGGCCGAGACCAGAGCCGCCCACGGCCCGAGCCGGCCGCCAAAGTAGTTGCCGGCAAGCAGCCGGTGCACGCCATCGAAGAGCATGTACCCGCCTTGCAGCAGGCACACGGCAAAGAGAACGGCGTTTGACCTTTGAGCACCGGACATATCCGTCATGCTTTCAAACCTCGCAGCCAGATGCAAGCGCCATTGCGATCGGGCGCGAGAGGTATCTTGACTTTGAATCGCGCTCGATTCACCGGGTTTACACTAGACGCGTGGACGAAATAGAGACAGGTTCCAGCCGCCGCCCCGCGCTTCCCGCTCTCCGCTTTGTGGCGGCCGCACTCATCGTGCGCGATCGAGAGGTGCTGATCGGCCAGCGCAGGGCAGATCAGCCCATGGGCTCGTTGTGGGAGTTTCCCGGCGGAAAAATTGAGCCCGGCGAGAGCGCAGAGGAAGCGCTGGCGCGCGAATTGTCGGAGGAACTGGGCATCCGCGCCGAGGTGGGGCCCGCGGTCACGCGCATCCGCCACCACTACCGCCGCGGAGGCGCCGTGGACCTGCAGTTTTTCGCGGTGCGCGAGTTTACCGGCGAAATCGACAACCAGATCTACCAGCAGGTGCGCTGGGTCAAGCTCGAAGACCTGACCGGCTACGAATTTCTCGCGGCTGACCGCGGGTTGATCAAGGATCTGGCGGCGGGGAAGCTGCTCTAGAAGCTGCTTCTAGCTTTTGGTTTTGGGAGCCGCATTCGTCTTCTTTGCTCCTCCTTACTGAGCAAATCCAAGCGACCAGAATCCGACGCCGCTCGTGCTCAGGGCACGCGGGTCATCGTAATGGAACCGTGCATCACCTGGTCGGTCAACGTAACCGTATTTGGCCCATTGAAGACGTACGCATCCGTGGCGCCGGGCGGCTTGGCGACGACCTGGCTGGTGTAGTAGCCGCCCGCGCTCGGGGTGCCGTTCCTCGAAGGTGGATAGGGGTGATAGATCTTCTGCGTTCGCGGCGCCCAGTTTGTGACAGAAAAGATGAGGGTGTTGGGAGCGACCAGCTTGTAAGGTCCGGACTGCTGCGTCATGAGCGTGCCCTTTTGGGCGATTTGGCTGTATTGCCCGTTGGGCTGGATCACGATGGTGAATGTGATCCCCTGATAGACGCCGCGCCATTGGCCGACGAGGCTGTTGCTGTTGCTTGTGCCGTTGTTCAGCGGCTGGCCGATAGGGCTGCCCAGCTGCGCCGCTGCCGCCGTTGCGCCCAGTACCAGAATGGCTGGAAGAACAAATCTGCACATGCGGAGAAACTTGCCCGCAATCCCTGAGGTGATAAGCAACCTTTTCATCGCGCCCTCCTGAGATTTCCCGGGGATTGCAGGGATCATAACATGCAGGTTCCGCGACGGGACAGAATGCTCTGGCCAGCGCGCAAGGTTCGTGCTGCAAGGGAACTGCGTACTTTTGTGGGAATATCAGCCCTAAAAAGGCGCTAGGATGGATGCCGCAGTCAAATCAAGACATTTCATTCAATTGCGAAGGTGGGATATGTTCGATTTTCGCGATTCATGCCATTTTTTCAGGCGTGCGGTAGTGTGTTTTTCACTTCTTGCACTCGCGGCACTTCCAGCCCTGACGCAAACCGTCACCAATAGTCCCGCACTTCTACCTCCGAACACTCCAGAGTTCTTAGACGAGTTGAATCAGGGCGTGCGGGCGTTTAAGAGCGCACATTACGACGAGGCAATTGCTCATTTCCGGAGGGCCACAGAGCTTAATCCGGCTTCCGTCACAGCAAAAATCTACTTGGGCACCGCGTTGGCTGAGAACGTTGTTCCCGGCGTGATTGCGCCGGAAAATCTGAGGACCGCACAACAAGCCATTGACGTATTCGAGAAGGTCCTGGAGGCAAACCCACACGATGTAACTTCGATGAAGCAGATAGCGGCCGTCTCCTTTGCCATCGGTGAAATGAGCGAGGCTAGAGCCTGGCAAATGAAGGTCCTTGGCGAGGACCCGACGGACGCAGAGGCGGCCTACACGATCGGTGTAGTCGACTGGAGGGAAGCCCATCAGAACGCTCTTAAAGCGCTAAGTTCTGCCGGTCTTAACGACGATGGCAGAGGCAACGCCGACGCACCGGCGGAGGTCATGACGGCAATCGCCGCGCAGAACCGCGCGCTGGTAAAGGAGGGCCTGAAATACCTCACTCAGGCAATCGAGGACAGGCCCGATTACAGCGACGCCATGGCGTATTTGAACCTCCTTTACCGGCGCAAGGCCGATTTTGACCGGGATAACGAGAGTGCACTTGCGGAAGATCTGTCCCAAGCCAAGAATTGGACGAACAAGGCGATGGCGACGCGCAAGGCGAACAAAGAGAAGAAAGGGGAGAGCGGCGAACCGGGGCCGCCTTAGGCACATTGCACGGTCGCCGGAGCTCGAAGCGATCAGTGTCCCGTCATCAATCCCCACAACATCGCAAACGTCATGCCGATGACGATGATGCTCGTGCCCCACGCGATCCAGTTCCAGAGACGCGAGTTTTTGTATTCGCCCATGAGGTCGGTGCGGTTGATGAGCAGCAGCATGAGAATGATGACCACCGGCAGCAGCACGCCGTTGAGCACCTGCGAGAGAATGGCCACGTTGATCAGTTGCGCGTCGGGCAGCAGCAGCACGGTGAGCGCGCCCCCAACGATGAGCAGCGTGTAGAGCCAATAAAAGTACGGCGCCTCGCGGAAACTCTTGTCCACGCCCGACTCCACGCCCAGGCCTTCGCACACGGTGTAAGCCGTGGACAGCGGAAGGATGGACGCCGCAAAGAGCGATGCGTTGAAGAGTCCGAAAGCGAAGAGGAGGAAAGCAAAGTCGCCAGCGAACGGGCGCATGGCTTCGGCAGCGTCGGCGGCAACCTGAATGGCGCCCATGCCGTGCACGAAGAGCGTGGCCGCGCAAGCTACAACGATGAACCATGCGATCACATCGGTGAAGATGCAGCCTACGATCACGTCGAGGCGTGAGGCTGCATAATCCTTCACGCGAATCCCCTTCTCCACAACCGACGATTGCAGGTAGAACTGCATCCAGGGAGCGATGGTCGTCCCCACAACGCCGATCGCCATGTAGATATAGCCTTCGTTCCATACTGAGCGCTTGGGCAGCATCAACGTAGCGCGAAAGGCCTCGTGCCAATCTGGCTTGGCAAAAATGCCGGCAAAGATATAGGTAATGTAGACGAGCGAGGCGACAAGGAAGATCTTCTCGGTGCTCTTGTAGTCGCCGCGCAACACCAGCGCCCATACGAGGAAGGCGCAGATGGGCACAGAGATGAACTTGGAGACATGGAACAGATGCAGTGAGCCGGCAATGCCGATAAACTCGGTGACCACGTTGGTGTAGTTGACCACCACCAGAAGCACCATGAGGACGAAGGTGATGCGCAGGCCGAACTCCTCGCGGATGAGATCGCTGAGGCCCTTGCCCGTGACCACCCCCATGCGGCCGCACATCTCCTGCACCACGATGAGCGCGATGGTGATGGGAATCATGGTCCACAGGAGGGTATAACCGTACTGGGCGCCGGCCTGAGAATAAGTAAAGATGCCGCCGGAGTCGTTATCGACATTGGCGGTAATGAATCCGGGACCGAGAACGGCCAGAAAGAGAAGTATCCGGATTCGCCAGCGCTTCCACATGGTCAGACGGGTTCCTAAGGTGGGTTCATTGCACTCTTTTGCTCTGCGGAAAACTTTTCCTCCCTGACCATAACAGGCCGGACGGCGCTGGCACGAGCCGCCTCGCAATTTTTCAGCGGGCAGGGCACGGCGGCGCACAAAATATTGCCAGCAATGCTTGTGCTAGAATTCGCTTTCGCCAGATCGGGGCGCGCGAGTGTCCCCGATAAAGTCTCCCCGAGAGGACCGAATGAAGAATCCCTCGCGCCTCGGTCGAATGGAATGGAACCGCCGCGAAGTTCTTCGTCTTGCCTTGATGGCCTCCGCTGCGCTGGCCAAGGGAAGACTCTCGTTTGCGGCCGAGGAGACGCATCCCGGCGTCAAATACTACGGCGCTCTGCAGCCGCTGGCGCCCGGAGCGGTGCGGCCCGAGGGTTGGCTGCGCCACTGGCTCGAAAAACAAGCCGCGCAACTGGGCTCAAAACTGCCGCAGGTTTCCTGGCCGTTCACCGACGCCTATTGGGCAGGCGAGGAGACGGCCGAGCGCTGGTGGCCGTGGGAGCAGAAGGCCTATTGGCTCGACGGAGCCACGCGACTGGCCCTTGTGCTCGAAGACAGTGATTTGATGGCGCAAGTGCGCGCCACCCTCGACTACACGCTCACGCACGCCGATACGAATGGGTATCTCGGCCCAAAGTTCTTTGAAGATCCCGTGGGCGATTTTCATCGCTGGCCCCAGAACGTGCTGTTCCGCAGCCTGGCGGCCCTCTCCGATGCGACGGCCCTGCCCGGCGATCCCGAGAGCATCGACATTCCCGCGGCACTGCGCAAGCACTTTCTCTCAGATCAGGCGGACTACGGTAAGCCGGTGAGGAACATTACCAATGTGGAGGGAATGCTGTGGACGTACGCGCGTACCGGCGACTCGGCCCTGCTGGAACTGGCCGAGAATGCCTGGGGTGAGTTCATGGAAAATGAGGATCCGGGATACGCCGACATGTCGGAACTGCGCGTCTTTGCCGCCACTCCGATTGACTGTCACGGCGTGACCTACGCCGAGATCATGAAGTTGCCCGCCATTCTCTACCTGTACGCGGGAGATGCCGACTATCTTCGCTTTGCCGCTGCGGCCGAACGGCGCATCTTCGATCATCACATGCTCATCGACGGCATTCCTTCCACCTCGGAGAACTATCGCACCGTCACCTCGCTCGATTCTCATGAAACCTGCGATATTTCCGATCACACCTGGTCGTGGGGATACATGCTGATGGCTACAGGACAAGCCGTCTGGGCCGACCGCGTGGAGCGCGCCTGCTTCAATGCCGCGCCCGGAGCGATCAAAAACGATTGGAAGGCTCTGCAGTATTTTTCCTGCCCCAATCAGTTCCTGGCCACCCTCGATTCCGATCACAGCGTCATGGAGCACGGCGGGCGGATGATGGCTTACCAGCCCAATCCCGGGCAAAAGACCGCCTGCTGCAGCGGCAATGTGCATCGCATCTTTCCCAACTACGCCATCCGCATGTGGATGAAGACTGCGGACGGCGGATTGGCGGCTGTCTTGTATGGCCCGTCCACCGTGAGCGCTCGCGTGGGCGACGGCGGCATTCCGGTGCGCATTGTCCAGACCACCGATTATCCATTCCGCGAGCGGATCGAATTCCGCATCGATGCCGATAGCCCGGTCGAGTTTCCGCTGGCGCTGCGCGTGCCCGGCTGGTGCGCGGCCCCACGCCTCGAGGTGAACGGGAAACCGGTCCCGGCCCTGCGCAACGAAATGGGATTCATCATCCTGCGCCGTACGTTCACGCCCGGCGAGCGGATCGTGCTCACACTGCCCATGAAGCTGGCCGTCACGCGCTGGCCGCAGAATGGCATCGGCATCGAGCGCGGCCCCATCGTCTACTCTCTGCCCATCAAGGGGAACTGGACGCCGCGCGTGGAACCGAAGTACACCACTGAGGATTTTCCCAGTTGGGAAGCCACGCCGGCCAGCGAATGGAACTACGGTCTTGCCCTCGATCCCGATAGGCTGGAGAGCGAGGTGCGGGTCAAGTACAGTCCCGGACCCGCGCCCGGACCGATCCCGGAACCGATTATCGACCCGTGGGAGAATCCTCCCGTGACGCTGAGTGTGCCTGTGAGAAAGATCGAGGGGTGGGAGCTGCAGTCGAATCCGGACAAGCCGGAGCAGAAGTTCACTCCGCCGCTGCCGGACTTGAGCTTGAATCGTCCTGCAGGGGAAGTGGAACGCGTCTCCCTCGTTCCGTATGGCTCAACCCAATTACGGGTCACGATTTTCCCGGCAGTGCGGCGCTAAGGGACCGGCGACCATTGGCGAGCCGCCATTTCAAACTAAGCAGTAGCCGCAAGCACGGAATCTGTCTGCAGCGCCACGTCCGCGCTCAGGCTCAATAAGCGCTCCACCACGTCTGCCGCGCTGTAGCTCTCACGCCCCGGCGCCATAAACTGCGCAATCGTGTTCAGGTCGTCGCCCACCGTCACCAAAGCCGGCTCATCCGAGCCATCCTTGCGCGTCTGGGCGTGCCCGATATTCGACAGCAACGTGTTGCACAGGCACTTGCGCCCCACAGTTTCCTCGATCCTGCCGCCCTTGGCCACGTAGCTTTCAACCGGCTCTGCCGAACAACGGTAGCCGATCTCGCCTTCGCCCATCGCGTAAGGCTCGCGCAAGTAACCCAGATCGCAGACCCGGTTCCGCGCCGCATAGATATTGGACGCTGAAGTGGTGCCCGCGAGCTGCGCAACTTTGAACGGAAATCCCGTCGGCGACGCTAGCGGATCGGTAAATACCTCGCCTGTGCCCGCAATCGCTTGCTGGATCAGCCGCGTCTTCAGATCGGCTCTCATGCCCGATTCCCGGCTGAACGCAAATGCGGTTCCCACCTGCACGCCCGCCGCGCCCTGACGCAACGCCTCGCGCAGCTTGGCCGGGCTGCCATATCCGCCAGCCAGCCAGAACGGAACGCCAAGCGCTCGCAACTCCTCGATGTTCACCCGATCGCGCTCGCCGTACACCGGCTCGCCGGCAGCGTTCAGTTGCAGCTTGCCCCGCGGCGGCGCATTGTGTCCGCCTGCGGTTGGGCTTTCGACCACAAACCCGTCAACCCGCCCGTTGGCCCGCCGCAGCATCGTCGCGGCCAGCGTGTTCGACGAAACAATCGCCAGAAACCTGGGCCGGTCGAGATCCGGCAGCGGTCCTTCCGCGTACTCGGCCGGATTGAGCCGCATCAGCGTGTCCATATTTGCAAACTGTTCCTGCGCCGCACCGGTCACGGCCAGGCGGTACTCAGCCTGTTGGTGCGCCGCAAAAGCGTCAAGAACACCGGGAATGTGCAGCGGTATCCCCGCGCCCATCAGCACGTACCCCACACCGGCGAGCATGGCTCCGTAGATCGAGGGCAAATGCGGGATCTGGACTTTCTCAAGATAGTTGATGCCGACTGGATTGTCGTGGCCTTCTCGCGCCAAAAGAACCTCAATGAAATTGCTCACGATGCAAAGCTCAACGAGTTTGCGCGAATCGCGTTTCTGGTGCACGGGTAGCGCCTTATACGGCGCACCGGCAGGCTTGCCGCCAGGCACGAAGTACTCCTGCCAGATGCGTCTCGCCATCTCCTGAAAGGGAAATGCGTCCAATCCCCGGCGCATGTGTCCGCCCTGGTCGCCGTCCGCAAGCCGGCGCACAAAGACCGAATCCAGCGCCGTGCCCGACACGACGCCCAACTGGCCGAGTTTCGAAACTGCTTGGGCCAGGCGCCAATTGGACACACCTACGCCCATGCCGCCCTGAATGATCTTGGGTAATTGGAGCATATTTGAATTCTTTCACAAGTCCGGATGAATCCGGAGATTTTCTCCGAGGATAGCTGGATACGGACTCAAAACATGAGCAATTCTGCTCACAATGTGCCGATTTATGAATCGTTTAGGAGGCGTCGAGGCCGCCAGGTTCGTCGTGCAGGTAGCTCGTCAGGGCTGGCCTTCGAACCATTCCTTCACGCCGGGCCAGAACGCTAGGTAGCAGAAGATGAAGCCATTCAATGCGATCGCGAACATGAGTGCCGGCATTTCACCGGGAGGAAGCTGAGTGCCCACCCCCGAGGCCCAGCCGGCAAAGAAGTCCACACCGGTCTTGGCGACCATCGCGCCGGCGTAAAACATGGCGATCCAACGAACCTTCCAGGAATGGTTCCACCACATGAACCCGACAACCGCGGTGATTACTGCCGAGATCAGGAGGAAAACCATGACTTCCATGCGCTGATCCTGAGCTATCTGTTCCGGCGTTTCCTGATCGGCCGGATCATCGTCGGGCAATGTATACCCTTGCGTTTCGAAATCCTTCTTAATCTCTTCCCGTTGTTTGGCGGCCTGCTCGCGAGCCGCCGCTCCCGGCAGGAAATGGGCCAGATTCCCCACCAGCCAAGTCGAAGCGCCCGCCTGCGGGAAGGCAGCCAGAAGGGTCAACAGAAGCGCATAGAAACCGGCGCGGCAAAAGAGGTACCAGGTGAACACTCTGATCCCGAAGGGGGCCTTCTTCTCCACCCACACATTCTTTTTTGCCTCCTCATGGAGTTCGCGCAGTTTTTGCTGGGTCTCGGCTTCAATGGTCTCGGCATAGACAGGCTCACCTGCCTCGGTCTTGTACTCATCGGTAACGGGTTCCCACTTGTAGACGGGTTCCATGATTTCCCCCTCCTCTTCGGCGCTCCAATGTGCGGCCGCGCAAGGCGTTCGCGTCAAGACCCTTGGATGCATAGCCCGGTTCCAGGGCTCAACGATTCATACCAGTGCATCCTTTTCCTATTTGGCGACAGTCCTGCAGAGACTTCAGAATGCTTGCGGAGCCGGGATTCCGCGGCCAGTGTAGCACGGGGGCAAAGTGCGCATGGTTACTGGCTTGGTCCGGAGCGTGAATCGATGGGGATGTGATTTTCGCCGACGGCAGGCGATGAGCGATGTTTCCTAGCCGTCGCAGCTTGAAACAACACCAATAAGCTGCGGCCCGATTCGCAGTCCCTTTTGATCTTGCGTGTTCGGCGAATCCAAGCGGAAAAACAACGGCATATGGGTCATACGATGGGCAACCAGACTCCCATCCGACGATTTCCCAAACCGACCATCAAGGTCCTGCCCTACCGGGCGGCAATTCGGGCCGGCCCCATCACGAGCCGATCGTCAAACTGACCAGAGCCGGCCTAGAGGAACGCCATGCAGGTTGGCAGAAAATGGAATCACTTCCGTGCCGGTGTAAAGTACCACACCTCGCACCCATTGTTTACCGGCGGTGGTTGCGAAGGCATGCAAACCACGCAAATCGTTGCCGCTCAGAGTTGCAGCAGCTTTGACCTCCACTCCAACGACCCTGCCCGCGCGATCTTCCAGAACAATGTCCACTTCTTGTCCTGAAGCCGTACGCCAATAAAAGAGCTCCGGCTGAGTCGCACTCCATGTGGACTGCTTGCGCAACTCCATGTACACAAAGTTTTCCAGAATCGCTCCGGTCAGATTGCTCTCTGTCTTCAGGCGGTCAACTGTCGCTCCCAGCAAGTACGTAAGCAGTCCAGTGTCGTTCAAGTAAACCTTGGGAGTCTGAATAATCCGTTTTCCAAGGTTTCTCGCCCAGGGGCGCAGCAGTTGCACCAGGAAGGTCGCGCCCAACAATGCAAAGTAGCGTTTCAAGGTCGTCTGCGGCAGAGCAACGGATCGCGACAAATCGGCGAAATTAAGCAAACCGCCAGCGCGTGCAGCCACCACCGATAGAAGGCGCGGAACGGCCGTCACGTCGGCAATGTCGGCCAGATCGCGAATATCGCGCTGAAGCATGGTCATGACGTAGGACTGAAACCAGGCATCTCGGCGCGTGGCGCTATGGCGGGCCACCGCAGGAGGATATCCGCCAGCAACAACATCCTCCAGCAACTCTTCTCGCCGCAGAGCGGCTGTCTTTCCTGACCATCCAACAGGCTTCTGAGAAAACAACGTGTCCACAAAACTCTCTTGTGTCCCTTGTATCTCGCTCTGCGAAAACGGCCAAAGGGTCATCACCTCCATGCGCCCCGCCAGCGACTCGGACAATTTTGGCAGAAGCATCACGTTGGCCGATCCTGTGAGCAGAAATCGACCAGGCTGCCGCTGCCGATCAATGGCGGTTTTGATCACCGGGAAAATCTCGGGAACATGCTGAGCTTCATCTAGCGTGACAGGCATATTCAGCCCGGCAACAAATCCGTTGGGATCGCGCTTAGCCGCGGCCAGAACGCCTGGATCGTCGAAGGTGAGGTACTGGCGATTTTGTTTCGCCAATTCTACCGATTGCACCAGAGTGCTCTTCCCGGTCTGACGGGCACCGTTTACCAGGACAGCAGGCGTGTCTGCCAGTCCATCCAAGAGCCGGTCGACAAGGCGGCGACGAATCATGGCAGTATTATCGACCATAAGATGGGTGATAATCAACCATTTTGTGGACGGTTATCCGAACGGCGCGCTTCAGCAGTCGATCCATGTGCCTTTCCTTGCCGAAGGTGTATCAAATCCAATATAGGTATCACTTTCTTTATTTGATTTGGGACATTCTATCCACTCTGGCGCAAGAATTAACCGCTGAAAAAGAGCATTCGCCCTGCTCCGCCACCATACTCCTTCTATAGCTTTTCGCGCAGGAAACTGATGACCTGCTCCGACTGCACCACGCCCACCATGCGGCCCTGCGAATCGACGACCGGAAGGGCATGGAGGTTGTACTTGTCGAACATCTCGGCCAGTTCGTTCTGGTTCAGGTCGGCAGGACAGGAGAGCACGCGGGGCTCGGCCAAGACGCCCAGATGCGTGTCGGGGCGCGCCATCACGAGTCGCGCCAGCGATACGGCGCCGCGCAGAATGCGCTTCTCGTCGAGCAGATAAACCTCGGTAACGGTTTCCGGGTCGCCATCGAAGCTGCGCAACGCTTCCACTGCTTGTGCGACGGTTGCATCCACGCCCAGGTAAACGAATTCCGTGGTCATGCAGCCGGCAGCGGAGTTCTCGTCGAACTCAAGCAGATCCTGCACCTCCTGCCGCTCCTCCGGTTCCATTTCCTCGAGAATGGCGTCGGACTGATCCTCAGGCAGTTCGGAGAGCAGATCGGCCGCGGCTCCGGGGTCCATCTCTTCCACGATGTCGGCGATGCGTTCCTCGTCGAGTTTTTCGAGCAGAGCCTTTTGCAGCTTGGGCTCGACCTCCTCGAGGGTTTCTGCGGCAACCTCCTCGTCAAGCGAGGTAAACACGGCCTCGCGCTCGGCGGGCGCAAGATCTTCCAGAATGTCGGCCAGCTCGGAGGGATGAATATCGGCCAGACGCTCGTGCTCGATGCGCAGCCTGACGCGCCGCGCGGGATCGGGCTCGATAACGTCCACAAATTCCCAGGGAATGGCGTGCGCGCCAAACTTGCGCGAGATGGCTTCCAGCCGGGTACGCGGCAAAGCGCCCTTGAAGACACGCCGGAAGGCGCCGCGCAGCCCAACTTCAACCTCGGCCACGCGCAACAGGTGCGCCGCACCCTGGCCCATCCACTCCAGGTCCACGTCGTTCACGCGGACCACCTTGCGGCCGTTGATGTCGATAATCTGGCGGTCCACCAGGTCCTGCTGCAGGAAGAGGTAGTTGCCCTCTTCCTTGAGCGGGGTAAGAACATCGGCCGAGCGCACTTCGAGCGTCCCCGCCGGGGTCTCCATCACTTCCTGCGAAGGAACCAGCGAAAGACCGGTGCGGGTCTTGAGCACCAGGCCTGCCACTTTGCCGCCATCGGGCCCCGTGGTAATGGCAACGTCCTTGAGCTTGCCGCACAGATGCCCCTGCGCATCGGTCACCGGCATGCCGAGGATCGCCGTCAGGCTGACACGGGTTGCGATGCGCGGACCCGGTCGCGTTTCATCGGATCGCGTGTCGGCGACTCGCGCGTCTGGGGCTCGCGTGTCCATGGGATGAGTGTAGACCCTTCGAACAAGATTTTGCTCGGCTGCAGGACGAGGTTCAGATACCTGCAAAACACTGCGATCCAAGTTTGTGGTAGTGGCTCAGACTGAAACTTAGGTCATACGCACAATAGAATTAATATCGCTTCATTCTACGAGTGCGGATACTACTAGAACGCGTTTTGCTAGATCCAAGCGGTTCGTACATTCTCTAAAAAGATAGTACAATATTATTGTTCTTATGTCAATTATTATTTGACTTTCTTTTTGATTCTTGATATGGTGTTTCTATGCTGTTTAAGGCTCCTAAAATCGGAACTTTAGAAAAAGAAGTCATCAATCAGATTGAGGAAGTGCGCCAAAAACTCCGTCACACTTTAGCGAGACCTAGAAGGTGGACCGGGATGCTTCGCCGTGACAGTTTTGCTCGCGCAATCCAAGGATCGAACAGCATCGAGGGGTATAACGTCACCGCGGAGGATGCAATCGCGGCGGCAGAAGGTGAAGAACCTCTAGATGCGGGCAGTGAAGCATGGTTGGCAGTCACCGGATACCGGACTGCAATGACCTTTGTTCTTGAGTTGGCGAAGGACAAGAGCTTCATCTACAACGAGGGATTTCTCCGAAGTCTCCACTTCATGATGCTTCAGCACGATCTGTCAAAGCATCCGGGCAACTGGAGGCCGGGCGCCATTTATGTTCGCCAGGAGCCTACAGGCGAAGTCGTTTACGAGGGGCCGGATGTTGAAAAAGTTTCGGGCCTTATTGCCGAGTTGATCGAGTTCCTCAATTGTGATGATGATTGCGACCATGTCCTCATCAAGGGCGCAATGGCCCATCTGAATCTCGTTTTGATCCACCCGTTTTCTGACGGCAATGGTCGCATGGCCCGATGCTTGCAGGCACTTGTTCTCGCTCGCGACGGCATTCTGGAATCCCAATTCTGCTCAATCGAGGAATACTTGGGACGCAATACTCCGGCGTATTATCAGGTGCTTGCCAAGACAGCGGAAGGATCGTGGAGTCCGCGAAATAGCACAAAAGATTGGATTCAATTCAATCTGACTGCTCACTTTAGGCAGGCGAGTACCATCTTGCGCCGATCAAAAGTACTCGACCTCTTATTTCTGGAAGCAGACCAAATAATAAAACAACTCGGATTTCCGGAAAGAACCCTCAACGCGATCTGTTCGGCTGCAATGGGACTTCGAGTGCGGAATTCTAGTTATCGGAATCTCGCAGAACTGAACGACATACTCGCAAGCAGGGATTTGAAGAACCTTGTCGCAGCGGGGTTGCTGATACCACAAGGAGAAAGACGCGGGAGGCTGTATGTTGGCTCTCCTCAAATCAAAGCAATTTATGACCGATTAAGAAGAGAACATATGCGGCCAATACCTGACCCTTTCACGGCTAAGTCAGAGCAGCTTGAATTGCCTAATCTTTCGTAGCCTCTCTCACGATCCGCGCAGCGGCCTGGTTTACGTCCTCGCGCGCTTTCATCAGCCGCAAAATTGACGACCCAGGATGTTCTTGCTCTGAGTGGTTTGTGAATTGAGCATTTATTTTTATTGATCTCAACCGGATCGAAGTTTATGCGGGTAGGCGAGAAGAGAACACCACACTCTGAGCACATCCAGACGAACGGCCTATTTGTAGAGCCTCCAAAGGCGACTGGCGTCAACGTTGGCATGAAGGGAGTCTACCGCCTTTTCTATTCCTGCGGAATATGAAACCGCACCACCACTGGGTTTGTCACCGCGCTTGGTTGCGTCTATAGTGTGGAGTTATCCATCCATACGAGGAAGCATTGCCCATGAAGATGCGTGTGCATTTTATTGCCTTTATTCTGCTGGTTGCCGCCGCGGGCTTGCGCTGCCAGCCAGGCAGCGTTCCGGGCGCGGACTGGCAACAGCTCAAGTCGCCGGAGCAGGCGGGTTGGTCTCAAGAGAAACTTGAAGGCATTCGCCAATATGTCGAGGAGATCGGCTCCACGTCGGCGATGATCGTGCAGCATGGCGTGGTGGTTGCCGCTTGGGGCGATGTGAAACGCCGGTCGAACCTGCATTCCTGCCGCAAGAGCCTGCTGAGCGCTCTCATCGGCATCGCCGTTGCGGAGGGCAAGATCCATCCCGACGACACGCTCGAAAAGCTCGGCCTTGACGACAAGCCGCCGTCGCTCACGCCCGAGGAGAAGCAGGCGAAAGTGCGCGATCTGCTCGAAGCGCGATCCGGCATCTACCACCCCACCGTGTATGAGACCCAGGGCATGGAAGAGAAGAAGCCGCCGCGCGGCTCGCACGCTCCGGGCACATTCTGGTACTACAACAACTGGGACTTCAACGCGCTCGGCTTCATTTATGAGCAGGCGACGGGCACGAAGATCTTCGACGCGTTTTATCAAAAAATCGCTCAGCCCATCGGCATGCAGGATTTCCGTCCCCGCGATGGCGAGTACATCGGCGGCCACGACACGCGCTTTCCCGCCTACGTTTTCGAGATGAGCGCGCGCGATTTTGCGCGCTTTGGGCTGCTCTATCTGCACCACGGCGAATGGAACGGCGTGCAGGTGGTTCCCCGCGACTGGGTCGCGGCGAGCACGCAACCTTATTCCGATACTGAGTCGGGTGGCTACGGGTATCTCTGGTGGACCGGCGGCTCGGCCAGCGGCGAGAGAGCGGAGATTCCGTTTCCCAGGGGCAGTTTCTGGGCGGAGGGCCATCTGGGACAGTACGCCGTGGTGGTGCCGGCGCTGGATCTCGTCATTGTGAACCGTGTCGATAGCGACTTAACTAAACGCATCGTCGGCAAACGCGAGATGGCTCACCTGGTTCGCCTGGTGGTGGAGGCTGCGCCGAGAGCAGGTGTTCAGCCTTGACACAATCGCACCCAGACGTGAAACTGCCAGAAGGTTCTTGGAAGCGGGGCCGCGTTGCCCCACCCACTATGGCGGAGGCGGAAGACAGCCCGGTGAGCGCACCCAGCAGAGGACGGCGGAGTTTCAAGCTGAGCTCCACCATGGAGAGCGTCAGTGAGGTGGAGGCGGCCGCAGATCAGCTGGCCATTGAGGCAGGTCTCGACGAGGACCAACGCTTTCATATCGCCATGGCGGTGCGCGAGGCTGCCATTAACGCCGTGCTGCACGGCAACGAGTACGATCCAGCCCGCCACATCGAGGTTTCGCTGGAAAACACCGGCAAAGACCTGACCATTACCATCGCCGACCAGGGCCGAGGCTTCGATCCCGACAAAGTGCCTGATCCGCTGGCTCAAGAAAACCTTCTCCGCGGCACTGGCCGCGGCATCTTTCTCATCCGGTCGCTGATGGATGAGGTACACTTTCGACAACTGCACCCCGGGACTGAGTTGACGCTGGTGAAACATCTGGCGCCGGCCGCCGGAAAGACGTAATTCGAGGGCAGACGTGCAGGATCAACCTTTCTCTCCCCGTGACCGCTCCGGCCGAGGAATTTTCCTTGAGCCCGGCGGACACAAAGATGCTATAACCGAAGTACTGACAAGGAGGATTTTTCCGTGGCACTTGCAATAGCTTCCCGTGAAGTGGATGGCGTCACTGTTCTGGGTCTCAGCGGGCGGATCACACTCGGCGAAGGCAGCGTGCAGTTGCGCGACGCCATTCGCGACCTGATCGGCAAGGGGCAGAAGAGCATCCTGCTCGATCTGGGCGATGTTAACTATATCGATAGCTCGGGTCTGGGTGAGTTGGTGAGCGCTTACACCACAGCCAGGAATCAGGGTGCGACCCTTAAGCTGCTCAAGCTCACCAAGAAGGTCCACGACCTGCTGCAGCTGACCAAGCTCTACACCGTCTTCGACATCTTCGACGACGAGGCCAGCGCCATCGCATCCTTCAAGTAAGCCGGCATGGCAACGCTTTGGGCTCGAAAGGCCATTCCGCGCAGGCGGAGTGGCCTTTTTGTGCTTGTGCCAATCGGCGCGAACCTTTAGAACTGCACCGCAGGCGCAGTTTGGGCGGCCTGGCTGGCTTGGAAGCGGGCGTTATTCACCTGGAAACCGGCGAAGTGCGCCCAGATGTTGTTCGGGAATTGCTGGATGTACGTGTTGTAATCCTGCAGAGCCTGATTGTATCGATTGCGGGCCACCGCAATCCTGTTTTCGGTCCCTGACAGCTCATCCTGCAAGCGCATGAACTGATCGCTCGAGCGCAGTGTCGGGTAATTTTCCGTCAGGACGAGAACTTTGGCGAGCGCATTATCGAGCTGGCCGTTCGCGGCGATCTTGTCCGCCGGGGTCTGGGCATTCATCAGACCGTCCCGTGCCTGTGCGATCTCGGTGAACACGCTGCTTTCTTCCTTGGTGAACCCCTTCACGGTCGCCACCAGGTTGGGAATCAGGTCGGCGCGCCGCTGCAGTACCACGTCCACATCGGACCAATTTGTCTTGACCACTTGATCCAGGGACACCATCTGATTCCTGGCGTTCACGTAGCTGCCAAAAACCATGAAAACTGCCAACAACAGAACGGCCACGACGGCCAGGGTAATTGCAAGTCCACGGCTCATACAGTTTGTTTCTCCTCGTAAAAACAGCTTCAAGCTACTAGCTTCTAGCTTTCAGCTTTTGACATTCAATCCCTGATTCGCTTTGGAAACGTACTTCTCGTCATAAAACCAAGCGCGCCTGGTTTCGCCCACAAGGTGCGCACAATCTGTCCTTGGCTAGAAGCTAGCAGCTAGAAGCTGATTTACCAGCTTCCTCCGGCGCCACCGCCGCCAAAACCGCCGCCCCCGCCACCAAAACCGCCGAAACCTCCACCGCCCCCACCGAATCCTCCGCCGCCGCCGAAGCCGCCGCCAAAACCGCCGCGGCCGCGGCCCCCGCCCGACATGAGCCC
>JBEKIE010000033.1:0-55091 GCA_050011915.1 Occallatibacter sp.
TACAACGCCACCGGCATCTGCGCCCCATGCGGGTGCTTGTCGCCGCGGTACACCTTCAACTTCGTTGCCATTTGCCGGCCCATCTTGCTCTTGGGCAGCATGCCCTTGATGGCCTGTTCCAGAACCATCTCCGGCTTGCGGTTGATCAGCCGCGTAAACGACTCCTCGCGCAGCCCGCCCGGAAAGCCCGTGTAGCGCCGGTACAGCTTCTTCTGGTCTTTCAGCCCCGTCAACCGGATCTTCTCCGCGTTGATCACGATCACATGGTCGCCCATGTCGATGTACGGCACGTACTGCGGATTCAGTTTGCCGCTCAGCACACTGGCGGCCTTGGTGGCCAAACGTCCCAGCGTCTGTCCGCTGGCGTCCACCACATACCACTTGCGGCTGATATCCTTGCCGCTCGGAACAAAGGTTGACATCTCTATTCTTCCCTCTGAAAGTCAGCTTTTAGCTCTTAGCTATCAGCCACTAGCTCTTTCCTACCGCATTTGCCGCTTCAGGAACCCAACTGCAGCTCGCACAATCACAAACAAGCTGAAAGCTGAGAGCTAACAGCTGATAGCTCGCGCGAAGCGCGACCGCCCATGCAAAACGCACGGGCCTCAAACCCTACCCACTGCCAAACAAATCTGTTCGGGTGAGAAGTTGCCGGAGTCAGCCCCCCTCGGGAGCACTGGCTGCATCGGACCACATTCCCTTGGTCCCACAGCCGGTTGCCTGTTCCATCGGAGCCCCTCGGTCCACTTCGAGGGCATCCCTCCGATTATTGTCCGGTCCGGGTAAGCACACCCTGACCCCAGGCGCAACACCGCGCAAGGACTCTAGAATACTGAAAAATAGGCGCCAAGTCAACGAAAGACGGATCTAATGGCCCTGTGGAACAAATGCCAGGAAGCCTGGCATTGCGGGCCGTGGACGCAGGCGGAGTGTTCGTTGCCATTCGCCTCCTCGCAGCGCAATACCAAATACTCAGCACCTGAAGAGCTCCAAATCGGAGATGGAGAGGCCACCGCGAAAACGAATCTTAAGCAGCTTTCCGTGTTCCCCATAAACAAGCCCCTGCTCTCCGAAGGTGGACTGCACAGCGGCATCAAGCAGTACATCGAATGATCCCCAGCCCCCGCCTATTTCCGTCCCAATCAAGCTCACAATGCCCTCATTTCCCTCCACCCGACTCGGTCCAAGGCCCACGCCAAATTGAATCCACCTCTCCTTAGCCTTCTGACCCACGACGGCAGACGGCAACTGCAAAAACGTATAAACTCTGCCATCCGTGGCAAAATTGGCCCGGAAGGCCAAGGCGTTACATCGTGTGCTGAGCGCCTCAAGGATGCTGTATTCGATTCCATACCAACCGGACGGCTTGATCGACAGACCCGTAGAGGCTGGCGCGCCAACGGGCGGCGCAGAGAAAGCGGGCTCAACCCCGGCTCGATCCTCCTTCAACAAAGACCATCCGTGGTCCAATGGCGATTCCCGTGGCACATATTCGAACGTGATTTTCCGCAAGAGGGGGGGCACCGCCCTTGACCCCATAGCTCTTCCCGCATCATTACCAATTGCGCGATGTTCCATGGCCTGCTGTTTAAAGAAGGCCGTGCCGTCTTCTTTCAACTGGAGAAGAATTCTCACGGGATCAAGAGAGATATTGTGCTCGCCAATGAGCGTGACGACCGCCCAGGACCTCCCAAACGGTAGCGGGTGCCTTTCAATGTCGTAGGCCACCCCTCCCCAACTGGTCGGCTGCGAAATTACGCGACATGCGTTCCATTGTCCCTCTGAAAAGGCTGCGAGAACTACGTTATGGGACGGGCCTGGCTCCATCTCAATTGTCGGATCGTCGTCCTCCGACCACGCTCCCGGAAATTCCTCCAGAAACTCTTCTCCCAATTCGTCGGAGTAGGCGACCTTTGATCGGACGTACGAGAAATTTGGGACCGATACGTGCGGAATCGGAACGTTTCGGAAGCATGCCGTAATGAGAAGTGGGGAGGCGCATGTCGCAGGGAGCTGGCGGGGCGACACGAACTGAACGTTGTGGTTTGGCTTTAGAGACTCCGGAAACTTCTTTGCTTCTTGGACCAAAGGCGGCGCCAAGTAAAAATGCTGCTCCACCGTCTGCGTTGGGCTCGCAGTATTTGTACTTGCGTTCCTGATGCTATCGAAGTGAGGCGCACTGGGCGGACCAGCCCCCTCGTTCCCCTCCGCCTTAGCGAACCATATGAGCAGAACGCCCACAAGTAACGAAGGCACGGCATACATCTGATTCACGAAGCCGATAAGCTTCTCGGGGATGAGTTCACGGACAACCGTGAACAACTCGGCGGACTCCAAGAAGACAAATAGTAAGCAAAAGATGTACCCAACCCCAGATCGAATACGGCGAAACATTTCCCAGCTTACCTCGCTGCCTAAGATACTCTCATCGGGCACCGCCGAGTGCAATGCACTATACAAGGGAAAAACAGAGGCAAGTCGCCGTAGAAACTGCGGGAAATTGGTGCGGAAACCCAGCGTCGCGGGGAACTCCCCGCCCAAATTCTGCGTACCTCCTCCTTCACGCCGCATAGCCAACAAAGGAGATCCCCAACATGCTCGTCGCCGACGCGCAACGCCACGTACGCACCGCCTTCATCGGCGGCTTTTGGGGCCAACTGGTCTCGTCGGCTATCTGGCTGGTGTCGGCGGCTTTCGCCACGTGGAGCACTCCCCGCGCGGCCATCATCGCGATCGTCGCCAGCGGTTTCATCATCTTTCCTGTCACTCTGCTTCTGCTGCGTTTAACCGGCGGGCCGGCTTCGCCCACAAAAGGCAACCCGTTAAGCAAACTCGGCATGCAGATCGCCTTTACGCTGCCCATGACCATGCTTCTGCTCGTCCCTGTCACCGAGTTCCGCCTGAATCTGTTCTATCCCGCACTCCTCATCCTGCTCGGCGCGCACTATCTTCCATTTGTCTTTCTCTATGGCATGCGCATGTTCGCGGTCCTCTGCGCCCTGCTCGTCTCGAGCGGAGTCGTCATCGCGCTGTATCTTCCCCACTCGTTCTCGCTCGGAGCCTGGGTCGGCGGCCTCACGCTCTTCGTTTTTGCCTGGATCGGCCGTGCCGCAGTCAAACGCGAAAGGCGCGCCATCGCGTAGAGGCCGGAATCAGCATCGAAGGAATCTCGAGCAGGCCTATTCAAAAACCGGCCCGCTAAAGGCCGTCTCTTCCCGGCACAGAGGCGGCGAATCCGCAAATTGCGGTATCCTGATAGAGTGCGCCCGTAGCTCAGCTGGATAGAGCGAACGCCTCCGGAGCGTTAGGTCGGGAGTTCGAATCTCTCCGGGCGCACCAGATTAGGCCGGGAGTTCCCCGCCGAGGCGGGTCCGGGCGCACGATCTACCCCCTTTCGACCCCTCCCATTCAATTCATGTGCCCGCCGACCTTGCATTTCCGGGGCCGTCCTCCTTTAATTCCGTACCAGTGAATCCCGCGCACCAAACCACCCCGCGCGCAGCGCTTACCCTCTGCGGCTTCACTGCCGTCGTGGGCCAGATCGTGCTCATGCGCGAGCTCATCCAGGTCTTCAACGGCAACGAGATCGCGCTCGGCATCCTGTTGGCAACATGGCTCTTATGGACAGCGGTCGGCAGTGTTCTCGCCAGCGCCTTCACCCGCCCGTCAAACTCGCGGTGCAGCCGCGCGCGCTTTGCCGTCGCCGCGCTCGAATGCCTTCTCGCCGCAAGCCTTCCTGCAACCATCTTTGCCTTGCGTTGCGCCAAAGCCCTCTTCCAAACCGTTCCCGGCGAGCTCGTCGGTCCAATTCCCATGCTGCTCACTTCTCTGGTGTGCCTGAGCGTGTTCTGCGCGGCTTCAGGCGTGCTGTTCGTCGCCGCCGCGCGCATGGCCGCAACAGAAAGCAATCTTTCCGCGCGCGCCGCTGCCGGTGCGGCTTATCTGCTCGAAGCTGCCGGCTCCGCGCTCGGCGGAATCCTCGCCAGCGTCGTGCTGGTGCGCTTTCTCGAGTCCTTCCAGATCGCGGCCATCGTCGGCGCGCTCAATCTCTCCCTGGCCGCGGCGCTTCTCTTCCGCATGAGGCGCTCTCAGGTAGCGCTCCTCGCCGTCGTAACCGTGCTGGCCGCAATTCCCCTGCTTCTCTGGATCGCCCCGCGCTGCGATGCCTCCGCACAAGCCCGCCTCTGGCGCGGCTTCCACGTCGTCGCCGAGCGCAATTCCATCTACGGCAACCTGACTGTGACCGAAACTGGCGCGACCGAAACCGGCACAATCCGCAGCTTGTTCGAAAACGGCTGTATTCTCGCCAACGCGCCCGATCCAGCCGCCGCCGAAGAGGCCGTCGACTACGCGCTCCTCGAGCATGCCGCTCCTCGCCGCGTGCTCCTCATCGGCGGCGGCGTCAACGGCAGCGTAGTCGAGGCGCTCAAGCATCCGACCATCGAGAGCCTCGACTACGTGGAGCTTGATCCGGCGCTCATCGGCATGGCGCAGCAATATTTTCCCGCGCAAACCGCGGTCTTTCATTCCGACCCGCGCGTGCAATTGCAACTGGTGGATGGCCGAAGATATTTGTCCGAAACCAGTAAGAAGTTCGATGTCATCATCGTTGACGTGCCCGATCCGCAGACCGCGCAGTTGAACCGCTTCTACACGGTGGAGTTCTTCCGCCTCGCGCGCGCGCACCTCGCGCCCAACGGACTATTCGCCATCGAGCTGCGCTCATCCGAGGAATCCATCAGTCCCGATCTTGCCGAGTTTTTGCGCTCCATCCGTCGCACCCTCGGCGCGGTCTTCCCATATCAAGCCGCAATTCCCGGCGAAATCATTCATTTTTTCGGCGCCGCTGAGCCCGGCGTCCTCACGAGCGATCCGCAAGTGCTGGTTGCCCGCCTGCGCCAGCGCCATCTGGCCACGCAATACGTGCGCGAGTACTTCATTCCCTACCGCATGATGCCCGACCGCATGGAACAGGTTGAAACCGACCTCGCGCCGCTGCCCTCAACGCCCGTCAACCGCGACTTTGCGCCTGTTGCCTACGCCTTTGACGTCATTCTGTGGAGCGCGCAGTTCAAGTCGGGTTACGCCGCGTGGTTCCGCGCCGCCGAGCACGTCCCGTTCGGCAGTGTGGCCGGCGTGCTGGCGCTTCTGCTTCTGCTCGGCGTCGCACTTTTGGCACTTCTTCCCGGCCGCGAACGCCGCGAGCGAGCAGTCGCCGGTGCCTGCGTCGCCGCCACAGGGCTCACTCTCATGGCCTTGCAAATCTTTCTGCTTCTCGGTTTTCAGGCCGTTTACGGTTACGTGTACACCGAGCTCGCGATCCTTATCGGGCTCTTCATGGCGGGCATTGCACTGGGCAGTTGGTTCGGCATGCGGCGCGAATGCGCGAACCGTAACTGGACTCTCGCCGCAGCGCAACTTCTCCTTGCGCTCGCCGCTCCCGCGCTCCTCCTCGCCGTGAGCGCAATGGGAGACTTTTCGTCGCGCGCCCCAACTTGGCTTGCGGCGCAAATCGTCTTTCCCATGCTCGCAGCGCTTGCGGGCATGCTTGGCGGTTTCCAGTTCGTCACCGCGGCGGGGATCTTTCTCCGCGGCCGCGGCCAGGGCACAGGCTTCGGTCTGCTCTACGCCATCGACCTGCTCGGCGGATGCGTCGGCGCGCTCGCCCTGAGCACATTTCTGATTCCTGTTTTTGGCTTCTGGCGTACGGCCTGGCTCGTCGCGGCGATCGACATGGCGGCCTTGCTGCTTGTGGCGCGCTACAGGGGAACGCGGTTTCAGTAATCAGATTGCAAATCCATATAAATCATGCATCAAACGATGCTATAATCATGCATACGGAGGAGCGATGAGAACCACGTTGGCGCTCGATGACGATCTGCTGGGCACAGCCCGCGAGTTAACGGGAGTGACTGAAAAAACAGCACTTGTCCGCGCAGGCCTGCGCGCGTTGATCGAGCGCGAGAGCGCCCGCCGGCTCGCGGCGCTGGGCGGCATCGCTCCCGGATTTCCCGACATTCCGCGGCGGAAGGTAAACAAGGATGATCCTCGCCGACACGACGATTTGGATTGATCATTTCCGGTCTTCCGACCCGGAATTGCAACTACGTCTCGGCAACGACGAGATCGTGATGCACCCATTCGTCGCCGGCGAGCTGGCGCTGGGGCCGTTACCGAACCGCAGGAAGGTGCTGGCCTATCTCGATCATCTGCCGCAACTGCGGCCGGCACAGCAGAGTGAAGTGCGGCAAATGGTCGAGACTCGCTCGCTGCACAACCAGGGAATCGGGCTGATCGATGCGCACCTCATTGCTTCAACCCTGATTGAAACGGGCGCGCAGTTGTGGACCCGGGATGGAGGTTTGCGGAGAGTTGCCTCGAGTCTAGGCATCCTTGCCAGTTTGCCTTGAAGCAGTACTCCGCTTCGGGTCCGGCTTATGGTTTGTGCTCGCCGAACACCACCGCCGTAAAGCTGAAGATGTCGGTGTTCTCGTCCTTCCAGCAATTCGGCTCCATGCCGGCTTTGCGGCAGGTCTGTTCCAGAAACGTTGCGCGGTCCCAACTCTGCTCCACGGGAACCTGCGGCAGAAGCAAGCCCTCGGAATCGCGGTTCTTCATGATGAGCCCATCGCGGCCCACCTTGATCTCGTCCACATCGGTCACACGCCGCAGCGGCGAAAGCACGGAGATCTCGTAGGCCAGCTTGGGTAGCTCTGCGGCGGTCACCGGCACAAAGCGCGGATCGCGCAGTGCCGCCAGCGTAGCCGTGTCGCGCACTGTTATGTAGAGCGGCTTGGTGGGCGAGGTGTAGCCAATGCAGCCGCGCAGCGCTCCGCCTTCGGTGAGCGTGGTGAATGCGCCGTACTCGCGATTGAGCGTCTCGCTCGCTGGCGCCGTGGGCGCGTAGGGTTCCTTGTTCTCGATCATGTACTCGACCGACTTCCGCGCCAGCGCCAGCAACTCAGCCTTTTCCTGATCGGTCAACGAGAAAGGCGGCGCGGCGCCGGCCACCTGCGCGGACTTCACAAACAGGTCGGCGCTGTAGCCCACCACGCGCGACTTGTCGCCGGTAATGTCGCCGGAGTTCGCGTACTTCAGCACTTCCGCCTTGTTCGCGCCCATGCGCTCGGCGTAGATCATGGTGGCCACAATGGGCGCGCCGCCGCAAGCCTCCCAGATCCCCGGCTCGCTTGGGCCGCGATATTGGAAGTTCCGCGACATGCTGTAGTAGTCGTACGCCTCGAGCGCATGCAGGGTCTTGTGATCGATTGTCTCCGCATCGGCGTAGGAATGGTAGTGCGAGAGATCGGAGCTTGCCAGCACCAGCGTGTCGTGATCGTTGCGCAGCATTTTGGCCAGCGCTACACCCAGCGCGCGGCTGCTCTCGTAGCTCGTGTCGCCCATCACAATCGGCACCAGTTCAAAGTTGCCCAGAATCTTCTGCAGCCACGGCAACTCCACTTCGACGGAGTGCTCCGGCGCATCGGCAGTCGCCTGGTGGCCTTTGTCCGAGAGTTGGATCGTCGAGCTCATCTTCGCCAGCCGCCGCGCGAACTCCTTATCCACGGGAACTTTCCCGAGCGGCGTCGTGTACGCATCGCCGTCGTACACCGAGGTGAAGTCGAAGCCCACGTAGTGCGTGGGCGCAATCAGCACCACGCGCGAATACTTATGGCCAACTTTCACTTGGGCTCCGATCGCCGCGTAGGTCCATGCGGCTACCGGGCCTGAGTATGGATAACCCGCATGCGGAGCCACTGCGGCAATGATCGTGCCATCCACAGGCGGCGGCGTAGCCTTCGCCAGCATGTCGTCGATCATCTTCGAGAGCTCTTGCGGATCGGCGGGATAGAACGCGCCCGCGACAGCTGCCGGTCTCACCTTCTGCTCTCCTGCCGCGCCCTCCGCGGCGCGCACATGCAGAATAGGCACGGTAACCATGAATGCGATGCATTGCGTCATCAACCAGGCCATGGCGGAACTCCTTGCGATCTTCATCGGTTGAGACCTCCTCATGCACGATCAAACATGCCAGATTCCCGGAATGCTGTGCCGGCAATACGGACACGTCGAGTCTTTGCGAATTAACATTTTGCCAGCCGTAAAGCCAACGCGCTCCACCAGCAGTTTGCGGCATTGCGGGCAATACGTGTTCTGCGCGGGATGGCCGGGTACATTGCCGATGTACACGTAGTGCAAGCCCTCGGCATCGGCAATCGCCTTGGCCCGTTCCAGCGTGGCCACCGGCGTGATGGGCAGGTTTTTGAGCAGATACTCGGGATGAAACTGCGTAAAGTGCAGCGGCACATCGGTGCCGAGATTCGCCTTGATCCATGCAGCGAGGCCGCGGAATTCCTCGTCATCGTCGTTGAGCGTGGGCACAACCAGGTAGACGATCTCCGTCCACTTGCCCATCTTGCGCAGCGTCACCAGCGAATCCAGTACCGGCTTCAACTGTCCGGTGACGACCTTGGCGTAATACGACTCCGTGAATGCCTTCAGGTCGATCTTCACCGCGTCCATCTTGCCGTAGGCCTGCTCGAGCGAGTCATGTTGCATGTAGCCGTTTGAGACCACGATGCTGCGCACGCCAGCTTCGTGCGCGGCGTCCGCGGTATCCATCAGGTATTCGGCAAAAACCACCGGCTCGCTGTAGGTGTAGGCAATGGTCGGGCAGCCGTACTTGCGCGCGATGTCGGCCGCCTGGTGCGGCGAAATGAATTGCGCGGGAATCTCCTCGGGGCGCGACTGCGAAATGTCCCAGTTCTGGCAGAACTTGCAGTTCACGTTGCATCCCGCGGTGGCAATCGAGAAAGCGTTGGTGCCGGGCAAGTAGTGGAAGAGCGGCTTCTTCTCAATGGGATCGATGTGCGCCGCGCACACCCGCGAGTGCACCAGCGTGTAATAAACGCCGCCGCGATTCTCTCGTACGCCGCAGTAGCCGCGCTCTTTGTCGCCCACCACGCACTCGCGCGGGCAGAGCTTGCACTTGATCTTGCGGTTCTGCTGCTTCTCGTAGAACTTCGCCTCGTAGGTGAATTGCGCGTCGTTCTGCGCTTGCGCGCCCGAAGCCAGCGGGGCGGCCGCGGCAGGCGCGGCAAATTCACCGGCGCCCAGCGCCGCTCCCGAAGCCAGTGCGCATTTCAGAAACGAGCGCCGGTCCAGAGGACTACGCGCGACGCTTTCCGTTGGAACCAATTCGCACTTCATGATGCACCTCCCGGCGCTCCGCCTACACGTCGACTTCGACCACCGCGATGCGCGCCGCATCGCAATGGCCGAGGCCGTGCTCGCTATCGGCTGCGGTGGCAATGTAGCGCGGCGCGCGTTGCTCGGCTTCGAGCGTCTTCAGCCCCATCTCCGCGCGCTTGCGCTCGATCGTCTGCCAGCCCGTGAAGTCGAGCGCCACCGCATCCTGGGCGGCGAGCAGGCCGTTGCATTTCCAGCTGTGTTCCGGCTTGAATCCCGGCCCGCCTTCGTACATCGCCGTCGTCGCGTCGCAGATGACCAGCTTCATGCGCGAGCGAATCTCGGGCAGCATGTTCAGGTCGGCCACGTAAGGATCGCAGCCGTTGGGGTGGTACTTGTTGGGATTGTGAATCGCGCCGTACATGTTCTTGAGCGCGATGGTCACGCCGGCTCCGTCGTGGTCCTTGAGCACGGGCAGATTAATCAAAACGCTTGAAGCGCGCGTAAGGATCTTTGACAATCGGCTGCCCACGCTGCCCCACGCCGAGAGATCGTCCTCGTAACCCACGCGGTCGGTGCCGTAGCACTGCACGCGATCCCCGCCCACGGCGATGCGGAAGCCGGCGCGCTCCATCTCCTCGCTGTCGCGGTCCCACACCGTGATGTTGCCCGCAGCCACGCCCGCCTGCTGCAGACGCTCGCAAATCGCCTCAACCAGTTCAACGCTCGTCGAAATGCCGCGCCCGCCCAGCGTGTTCACCTTCAGGCTCACGGTATCGCCCGCGCCCGCGATGCGGCGCCACGCGGCGACGCTGTTCTCGTGCGCTGCCGGAAGGTTGAAGAGAGATTGCATCGCTCTGTCGAGAAGCGCCTCAAGCCTGCGCGAATCGACTGTCGAACCCGATCCGCGCAATTGCGGATCGTGCGCCACCACCACGCGGGACTTCGCGGCAGGCGCTTGCGACTCGCCTGTCGCGCGTAAACCGGGGCCCCCAGCGACAGGTCTCAGTCGCTGGGGTGGTAAACCGGCAGCGCTCATGGCCACGGCGCCGGTCAGGCACCGTGCGAGAAAACTCCGCCGGCTGCGATTGCACAGGTCCGTCATCGGCAAGCTCCAGCGCGTGGTTTTCGGCCGAAGGGATCGGTCCGGGGAGGGAAGACACTTGGGCTGCTTGCGGCGAAGCGGCTCAAACGATTGCAGTTAGCTCCGAGGCGGATCCGCGGCGGCCGTGGACACACCACCATTCCTCATGGCTACCGCAATCAGACGGCACTTGCAGTGACGCAAAACACCGGAACCCGGCCTGAGCGGACGTCAGATTGGGAAGCTGCAATGAATGGAAGAAAAGCCGGAGCGAGCGATGAGCGAGCATCTGCTCCATGCAATGGTGGACGCGGTAGGAATCGAACCTACAGCCTGTCGGTTAAGAGAGCATAACAAACAGATTCTAAACGACTTATGCGGAACGGCTGGCAGCCTAAAGTATTGAAAAGAAACGATAGGGAAGCTTGAGGAATTGGTACGGTGCGGAGATTGTGGGGTTTTGTGGGGACGAGTTCCCCGCCCTCTTTGGTCCTGTTTGCACCGAACGATCACCGAATGCTCAACCGGCGTTGTTGCTTGGGGGCCCGAATCGTGAACTCCAGCAAGCTAGGCGGCGTACAGTGCCATGATTGCGCGGTAACACTCATACCCGCGCTCAATCCGCATGATCTTTTCCCTAAGTTGGCTCATCTGAAGTTCACAGCACGCCGTCCGACTCCGTTCGCCCAACGTGGGAAACCTATGGCGCAGGAACTCCAGCACGTTCCCAGACAAGCGGCCATACATCTCCCAGAGCCTTTTGACCCCGTCCCCATCAAACGAGTAATTCTCATCAAGGAACTCGTCAATGTGGCGCTCCCCGTATGAGAAAAGCGGGAATGCGCCGTTGATGTCTTCCAGAACATCCGTTAGCAAGATCACTGGTGACCTCCAGCCCCAATTGTAGTGGGGTTGGCTGTGCATAATTGAGGCGCTTAGTAACAAGGTGATTACCCCAGTGTCGCGTCCTCGAGGCTCCCAGCCCCGGCGTGGTGGACTGTAGACGAGTGGAGGCTACCTGCCTAGCTAGGTTCGTCCGACAGCTTCGGACCTGTTCATTGGCTCAAAAATGCTAGGCTGTTCCAATGGACAAATACCCACCCGTTTACTTGATGCTGGTCGCACTCGACCTTAAGCGGAAGGACATTGTCGAAATCAATATCCGTCTATCCGATGCCCCTGAATCGACCGCGAAAACAAACTCTTTACCGTTGGATGCTTTCGAGAGAATCTTCCTCACCGTTTTCAAGTTCCCTGTTGACCAAGTTCAACGGATAACCGAACGCCTGCGGAGTGGTGATGGGTTCACTATTAACCTTTCAATGGAAATGGATGCGATATGCAAATCCGGTCTCCTGAGTCCGACTCGATGAGGTTATCGACGTGTGTTAGAGCCTTGCTAGTTTGCGCATTGCTGGCGCTGCAATCACACGCGCAAGACACCGGCCATCGAGTGCGAATACCTGTGAAGTTTGAGTGCAATTGCGCCGACGAAGTAGGCCAGCTTTACGCCACAGCCTTTCGGGACATCTTGGCGAGCAGTCCTCGGTTCGTGTCAGAAGTGGGATTCGACAATAGTGGAGGCTCATCCAGCGGACCACCCAGCATGAGAGTAAACGTGGTGAGCGTCGACCCTTTCAATGATGGGCAAGTGACTGCCATGTCCATAGCATTTATTCTCGGCAGCACAACTTATCTAACCCATGTTGTGCGATGGTGTCCCAAGGACAGGGCCAACTCATGCGCGGCCTCAACGTTTGCCGAGTTAGACGACCAAGTGCAAAAACTCGCTACATTGAAGGCGAACGACATCAAGACGCCTTAGTCCTGCCACAGTCAAGTCTCATTTGGAGACTCTTACGGCAAGCCGATAGGTACTCGGCTCTGGTGGCTCTTAACCTGCCTCAATCTTCGTACACGGGGCAGGGGCAATCGCAACGCGCACCGGCACACATGAACCCGCCGCAAGCAAGGCACTCGCTTAGATCGTCCGCTGTCCCGACCATGTCACCACAGCAGCAACTCACCAGATCGGCGACCGGCGCGGGTTGTGCGCCGTTCACTGTCACGCTCACAGACATCTTGACTTGCATGGGATACCTCCGGCTGGATCGTCACGGGGCAGGCTGGCACCTGGAAGGCACCGGCATGGCACACTTTCAGGCACACGTATCGTTCGCTCTTGGACGAGACCGGTGCTCCCATCGGAGTGCAGCAGAAGCTGATGCGACATGCCAATGTGTCAACGACCATGAACGTGTACGGAAACAGCACTCTGAGAGCTAAGCAAGAGGCAAAATCAAAGGTAGTGCAGATGGTGATGAAGCAAGAGGCTGCCTGATATTTGCGGCGGTCTCGCTCTTACGGCGGGGCTTTGTGGGGTTTGGTTTCTACTGTATTTTCGCTAAGTTCTTTGTTTTCTGGTGGACGCGGAAGGAATCGAACCTTCAACCTGTCGGTTAAGAGCCGAATGCTCTGCCAGTTGAGCTACGCGTCCTTGAGGATTGGAGCGCCGCGTTCGAGACCATCTTACGCGGCCCGCGCGGGAAGAAAAATCCCTCCCGCACTTGAAAAATATACCACAGAAGCGAGTCCGAGCCCAAGGCGCGGCAGGCCTCCTTGCAGCCGGCGCCTCGCTGCTGAAATCGCCGCTCTCGAAGACTACTTTCCGCCGTTGAACTCGTGCGCCGCATCGAGCATGGCCACAATGTTTTCCACCGGCGTGGCCGCCTGCACGTTGTGAATCGTGTTGAAGACGAAGCCGCCGCCGGGCGCGAAGATCTCGCAACGGCGCAGCACCTGTTCGCGCACCTCTGCGGGCGTTCCGAACGGCAAAACCTTCTGTGTGTCCACGCCTCCGCCCCAGAACACGATGCGGTCTCCGAAGCCGGCCTTCAGTTTTTCCGGCTCCATGCCTGTGGCAGAGCACTGCACGGGATTGAGAATGTCGAATCCCGCCTCAATGAGCGAGGGAATGAACTTTGAGATCGCGCCGCAACTGTGCTTGAAGGTCTTCCATGGCGTGTGCGCGTGAATCCAGCCGTTCACCTGCTTGTAGTAAGGAGCGTAGAGTTCCTCGAGCGTCTTTACCGAGCAGAACGCCGAGGTTTGCGTGCCGAAATCGGCGCCGCAGATGAAAACCGCGTCAACCAGATCGCCCACAGCGGCATGAATCTTCTCGAGATTCTCGATCGCGATCGCGCACTGGCGCTCGAAGATCTTATGGATGTAATTCCGGCGGCTGCTTGTCGAAACGTACCACTCGGTCACATCGCGAATGCCTTTGGGATGCTTGAGGAACGGCCCCGGCACCAAAGCAATGTCGCCGAAGGCGGTTCCGCCGAATCCCGCCAGCACGCCTGCGCCCGTAGCCGCCGCTTCCCGCGCCGCGCGCGCCAGGTGATCGAGATCCGCCTGCGCAATAGGCTGGAACTCCTCGAGATTATCCTCCGGGTTCAGCTTCTCTTCGTCGATCGGCTCCTGGCGGATGATGGAGTCAAAAAAGTAGCCGCCCTGCGGCATGCGTCCACTCGGCGGCACAGACATGTCGCCTTCGGGAAAAATGAGCGTGTCGCCTTTGGCGTCGGTCGTGGTGTTGAATCCGCCGGGCACCAGCACTTCGAGTCCGTTGAAGTTCCAGCTCTTCCAGCGCTCGATGGGAAAGCCGAACATGGTCGAGCGTGAAAAGACGCCGGTCACGTCCACGCCCATGGCCGCGCGTAAGTCTTCCTCGATCAGCGCCAGCATCTGAAACGGCTCGTGAACGCGCACCGGTCGCTTTTCGAGACCATAGTAGTCGCGTAGCGCCGCCACGCAACTGGCATGCACGCCGGTGACGGCCGAGCCGCCGAAATCGATGGGAATGCGATCCGGCTGTTCGTGGCAGAGAGTCTTCTGCAGCCGTTCGCGGCTGGAAGTTGGGGTCTGCACTGCGGCGTCGTTGCTCATTGTTCTTCGCTCCTTCCGCCGTCTCAGCCGCGAGCGGGAATGCGGCAACCTGCCGCAGTTTCTCGCCGAAAGCGGATGACCTTCGCTGGAGGTTTGCAATGAGTATAAATTGCAGCGCGATTGCCGCGCCTGTGCACTTTCCATGGGCGCACCGCGCGCGAAACCACCGAAGCACGGCCGTGCGCCGAATGAATCCTTATGCTTCTGCTGCTTTCTCTTCGCTTGTGCCTTCGTTCATTGGTAGAGCGACGTCAACGCTCTCGTTGAACCGGTAACCGATGTGCGAATCGGTGATCAGATACTGCGGGTTGGCGGGATCGCTTTCGATCTTCATGCGAATCTGGCGAATGAAAGTGCGCAGATATTCGAGCTCATTACCGTATTCCGGACCCCAGACGGAACGCAGCAGCTTGGCGTGCGGAATCGGCCTTCCCGCGTGCATCATCAGGTAGTGGAGCAGCTCGAACTGCTTGGGCGTAAGGTGCACCGGACGGCCCTTCTTCTCCACCAGATGGCGGCCGGGATCGAGCAGCACGTCGCCGATCTGGATGGCCGCTTCTTCATCATCCAGTGTTTTGCTGCGTCGTACCGCGGCACGCAGCCGCGCCGTCAGCTCGCGCAACTGGAACGGTTTGGTGATGTAATCGTCGGCGCCCGCGTCCAGCGCCTCCACTTTGCGCTCTTCGCCGCCCTGCACGGTCAACATCAAAATCGGCAGGCGCGGCGCGGCCTTGCGCATCAGCCGGCACACTTCGATGCCGCCCATGCCCGGCATGTTGATGTCGAGCAGTACTGCGTCGAAGGGCTCGGTGCGCACCAGCGCCAGCGCCTCCTCGCCGCGGGCCGCTTCGACAATCTCAAATCCGAAGTTTCCCAGAATGGTTCGAAGCGAGAGCCGGATGGAGCGCTCGTCATCCACGATTAACAGGTTCCCCGAAGTGTCCTGATTCACTGGCCGTTCCCTCCCTTTTGAGGAAGCGAAAAATAAAAGGTGGTGCCTTCCTCGGCGTTGCTGATCACCCACACGTGGCCGCGGTGCGCCTCGGCCGCCATCATCACCGTAGATAAGCCGATGCCCGTTCCCGGCGTCAGGTTCCGCGTCCCCTCGCTGCGGTAAAAACGCTGAAAAATCCGTTCCCGGTCCGCGAGCGGAATGGCCGGGCCGAAGTTGTGCACCGCCAGCATCACTTCGGCGTGGCTCTCCCAGGCCGAAACTTTCACCGCGGTCCCGTCGAAAGAGTACTTCGCGGCATTGTCCAGGAACTGCGTCAGCGCCATCGAGAGCAGATCGCGATCGCCGCGCACCATCAGTGCCTGATCGGGAACGGCAACCTCTACCGGGTGGCCCGGCATGCGCCCGCGTTGCTCCTCAAGCACGGATTCCACCAGATCGCGCACTACAATTTCGTCTTTGGCAACGCTCATCTCCTCCGCTTCAAGCTTGGCGGTTTGCAGCAGCCGCACGCTGAGCATGCTCAGCTTGTTTGCCTCGTCTTCAACCAGCGCCAGCAGTTCTTCCTGCGCCGAGTTCAGCTTGCCCACCTCGCTCAGCCCTGCAGTGGCGGCCTGAATCGCCGTCAGCGGCGTCTTCACGGCATGAGCCAATGAGTCCAGCACCGCGGCGCGCAATCGCTCGCTCTGGTGCGCCGCTTCCACCTCGCTCTCCTTCGCGAAAACCACGCAGCGATCCAGCGTAACGGCCGTGAGTGAAGCCAGAGCATCCAGCACCAGCCGTCCCAGATCCCCGCGGATTGCGATCGCGCCGATCGAATCGTTGCCCACGCGCAGCAGTCTGCGGTGGGTATGGGTAGCATGATTGTCGTCGTCGGCCTGCGCCAGGTAACACTCCTTGGCCAGTTCCTCTTCACCCGGGCCCCAGGTTCCAGCAACGTCGCATTGGCCGGAGTTGGCGTCGAAGATGGCGACGCCCTCGGCAGCAAAGATCCGTTGAATCAGGTGCGTCAGTTGCGGGCCGGGCGCTTGATGCAGGTTGATAAGCAGTGTACTGCGGCTCAATTCGTAAAGCTGCTCCATCGACGTCCGCTGCATCTGCGCTTCCCGCGAGGTGATCTGTTCGCGCGAGGAAAGCCGGCTCACCAGCAACGCGCTGATCTCAAAAGAGCCCAGCGCCACCCAGTCCTGCGGATCGGCAACAGAAAAATGAAAAAGCGGCGGGTAGAAAAAGTAGTCCAGGCAGGCGCACGCCAGAACCGACACCACCGAGGCCTGCCAGAATCCGCTCAGAATCGCTTCGCAAACCACGACCAGGAGAAACAGGAACCCAACCGGTGCGGGATTGAAGTGCAGCACGTATCCCGCAAACGTGAGCAGTGCAACCACCCAGCAACCGGCCAGCGTCTCCGCGATCAGTTGCCCCCGGGTGGTTTGATTCCGCGCTCCGAGAAGATTGGCGATGTTCATGATACCCAAGGCTTTCCGTTCTGAATTGCTCGTATAGTCGAGCGTAGCCATCAGGGCATCAGCAAAACATAAATATGTTGCAAAGAATCTATAGGAATGAAGGACTTGCCGGCGTGCGTTTTATGGGGCTTACGCACGCCGGCGCTCTCGAGTGGCGCCCCGGCTTACTTCGCGCTGGCGGCAAGGCCTTCGTAGTACGCCGCCTTCTGGCTCATCTGGTTCGTTTCGTACATGAAATAGTCGTAGCGATTCCGCGACGAGATGTAGGGCTGGGGATATTTCGCGGCAAGGCTGAACGTGAACTGACTGCGCCACGCCATCAGCGGAACTTCTTCTTGCGCCTGCTCCCTGAAATTTTGCTGGCGCGACCGGAAATACGACGCCAGCGCCTGATACTGTTGGGCGGTGTGCGCCTGCTGCTCCATCTGCTTGAGCTCACCACTGCTGTGCTTTACGGGCGTCGAGGTCTCAGCGCGCGCGGCCACCGAACCCGCAGCCAGCGCAATCGCCATGCATGCAACATAAATCTTGGAATTCATGTGTTCCTCCTTCTTCATGAAGAAGCTTGGAACGTATCGCGTGAAGGAGGCATGAACAAGGAATAAGGGAACAGTAGTATCGGCCGGTTGCTTATGGGATCTTTACGAGTTTCGGCAAAATCGGGTGCAGACGGCATCTTTTCCTTTGCCTCATCACGTCGGCAGACGGGCGCATAATTGGTGCATGATTCCGCAGCTCGCCGAGGATGACCGCCCGCCAGCGGCACTCACAGTAGAGGAGTATTACCGGCAGGTCTGGCGGCCGGACTGCGATTTTGTCGATGGTCGCTCGGAAGAACGGAACGTCGGTACGTTCTATCATTCGACAATCGTAACTACGTTGCTGTGGAAGCTTTCAGACCCGCTAATGCCGCGACGGGTGTTACCGCTTCCAGGCCTTCGCCTGCGCGTGTCGCCAACCCGAGTGAGGGTGGCTGACGTATGCGTGCTCGAGCAAGACAGCCCGCCGGAGCAAGTTCCAACGCATCCGCCATTGGCAGTGTTTGAGGTACTCGAAGAAGAAGACCTCTTCTGCGCCACAATGGAGAAGCTCCGCGATTATGATCGGTTCGGCGTTTCACACATCTGGCTCATCGATCCCGAGCCGCGCATCGCCTGGCGCTATTTAAACGGCGGACTTGAACAAGTTCACTCTGGTGAATTGAAAGTGACGGGAACGCCGATCCGAGTGGGGCTGGGCGAGTTGTTTGTAGAACTGGGGCGCCAATAGCTTCGGCGAAAGGAGAAATGCGTGAAGGCTTCAGAGATTGCGTGCCGGCTCACTGGTTTTTCAACTCCAATCGGTGGAGTTTCTCGGCAGCCGACCGAGCCGGAAGTGACCGCTGCGCGGCGGTTGGTGTCTTTTCTCGAAGATCGCAGGGTGCTCTATAACCCTGGCGAGTTGGAGACGCCCGCCCATTGCGTTCACTCGGTCATCGCGATTCGACATTTCCTCAGCGAAGAGATTGGAAAATTGGATAGCGCGTCCCGATTTGCGGCAAATCTTCGCGCAATGCGGGCTGCCTGCCGGAGGTTCCTCGACCATGTCGGAACGGACGGAGAGGAAGTGTATTTATATGCAAATCACCACGGACACTGGGCTAGCTGGACCTTCTACAGTGCGATTGGGGAGTTGCGAGGAACATTCGGGGCCCACCTCGCGGTCATCGCCGCGCAATTCCAGTTGGACATCGAGGATGATTTGGCGGCAATTTTGCCCTCATCAGCCGACACCGATTCTGACGATTATAGGCCGCACCAATCACCTCGATCTTCCCACCAAATTGGCGAGCGGCCGAGACGCTGACCTAGACAGCCGAGCTCAGCTCTTCAGCGCCACGCGAATGTGCAGCTCTTTCAACTGCTGCTCGCTCACCGGCGTCGGTGCTTCAGCCATCAGGTCGATGGCCTTTGCCGTCTTGGGGAAGGCAATCACCTCGCGCAGGTTCCCCGCGCCCGCCAGCAGCATCACAATGCGATCGAGGCCCAGCGCAATGCCGCCATGCGGCGGCGTGCCGTATTCGAGCGCGTCGAGAAAGAACCCGAAGCGCGCCCGCGCCTCCTCTTCGCTGATGCCGAGCGCCCGAAAGATCGCCTGCTGCACATCCTTGCGGTGAATACGGATGGAGCCCGATCCCAACTCGAGGCCGTTCAACGCGAGATCGTAGCAGTTGGCGCGCACGGAGGCCGGATCGGTCTCAAGATTTTTCATATCGGCCTCAATGGGCGCAGTGAATGGATGGTGCGCCGGAACCCATTTGCCCGCAGCCAGATCGTACTCGAACATCGGGAAGTCGGTGAGCCACATGGGGTGGAAGGCGTCGCTGCCGTCAATCAAATCGGCGCCACGCGCAGCAGCCTTTTGCACAACCTCATCGGTGATGCGAAACGCTCCGTGCTTGTCCGCATACTTCTTGGCCAGCTCGGCGCGGAAGTTGCCGGCCGCCGCGTACACGTTAATCTCGCGCTCCGATAAACGCCCCGGAAATTTGGTATCGCTCGCCTTGATGTGATGCGCCGGATCGCCGGCCACAACGATGACAAAATCTTCTTCGGCCGCTCCTGCCAGCTCGCGCACCTTCGTGGCAGACTCGGGAAAGCTCTTCGCCAGCCGCTTGAAATCGTCGATAAACTTCGCGCCCTTCTTCAGGTCGAAGAGCGGATGATTCTCCTCGCGCTCCTTGCGGCTCAGCTCGCCCACCTTGGGAATGCGCAGCGCGACGATTGGCAGCCCCGGGTCGATCTGCAGCGTGGCCAGCGCCTCGTCGGTAAATGCGGAACGCACGTCGGTCAGGCCGGGCAACCGCAGGTCGGGCTTGTCGGTGCCGTACCGCCGCATAGAATCGTCGTAGCTGATGCGCGGGAAGGGAATCGGCAAATCGACGCCGGCCGCGGCAAAGGCCGCCTTCATGAACTGCTCCACCACGCCGAAGACCGTCTCCTGGCGCGGAAAACTCATCTCCAGATCGACCTGCGTGAACTCCAGTTGGCGGTCGGCGCGCAAATCCTCATCGCGGAAGCAGCGGGCAATCTGAAAGTAGCGATCGAAGCCTGAAATCATCAAGATCTGTTTGAAAATCTGCGGCGATTGCGGCAGCGCGTAGAACTCGCCCGGATGCACGCGGCTGGGAACCAGAAAATCCCTCGCGCCCTCGGGCGTCGACTTGGTCAGAATCGGCGTTTCGATCTCGAGAAAGCCCTGTTGGCTCAGGCTCTCGCGAATCGCCAGCGTAATCTCGTGGCGCAAGCGGAAGTTGTGCTGCATCTCAGGCCGTCGCAGGTCCACGTAGCGATACTTCAGGCGCACCTCTTCGTTCTGGATCGCCTCTTCCGCGGGCGAAAACGGCGCCAGCCGCGCATCGTTCAGCACCCGCAGCTCTGTCGCCTCAATCTCGATCTCGCCGGTAGGCATTTTAGGATTGATGGCGTCCCTGTCGCGAAGCCGCACCTTGCCCACCGCGGCCACCACATACTCCGGCCGCACGTGCTCGCCCTTGGCATGGCCATCAGGCACAAGTTCCTTGTCCAGAACGATCTGGCAGATGCCGGAGCGGTCCCTGAGGTCGAGAAAAATCAGATTGCCGTGGTCGCGCCGCCGGTTCACCCAGCCCATCAGGACCACCTGCTTGCCGGCGTCAGCCGCGCGCAGCGTGCCGCAAAGGTGCGTCCGTTCCAGTTTGTCTAAAAAGTCGAGCACAGTGTCTCTATTGTACGCAACGAATTGGGGACCGAACGAAGCACGTCCTCTATCGAATGGGCAGCCGAAATCCCTATTTTTTGGCCCTAATTGCTAACAATGATTGAGGCTCAGTGCTTTCTGTTCTTTCCAAGTTCCGGCAAGCCGCCCTGCAAGATCATCTTTCCGCCCTGAAACCTTGCCTCGCCCTCGAACTCAGGCATGATCGGCCGATTTTTCTTGGACCATTTCTTAGACCTATGTTGCTTGTCCGCGGTCTTTCTGCCATCTGCCTTTTCTAATTGGCTATTCGCTTCCCGAACCATCTGTCGGACGATGTACCGACCGACGTTAGACAGCGCCGGGTACTTCGCTGCCATGGCGGCGCGGACCTCGATTGGAAGAACAAGGAACTTCGCTTCCAGAGCGGCACACTGTTCGCTGCTCAGTTGTGCGATCACATCGCCAGTCTGCGCCGCGACCATCTCGGCCAGTTCTTCTTGCAGCGTGCGCTGCGTTTTCCGCTGACCACTTTCGCTCAGGCTATTCGAACCTCTTCTTGGATCTAGGGTCTTAGATGAAGGGTACAGATTTCTATCTCCCGGTTTGCAGACAACCACCTTGGGCATAATATTCTCTCGCCGCTCCCTCTCATTTTTCCCCTGTCGAAATTCGTAAGCGGCGACAGTCATCTTCTGGCCGGTATTCCGCATCCTCTCGCGGGCAAGAGGTGTCGGTCGTTCATTGGCCCCCCTCTTTTCGCTGCGAAACTTTTTCATAGGCCTTCCGGATAGAGGAACTACAGAGATCCATCGGCTCGTTGGTTAAGAAATGCGGCTAGTTCCGCACGCGGAATCTTGCTCTGTATGCCTGATGAAAAGTCCTTCACTGTCAGAATACCGGATTGAAGCTCGTCTTCGCCCAGGATGACGATGCGCCGGGCCATCTTGTCAGCGGTCTCAAAGGACTTCCTCAACCGAAAGCTGCCGTCGCCCAACTCGATGCTCAGCCCGGCGCGGCGCAGTTCACGGGCCAGAACCAGAGCCGCGGCGTTCAGCTTTTCCCCAAGCGGTGCAACATACGCGTCGACTTTAGGCGCAGCCGCTGCGGCGGCATGCGCTGCTTCCTGCGCCTGAATCGTCAGCACCAATCGATCCAGCCCCATCGCGAACCCGATCCCCGGCGCCTTCGGTCCGCCGATGGCCTCGCTCAGCCCGTCGTAACGCCCGCCGCCCAGCAGCGCATTCTGCGCGCCTAATCCTCCATGCGTGAACTCGAAGGTCGTCCGTGTGTAGTAATCCAGGCCGCGCACCAGCCGCGAGTTCAGCTTGTACTCGACGTCCGCGGCATCGAGAGCCGCGGTCACGGCGGCAAAATGATCCTTCGATTCCTGATCGAGAGAATCCGTAATCTTCGGCAGTGCCTCGATGATCGGTTGATCCTCGGGCACCTTGCAGTCCAGCACGCGCAGCGGATTGGTGACGGCTCGCCCCTGGCAGTCGGCGCACATCTTCGGCGCAACCTCAGTCAGCGCCGCGCGCAAAACATCGTTATACCTCGCACGGTCCGCAGCAGACCCCACGGAATTCAATTCCAGCGTCCAGCCTGTGATACTCAGCTCATCGAGCAGCGTCGCCAGCATCTGCAACACCTCGGCATCGCGCAACGGGCTCTCGCTTCCCGCCGACGGCGGCCCGATCACTTCCGCGCCAATTTGCCAGAACTGCCGGTAGCGCCCTTTCTGCGGCCGTTCGCGCCGGAACTGCGGCCCAATATAGTAGAGCTTCTGCAACTGGCCGCTCTCGCCCAACCCGTGCTCGATGTAGGCGCGCACCACGCCGGCCGTATTCTCAGGCCGCAGCGTCAGCGACTGCGATGAGGCAAAGAAGCTACCTTCGAATTGCTCGATAATCACATCATTGCGATCAACCCATGGATTCAGCGGTGCAGAAGTAGGAATGACAAGCCGCAACTCAATTCGACCCTGATTCAGCTGACTTGACGGATCGGTTCTTGCTAGTTTCCTGGCCTTCTCTAAATCGGAAATAGCTTCAGTAGAAAGGGCAGCCCGAAAAGAGACAAATTCGGTAACACCAGTCAGTTGCTGACCTTGCATCAAGCCTCGATAAACCTGGCGCTGCACACCAAGAGTATTCAACTTTGCAAGAAAAGAAGGCGTTCCTTGTTCGTTTATCCGACCAGGTTGAACGTTGTGAGGAGCAGTGGATCGGTTTTTTTCGATCCATTCGGCGATCATCTTCTTCTCGTCGAATCGTTCCCCATCAGACCAGGTATACATCTCCTTCGCAACAATATCCGTCTCTTCGCCCACGCTGCGCGCAAAGAGCCCCGTGTCTTCGAAGATCGGGGTGCGAATCTCGCCGAAGTTGTAACGGGCAAAGACCCGGCGCGCGGTCGCCTCGATACGGTTCCACAGCTCCGTCTCCGGAGGCAGCAGATCCCGCGTGCCGCGCACAGCTTTCACAGTGGCCATAACCTGTCTAGTTTAAATGGGCGAATTCGGGCAGGTTGGGCCGAACCCCGGGCACAAATCGCTCCACTGCATCCCGCAAGAAACCGCAGGCGAATCACCCGGCCATTGTCCTCAAGGAATGGATGCTCTAGTCCCGTTATTACCTTTACGCCTTTCGTAACATTACCGTTGGATTTTCAATTTAACGCGCTGGTAATTATGAGACCATAAATCACCACTCTCGAATTGGGCCCGGGATTTGCACCTCCCCATGTATTCCCTCTGCGATTCGAGACGGCAGCGCCCCGCTGCCGACCCTTTGCGATCCGACCGCTGGAGGTGCGCCGGGTCATGCACTTGCCTGGTTCGATGGAAACGGAGCTGTACATGAATTGTTGTGATCGTGGCACGCCCCTCCCTCAGAGCCGCAAGGTCGACGCATTGAGTCAGCATTCTCCGTCAGAGCGCGCCGTGCGCGGCAGGGGCCGTCTGGGCGTCGCAAGCCTGGGAATCGCATGCCTGGTGTCGCTTCTGCTCACGGCGATCTGTGCGCGCGCGCAGTTCGACGCGCAGGCGGTGGGCTCCAGTTCGGGCAATCGGAGCGTCACGGTCACGGCCACGGTTGCCGGCACGGTGAGCAGCGTGGAAGTGCTCACGCTTGGATCGGCCAGCGGAGATTTCGCCGTGGGCGCCGGCGCGTCCACCTGCAAGAACTTCACCTTCTCGGCGCCTGGCCAGCAGTGCACCGAGTCGGTCGCCTTTACGCCCGTCACCCCCGGCCTGCGCATGGGAGCTGTCGTGCTCGTGGGCACGGCCGGCGGCGTGAAGACCGTTTTGGGCACAGCGTACCTTTCCGGAACGGGCACCGGAGGCTTGGGAGTCCTGATCGCAGGCAATCTGATCCCCGTGGCTGGGCAGCTCAGACAAAACCTCGGAGCAGTGGGCGACAGCGGGCTGGCCACGCAAGCGCAACTCTATCTTCCCGGCGGCGTAGTGCTCGATGGCGCCGGCAACATGTACATCGCCGACGCCAACCACAACCGCATCCGCATGGTCTGCGGCGCAGCCGCCACGCCCACCATCGCCGGCACAAGCTGCGCCGCCGGCGCCGGCATTATCTCCACCATTACCGGCAACGGCAACCCCAACGGCCCGGTCTGCGGCGCGGCAACCGACTCCATGGGCGACGGTTGCCCGGCAGCGCAGGCCACGGTGTCCAATCCCGGATTTGTCGCCCTTGACGGCGCGGGGAACCTCTACATCGCCGACACCGGCAACAACGCAATCCGCATGATCAACGCGGCCACCGGCGTCATCACTTCCGTCGCCGGCAACGTCACGGTTTGCGCAGCCAGGAGCGACTCCGTAGGAGACGGCTGCCCCGCCACGCAGGCCACGCTCAACCAGCCCCAGGGCGTCACCCTCGATGCCAGCGGAGACATCTTCATCGCCGACACCTACAACAATCGTATCCGCGAGGTGAATGCGGCCACGGGCGTCATCGCCACCATCGCGGGCAGCGGCTTCACCAACCCCAACGGCACTGGCGGCTACAGCGGCGACGGCGGGCCCGCGAGCGGCGCGGATCTGAACTGGCCCTATACGGTGGCCTTTGACCCCGCCGGAAACATGTACATCCCCGACTCCCAAAACAACCGCGTCCGCGAAGTCATGGCGTCGGGCGGCGTTGTCACCGCGAGCAGCATCATCGTCACATTTGCCGGAAACGGAACCGTGCCGGTCATGCAATCCTGCTCACCGGCTCCGGTAGCGGCCACAACCACCACGGTGTGGATTCCCTCTGGCGTGGCCGTGGATGCGGCCGGCAATGTGTACATCGCCGAGACGCAGAGTGACGCCATCCGCAAGGTGAGCGCGGCCTCGGGCGAAATCTCCACCCTGATCCAGAACGACTGCGGCAATTCATATGTCAACGACGCGTTCACGACCTGGGTGCTCTACGAGCCTACCGGGCTTTATCTCGACGGAATGGGCAATCTCTACATCGCCGACACGCAGGACATGGTGGTGGATGAGGTGCAAGGCAACTATGTGGCTCTCAACTTCGCCACTCCGGTCCGCCAGGGCAGCACTTCTCCTACGGTGCCGCAGACGGTGGAAAACGACGGCAATGCCCCGCTCAGCTTGACGGCCATCGCCGTCCTCACCCCTCCCACCCCGCCTAACGCAGAGATTGACCTCACGGTCCCCAACTCCTGCAGCAACGGCCAAACCCTGTCCGAGGATGCGGACTGCGAAGTGGGCGCGGTCTTCGCTCCCGTGACATCGCCCATCCTCAGCGCCAACACAGTGGAGACGCCCAGCATCGACGTGGGAGAAGACACGCAACCCGGCATACCCGCGCCCAATACGCCTCTCGACATCCAACTCGTCGGCACGGCAGAACCGGTCAATTCCACCACCACCACCGTCGCCTCCGTCAACAATCCCTCGGGATTCGGGCAGAACCCTGCCTTCACGGTCACCGTCACCACGGGCCCGGGCACCGGTGCTTTGACGGGAACGGTGAGCATCTCCGACACCTACACCGCGCCCGGCACCACCACCCCCGTCACTACGACGCTGGCTTCCGGCCTGTCGCTGAATTCCTCGGGCGTGGCCACCTTCAACATCACGACGCTGGGCGTCGGGCAGCACTCCATCACCGCTACCTACAACAACACCAACGATCCCGCTCACTTAGGCAGCACGTCCCCGGTTTACACGCAGACCGTGCTTGAGGGCACGGCCGTCAGCCTGATCTCGAGCCAAAATCCCTCCTCTGTCGGCCAGAGCGTCACCTTCACCGCGACGGTCACCAGTTCCGGCGGCGTCCCTCCCACAGGCACGGTCACCTTCTCCGACGGCGCCACGCCCCTCGCCTCGCCAACCATAAACGGCAGCGGCGTAGCTATGTTCACTACGTCGACGCTCACCAACGGACTGCATCAGATCACTGCAACCTACAACGGCGATGCCGCAGCCCAGGTGCAGCCGGCCACCTCGCTCCCCGTCAACCAGGATGTGCAGGCACCTTCGACGATTACTGTCGCGTCGAGCCTGAATCCATCGACCTACGGCGCCTCGGTCAAATTCACGGCCACCATCACGTCCGCCGCCACGTCTCCCGCCACGGGCACGGTCAACTTCCTTGATAACGGCGTATCCGTCGGAACCGGAACGCTCGGCGGCAATCCCGGCGTGGCAACCCTCGCGATCTCTACTCTCACCGTCGGCACGCACCCCATCACCGTCACCTACGCGGGCGATAACTTCAATGCGGCCAGTTCGAGCACGGTGACTCTCAGTCAAGTCGTCAATAAAGCGCCGACCGTGACTACCGTTGCGGCTACGCCCACTCCCGGCAACGCCGGATCTCCGGAAACCATCACGGCAACTGTGGCACTCGCTTCGGGCACGGCGCCAATTACAGGCACCGTCACCTTTACGTCGGGAACCACAACGCTTGGCAGTGCTGCGCTGAATGCTTCGGGAGTAGCCACCATCACTCCCACGCTGCCGGCCGGGTCCTACCAGATCGTCGCCACCTTCTCGGGCGACGCCAACACCGCGAGCAGTGCCTCGGCGCCGTTGTCTTACACAGTTGCGCTGGCTATCACCCAAACCGCGCTCACCGTCACGCCCAGTCCGGCCGTCATTCTGAGCCCCATCGCGTTTACCGCTACGGTAACGGGCGCCGGCGGCACGCCCACGGGCAGCGTCAACTTCCTGGCGAATGGCGTGGTCGTCGGCACCTCGACCCTCAGCGGCGGCACGGCTACGTTCACTGACTCAGCGCTCCCGGCCGGCAGCTATACCATGACCGCCGAGTATCTGGGCAATGCTACTGAAGCCACCAGCACCTCGAACGCCGTCAGTGAAACCATCGGCCTCATTTCCACCACCACCGTGCTTGGCACCTCCTCCACCACAGGAGCCAATCCGCAAGTAATTCTGGTCGCGTCGATCATCAACAACAGCACCGGGCCTGAGGCGACCGGCACGGTCACGTTCTACAACGGCACAACGTCGCTGGGCACGGCCACGCTCAACGCGGGCGGCGTGGCTACGCTCACGCCCAATCTGGTCAACGGCACCAATTACAACATTGATGCCGTGTATAGCGGCGATTCCCAACACAGCCCTTCCACGTCGCAGACCATCATCGTCTCCGGCACGTCGTCCGGGTTCACCGTTAGCGTTACTCCCGCGACCGTCACCATCCCCACCTCTCAGAACGCTACCCTCACGGTCACGCTCACCTCGGCCGGCAACTTTACTGACACCATCGGCCTGGGTTGCGCATCACTGCCGGCGGTGGTCAACTGCCACTTCGCCTCCGTCAGCCTCACCCTCCCCGCCGGCGGCACCGTCAGCACCCAACTCACCATCGACACCAACAGTCCGCTCAGCGGCGGCGCCAGCGCCATGAACCGCCGCGCGGGCAGCGGCAATTTCTCGCTGGCCGGACTGCTTCTGCCGCTGGGCCTCGGCTTCGGATGCATCTTCTGGCGGATGCGCCGGCGCAACGCCCGGATTCTCACCGTGGCGCTGATTCTGGTTCTCACCGTGGCCGCATTTGTCTCGACCGGCTGCAGCGGCTTCAGCCAGGCCACCGCGGCGCCGGGAACCTATGTCATTCAGGTCACCGGCACAGGCACAACCAGCAATGTGATCGAGTTTCAGAGCGTCAACCTCGACATAACAAAGTAGGCGGGCAAGCAAAGCATGGGTTGCGGGCAGAAAATGGGCTACGGTTTGAAGAGAGCGGCAAAATGTTTCCGTGATTTCCGGACCCGGCGCAGTGCAAGGCTAGGATTGCCGCTTCGCGCAAGCGCGTTTCTTTGGCTGCTGTCGCCCGCTCTGCTTCTCGCATCGGTCAGCGCCGTTCGTGCGCAGGTGGTTGCGGCGGGCCGCCAGGGTACGTTGAAGCTGTCGGCGGGCGTTATCGGCTCCGGCGACACCTTCCAATATGGTCAGCGCAAAATGCTCGGCGTCGGCGCCTTTGTCGACGCCGAAACCACCGGCCACTTCGGCCTTGAAGCCGAAGGGCGCTGGGTCGAGTTCCACCAGACAGCGAACGTACACGCCGAAACCTACTCCATCGGCGGACGCTATCACCTCGACTTTGGCCGCCGCTGGCAGCTCTACGCCAAGGGGCTGGTGGGCTTCGGCAGTATCACCTACGCCTATAACTTAGGCCGGGACCAGGATCTGATCGTGACCGCGGGCGGCGGCGCGGATTTCCGCTGGACGCATCGCATCTCTCTGCGCGTCGCAGACTTCGAGTATCAGGACTGGCCCGAAACTCACTATGGGAATATGACATCGCTGAATGCCAGCGTAGGCCTGAAGGTGCGCATTTTCTGAAACATCGTGACTGTGATCACGGTCAGACCAGGAGCTCCACGGTTAGCCTCAATTTGAGGGTGCGGCTTAAGATCGCGCCCCGGATTGAGGAGCAAATCTTCCATGTCTTTTGTCGTGACCGATGCCTGCACCAAGGACTTTGTTTGTGTTGCGGAGTGTTCCACTGCCGCCATCGCGCCTGCGGAGAACGATCCTGCCGCCGCCACCGTCTCGCAGGTTTATATCAATCCCGATGAGTGCATCGACTGCGGCAACTGCGCCTCCCTCTGCGCGCAGAATGCGATTTTCGCGCTGGAAGAGCTGCCTGCGGACAAGGCAGCTTTCGCCGAAAAGAACCGGGCGTACTTCAACTAAGCCCTTTACTTGCTGCAAGATGTGCAATCACGGGCGCAGATACCCCCATTTTGCACACGCTATTTGCGTTGATTTCGCGTAACGGCAGCCTGTTACTGAGGCTTCGGCGCCCGCTGGCCGCGATTGCGTCCTCATCGCGAAGATTCCTGCGATTAGTCGCATAAATTGTGCTTTTTTGCGCTAAAATCCTCTCAAATCAGGATGCCGGCTCGAATTGGCCGTGGAATGGCGGGAAGTCGGCGCATAGGATCAATTGCTATCTGTAGCTCAAGAATTGTACGTTAACTCCTTTTATTTTTGGCTGGATAAACGCACACGTATAGAGAACCAGCCGCTGTAACGTCAAGAGCGCATTTTTCATTCGAATGATGAGACGAGCGAGAGCCCGTCCTCTTCACGCCAGAGAGATGGTTGGAAAAGAATCATAGATCGAAGGTTGCTGCTTCGCCTCCGCTGTGCAGCTCCGAGCCGGTTCCACCGGCCGGTGAACGTGCTGGCTCTGCGGATACAAGCGGTATCGGGAGAAAAAGAGATGAAATCGACAAGAGGATTGCAGAATCATGTAGAAATTGACGCCCTCAGCATCCCCGCCGCTGAAGAAGTGATCGAAGAGGCATTGAACGAGCTGGCATTCACACAGGATCCCGGCATGGTGCGCGCCTTGCGCTTTCTGGCGCCTGCCGGCTACCAGTCCATCGTGGAACTGTGCAGCGAAAACGGCCGCAGCAAACGCCGCGACGCTTCGGCCGATACGTGGTCGCCGGAATACGACGAAGTGCGCATCTACTTCGAGCGTATCGATGGCGACGAGCCGGCCCCGCGGCCGGGCCGCGCGCCACGCAACGACGTCCGCGCCGCCCACGAGCAGGACGAAGCCGAGCCCGAACTTCCCGCCGACATGGATGCGCGCGTGAAAGAGCTGTGCGCGGCGCTGGCCGAAGCTGAGCGCGGCGGCCACGCCTTCATCGCGCTCAAATGGTTCCGCGATTCCTTCCTGCCGCGCAAGACTTTCCGTTGGAACCAGCATCCTGAAACGCGCCAGTCGGTGCTGGCTGAAGCCATTCAACGCGGCGTAGTGGTTACCAGCAAGATCGCCAACCCCAAAACGCCCGCGTATCCCACCACCACCATCCGGCTCAACCGCGCCGAGGCGGGCATTCCTGAAGAAACCCAGCGCTTCCAGCCCGTCGACGTGCAGGGCGAGCCGGTCTCGGCCACCATCGAAGAGGAACGGGGGATCGAATGAGCTTCTTCTTCCTTGAGGCCACGGCCTTCGCCCGGCTGTTTGTGCGCGAGCCCGGCACTGACCCGCTCATCCGGCTCCTGGAGAGCGTGGAAGACAATCGCAAGCTGATCTCGGCCGCCACGCCGCTCGAGGTCTACGCGGCCATCCGCCGCCGCGAGCGCGCCGGGCACATCGCTCCCGAAGCCGCCGTCACTGCCTTCGAACTGCTGCGCGTTGAAGCCGCGCGCATGGTGCAGCAGCCGTTGAATCCGGGCGTGCTTGAGGCGGCCAGGCAGCTTCTCGATCGTACCTCGCTGCGCTGGCCCGAAGCCCTGCAACTGGGCGCGGCGCTCGCCGCGCGCGACATGTTTCCCGGCACCCGCATCACCTTCGTCTCCGCCTCCGCTTCGCTGCTTGAAGCCGCCCGCGCCGAGGGACTCGATGCCATCGACCCCGCAAAGTTGCCCGCCCCCGAACCTGCGCTCGAAACCGAAGCCGCGAAAGAGACCGACGTATCCAGCGATTCCGAGTAGAACCGGCCGAAAAACCGGTTCAAATCAACTTTCGGCCTCGGTTGCATCTGGAAAAATCTTCAAGGGCCGCAAGAAGTGTCAGGGCACGACTTTAGTCGTGCCGAATGATGTGCACCGACTTACGTGGGCTTTAGCCCCTGAGGGAGATTTGTGCTCCTCAACCGCGCGAGCCATACAATGTCAGTGACCCCAACTCAGGTGCAAGCATGACCATCCCCGCGCCCCCGCCGCGCGACCCCAAATCGCAGTTGCGCAGAAGCATGGGCTTCTGGGACGTTCTCCTTTTCAACATCGCCGCCGTGCTCGGTCCGCGCTGGATCGCTGCCGCCGGCCACAATGGCCCCTCCTCCATCAGCCTCTGGGTGCTGGCCGCGATCTTTTTCTTCGTGCCCGGCGCGCTCGTCATCAACGAGCTCTCCTCGCGCTTTCCTGAGGAGGGCGGCCTCTACGCCTGGGCGCGCGACGCTTTCGGACCCTTTCACGGCTTTATCGCTGGCTGGACCTACTGGATCTACACCGTCTTCTACTTTCCCGGCCTTCTGCTCGCCAGCGCCTCCATGTCCGCCTACATCTCCACGGCGCGCGGCGCCGCGCTCGCCGAAAACCGCTCCTTCCTGCTCTGGGTTTCCTTGGCGCTGCTCCTGGTCGCGGTGGTGCTCAACATCGTCGGCCTCAACATCGGCAAATGGCTGCAGAACGCGGGCGGCGTCGGCACCTATCTGCCTCTGCTGATCCTTGCCGGCGTGGCCGCGCTCGTTTGCCTGCGCCATGGCTCGGTCACGCATTTCACGCTTGCCGCCATGCGTCCCTCGTGGAATTGGGACACCGTCAACTTCTGGTCGCAAATCGCCTTCGCCTTCACCGGCCTCGAGCTTGTCTCCTGCATGGCCGAGGAGGTGCGCGATCCGCGCCGCACTCTGCCCCGCGCGGTCTTCGCATCCGGCGCGCTCATCGCCCTCATGTACATCGCCGGAACCTTTGCCGTGCTGGCTCTCGCTCCCGCAGGCGACCTCGATCCCAAGAGCGGCGTCTTTTCCGCCATCGCCATTGGCTCGGCTACGTTGCGCATCGGCTTCATCGGCGTCATCGCCGCGCTGCTCGTCACCGCGGGCAACGCGGGTGGCGTGGGGTCGACGGTAGCCGGCGTGGCGCGCGTGCCCTTCCAGGTCGGCATCGACCGCTACCTTCCCGCGGCCTTCGGCAAAATTCATCCTCGCTGGAAGACGCCATACATTTCGATTCTGGTGCAGGCCGTGCTCTCCGGCGCCATCCTTCTCGCATGCCAGATCAACGAAACCACGCGTGGCGCCTACCAGATCCTCATCGACGCGGCCATCATCCTTTACTTCATTCCCTTCCTTTACATGTTTGCCGCCGTCATCAAACTCGCCGGCCGCAAGGACCGCGCCGCGAATCCCCACGCCGTGCTAGTCCCCGGCGGAAAACTCGGTGTCTGGCTCTGCGGCGGCCTGGGATTCCTCGTGGTTCTGCTGGGAATCCTCGTTTCACTCGTCCCGCCCGGCGACTCGTCAAACAAGCTCGGCTTCGAGCTCAAGCTGATCGTGGGCACCGTGGTTTCGATCCTGATCGGCCTGGCCTTGTATTGGCGCGGAGCAAAGACTCAGCGAGGCGGCGCGTAGCGAACTTTGATTGTTGAAGTTTAAGTTAAACTGCGGAAGGACATCGCACACCTATGCGGGAAGAATCCGTTCCGGAGATCGCCAGTTCGGCAGAGCGCCCGGCTCAGACGGGTACGGCGGCGGGGAATTCACTGCAAGCGCTCGGGCGATGGACCGCATTCGAGCCGCTCTGCCTGTTGTTGCTGGTGGCGGCGGCATTTCTCATCCGCCTGTGGGGCATGACGAAGATGCACTTCTGGGACGAGAATGTGTATCTTCTCAACGCGGGTTACTTCTTCAACCGGCACGCGGGATTCATGGAGATCGACCAGCGGCCGCCGCTGCTTCCTCTTCTCTTCGCGGGCGTTTTCCACTTGTGGAACAGCGACTATGCCGCTGAGATTGTGACGGCGCTGCTCAATGCACTGGGTCCGCTCTTCATGTTTCTCGCCGGGCGCAGGATCGTGGGGCAAAGCGCCGCAGCGATCGCGGCGCTCTTGCTTGCCTTTGGTCCGTTTTTTGTGGGCGTTTGCTCTGATGGCAGTGGCGGATTTGCGCTCAATTGCAATGGACACAGCCTGCTCACCGATTGCCCGGCGCTGACGCTCGCTTTGGTTTCGTTGTGGCTGGGGCTGCGCGCCCTTGAAGAACCAACGGTGCTGCGCTTCCTGGGCTTCGGGTTCAGCCTGGCTATGGTAGTGCTGATGCGCTTCGGCTCGCTGTCGTCCGTTGGGATTCTGTCGCTGCTGGCGTTGGCCCCGCAGAGACGCGTGAAGGCGAGCATTGCCGGCGCCGCCGGCTTTGTTCTTGGCATCGGGCCGTATCTTTGCTGGTCAAAACTCCAGTACGGCGGTTTCCTTGAAACGTTGAAGCGAGGATGGTGGAACCTGGGCGGCAACGAGGAGCCCTTTGGTTACTATCTGGCCATCCTGCCCCAGATGATCTCGTGGCTTGGCTTGGCGGGTCTTGCACTCTGGCTCATACGCAAAGGGTGGGAGCTCTGGGGAAAGCGGCAGCCTGGCGATCTGCCGCGCATGTCCTCCGGGATTCCCGGCGGAAGCCGCCTGCCGTGGGATCTCTTTCTGATGTTCTGGGCAGTCGCCGTGCTTTTGTTTTTCAGCAGCTTGAGTCATAAGGAACCGCGCTATGCTATCCCGCTCGCTGCGCCCCTGCTGCTTCTCTCGGGCAGCGGCCTCAGCACCCTTCTGATGAGCGGAAAAAATGTGCTGAAAAAGGCGGGTTACGCTCTGCTCGCCGGAGCGTTGATTGTGACCGTCTGGCCGTCCCATCACCGTTTCGATGGAGGGTTCATCGATCGCTCCGTCTCCAACGAGATGATCGTCGCTCAATTTCTCAAAGACAGCCTGCCCTCTTCAACCGTTCTCTATGCCAACGAGAATTACCCCGACTTTGCCTATTACTCAGGGCTGACGGTGATCGATCTGCCGGAGGGCGGCGACGACCTGTACGCTGCGCTCAAGGATCTTTCCGCCGGGAGCGTCCTGATTGCGTACAAAGCGAGCGACGACGATGAAGGTTCTCCCGTGGAACCCGCGCTCAGCTTCCTCGACTCGAATCCGCGCTTCACGCGCATCCGCGAATTTCCCACGCTGGTGATTTACAGGACGACCGGACCCTGATCGGGCTGAGTTTGTACGGGCCCCATCGGCGCTCCCGTGGCCGGCAACACCGCCGTCTACTCCCGCCGGAATTTGTTCGCCTGTTCGAATTCATCGCGCAGCCCCGGCGTGCGCAGATTCTCGCGCAGATAGGCAAGGCGCTGCTCCAGCGCCAGCAAGGCGCGCTCCACGGCTTCGGTATTGGTGTGGGCAATGTCGCGCCACATCGAAAACGGACTGGCGCCCAGCCGCGTCATCTCGCGCAACGCCCGCCCGCCCACGTCCTTGAGCTCGGGCGCGTCGCCCACTTCCTCTTCCAGCAGCGCGCTCAATGCAGTAGCCGTGAACTGCGGCAGATGACTCACCCACGCCACCAGCTCGTCGTGACGCGCGGCATCGAGATCGAGCGTCTTCGCGCCCATCTTCTCCACCCACTCGCGCCACTCCTTCACCAGAGCGATCGCTTGCCCTGATCGCTTCGCCGTGGGATCGTCCGTAAAAAGCCACACCGCGCCGCGAAAGAGGTTGGCATCGCCCAGCGCCGCGCCGCCGCGCTCCTTGCCCGCCATCGGATGCCCGGGCAGAAACGCCGCGCGCTCCGGCGTGTTGTAAAGCCGCGCCGCAGTTTCTGAAATCACGCGCTTGGTACTACCCACGTCGGTCACGAGATGATCGGGCTCAAGCACCAGCGCCAGCTTCTCCATAAAGTCGAGCGTGGCGTTGATCGGCACGGCCACGAGCGTCACCTGGCTCGCGCGCGCGGCCTCCATCGCATCCGTCGCAAGCGAATCGATCGCGCCCAACTTCAGCGCAACCTGCCCCTGCTCAACGCCGCGGTTCCAGCCCACGATGCTGCCCTTGAACCCCGCGGCGCGAAGAGCCAGGCCCACCGAAGTGCCCAGCAATCCCGTGCCCAGGATGGCGATGCGTGAAATCATGGAAGTCCTTCGGAACCGGCGTTAGCGGAGCTAGCGGCGCATGCGGAGCGAGAAAATCTAACTCCGCTCACTACGCTAACACCGCTGGGTCCACTGTTCTTCACAGCGTTCGCCCCACGGCCTCTGCAATCACCCTCAATTCCGCAACCAGCTTCTCAAACTGATCGAGAAACAGCGTCTGCGCCGCGTCGGAAACCGCCTTATCGGCGTTAGGGTGAATCTCGATCAGCAATGCATCGGCGCCCGCGGCCACGGCCGCCTTGGCCATCGCGGGAACCATGTCGCGCCGCCCCGTGCCGTGCGAGGGATCGGCAACCACCGGCAGGTGCGAGAGCTTCTTCAGCACCGGAATGGCCGCGATGTCCATCGTGTTGCGCGTCGCGGTTTCATACGTGCGTATGCCGCGCTCGCACAGAATCACGTCGTAGTTGCCGCCGGAGAGGATGTACTCGCTCGATAAAAGCAGCTCCTCCACCGTGGCCGCAATGCCGCGCTTCAGCAGGATCGGCTTGCGCACCAGCCCCAGCTCGCGCAGCAGGTTGAAGTTCTGCATGTTGCGCGCGCCCACCTGAAAGCAGTCCACCAGCGGCAGCATCGGCTCGATTTGCGCAATCTCCATCACCTCGCTCACCACCGCCAGTCCGTTGGCGTCTGCGGCCTCGCGCATCAACTCCAGCCCCGGAATGCCCAGACCCTGAAACGAATACGGCGAGCTGCGCGGCTTGTACGCTCCGCCGCGCAGAAATCCCCCGCCAACGGCCTTCACGCACGCGGCAATCGCGAAAATCTGCTCGCGGTTTTCCACTGCGCATGGCCCGGCAATCACGGCCACCTTTTCCCCGCCAATGACCGCGCCGTTCCTGAACTCGACCGCCGTGCCTTCAGGCCGCCACGCGCGTCCCGCCAGCTTGTACGGCGCGCTGATGCGGTGTACGTGCAGCACCCCCGGCAGCATTTCAAACTTCGTCAGATCGAGTTCCGAAGTGGCGCCCACGCCGGCCAGAATGGTCTGTAACTCGCCCGTCGTGCGATGCACGTCCACGCCCGCCTCTCCCATGGCGCTGATCACGGCATCGATCTGTTCTTCAGTGGCACCAGCCTGCATTGCGACAATCATGATTTGTTCCCTGTCTCGGACGAACTCTCGCCCGCGGCGTGGCCCGGCGCTGCGCCTTCTTGTTCGGCGGCCTGGGCATGTCTCTGGCTAGCCAGCTCGTTGCGCTGCAACGCCCGCATCACGTCGATGATGCGCTCGTAGATATGCGTCAGCTCGATGTCGGGAAGCGGGCCCTTGTTGGCCGCGCGCACATTGGCGTAGATGGTCTTTTCGCGGTTCGGCTCGTACACCGGAAGCGAAGTGGCGGCCTTCAGGTGGCCGATCCTCTGTGCGGCGCGCGCCCGCTCACTGAGCAGCTCGACCAACTGGCGATCCAGCTCGTCGATGCGGATTCGCAACTCTTCGATCGTCATTGCATCCTCTCGCCTTGAGCTTCTAGCTGCTAGCCTCCAGCTGTTAGCTCCATCCCGCTGGCGCGATCCTACGCGGCTTGGTCCACCACCGGCCAAGCTAGGAGCTAGAAGCTAAAGGCTAGAAGCTGCTTCTCTCACCGGGCCAGCGCCGCATGGGGCAGGCGCAGGCCCTTGATAAATCGAGCCACGGAGTCGGGCGCAGTCTCAGGCGTTGCGCGCTCAATCAGCCCGACAATCGCGCTGCCAATCACCGCGGCATCCGCGAACTCCGCCACCTGAGCGACGTGTTCCGCGTTGCTGATGCCGAACCCCACGGCCACCGGCAGCCCAGTCCATCGCCGAATGCGCGCAACCAGCGCCGCAGCATCGGTGGCCACGCTCTGCTGCGTCCCCGTAATGCCCGTGCGCGAGATGGCGTACACAAACCCTTTGCTGTGCGTGGCAATGGCCTCAAGCCGAGTGTCGGGGCTGGTGGGCGCGGCGAGAAAAATCGACGCCAGATCCACGCGGTTCATCTCTTTGAGGTACTCACCCGCTTCTTCCACAATCATATCGGTGGCCAGCACTCCATCTACGCCTGCGGCCTTCGCATCGTCGGCAAATTTCCCCAGGCCGTAGCGCAAAATCGGATTCAAATAGCTGAAAACGACGAGGCCCGCCATGGGCCGCGCAGCGCGAATCTCGCGCGCCAGCCCGAGCACGTCCTTCAGTCGCGTTCCGTGCGCCAGTGCGCGTTCCATGGCGCGCTGGATGACGGGGCCGTCGGCGAGCGGATCGCTGAACGGCACGCCCAGTTCGATCACATCCGCACCCGCATCAATGGCCGCAAGCGCAATCTCGCGCGTCGCCGAAAGAGACGGGTCGCCGGCAGTCAAATAAACCACCAAGCCAGGTTTGTGATCGAAACGTATCGCCATTGAAAAGCTCTTAAATCCCTACAACGCACATCAATAAGAGGCTTTGAAAGGGCACGACTTCAGTCGTGCCGCAAAACCACGCTCAGTCATTGTGGGCTTTAGCCCCTGCAAAACCATCCCGCTCTCTCTACAGCTTCAACTCCCGCGCCAAAATCCCCATATCCTTGTCGCCGCGGCCTGAGAGGTTCACCACCAGTATGTCACGCGCCGAAAACGTAGGCGCGATGCGCATGGCCTCGGCCACGGCATGTGCGCTCTCCAGCGCCGGCAGAATCCCTTCGGTCCGCGCCAGCTTCATCACCGCATTGAGCGCCGCCGCATCATCGCAAGAAACGTACTCCGCGCGGCCTGTGTCATGCAGCATGGCGTGCTCGGGGCCGATCGAAGCGTAATCCAAACCCGCGGAAACCGAGTGCGTGAGTGCGATCTGCCCATCCTCATCCTGCAGAACGTAAGAAAACGTCCCCTGCAGTACGCCCGGCGCGCCGCCCTGGAAACGAGCCGCGTGCTCGCCCAGCGCCGACCCGCGCCCGCCCGCCTCCACGCCAATCAGCCGCACTTGCTTGTCGTTAATGAACTCGTAAAACGCGCCAATGGCATTCGACCCGCCGCCCACACATGCGATCACCGCGGTCGGCAGCCGGTCTTCTTTCGCAAGAATCTGCGCCTTCATTTCGCGGCCGATGCAGCGATGAAAGTCGCGCACCATCGTGGGATACGGATGTGCTCCCAGCGCGCTGCCCAGCAGATAATAAGTCGTCCGCACATTCGTGACCCAGTCGCGCATGGCCTCGCTGATCGCGTCTTTCAGCGTCCGCGAGCCGGACGAGACACCGCGCACCTCCGTGCCCAGCAGCCGCATGCGCTTCACGTTCAGCTCCTGGCGCTCCATGTCCACGTCGCCCATGTAGACCACGCACTCCAGCCCGAGCAGCGCGCACGCGCTCGCCGTCGCCACGCCATGCTGGCCCGCGCCGGTCTCGGCGATCACGCGCTTCTTGCCCATGCGTTTGGCCAGCAGTCCCTGGCCGAGCGCGTTGTTAATCTTGTGCGCGCCCGTGTGCAGCAGGTCTTCGCGCTTCAGGTAAATCTTTGCCCCGCCCAGCGATTCCGTAAGCCGCTTCGCAAAATAAAGCGGCGTCGGCCGTCCGGCATAATCGGCCAGCAGCGAACTCAGCTCAGCCTGGAACGCCGCATCCGCCTTGGCCTCTGCGTAGGCGTGCTCCAGCTCGTCCAGCGCCGCCACCAGCGTCTCCGGCACGTAGCGCCCGCCGTAGACGCCAAAGCGCCCGGGCCGCGACTCCGAGGGATTTGCCGGAAGAATGAGCGATGCCATTTGTAACTCCTGCCCTTCGTCTGCCCGATTGAGCTAAGGAATCATTAGTATACTAAGTGCCTCAGAAAAACTTCGATTTAAGCGCACTCTCGACGCTCAGTTTTCGAGGAGGTGGCAGCATGCCTCGCCGTGCAGGAATCCGGCCAGCAGTGGCTTTGTTTGCAATCTTTTGTTGTGTGCAGCTTCTCATCGGAGCGGTCTTAGGACAGCAGCTGACTTTAGTTCCCGTAAACGACGATCTGCCTGCGCTCCTCAAGCGGATGGAGGCAAATAGGCGTGCAAACGCTCGTCTTGCCGCCCGGTACACATTCGACGAAACGCGGAACACCAAGACCTTTAACCACAAAGGCAAACTCGTGCACGAAGATTCCGAAAGATTTGTGAGTGTGATCATCGATGGGGTCGATTACAACCGCGTTGTTGAGGAAAATGGCAAACCCGTCCCCGAGAAACAGCAGGTTAGCGAGCAGAAACGGCAGGATGCGATAAGTGAATTGGGCCAGAACTATGATTTTGCCTTTGAATTGGTGGGTGTTAACCCTCGCGACTATATCTATAGCGATTTGCCAATCTCTTACCTAAGCACCTTGTTCGACAATCGCGTGGTCGGCCGCGAACTGATCAATGGTCGCGACAATCTTGTCGTCGAATCGACGCCGAAGGCAAATGTGAATCCAGGCTCAGGCCGCGCCCAGACGGCGCTGGACTGGAAGGAAACGACCTGGATTGATGTAGAGGATGCGATGCCCACGCGATACGAGGTGGAGTTGTTGCGCGACAAGAAATACCTTTTGAAGGGCGGCACATCGCAGCGCGAACTTACGCGACTGCCGGTTACACAATCTGAGAACTCGCATTGGCCCGAGAACGTTTGGATGATTCATGGATGGAACGCTCATTACAGCTGGCGGATGTTTCGAATAACGAGCTCTTCCGTATCTAAGGCTGATTTCTACAACTACAAAAGGTTTCAGTCGGACGCGCATGTGCTCGAGGACTCAGTACAGGAAGTCCCTGCTCCAGCCAAACAACGGTAATGGTAACTGCCACGCTTCGCGCAGCTTGCGTCCGTGTGCCCCACAGCTCAATTCTGAAATGCGGGACAAATTTCGCAGGCTGTTTAGAGTATCTATCTTCCGGTGTCTTTTGCCTTCTTCAAAGCTGCTCGCCGCTTGGCAAAACGCGCTTCAACCTCGTCGTCCGGCAGGTCTGGCCGAGGATCGTCGAGCGCCTCCTGCACCTTTGCGCGCACCTTCGCCGCATCCTTGCGTCCCGGCACAGCCTCCACGCCGCTCACCACGTCCACGCCCCATGGCCGCAGCGTTGCGATCGCTTCCGCCACATTTTCAGGCGACAATCCACCGGCTGCAACGAATTTCATTTGCCGACCAGCGCCGAAAATTCGCCGTCGCGCCGCGTCCCAACCGTAAGTCTGTCCCGTTCCACCAACTGCGTGAGCCGTGCGCGAGTCCACCAGCAATGCATCGATATTCGCATCGCCCGCCATCGCCGCCACGCGCTTCACCCCTGCCGCATCGAAATGCACCACACCCAGAATCCGCAACTTCGATCCGAATCTCTCGCGCAGTTGCGCCGGCAACGCAGGCGGCGCGTCAAAATGCAGTTGCACGCCGGTCAGCCCCGCCGCTTCCACTGTCTCCGCAATCTCGTCAAACCCCGCATCCACAAAAACCCCGATCTTTTCGAGCGCCGCCGGCAGATGCGGCACGATCTGCGCCGCCTGCTCTGCCGTCACGCGCCGAGGGCTGGGCGCAAACACGAATCCCACCGCATCCGCGCCGGCGTCTGCAGCCAGTTGCGCATCGGCCAGCGAGGTGTTGGCGCAGATTTTGATCCAGAGGCTCATGCTTTGTCCGCAGCGCCCTTCAGCAACTCCGCCAACGCGACGCCCGGGTCGGGTTGGCGCATCAGGCTTTCGCCGATCAGGAACGCATCGAATCCCGCCTTGCGCAAGCGTGCGATGTCATCGGGCGTCGCAATGCCGCTCTCCGTCACGCGCACCACGCTCGCGGGAATCTGATCAACCAGCGCCAGCGAATTTTCTTGGCTCACATCGAAAGTCTTCAGGTCGCGATTGTTCACGCCTATCGCGTCAGCGCCCGTCTCCCCCAGCGCGTCGAGTACCTGCGCAAGCTCATCGGCGGTATGCACCTCCACCAGCACATCGAGCGCGATCACGCGCGCGGCCTCGGCGAATCGCTTCAACTCCGCGGCGCTCAGCGCGGCGGCAATCAGCAGAATGGCATCGGCGCGATGTGCCCGCGCCTCGACGATCTGGTACTCGTCGACGATGAAGTCCTTGCGCAGGCAGGGCAGTGGCGCAGCCGCCGAGGCAAGCTCCAGGTTGCGCAGGCTGCCCTGGAAGTACGGCTCATCGGTCAGCACCGAAAGCGCCGCTGCCCCTCCGTTTCGGTAACGCCGAGCCAGCCACGCGGGATCGAAGGCCGCGCGAATCAGGCCTTTCGAAGGTGAGGCCTTCTTGATCTCGGCGATCACAGCCGGACCAAGCGCAGCCTGGCGGCGCAGCGCAGCCGCCCATCCGCGCGGATGATGTTCCGCGGCGCGGCGCTCAAGCTCCGCTTGAGGCACGTCCGCCTTCGCCGCGTCCAATGTGGCGCGCGTCGTGGCCAGGATCGTCGCAAGAAATGTGTCAGTGCGCGTAGACATGCTCTATGCAAAGTATAAAGGGGCAAAGTATACGAGGACCGGTGCTAACGTTTGGCGGCAGCCACCGGTTCGGGTACGCCCGCCAGCTCCCGCGCCGCTTTCCGCCCCAGCCGAATGCAGTCGGGCACGCCGATGCCATCGTAGGCGTTTCCAGCAAGGCGCAACCCCCGCAGCGCAGCCAGGCGCGCATTCACCCGCTGCATGCGCGCTTTGTGGCCCACGGCATATTGCGCCATGGCGCGGGGCCAGCGCGTCACCTGCGCAAACTCCGGCTCAACCTCCGCGCCGATCGTCTTGGCGCCCAGAATCTCCCGCATCTCGCGCCGCACCACCGCAACCAGTGCTTCGTCGCTCTCGGCCAGCAGATCGTCACGCTTCATGCCGCCCAGAAACGCGCGAAAAATCGCCTTCCCCGGCGGTCCCTCCGGCAGAGCGCCGATCTTCGCTTCGTCGTACATCAGGTTCACGGTGATCGACGACGAGTACGGAATGCCGCTCAGCTCGCTTCCCAGTGCTGCGTCCACTGGAGCCAGCAGCTCTCCTGCAATCCATGCAGGCGCGGCCATGATGAGCGCATCGAAATCGTCGCTTCCCGCGCCCGTCGCAACCCTCCAGCCCTGCGCCGTCTTTTCAATTCCGCTCACCGTCGTTGCCGTGCGCACGCTGCCGCCGTCGAGGCGCGCCGCGATCGCATCGACCAACTGACGCATGCCGCCGCGCAGCGCCGTAAAGATCGCGGCTCCGCGATTGGCTCCGTTCGATGAACTTTTCGCCATCGCCCGCATCTTCCGATGCGCCGCCAGCATGCCCCGCGTCAGCGAGCCATATTTTGTTTCCATCTCCACCAGCCGCGGCAGTACGGTTTGCGCGCTCAGCTGGGTAGCGTCGCCACCATAAATGCCGCTCAGCAGCGGATCGGCGAGCCGGTCCACGGCCTCCTGCCCAAAGTGCCGCTCGACGAGTGCTGCGACCGACTCGTCGCCCTCGCTCGGCCGCGGAGGATGCAGCAGCTCGAGTCCCATCCTTATTTTGGTGCGCACGCTGAACAGCCGCGTCATCGCCGTCGGCACCAGCTTGGTTGGCACCAGGAACATGAGCCCATCGGGCAGCGCCACCATGCGATTGCGGGTCACAATATAAGTCTTGCGCGCGGCGTCATTCGAGGGGATCAGCTCATCGCCCAATCCCAATTCGCGGCAAAGCTCAGCCGCCGCGGGTTTTTCTGTCAGGAACGAGTCGGGTCCGCGCTCCAGCACCGCGCCGCCAACGATCTCCGAAGCCAGCGAGCCCCCCAGCCGCGGCCGTTCCTCAAAGAGCGTGTATTCGACTGCCGCGCCGGCCGCACGCGCCTTTTCGAGCTCATAGGCCGCCGCCAAACCTGCAATGCCACCGCCGATAATCGCAATCCGCATTCCTTGACCCCACTCCATATTGGCAACAACTTGCGGCTTATCCGTGTACGGGCAGGGAAACATGCACCCCGCGGGAAGATGCGCACTCTAAGAATAGAATCAAGGCGCGGGCCGGTTGCGGCAAGTGATCAAAGTCACCGGAAGCGCTAAAATCGGTTGCGAGGATCGTAGCTGCCGTTTGCTCCTTCCGAAAAACCCGTCCCGTTTGCCAGCATTGAATCGTTGCACTTAACCTCAGGCCGCATCTTGTCCGCGTCCACCGTGCGCGCCCCTCAGCAGGAGGCCTTCGATGACCGCCGATATCATTCACCGGCTGCATTTTGCCTTCACCATCACCTTTCACTATCTGTTTCCGCAGCTCACCATGGGCCTGGCGCTGCTCATCGTCGTGCTCAAAACGGTGGCCCTCCGCACCGGCAGCGAAGTGTGGGATCGCGCGGCGCGTTTCTGGGGCCGCATCTTCGCCATCAACTTCGTCATGGGTGTGGTCACCGGCATTCCCATGGAGTTCCAGTTCGGCACCAACTGGGCGCGCTTCGCGCGGCTCTCTGGCGGCGTCATCGGGCAGCCGCTGGCCATGGAAGGCGTCTTCAGCTTCTTCCTCGAGTCGGCATTTCTCGGCCTCTTTCTCTACGGCGAAAAGCGCATCTCGGCGCGCATGCATTGGTTCTCCGCAGTCATGGTGTGGTTGGGTTCGTGGATCTCCGGCTTCTTCATCATCGTTACCGATGCGTGGATGCAGCATCCCGTGGGCTACACCCGCCTGCCCGACGGCCATTTCGAGATGCTCAGCTTTTGGCAACTGCTGCTGAATCCCTGGGCGATCTTCCAATACATGCACAACATGACCGGCGCGGCGGTCACAGCGGCATTCGTGATGAGCGCCGTGGGCGCCTTCTATCTGCTGGAGGGAAAATGCGAGGAATACGGCCGCATCTTTCTCAAGGTTGGCGTCATTGCGGGCGTCATTTCATCCACCCTCATCATCTTTCCCACCGGTGACCTGGCCGGCAAGTACGTGGCGAAGAACCAACCCGTGGCCATCGCGGCTATGGAAGGCCTCTACAAGACCGAGGCCGGCGCGCCCATCGTCCTCATGGGCCAGCCTAACGAGGAGACGGGCCAGATCGACAATCCCATCGTGGTGAACGACGTGCTGAGCTTCCTCATTTACGGCACGACAAAGGCCGAAGTGCAGGGGCTCGATCGGTTTCCGCGCGATCAGTGGCCAAGCGCGCTGCCGCTGCTCTTTTACGTTTACCACATCATGGCGGGGCTGGGGACGTGGTTCGTGCTGCTGATGATCGTATCCGCCTTTCTGCTCTGGCGCGGGCGGCTGGCCACATCGCGCTGGGTGCTGTGGGCGCTGCTGCTCAGTTTTCCGCTGCCTTACATCGCCAACACCGCGGGATGGATGACCGCCGAACTGGGCCGCCAGCCCTGGCTTATTTATGGATTGATGCGCACCAGCGAGGGCTTCTCCGACACCGTCTCCGCAAGCAATGGATTGTTTACGCTGCTCGGCTTCATGGGGCTCTACATGCTGCTGGGCCTGCTGTTCACGGTCCTCGTCTATCGCGAGATCAGCAGCGGGCCGGAGCCGGTAGGGGTTAAAACCCCGCATTGATTTTTGGAGCGTTTACGCACGACCGAAGTCGTGCTCTTTCACATTTCGCTGGTCCGAGGGAAGGGGTTCGATCATGATGGGTTTTCTCTGGTTCTGGCTGGTTGCGATCATGATCGTCGGGTACGTTGTGCTCGACGGCTTCGACCTGGGCGTGGGCGTGCTGCATCTTTTCCTGGTGCACACCGAAGCCGAGCGCAAGGCCACGCTCGCCTCCATCGGCCCCGTCTGGGACGGTAACGAAGTCTGGCTGCTGGCCGGCGGCGGCACGCTCTATTTCGCCTTTCCTCTCCTCTACGCCTCGGCCTTCTCGGGCTTCTATCTTCCGCTCATGATCGTGCTCTGGCTGCTGATCCTGCGCGGCGTGAGCCTGGAGCTGCGCAACCACATCGACGTGGGCGTGTGGCGGGCGCTCCTCGATGGCGTCTTCGGCGTTGCGAGCGTGCTGCTCACCATCTTTTACGGCGCGGCCTTGGCCAACGTGCTGCGCGGCGTGCCCATCAATGCCGATGGCTATTTCTTCCTGCCCTTGTGGACCAACTGGCAACCCGGCATCGCGCCCGGCATTCTTGACTGGTACACGGTCATCGGCGGCCTCGTGGCGCTCACCGCTCTCACGTTGCACGGAGCCCTGTGGCTTGTGCTCAAGACCTCGGGCGGCCTGGAGCAACGCGCGCGCAACGTGGTCTCGCCGCTGTGGCTCATTCTTGTGGCCCTCACCGTCGTCAGTCTCTTCGCCACCATCGCCGTGCGTCCCGCGAGTCTCGACAACTACTTCAATTACCCGTTCACCTTCGTCGTTCCCGCGGGCGTCGTCGCCTCGCTCGCCGCTCTCTGGCTTTGGAACCGCAAGGGCGAACCGCTGAAGGCGTTTCTCGCTTCGTGCGCGTATCTGTTCTTTATGCTGGCCGGAGCCTGCTGGGGCCTGTACCCGGTACTTCTGCCCGCAACCACCGGCTCATCCAACGACATCACGCTCACGCGCGCGATCAGTGGCCCCCACACGCTGGCCGTGGGCCTCGCATGGTGGCTCTTCGGCATGGCGCTGGCGGTCGGCTACGTGGTCTTTGTCTACTCGCGCTTCAAAGGCAAGGCCGACGCGGCCGCCGGTGGGCATTGAGCGGCGGCCCGTCTAAGGGTGTTTGCAACGATCGACGCCTATCTTGACGAAAGTGGCATCCACGGCAACGCGAAAGTCTGCATGATAGCGGGCTATTGGGGCGGCCCAGGCCAAATGAGGCGGCTCGACCGTGCGTGGAGGGACGCCCTCGCAAAATTTGGGTTTCCAATGAAGGATTTCCACGCCAAAGACTTGATAAAAAAGCGCGATGCGAGGTCAATGCTGGAAGCATTGGCAAGAGTGGCTGGGGAGCAGCGAAAAGTCTATCCCGTTGCCTATGGAATAGTAGTCGACGACTTCAACAGCTTCTCCCTTGATGAGCGCCGCTTCATGACTGGGGCAACATTGATGCAAAAATCGGCTAAGCTTGTCACAAGTGGCTGCCCGAGCAAGCCATATTTCGCGCCGTTTCAAAATATTCTCAAGATTGTCACCGATGCTGCGCCCGTTGGAGGGAAGGCCCATTTTTACTTCGGCCTGGGGAGATCATTCGCTGAATATGCACGCGTCATGTTCAAGCAGATCAAAGAGGACGAGCCTATCAAGAAAGCAGTCAGTACCTGGCGTTCTCGTGATCGCTTAGGAGACGCCCGTTTTCCTCTTGCCGAAGAAACGGCGCCACTCCAAGCAGCCGATCTGCTGGTTCACTCTCTCTACATACACATGCAGGAACGAATAGCGAAGGGCGAATCCGGAGATTTCACAAAAAGCCCAACTGGACTCGCTCGACTGTGCGTTGCCAATGCATTCTCAGGGTCCGATCTTGTCTACCAAAACAAGGAATGCCTGCAGAAAATGATCGATCAAGCAAAGAGCCTGTGCCCAACTTGGATTGTGGCATAGCAGGTTGCCCAACCTAAACTCGCTCATTGCGTCTGAGGTGCGAAAGTGGCATCGCTGCCCTCGAATTCGGGCGGAGATTCTGTCGTGCGCACACAATCTCGTCCCCGCACGAAGAAGCTAGAAGCTAGGAGCTAAAAGCTAGGAGCTGCTCCTACAACGTCACCAGAGTGTTTTCCGGCAAGGGCTGTTTGAACGCCTCTGCCGTCTGCTCCCGCTCCGGATCCCAGTTCTTCGGCTGATAGATGCAGCACGGCTCTGCTGCGAGCGGATCGCCGGTGAGCGCGTAAGCCCGCGCCCGCGACCCGCCGCAAATCTCCTTGTACTCGCACGCCCCGCATTTGCCTTCCAGGCGCTTGGTATCTAGCGCCTTGAAGATCGGTGCATTGCGGTAGATCTCGCCGAGCGGCGTCTCGCGAATGTTGCCTGCGTGAATGGGCAGAAACCCGCTTGGATACACATTGCCCATGTGCGAGATAAAGACGAATCCCTTGCCGTCGTTCACGCGCCGCGTGGCCCAGCTCATGGCGCGCGTCTGGCCGTTGGCTGTGGGCGCGCCGGCCTCGTACGCGGCGCCATGCGGATGGCCGTGCCCGTGCCCCATCTTCTTCTCTTCCAAATTGTGCTGCAACAGGTAGCGGCGGTAGTGCATCGCCTCCGTAGTCTTGATCTGGAAGTTGGCGCGGCGCGAGAGCTCGTAAATTTTGCCAAACACCTGCTCGAACTCCTCGCCACTCAGCAGATCTTCCAGTTGGCCGCGCCCCACCGGAACCAGGAAGAACACATTCCACATCACGATGTCGAGCTTCTCGAATAGATTGCACAGGTTGTCCAGATCGTTCGCGTTGTGGCGGCTGATCGTCGTATGAACCTGAATGGGAATGCCAGCTTCGCCGGCCCATTCAATCGCCTGGATGGTGCGCGCATACGCGCCGGGAAGGCCGCGGAACGCGTCGTGAATCTCCGGGCTCGAGCCGTCGAGCGAGATGCCGAGCCGCACCACCCCGGCCTCTTTCATTTTGAAGATCTGTTCGCGCGTCAAGAGAGGCGTGGCGCTGGGCGTTACGGCCACCTGCACGCCTTTTCCGGCGGCGTAGCGGATCAACTCAAACACATCTTTGCGTTTCAATGGATCGCCGCCCGTAAAGACGAAGATGGGAATGTGCATGTCGGCGATCTGGTCGATCAGCGCCTTGCCTTCCTCGTGCGTCAACTCGTCCGGGTGCGGAATGGGCTGCGCGGCGGCGCGGCAGTGCTTGCAGGCCAGGTCGCAGGACTGTGTGACCTCCCAGATGGCAAGAAACGGCGATTCGTCGTAATCGATCCCGCCGCGGGCGGGAATGTTGTGCATCGGCTGCATCAGGACCTCCCTGGGGATCGAGGGCATCGGACGTCGCTCTTCCGGCGCCTGGGGTGGGACGGCCTCGGGCTCGAAACTTTTCTGGGCGTCGCGGCTCGCTTTGAGCTCACCAAGCCGAAAAATCGTCCCCGACGACCTCGATTCCCCTTTAGAAGAGCAGTTTCTCGGTTGGTAGGGCTGTGATTCAGATCACTTTATGTGCCCGAATCAGTCCCGGGTGCCGCCGCGCTCGACAAATCTGGGAATCGGGAACACAATGATGTCAATCGCGGCCCCATTGGCCCGTTTCTGCATCTATAGTTGCGAGGCAGGAACCAATTCGCCGGGCTGCAGACCTTCGGATCGCGCCAGGGTGAGATGCATCACCTAGCATTGTGCGGTGAAACACCGCTTAACCTGCTTGATTCTGCAACCATTTGAACGCACCGGAAGGAGGTTCCCATGGCAGCCGTATTGAAGCCGGGTTGGAGCAAGCCCTCCACCATCCTCTTTGCCTCCGAGATACCAGCCAACCAGAAAGCCTTCGCATTCGCGCTCGCCCAAGCCAAGGAGTTCGGCTCGGATCTCATCCTCTTTCATGCTTATGACACGCTGGTCGCGGCTGCGTCTGAGACCTCCGGCATCCGTTATTACGACTACGCGGCGGCCGCGAGCTCCGAGAAGCAGCATCTGGAGCCTTTGGCCGAACGCGCCCGCGAAGCCGGCCTCAATTGTGAGATCGTGGTGCGCCCCGGGCTTCCCGCCGACGAAATTCTCGGCCTTGCGCACGAGCGCCAGATCGACCGCATCGTAATGGGCACCCACGCTCCGGGCGCCATTGGCAAACTGCTGGTGGGTTCGGTGGCTGAGGCCGTCTTGCGCACCGCCAATTCGCCGGTCTACATCGTCGGCCCCGACGTGGTGGACGGCAGCTTTCGCGACTTCGCCACGCGCACCATCCTCTGCGCCGTCAGCCTGCATGAAGCCAGCACCGTGGTCGCCGCCTTTGCCGCCGAGTTGGCCGCGCAACATGGCGCGCGACTCATCCTGCAGCACGTGATTCGTCCGCAGGAGCGCGAGGAGTTCCTCGCCGGCCGTTCGCTCGATGAAGTCGAGGCCGGTATGCTCGCGCTGGTTCCCAAAGGGCTGCAGCGCAAGGTGGCCATCCAGACCATCGTGGTTCCCGGCGATCCCACCGAGGAGCTGCTCTATCAGAGTCACGCGCAGCAGGCCGACCTCATCGTTCTCGGCGCGCAGGGCGCATCGGCTTTTGCCGCCATCACCCGGCATGGCGTGGTCTATAAAACCCTGGCCCACACCCAGTGCCCCGTCATCACCCTCTCGCCGGTAGTTCTCGCCGCGTGCGGCTCCAAGTCAGAGAAGCTGCGCCCCGCTGAAGCCTACCTGGCCGGCGTTTTTTAGAACTCTTTGCATGCAGCAAAATCCTGAAGACAGGATTGCTGCGCCTGGAAACCGGGTGCCCCGCCCTCGCGACGTTTCTGTTTCTGTCGCCAGGATGGGATAGAAAGAATTCCACGCCCTCGGCCCACATGGCGACCCGCCCCGTTTGGACCTCGCAATTCCCCTTGCGGTATACTTTCCGCAACGAGCGGCTCGCCTTCGCCGCTCCGTAAAGCGAGGTGCGCCTTCCTCAGCGACTCCGCCACCGCCATCGTCGGCGTTCCGTCATCGCGGACAACGCGCTGGCGCGCCGTGGTTCGTGTGCTTCGAAGTCCTTTGGATAGTTTAAGTTGCACGCTTCTCCCCGCCTCTTGTTCCTTATGTGGCTCACCCCTGCCGCGGCTTTCTTCCGTGCCCATTTGCGATGTTTGCTGGACGGAATTCCCCCTCCAGGCCCCGCCCGTCTGTCAGTGCTGCGGCGATGCGCTCCCGGCCTCGCCCGCCTCCGGATTCCCCAGTCTGTGCCGCGCCTGTCGCATGGCGCCGCCGCCATTTGCTCGCGCTGTCTCCTATGGCGTCTACCAGGGCCGCATGCGCGAAGCCATTCACGCGCTCAAGTACGATCGTCTGCACCCGGCATCCACCGGCCTCGGCCGCATGCTTGCCGAAGCCATCGCGCAACTCTCGGGCGAAGCCCCGGCAGAGATGCTGGTGATTCCCGTGCCGCTGCACACCGCAAAGTACGCGCAGCGCGGATTCAACCAGTCGCGCTCGCTCGCTGCGGAAGCGCTGGGATTTCTGCGCAGGAGCCATCCGCAATGGCGGCTCACGCTCGCCTCCAGCACCCTCCTGCGCCAGCGTGCCACGGGAAGCCAGGCCGGGCTCACTCCGCGCCAGCGCCGGCAAAATGTGCGCGGCGCCTTCCTGGTTTCCGACGCCGCCCGGGTGACGGCGCAACATATTTTGCTCGTCGACGACATTTTGACCACCGGAGCCACGGCCCGCGCCGCGGCCCAGGCGCTGGTTCGAGCCGGAGCTGCGTCCGTTTGGGTGGCCACGCTGGCAAGGGCGCAACGCGGCGAAAGATTTGGCAGCACGTCGCACTACGAATTCATGGAGGAAGAGGAACTGCTCGCCGGCGCATCGGCGGCGGACCTCGGCTCGGCAGGTTTCAGCACGAAGGTCACGGCACTGGAGAGACCATCTTTTTAACCCGGGGGAGAAGAGATGTCGTTGGGGAAAGCCATGATTCACGCGCGCAAGCAGAAGGCGATTGCCAAGGCCGCAGTGCTGGCCAGCGGCCACGAAACCGTGCAGCACGCGCACGTCCACATCCTGCAGATGCCGGTGTTGGTGCTCAATGCTTCCTATGAGCCCATCAACATCTGCGGCGCGCGCCGCGCCCTGGTGCTCGTGCTCAAGGGCATCGCACGCACTGAAGAGGAGCACGGCCTCTCGCTGCACGCGCAGCGCACCATCGTCGCCATGCCCTCGGTGATTCGTCTTCTTGAATACCGCCGCATTCCTCACCAGACCCGCGCCCTCTCGCGCAAGAACATCCTGCTGCGCGACCGCAACACCTGCCAGTACTGCGGCGAGGCCTACCCTCCCGGTGAGCTCACCCTCGACCACGTGGTGCCGCGCTCCCGCGGCGGCAACTCCACCTGGGAAAATCTCGTCGCCTGCTGCCACGAATGCAACCGCAAAAAGGGCAACCGCCTCCTGAGCGAGATCGACGACATGATCTTGCTGCGCGAACCGCGTCCCTTCTCGCTGCACACCAGCCGCCAGATCATGCGCATGCTCGGCCGTAGCGACGACCGCTGGCGCAAGTACCTCTTCTATTAGCAGCGTCCTGCCTCTGAAGTTTGCAGCATAAACATCGCTGTTATCCTCAAGTACCGCTGTCATCCTGAGCGAAGTTTGCCGCGCTTTTTGCGGCAAACGAAGTCGAAGGATCTGCGGTTGCTTTCCGGATTGTCAACTCACCGCAAAGCTCAGGGCCCCGGCGTAAAATTGCCGCAATGATCGCACGCCATCGCTTCGTCCTCTTTCTGGCGCTTCTAATTGCTCCCTCCGCAGCATCTTGCGCGCCTCCCGACTTTGGCCCCAACGTCTTTCTCTTCACTCCCTCCATGCCCGCGGCCGCCATCCAGCAGCAGATCGACAAGGTCTACGCCGTCCAGCAGCACAGTGAATTCGGAACCGCCCGTTTTGCTCTGCTCTTTTTGCCCGGCGACTACAAAGTCGACGTCCCTATCGGCTTTTACACCGAGGTCACGGGCCTGGGAGCCGCGCCGGACGCCATTCACATCACCGGCAACGTGCACGCCGACGCGAGCCTGCCAAACAACAACGCCACCTGCACCTTCTGGCGCGGCGTAGAGGGCTTCGCCGTCACGCCCACCGGCGGCAAAATGCAATGGGCCGTCTCGCAGGCCGCGCCCTTCCGCCGCATGCACATTGAAGGCAACCTCGTGCTGCATCAAAATCACGGCTGGGCCAGTGGCGGCTGGATCTCCGATGCGCTCACCGACGGCAATGTGGACTCCGGATCGCAGCAGCAGTGGATTGCGCGCAACTCCGAGTGGCGCAGTTGGACCGGCTCCAACTGGAACATGGTCTTCGTCGGCGACGTCGACGCGCCCGCCGGCGAGTGGCCGTCGCCTACTTACACGAAAGTCGCGCGCGTTCCCATCGTGCGCGAGAAGCCCTTTCTCTTTGTCGATGCGCGCGGCAACTACTTCGTTCGCATTCCCAACCTACGCGCCAACAGCACAGGCATCACCTGGCGCGCAGGCGCAACGCCCGGCCGCTCCATTCCACTTGACCGTTTCTACATCGCGCACCCCGGCGACTCGGCCGCCACGCTCAACGCACAACTCGCCAGCAGCAAGCATCTTCTCTTCACCCCCGGCATCTACGAGCTCACTGAGCCCATTCGCGTCACGCGTCCCGGCACGATCGTGCTCGGCCTTGGCTTTGCCACGCTCAAGCCCCTCAACGGTACAGCCGCTCTCACCACCGCTGACGTCGATGGCGTGATTCTTGCCGGCCTTCTCATCGATGCCGGCCCCGTGCAATCTCCCGTTCTCGTCGAGATCGGCCCCAACGGCAGCCACGCGGGCCACTCCCGCAATCCCATCTCGCTCCACGACATTTTCCTCCGCGTGGGCGGGGCAGGCGTGGGCCGCGCCACCGTCGATCTGCGCGTGAACGCGAACGACACCATCATCGATCACACCTGGATCTGGCGCGCCGATCACGGCGTCGCGGGCGTGGGCTGGGATCAAAACCTCAGCGCCAATGGCCTCGTCGTCAACGGCAATCGCGTCACCGCCTACGGCCTCTTCGTCGAGCACCATCAGCAATACCAGGTGTTGTGGAACGGCGATGCCGGCCGCACCTATTTTTATCAATCTGAAATTCCCTACGATCCGCCCGACCAGGCCAGCTATTCAAGCGGCGCCGGCGTCAACGGATGGGCCTCCTACAAGGTCGCCGACGGCGTCACCACGCATGAAGCCAGGGGCCTCGGGATCTATTCAGTCTTCCGCCATCCCAACGTCGTGCTCACCCGCGCCATTGAAGTGCCGCGCACTCCCGGCGTGCGTTTTCATCACATGATCACCATCGCGCTGGATAACCTTGGCGAAATTTCGAACGTGATCGACGATGCCGGCGGCGCAACCGCGACCAAGCCGCGCTTCACGCCGAAGCTCGCCGAATTCCCGCCGCTCGCGTCCAATGATCGGAGTCCAAAGCAATGACGCGCACTCCCGCATCGGCGATTTTTCTCGCGGTCATTCTCTTGTCCGCGCTTCCCGGACGCACACAGTCGCAATCCGCCGCGCCGTCGCAGCTTTCTTTCGAGACCGCAACCATCAAGCCGACGGCAAATCCCGATCCGGGGAAGGGCTACTGGAACTATCCGGGCCAAGGCCGCTTTTCCGCGCACGGCCTCTCGCTCGAATTTCTGATTCGGATGGCATGGGACGTCGAAGCCAATCAACTCACAGGTAAGCCCTCGTGGCTCGATTCCGACTACTACGACATCGAAGCCAAGCCGGAAGAGAGCGTCACACTGTCGCCCGATGAGCTCAAGCCGCGATTGCAAAGTCTCCTCATCGAGCGCTTTCATCTAGCGGCGCACTTCGAGACAAAGATGGCCCGCGGCTACGCGTTGGTCGTCGCCAAAGGCGGACCCAAACTGCAGCCCACCAAAGGCAGCAAGTTCCCTAACTGGCGCACCGACACGAGCACTGGTCACCTCGAAGGCCTCAACTGGTCCATGCAATTTCTCGCCCAGATGCTCCAGCGCGCAACGCACATTCCCGTCGCCGACCAAACCGGCATTACCGGCAGCTACGATATCAAATTGCGATTCGCGGCCGAGCCCGAGCCGAATATCGACCAGGATTCCTCGTTGCCCTCCCTCTTCACCGCGTTGCGCGAAACGCTCGACCTGGAGTTGAAGGCGCAGCAGATTCCCATGCAGGTTCTTGTCATCGACCACATCGACCGCGTGCCCGCGGCGAACTAATACGCCAGCGCCACGGCGTCGCAGCGCATCTCGCTGCCCGCCGCATATACGCGATGCCCGCCTTCCATGCGCACTTCGATGCCCTCGTACCGTCCGAAGCCGCCTTCGCTTGGTCCCATCGGCCAGCCCAGATCCACCAGCGTCTTTCGCGTTGCCGCCGGCACGCCCGCTTCAAGGCGCAGCAACCCAATCGGCCCCAGCCCCGCGCGGTCCTCGCCCATCGACTGCGACGAGCCCTCGTGATGCCAGCGCGGGCTGTCGGCCGCGGCCTGCACATCCAGCCCGTAGTCCACGCGGTTCAAAATAATCTGCGTCTGGCCCTGCGGCTGCATGTCGCCGCCCATCACGCCAAACGACATCCATGGCTTGCCGTCCTTCGCGGCAAAGCCTGGAATGATGGTCTGGAACGGGCGCTTGCCCGGCGCGTAGATGTTGGGATGACCGTCCTGCAACGAGAACAGTTGCCCGCGGTCCTGGAACATGAAGCCCAGTCCATCGGCCACCAATCCCGATCCCATGCCGCGAAAATTCGATTGAATAATCGAAACCATCATGCCGTCTTTGTCGGCCGTGGTGAAGTACGTGGTGTCGCCGTGGCTCGGCGCTTCGCCCGGATGCACCGGCGTCAGTATCTTATCCGACCGAATGAGCTTGGCGCGTTCCTGCGCGTACTCCTTGGAGTTGAGCCATGCAATGGGAATCTTCGCAAAGTGCGGATCGGCGTAATACCGCGCGCGATCCTCGTATGCCAGCCGCTTGGCCTCGATCTGCACCTGCAGCGACTGCGCGGACTGAAACCCGTAGCCGCGCATGTCAAAATTTTCAATGATATTGAGCATCTGCAGTGTCGCCAGCCCCTGCGTGTTAGCGGGCATGGCGTACACCTCGACGCCGCGATACGTCGTCACCAGCGGTTCCACCCACTCGGCGTGGTGCTCATGCAGGTCTTCCGCGGACAACCACCCTCCGATGCGTTTGAAGTACGCGCCGATGGTTTTCGCGATGGGGCCGTTGTAAAAAGCGTCGCGACCGCCTTCGGCAATCATGCGATAGGTGTGCGCCAGATCGGGATTGCGGCGCACATCGTACTCATTGGGCGCCACGCCGCCCGGCGTGTAGGTCTTCACCGCGTTGGCTGTCTCCTCCACGCCCGAGCCCGAACGCAAAAACGCCGCCATGTTGCGCTTGATGTAGTAGCCGATAATTTGCGGCGTGGGATCGCCGAACTCGCAGGCGTGGATCGCGGGTTCGAAGAGGTCGGCCCACTTGAGCTTGCCGTAGCGCTGGTGCAGCGTCCACCATCCATCGAGGCATCCCGGCGTGGAAACCGTGACGGCTCCGAGCGAGGGAAGATGACCGTTGACCGCATGTGCCCGCACGGTGGCCAGCGAGAGCGACTTGGGAGAGCGGCCGGAGCTCGCCATGCCCATCAGCTTGCCGGCCTTCGGATCCCAGACAAACGCAAAGCAGTCGCCGCCCAGGCCGGAGCTCACCGGTTCCACAAATCCCAGCACCGCATTCGCCGCAACCGCCGCGTCCACCGCGGAGCCGCCGCGCTTCAACATCGCGATGGCGGTCTGCGTGGCCAGCGGATGCGCCGTGCCCGCGGCGCCCGAGAGTCCCAGTGCCGGCGAGCGCGTGGAAAAACTCGCGCCCGAAGGCCGGTCGCCCGCATGCACGTCCGGCCGGATGAATCGCTCCGCATTCGCAGGCTGAAATTTGGGAAGGTCAGGAGCCGCGCTTGGGCCTGAGCCGCTCTGGCCCGCCCCTGCGGCTTCGCTTTGCAGGCTAACCGCTGACGCTGCGGCTGCCAGAGGAAGTGTCTGGATAAAAGTGCGGCGGCGCATGGCAAGAATCCTCTTCCCTAATGTAAATGGGCGTGCGGTCTCTCGCATTCGCAGGAGACCGCACGCC